>NZ_VSTH01000021.1:92644-212911 GCF_008123965.1 Bradyrhizobium hipponense | reverse complement strand
TTGCCGACCGCATCACTTACCCGTGCGGTCAGCGAGTTGGCTCCATTGTTGAGGCTGACCGTTGTGCTCCAGCTGCCGTTGCCCTACACGATGGCGGTGCCGTTCGCGGTGGTGCCGTCCAGGATGGTGACGCTGGCGCCGGCATCGGCGACATCGACCGTGCCGGTGATGGTCTGGCTGGCCTGGTTGGTCGACCCACCCGCGCCCACGGTTGCGATCACCAGCGCGGGTGGGTCGACCAACCAGGCCAGCCAGACCATCACCGGCACGGTCGATGTCGCCGATGCCGGCGCCAGCGTCACCATCCTGGACGGCACCACCGCGATCGGCACCGCCATCGTGCAGGGCAACGGCAGCTGGAGCACAACGGTCAGCCTCAACAATGGAGCCAACTCGCTGACCGCACGGGTAAGTGATGCGGCCGGCAACACCGCCACCAGCAGCGCGGTGGTCTATTTGGTAGGCGTGCCCGGCGCCATTCTCGGCGACGCTGGCAACAATACCCTGACCGGGACCGCTGGGAACGATGCATTCCAGGGCTTCGGCGGTAACGACACATTCAACGGCTTGTCGGGTGTTGATCGAGCGGTCTATGTCGACGCGACCGGGGGCATTACCGCCGATCTGACAGCCGGGACCGTGACGGGACCAGGCGTCGGCACCGACACTCTCATCGGTATCGAAGCCATCCAGGGCAGCAACTTTGCCGACCACTACTCGGCAATCGGCTTCAGCGGCAACTCCGGGGTGCCTGGTACGCCAATTGGCTTCAACAGCTTCGAAGGCATGGGGGGAGACGACGTCATCGTCGGCACGGTCAATCCTTCCGGACAGATTCTGACCCGTATATCCTTTGTCAGTGCGACAGCGGCAGTCATCGTTGATTTCGTCGCGGGCACGGCGAGCGGCGACGCATCGGTCGGGAACGACACCTTCACAAACGTCAATTCAGTCATTGGGTCAGCATTTGGCGACGCGCTGCGGGGCAGTGACAATCCGAATGGTACTTTCGAGCAATATGACGGTCGTGCTGGTAACGATCTGATCGATGGCCGCGGCGGCTACGATTTCGCCATCTATAACAACGACGTCACCACAACCACGGGCATAACCGTTAATCTTGCAGCCGGAACCGTAACTGGCGATGCAACGATCGGCACCGATACACTGCGCTCAGTGGAAGCCGTCCGCGGCACCAACTTTGCTGATGTTTTCGACGCCACTGGGTTCAGCGGCACCAGCACCAATGCCGGATCGGACGGCACCTTCAACAACTTTGAAGGTATGGGCGGCAACGACACCATCATCGGTAACGGCCACACCCGAATTCAGTATACGCAGTCAAGTGGTGGCGTAACCGTTAACTTCGCCATGGGCATTGCGACCGGCGACGCCTCGGTGGGCACCGATACGTTCACCGGCGTCAACGCCGTCATGGGCTCGATGTTTGCCGATACCTTTTCGGGAAGCGGCGCCGACGAGAACTTCATGGGCCTTGCCGGTGATGATCTTATCGATGGAAACGGCGGCTTCGATACGGCGCAATACGCCAACCTAACCTGGACCACGGGCGGGATCACCGTTCACCTTGCGGCAGGAACGGTGATCGGCGATGCCTCGAGCGGCACCGACACCTTGCGTTCGATCGAAGGTATTCAGGGAACCAATTTTGCCGACACGTACGACGCCACGAATTTCGGCGTCAGCGGCGCTATCGATCCTGCAACCGGCCTTCCCTATGCCAACATCGGCAATAACGGCAACCTCAACCAGTTTGAAGGAATGGGTGGCAACGACACCATCATCGGCAACGGCAACACGCGCCTGATCTACGCCAATGCGACCGGTCCCGTGACGATCACTTTCGAGCCCAATAGCTGGACCAGCACCACCAGTGGCGCGTCGGGTACTGTAACTGGTGATGGGTCAGTGGGCATCGATACGTTCTCGGGTGTTGGCTCGGCCTCGGGGTCGTCATTTGCCGACACCATCACCGGCTCTGCCAATCCTAGCGGTACGGCGGAAGAATTTTCCGGACGCGCCGGCAATGACTCCATCGACGGCCAAGGTGGGTTCGACAGGGCATTCTACAACCACGATGGTTCGGCTTCAGGTATTCAGGTCGATATGGCTTCGGGCACGGTGTCGGGTGACGCTGCCATCGGAACAGACACCCTTCGATCAATTGAAGCGGTCCGCGGGACCGCCTTCGCCGACACTTATGTCGCGACCAATTTCGGCGTCTCCGGGCCAAATGTCGGTGATTTCGGTACCTTCAACGAGTTTGAGGGGATGGCCGGCAATGACACTATCACGGGCAACGGTAATACCCGCATCGCATTCTACAATGCTCGGGATGGCGTGACCGTAGATCTCGCCGCTGGCAACTCCCACGGAACGGCTGGCGATGTTGCGGACGTCGGTACAGATGCATTCACCGGCGTGAATGCTGTTCGTGGCTCGGGTTTCGCTGACGTCATTATTGGCAACGCTGGAAATAATACGTTGGACGGTCAAGCGGGGAACGATTTTATTCGGGGCGGAGCTGGCGCCGATACGCTGATAGGGGGCGCTGGAGCTGATCAGTTTGTCTTTGCTGCCGTGTCCGAGTCGACTGTTGCAAGCCATGACGCGATCAGCGACTTCGTTCATGGGACAGACATCATCGACATTTCGGGTATCACTGGAGCCACGACCGTCCAAGGCTTAATAGCCGGTAGTACGCAGGTGGCTGCGCATAGTATCGCGTGGATTCAAAGCGGCGCGGACACGATTGTTTATGTTAACAGTTCAGGGGCAGCCCAGAACCAGGGTTCAGCGGATATGGAAGTCGTCTTAACGGCCGTAACAGCAAGCAGTTTGGCCAATTTGGACTTCTTCCACGTCTAACGGTCGAATCCTTAGCTCCTTCCGCTCGGCCCGCTTACGCCGCGCGTGAACAGCGTGAGATTTCGGTCGGTGAATTCAGGGGCTCCCATGGCCCGTCAGACGCGCTTCGCAAAATGCCGTTCACTAACGATTTGCCCTTCCCCTTCAGCCCCGGCGGGCTCAGCTCCGCCCGAACCATTTCACGGGCCTGCCGCCGAGTTTCAGCAGGCGGCGGTCCAACGTGGCGTTGTGGGCGTAAATCCTGGTCTATCCCACGAGTATCAGGGCCAACAGGCCGGAACAGAGGAGAGCAACGCCTCCAAATGCGACGGCCAAGAAGACTAACGAAGTGAATTCTTCGCGCATAGCGCGCCAAACAGGTAAAGCTTAGCCTCACCACGCTCCGACCATGATAAGCGTGGCAATACTCAAGGCCGACCAACACAAAATCACTATAGGTGCGGTGAAACGCTGCTGATTCCAAGTCATGAGCTTACCCTCTCCGAGAATCCAGCCACACGCTACAACCGTCATCCTTTGCCGTGACTTCATAGCTCCTGATAATTGGTTTCACCGCTGGGACGTTTTGTTGCGTTCTCGGGCGGTCGACGAAATCCCTTCACGCGTTCGCGAGCGAAGCGCCAGACAGCAAATCGCAATTTTGGAGACCCTTGCGCGGACCGCTCGCCAGCCAAGCCGTTATGCGGCAGCACCAGGGCAGGGCCTCCGTTCGCAGTTGAGATGTTATGGAAAGAGTCGGCTAATGGCCGATATACACTTGTCCAGAAGAGACTCATGCACTGCGCAAATTGCAGTTGAATGACAGTGCCTCCGCTCATGGCACTCACGTACTGGTGGAGGAGCCGTTCACAGGATGAAAACCTGACACCGACCTATGACCTGTTGGATCGCTTCGTGTCAAAAACGGGTTCAGCATGGAAAGCAGGGCAGACTTCGAAACAAGTGCCAGACAGCACGTTGCCATTCTTCCCGTCGCCGGTGCCATCGGCGGGTTTCGGTTGCCGAAAGCTGCCTCGGGTGTTGGGGTGTTTTCGCTTCGGCGAGCTACTTCTCTCCCCGACTCCTGTTTTAGGCTCATGTACGTGATGAACCGTATTAAGTGAGCGTCAGGCGCGACGTAAATGGTGCAAAGTTATTTCCGGCGGGCAATTGAGGCGCACGGGAACGACGCTCGAGCCCGCACCAACGGAAGTATAGCCGGTCATATCGCCGTACTGCCAAGGCCCCGCCCCCATCCGTCTTGGCAGCACCGCCTCGAGCTTGATGGGAATGGATCCGGGGAGACAAATCTGACCGCCGTGGGTGTGTCCGCTCAGCATGAGATCAAAATTGGCATCGGCAGCCTGGCGATAAACCTCCGGTGTGTGAGACAACAAGATCGAGAATTCACCGCGGGGTATCGAGAGAGCGGCTTTTTCGATGTTATCCACTCTGAAGAAATGTGCATCGTCGATTCCCGCCAGATAGATCCGTTGGTCCTTACGAACGATTGTTTCGCATTCATTGAGCAGCACGCGAATGCCCATGGCTTCGAGCCCCGGAACCATCTGAATCGTATCGTGGTTGCCGAGCACGGCGTAGATTGGCTGTTTCAGATGATTTCCCAATCGCGCGACACCATCCAGCGCGGGCTGGAAGGGCCCAAAAGTCCGACCCCGATAATCGCCAGTCAGGACACACACATCGTACTGCATGCCGCCAACCAGCTCGATGAGTCTGTTCATGGCAACTTCATTCATATCCACGTGAAGGTCGCTAATGTGGAGAATGGTGAAGCCCTCAAAGAGGGGCGGTAATTTCTTGAATCTCAAGTCATTCCGCCTGACGAGAATGCGTTCTGCATTCTGGCGTGCACGCCAATAGAGCCCCGTTGCCCGCAGAACATTTCGAATCATCCACTCGGCCCAGGATGAGTTTTCAAGGTGAAAAAATGTGAGGCCCTGGCCAAATACCTGAGCTTCATGTTCTCGCTCAATCCCCAATCGCTGCCGGGCGTGAAGCGGCCCGAGACGGATCTCGAGTTTGCGCAGAATGTCTTCGTCCACCAGCTAGCCCCCTTGATCGGCCTTCGGGTAGATATAGCGTATTCTCATGAGGCCAGGGTCAACAACCCGACCCTGGCTTGTCCCCACGATAACCGGCGCAAGACGTTCCACTGACTGGCGCTCACAATAGAAGACCGAACTAACGTCGGATGCAACTATAAGCTAAGCTGAAGAAATGCGACTTCTGCATATTCTGCAATTGTTGGTTTTAATGACGTTGGCGAACGGCACACCGATCGTTGCGAAGAAGATTTTTGGCTCACGTTTTTCCTTTCCGCTGGATGCCGGCACCGTATTTTTTGATGGGCGGCCGTGGTTTGGGCCATCGAAGACCATCCGCGGTATCTTGATTTCAGTCCTCGTCACGACAGCAAGCGCCCCGCTTATCGGTCTGGATCTGACGATTGGTGCAATCGTAGCGGTTGCGGCTATGGCGGGCGATTTGTTCTCCAGTTTCGTGAAGCGCCGCCTAAACTCTCCGCCCAGCAGCCAGGCACTCGGGCTCGATCAGATTCCCGAATCCCTATTTCCGATGCTGGCATGCCGCGACGCACTTTCATTGACGATCGCAGACATAGTGCTTGGCGTCGGGATCTTTTTTATTGGCGCGCTGATTCTGTCTCGTTTTCTATTCCGGGCCCACCTGCGCGACGAACCATATTAGCCCGCCGTTAGCCCGAACGAAGGCAGTGCAGGGTGATTTCTGGTGGACAGTAGAGGCGAACAGGAACGACGCTCGATCCAGCACCGACAGAGGTGTAGCCGGCCATGTCATGATACCGCCAAGCTCCTGCTCCCATCTGTCGAGGCAATACTGCATCAAGTATGATCGGAATAGATCCTGGCAGACAGATCTGCCCGCCGTGCGTATGCCCGCTCAGCAACAAATTAAAACCGGCATGAGCCGCCTGATGATAGACCTCCGGTGTGTGTGACAGTAAGATGGAGAACTCGCCAAACGGTATCTGCAACGCAGCCTTTTCGATATCGTCGGCCTTGAAGCAATGAGCGTCATCGATTCCAGCTAGATAGATTTGCTGATCGCCGCGCACGATCACCTCGCTTTCGTTAAGCAGTATATGTATTCCCATGGCTTCCAGCCCCGGAACCATTTGGATGGTATCGTGGTCGCCCAGAACCCCATAAACGGGCTCCTTTAGATGAGCTCGCACTCGTGCAACGCCGTTCAAGGTAGCCTCAAACGGTCCAAGATTCTTCCCCCGATAGTCCCCGGTTAGAGCACATAGATCGTAGTGCTTGTCGCCGACGAGTTCGATAAGGCGCTGCATGGCAGCTTCATTCATATCCACGTGCATGTCGCTAATGTGGAGTATGGTGAAGCCGTCGAAAAGCGGTGGCAGCTCCTTGAACACAACATCATTTCGTTTGACGAGAATGCTTTCTGTATTTCGGCGTCCGCGCCAGTAGAGACCGGTCAGCTTGAGCGCATTTCGGACGATAGAATGGACCGGATACCAGTTCTCTATGTGAAAGGAGAGAAGGCCGTGGCCGAAGATCTGTGCCTCATGATCCGTCTCGATAGCCAATCGCTGTCTCGCATGGAGCGGTCCGAGACGCCCCTCCAATTTGTGTAGGATATCTTCGTCCATGGAACGACTTCCTCCGAATCGGCTCAACCTTCGATGGGAGCACCAGGGCTTGCCAACTCGTCAGAAATTTCCTTTCGGCTGACTGCTTGGCAGCACCAAGTCCTGGAAGATCTTCCGGCTTTTCTTATAAACCTGCTGGGCGTGTGCAACTTCCTGTTGGGCGTGTGGAACTTCGCTATGAGCTCGATGTCGCTTTGGGTCATGGCTCGCCGCACCTGCGTCCCAGGCCGGTGGCTTTTAGTATTTAATTCCGGAATTTTGCGCATGAACCAGGAAGACCGGTCCCGCATAGATATGCCTGAACTTTTAACCACCCCCCGCCGCGCACCTTGACCTCACCGGCGAGCCGCGCATCGAGCAGCAAGCACCGCCTCGCCAAGCGTCTTATCGTCCAGCCGCGCTGTGTCGGCATGCGGGTCGAAAAGCAAAGGAGCACGCAAAGCCGGGACCTCGGCTTATCCGGAGCCTTCCCCGTGCAATTTGGCGCTGCCCGTGTGAGGTGTTTCACAATGACAACTCCCGCGCCGCGCTAGGCTGGGCGAGCGGTTCGCCTGCAGCAGATCACACGGCGGATTCCTCATGTCTGACGCCGAAAATGCATTCGCTGAAGCCACCGATCAGTTGATAGGATTGTATCGCGGCGTCGAACGGCGAACCCTCGACCTGCCCCTTGTCAGCATCATGCCAATGCTGATCTTGCTCTGGGCGGTGTTGAAGTTTTACTTCTTCTTCGTGGTCGGGGTGTTTCTCATCATTCCGGTCAACCTCGTCATAGCGATCCGAAACTGCTTTCCCGGGCATTGGCGGTACCGGCAGTTCTTCCTGCGGCAACTTCACTATATCTGGATCTGGTTATGGCGCGGCGAAGCCCCCTCGGCACCGCTGATATTCGTTCGCCCGCTCCTGATCATCTTCATGAAAGGGCATTTCCACGGGCGGCTTCGGCGGTTGCGACAGGAAATTCTGCTCGGTGACGGGATATCCGACACCGCGCGCTCGGCGCTGCTGGGTCGCCTGGATGCCGCGATCGAACGCTGGAAGTCACCTCAGCTCACAACGGTCTTCACCACCATCCTGCTGCCGGCGATAGCCTCCTTTCCCAGCTGGTACAAGCAGCTCACCGAGTTCTCAGCACTGTTCGCGGTCCGCTTGCCGCCCAGCCTTGTTGCGAACTTTACTGCCGATCAGATCTCGCCCTTCGCTCTGCACAGCCTGTACTCGTTCGGGCTCAGCTTTTTGATCGCGATACCGATGACGGCGTTACTGGCCAAGCGCGGCCTGTTTCTTGGGGCGGATCCCGGCAGGATATGTTTCCCCGGAGGACAGGAAGGCCAAGGAGTCTACGCGAAGGAAAGCGCAATCCTCAGCAGCGTCGGCGTGCGCGGGCATGAGGCGCCCGCAGACCTGTGGCTATTCGCCGTTAGTTTTGTGCTGAGCATGCCCATAGCGTTCCTGAGCATCAACGATCTCAAGACGCGCTATCCCGAGGCTGTTGCCGATACCCTTGCGGGTCTCCAATTGCGCATTCTCATTATTCAAGGTGTCGTCTTTTTGGCCCTCCTCAGTCTTGCATTCATCCGCCGGGGACGAACCGGCCGCAGCTGAGCGCGCGATCGAGGTTCGATCACTTGGACCATGCGACACGGCATCGTCTGCATCGCTGCACGGCCGCCCCGGCGGAGCCAGCGGCCGCCGCGTTCAGGACTATCTGGTTTCAGCAATGTTTCAGGCGTGTTTCGTCGGGCTGAAGGCGTCCCGCAGCCGTGCTTTGCTTGCCAGATCCGTCCCGAAAGGAACGCTGCGAACGGTGATCCGTTGCAAGCTCTATGTACAAAGATGCGCTCTTTGATGAGTTGAGACAGATCGAACGCGAGGTTGTCGAAGGAGAGCGGCAGCTTGCAGTGCAGGAGGCGCGTGTCATCGAAATGAAGAAGCAACGTCAGGACATCACCACTGCCCAAGCCGAGCTTGAGATGATGCGCTGCAACCAGCGCCGCCGCGAGCAAGATCGACAACGTCTTCTCTGTCTTCTTCAGCCGTAGTGAGTTTCGACAGCGGCCGAAGTGGACGCATGACCAGACCCTCCTCCTGTGGGCCCAATCCAGATGCGCGCGATAAACCCACGATAAGGACTGCCTCGTTGGGCGGCGTCGTTAGGCCGTTTGCTTGGCCCAACCGGTCCAACTTTAGTCAAATGCCGCATATCGGATTCGGCGGAATGAAATCTGTCCGCGCCAAGCTGGGGCATCCACCGCCATGGCGACGCAAAGGGATACCGGAGCCGCCGAAGGAGAAACCGCCGATGTACTACGTCGCCGCCGCATTATTGGTGCTGTCGGGACTGTTCTACTCCGCGAGCCATCACGAGCTTGGCCAGTTCGGCACGAACATGTGCAGCTATGGCAGCGCGTTCTGCGACAATCCCCTGATCGTCTTTTCCGGCGCGGCGCTCGCCGCGGCCTGGGGCATGTTCGTCAGCATCAAATAAAGCGGCCAACCGGCTTCGCCGCCGGAGCGACCAAGCCCGCCGCCCGACACCGGGGCGGGCTCGCGCAATTTTTGGATGATATAGTTCTACACCTGTTTTGCCCGACGGAGCAAACGCACTTAGCATAATCAGAAGCGCCGGACCCGCGGGGCACCTGGCGCGAGTGCCGGAACTTTTTATTCCCCGGCCGCATTGATGGTAGGCCTTTCGGACCTTCCATGAATCGGCCCCGCCGCCCATGAGACATCCCTCCGAGCGCGGCGGCGCCGTTTCCTCCGCCAAATCCGCACCGACACTGCTGCAAAGGCTGGGACCGGGCCTGATCACCGGCGCGGCCGACGACGATCCCTCCGGCATCGCCACCTACTCGCAGGCCGGCGCCCAATTCGGCTACGGGCTGCTGTGGACGGTGTTTCTGACCACGCCGTTCATGATCGCCATCCAACTCGTCAGCGCGCGGATCGGGCGTGTCACCGGCAAGGGGCTCGCCGCCAATGTCATGCAGGTCGCGCCGCGCTGGGCGGTGCTAGCGCTGGTGTTCATGCTGGTTGCCGCCAACACCTTCAACATCGCCGCCGACATCGCGGCGATGGCGGAGGCGCTGTCGCTCGTCATCGGCGGGCTCAATCACGAGCACGCCCTGATCTTCGCGGCCGGCTCGACCCTGCTCGAGGTCTTTTTGCCCTACCGGCGTTATTCGCCGGTGCTGAAATTCCTCACGCTGGCGCTGTTCGCCTATGTCGCGACCGCCTTCACCGTGAAGATCCCGTGGAGCACCGCGCTGCTTGCCGCGCTATGGCCGAAGGCGAATGTCAGCGCCGATTATTTCCTGATGGTCGTCGCCGTGCTCGGCACCACCATCAGCCCATACCTCTTTTTCTGGCAGGCCTCCCAGGAGGTCGAGGAGATGAACCACGGCAGGCATGACAAGCCGCTGCGGAAGCTCAAGCGCGGCGGCAACCCCGAGATCGACCGCATCAAGATGGATACCGTCTCCGGCATGCTGCTCGCCAACGGCATCGCCTTCTTCATCATACTGACCACGGCATCGGTGCTGCACGCGAACGGCGTCACCAACATCAACTCGGCCACCGAAGCCGCCGAGGCGCTGCGGCCGCTCGCCGGCGATTTCACCTTTGCGCTGTTCGCGCTTGGCATCATCGGCACCGGCCTATTGGCGATCCCGGTGCTGGCGGGGTCGGCGGCCTACGGCGTTGCCGAGATTTTCGGCTGGCGCGCCACGCTGGAGGCCAAGCCGGACGAGGCGGTCGGCTTCTACACCATCATCGCCACCGCAACCCTGATCGGCTTCGGCCTCGGCTTCACCGGCATCAGCGGGATCCACATGCTGGTGTGGAGCGCGGTGCTCAACGGCATCGTCGCCGTTCCCATCATGGCGATGATGATGGTGATCGTCTCGAGCGGCGCAATCATGGGCCGCTTCAAGGCGCGCCGATGGCTGGTCGCGCTGGGATGGTTCGGCACCGCGCTGATGGCGCTGGCCGTGCTCGCCCTGCTGGGTTCGTCCGTGATCGGCTGAGGCGTCGGAAGTGCTGCCGGCTGCACCTATCCAGTCTTCACGCCGGGCCGTCCTTGGCCTAACAATTGGCACTGAGGCCGGGCTCCGCGACTCCGGCCATAAAAAACCAAGCCTGATAAGAAAACAAAGCCCTGCCGGGCAACGGGGAGCGACATGACAAAATCATCAAAAGCAAGAAGCCTTGAAATCCTCGCCTGCGATGCCGGCTGGAGAAACTACCATTTCGTCAAGCTGACGACGGACGACGGCATCGTCGGCTGGAGCGAGTTCGACGAGGGATTTGGCTCCCCCGGGGTCGGCGCTGCGATCCAGCGCCTGTCCGCCCGCGTGATCGGGCAGAACGTGTTCCAGCATGAGCGCATCCATGCCGAGCTGTTCGCGGCCACGCGTCCGGCTGCCGGCGGCGTGGTGGCGCAGGCCCTCGGCGCGATCGAGAATGCGCTGCTCGATGCCAAGGCGAAGCTGCTGGGCGTGCCCTGCTACGAGCTGCTCGGCGGAAAGATCCGCGACCGCGTTCGGGTCTACTGGTCGCACTGCGCGACCTGGCGGATCAATCATCCGTCCTGGTACAAGCCGCCGATCGAAGACCTCGACGGTGTCAAGGCGATCGGGCGCGAGGTCGCCGAGAAGAAGTTCACCGCGCTCAAGACCAACATCTTCTCCTATGACGACGGCAAGCCGACCGGCTGGCGTCCGGGCTTCGGCTCGCCCTTTGCACCCGAGATCAATGTCGATCGCAAGATCCTGCGCGACCTGCGCACGCATCTGGAAGCCATCCGCGACGGCGCCGGTCCCGATGTCGACATCCTGCTCGACTGCAACTTCAACGCCAAGACCGAAGGCTATCTGAAGATCCTGCGAACCATCGCGGACCTCGACATGTTCTGGGTCGAGATCGACAGTTTCAATCCGGAAGCGCTCGGTTACATCCGCAGGCAAAGCCCGCATCCGATCTCGTCCTGCGAGACGCTGCTCGGCCTGCGCGAATTCCTGCCCTATTTTCATCAGCAAGCCATGGATGTCGCGATCATCGACACGCCCTGGAACGGCGTTTGGCAATCGATGAAGATTGCCTCCGCCGCGGAAGCTTTCGAGGTCAACGTCGCGCCGCATAATTTTTACGGCCACCTTTGCTCGATGATGAACGCACATTTCTGCGCTGCGGTACCGAACCTGCGTATCATGGAGATCGACATCGACCGTCTTGCCTGGGACCGCGAACTGTTCACGCACGAGCCCGAGATCCAGAACGGTCATCTGGTCATTCCGGACAGGCCCGGCTGGGGAACCGAGCCGAACGAAGAGGCATTGCGCGCGCATCCGCCGAAGACCAGCAGCGGGCTTCTCAATTACGGGCGCAAGGGCTGACGTTAAGGGCTGACGCTACAAGGGCTGACGGCCAAAAGGGCCGACGACTACGGCGTTACGGGGTTGACCGTCGGGGAGGTTTTCGGCCCCGGCCGCGAAGGCTCGATCGGCGATTTTGGTTCGGTGGGAAGCACGTCAGCGCCCGCAGCACGCGCGGCCTCGCCCGTGGTGTGGTACATCGCAACGTGCGCAGGCTGGGTCTTGGCCCGGTTCCATGGTCCATGGTCGACGATCAACATCGCGGCAATGGTCAAACCTGCCACGATCAGCGCAATCACGCCGGGATGACGAAGCGCCGTTGAGATAGAGTACGCGAAGCGATCAGTTACCATCGAAACATCCGCACCTTTTCCTCACCCGGGCTAATTCAAAGGCGCCCGACGAGTTCCATGGTCTTCTCACGCAAATTTCGAGCCAAGGCGCGGGAACTCTATAGCCACGCACTTACCTCTTCACATCGGGCCGCGCATCGCCGACGAAACTGTCGCGGTTCGGCATTTTGATGGCCGCAAGCGATTTTGCATCGAGGATTGCATTCTCTCCGACCAGCCCGTTCAGCCTCAGGACATAAGCGGACACCGCATAAACATCGTCATCGCTCAGCGACTGCGGTGCGTTCTGCGGCATGGCGCTACGGATGTAGTCGAACAGCGTCGTCGCATAGGGCCAGAAACTGCCGACAGTGCGGATCGGCTTGGCTGTGCCGATCGTGCCTTGCCCGCCCGCGAGCCTGTCGCCGAGGCCGCCCTCGCCTTTCTCGCCGTGGCACGAGGCACATTGCTGGGCGTACACGTCGCGACCGTCCGCCACCGAACCACGACCCGGCGGCAGATTGCCGCCGTCGCGTCCGATGTCGAGATTCCAGCCCGCGATCTCCGCTGGTGTCGCCGGACGTCCGATACCGTAGGGGCTTTGCGCCTGTGCGTCGCTGGCGCAGGCACACAGAAGAATCGCGAATGCGATGCCGCAAGTCTCACGCAAGCGCATTGGTCACCTCGCCGTCAGCCGCGACGCGCCAGGGCCAGATCGCATTGTTGTGGTAGAAAAAGTTCTCGCCGCGCACCGCGAGCAGCTCGGTCAGCGTCGGCTGCACATAGCCGGTCTCGTCGATGGCGCGGCTCTGGATCACTGCCGGCTTGCCGTCCCATCGCCATGGCAGGCGGAAGCGTGTCAAGGCACGCGTGAGTACCGGGTCCTGCAATCGCGCCTCCTGCCAGCTCTTGCCGTCATCGACGGACACCTCGACGCGCGCGATCTTGCCGTGTCCACTCCATGCGATTCCCGAGATCTCGTGAAAGCCGGGCGCGTCCAAATGTTGGCCGCCCGAGGGACGCGTGATGATCGACTTCGCTTCCATGTAGAAGGAAAACTCGCGCGCCGTGCCATCCGGCAGAAGATCAGTATATTTCGAGGTCTCCTCGCGCGAATAGACCGGCTCTGCAGTCACGTGCAGGCGCCGCAGCCATTTCACGCTCATATTTCCCTCGAAGCCCGGTAGGAACAGCCGCAGCGGATAGCCCTGCTGCGGGCGGAGCCGTTCGCCGTTCTGGCTGTAGACCAGCATGGCGTCTTCGAGGCACTTCTCGATGGGAATGCTGCGCGTCAATGCCGCAGCGTCCGCGCCTTCGGCTATGACCCATTTGGCCTCCGGCTTCAGCCCCGCTTCCTGCAGCACCAGCTTCAGGCTCACGCCCGTCCACTCCGCACAACTCACCAGACCCACGAGGTCCGATGCGGTCTTGCCATAAGGTTTGCTGTAACTGGGATTGCCCGAGCATTCGAGAAAGTGGATGCGCGACTCCGACGAAAAGCGCCGCAGATCGTCCATGGTGAAGATCAGGGGCCGATCGACGAGGCCATGCAACATCAACCTATGCTGCGCCGGGTCGATGCTCGGAACGCCACCATGGTGCCGCTCGTAGAACAGTCCGTTCGGCGTGATGATCCCATCGAGCTCCTGCAACGGCGTCCGGCCGGAGGCGGAAATATACTGCTTGAGCGTCTTCGAGATGTTCTTGACGACGCCCTTCTCGAACGGCGAGGGCGCGCCATAGGGCTGGCTTCCCATCGGCTCGCCCGGCATCTTCATCCATTCTGGAGTGTTGGGCGGAAGGTTGTCCGTCTCAGCAGCAGAAGCGCCCGCGCCGAGAACGGCGCCTCCGAGCGCAACAGTGCCGCCTTTCAGAAAGCGGCGGCGCGTGGTCGTCACAGGATCATCGTCGGGATTGATCGTGCTGCTCATTGCGGATCCTCGGCTGGCGCTGAGCCCGCATGAAACATTCCAACGGCGGCATTTGCAATTGGCAGCTATTTCAAAAGCAGGCAATTTCGATCAGGGCTGACCCAAATCTGCCGGCTGCGAGAGCAGTTCCTTTCCTTGCAATGCACAAGCGTCGCCGCGCGACAATCTCACTCGCCCGGTGCGATCGCGTTGCTCGGTGTTGGGCGGTCGGTGATTTGCTGGCCGAACAGGCTGCCGATCAGTTCGACCGCGGTGCGCGCGGTCCGGCCGCGTTCGTCCAGGAACGGATTGAGCTCGACGATGTCGACTGATCCCACCAGCCCGGAATCGTGCAAGAGCTCCATGATCAGGTGCGCCTCGCGATACGTCGCTCCGCCCGGCACTGTCGTGCCGACGCCCGGCGCAACAGAGGGGTCGAGGAAATCAACGTCGAAGCTGACATGCAGCACCCCGTCGCTCGCCCTGACACGCTCGATGACACGTCTTATCAGCACGGCGACGCCGAATTCGTCGATCTGGCGCATGTCGGCAACCCTGATCCGGCGGGCGCGCATCAACTCCTTTTCGAGCTTGTCGATCGAGCGTATGCCGAACAGATCGAGCCCGTCGGGATCGATCGACACACGGGGATCATCACCCAGGAGGCCGTCGAGGCCGGGCTCGCCGCATAGGAACGCCGCCGACATGCCGTGCATGTTCGCGGTGATCGTCGTCTCCGGTGTATTATAGTCGGCATGCGCATCCAGCCAGAGCACGAAGAACTTGCGACCACGCTCCTGCCAATGGCGCGCCATGGCGTTGACCGAGCCCATTGACAGCGTATGATCGCCGCCAAGGAAGATCGGAATCGCGCCGGTCCCGGCGATCTCATAGCTGCGACGACTCAGCGCGCGCGTCCAGCGCTGGATTTCCCGATAGTGATTGGCCTTGTCCGGCGGACTGTCGTCGAGATCCCTGACTTCAGCGATGGAGAGATCACCGTAGTCCACGACCTCGAAGTCCAGGCCATCGAGCAGCTTCGCAAGACCAGCGGTGCGCAGCGCGGCGGGACCCATCAGGGTGCCGCGCTGCGAGGCCCCCATGTCGATGGGCGCGCCGAGCAGGGCGATCCGCCGGCCTCGATCCGGCCTGGTCCGATCTGTCACGGCAGTCTCCCGAGGTCAGCAAGCCTGCGCTAGCCTAACAGAGATTCGCACCCGTCGTTTCACGGGTAGTTTGATGAAAGTGCGTCACTCGATGAGCACCCGGGAACAAAATCCCATAGCCCGAATTACCGATCCAAGGCCGGCACCCGCCGTTTACCACGGCGCCTGTCGCGGATAGCCAAAAGTCGTCCGACCCGCTGTTCAAAAACGAGCGCTCGCGAGGATAGCCAAAGGTGCCGCGCCTCATTCATCGCTTCAGAAGCGGAGTTTAGAAACTTGAGCACGGAAATTCCGCAGTCCCCGACTCAGCCCGGCATGGCCGAGCGCGCCATTGACGCCGCGACCGACGTCTCCCACACGATAGGCGAGGTCGCGGGCGGCCTCCGCGCCGCTGTCGACCGCCTCACGTCTGCCATCGACGAAGCTCGAAAGCCCGGCAAACCGCTCGCGACCGTCGCGGCGATCACCCGCGAAGCGCCTTTGGCGAGTCTGTTCGTCGCCTTCCTCTTTGGCGTAGCCGTCGCGCGCCGACGCTAGAACGGATCGAGCCCGTTCAGGCAGCGCTGACAGCTTCGCATTCGGCCGCGAGGAATTGCCGCTCAAACGCCTCGGCAGGCATTGGACGGCCGAAGAAATAGCCCTGCCCTTCCTCGCATCCTATGCTGATCAGGAAGTCAGCCGTGGCGCGGTTCTCGATGCCCTCGGCCACGACGGTGAGCCCAAGCTGCCTGCTGAGCCCGATGGTCGAGCCGACGATCGCAGCGTCGTCGGAATCCGCGAGCAAGTCGAGCACGAACGAACGGTCGATCTTGAGTCCATCGAGTGGAAATTTTTTCAGATAACTCAAGCTCGCATAACCGGTGCCGAAATCGTCGAACAGGACGCGGACGCCGAGCTCCTGGATCCGTTTGAACATGTCGAGCACACGGGCTTCGTCGTGCAGCAGGATGTCCTCCGTGACTTCGAGCTCGAGCAGCGACGGCGCGAGCCCGGTCGCATCGAGCAATATCGCGACGGCATGCGCGAGATCACCGGCATGAAGCTGCGACGGCGACAGGTTGATCGCCACGCGCACGGTTTGACCGGACAATTCCCACCTCCGCGCCTGCCGGCAGGCGGTCTCCATCACCCAGCTCGCGATGCGCTCCGAGAGTGCCGAAGTGTTGACCACCGGCATGAACTCTCCGGGCGAGACGTAGCCTCGCGTGGGATGCTTCCAGCGGATCAGGGCTTCGGCCCCGACCAGACCGCCGTCAACGAGGCGAACCTGCGGCTGATAGAACAGCTCGAACTCGCCGCGATCGGCGGCAAGCGCAAGCTCATTCTCCAGCGTCAGCCTGTTCTCCAATTCCTGTCTGATGCTGCTTTCGAAAATCACATGGCCGCCGCGCCGGGTCGCTTTCGCCCTGGAAAGGGCCAGATGGCCATTGCTAAGGAGATCGTCCGCACCCTGGCCTTGTTCCGAGTAGACCGCGACGCCAATGCTGATCCTGATACGATGCTGGCGCGCGCCAGTTGCGAGCGGTGCCTCGAATGCACGCGCGATGCGCTCGGCAAACTCGGCAATCGGCTCGCCAGCCGCTGCGCAATCGAGCGCGATCGCGAACTCGTCGCCACTCAGTCGAGCGACGATCGCCTCCATTCCCACCTCGGACTTCAGGCGTGCGGCGACGGCGCGCAGCACGAGGTCGCCCGCCGAGTGTCCAAGCATGTCGTTGATCTGCTGGAAGCCGTCGAGTCCGAGTACCAGCAGCGCGACTTCGGAAGACTGCCACTCGGCCGTGGCGATCAAACTGGAGAGTCCTGCATGCAGCGTATTGCGATTAGCAAGACCCGTCAGCGCATCATGTTCGGCGAGATACCTGACACGTTCCGCCTCGCGCTTGCGTACGGAGATGTCGCGCAGAATCGCACCATATTGGAAGCCATCCGTTCCCTGCCAACCCGAGAAGCTCGCCTCGACGGGAAAGGTCTCGCCGTTCTTGCGCCGGCCTTCGAACTCGACGACGACAGCGCCTCCCGGAACCAGAAGTGCCTGGCGCGCAGCGTCGCGCATCGCAGCAGGCCTCGCGCTGCCGTCGACTGCCACCGCGCACAGCGTTTCGAACCGACGCCCGATTATCTCGGCCGGCATGTAGCCAAAGATCGCGCTGGCGCCCGGATTCCATACTGTGATGCGGTGATCCTCATCGGTGCAGACCAGACCGTCGCCAAGCGACATCGCGATGCGGTGAAAGCGGCTTTCGGCAATGCGCCCCAGGAGGCTGCGGAAATCGATCTCGTCGAGCGCAATCGCCGTCAGATAGGCGACGATAGCGATGTGGAACAGCGATGTGTCTATGACGAGGGGCCATTTGACCTGCACCAAAGCGGCGGCGAGCTCCAGTGCGGCACCCATCGCCACCAGCATCGCGACGCGAAAGCCTGAAACGATGCGGCGCCAGCAAAAGAACATCAGCAAGCAGATGGCACACAGGCCAAGCACCATGCCTACGTCAGAGGTCCGACGCAGAGTCCGGTGCTGAAGAATTGATTCCGCGGCGAGCGCCTGAAGCATCGGCCCAGATACGACACGGCCATTGGGCACGCTGAATCGGTCGCCGAGCTCGAGCGCCGTGGCCCCGATGATGACCTTCTTGTCCTTCAGTCTCGCCAGAGTCGCGGCGTCGCCTCGCAACACGTCGAAGTAAGACACCTGCGGAATGGAAGCTGAGCGAATACTGAAGTCGATCAGGAAAGGCGCGGTTCGGCTGCCATTCTGTCCCGCCAGCACAACGGCCATCGAGGGCAAAAAGGTATCGCCGAGCTTCTCCCCGAATGGGTAACGCCGAACGAGGCCGTCGGGTTCGACCGCGACGTTGACGACGGCGGGCCACGACTGGTTGCCGAATGACTTCAGTGGGCGATTGATGCGAGCTGCGCCGCCATTCGGCCCTGGTTGCTTGAAGGACGGCAGAATAGTCGCGCCGCCGGCATTCCGCAGCGACTTGACCAAGGCCTCGTCGGTAGCGGGATCGGAGGGCGTGCTGAAGTCGACGTCGAAGGCGACATCCTGCACGCGGGCGCTTTCGAGTTGTTGCAGCAATTCGCCATGCAAACGGCGGGGCCAGGGCCACACACCGATCTGGTCGATTGAGGGCGCGTCTATGGCGACGACGACGACGTCACCACTGGCCTCACGGGATTGCCAGGCGAACCGCAGATCGATGAGCGCATTACGAAGGGAACCGTGCCATCCCGTGGACAGCACGATCGCCAGCGCAGTCGCAACCAGAATATGTGGTCGAAAGCGTTTCACCCGATCCTCCCGCACACCCACGTTCTGCGGATGCGCCCCTCTCCCGCTAGGGAATGGCCTCAGTGTCTGCCGTGTCCCGACGTGCCGCCGTGGCCGTCGCCCCCATTGCCGCTGCCGCTACCGCCTTCGTTGCCGCTTCCGTTGCTTGCAGTCCCGTTGCCGGAATTTCCGTTGCCACCGGCATTGCCATTACCCGCGACCGAGCTGCGGTTTGCCCCATGCGCATTCTCGCTAGACGCGCCGGCCATGGTCGCGGCGGTGCTCGCACCTGATGAGTTCGTGCCCGTTATGGCGCTACTTGTCGGCGTTGCGGTCTGAATGGCGCTATTGGCTGCCGTCGTGCTCGTCGCGCCATCGCTCCAGACCGTCTCGGCGCGGGATTGTGACGGACCTCTCATTGCGCCCGGCGCCGTTGCACCGCGTGCGAGGCCGTGCGTCGCTTTGTGGACGTTCAGCTTCACCTCGCCAAGCGAGCCCGAGATGCGGATCACGCCGGCCCGGAGATGGGACCCGCGGGCCGCCTGCTGGGATTTCAAGTCCGCGCTGGCCGCCTTAATGCCTTTCATGCTCTTCTCGAGCTGACCGAGGGCATGAAATGCGTGACCGTTGGCGGCGTTGCGGGGAGCCGATAAGCCCGATTTCGGCACCGGGATCCGATCGATCGTGGGTGCACGCGGCTTACCCTGCTCGATTGCATTGAAAGTACCAGCCCCGCTCAGGCTGAGACCGGACTTGCCGTGCTCAAAGGCGGTCGCCACCTGGCCCGGCAACACCTGGGCAATCTGGCCCGTCTTGAAGTCGGAGACTTCGACCTGGCCGCGGAGCACGCCGACCTTGGTGCTGCCCGCGTTCACGGTAACGCTGAACTGTGTTCCCTTGACCACTGCCGCGAGATAGGGCGTCTCGACCTCGAAATGTTTGACGTTGCGCTTTTCGACCTCGAGCAGGATCGAACCCGCTTGCTGGATGATGGTGGTCGAGAGCCCGTCCTTCTTCTCAGCCGGTAAGCCGACCACCGAATTGGGCGAGATCAAAATCGTTTCCTCACCGCGGACCAGGAGCACGCGACCGTTACGTCCGGTGCGAATGGTATCGCCGGACTTCAAGGTCTCTTCCTGCTTCAGCGAGACTTGCTGCGCACCGTCCGTCGCGATCCAGACCTCTCCCGTCGCCTTGCTGACCGACCATGCACCGCCCTCCGCTGCGAACGCGTGAGAAGCGCTTCCCAGTATCAGCGCCGCCGATAAAGCGCGCTGCAGTCGATCTCTGCCAAGCATGATGATCCTCAGTCCGGAGTAGCCCGGCTCTGAGGCTTATCGGATATCTCTCAAGATAGGATTAGCCGCAGTCCCGGTAAGAGCACCCGCTGCCTTAACCATTCATTGACCATAAAAAACTATGAAAAATCATGAGGCTAACCTCTCCTTACGATTCCTGCGGCGACACTCCGTTGAACTACGGAGAGCGCCCCTCATGGAAGCGTAGCTGGAGGTGTTTGGCGACCGCGATGGGCCTGTTGCTGCGGACGATTGCGGGAATTCCGCAAGCGCTCGCGCAGCAGGCGAGTCAGCCCGGCTTCGATCCGCGGCAGACCGAAAAATATTTTGACACGCAGACCGACCAAAATTCCCGTAGAGGGGCGTCTGTCAAACTACCGGCTGTAGGGCGTCCCGATAGCGGCGCCGACACCCGGCCGCAATTTGTGCTTCGCGGCGTGAGCATCAGTGGGGCGGATGCGCTTCCGCACGAGCACATTAGCGGCACCTATCAACCCTACCTCGGAAGACAGGTCTCCCAAGCGGACCTTGTGGCGATCGCCGGCGCCATCAGCGATCTCTACCGCTCTGTCGGTTTCCATCTGACCCGGGCCTTGATCCCCCCACAGGACATTCAGAACGGACACGTCCAGATCCGGGTGATCGAAGGCTCCATCGTAGAGACCGAGCTCAAGGGCGACGGCGCCGAACAATTCGGGATTAGGCCGATGCTCGGCCCGGTCCTTGCCGAGCGTCCATCGCGACTGGCCACACTCGAACGCCAGCTCTATCTGATCAATGGAAGGCCGGGTGTACGGATCTCCGATACCGCGCTTGAAGAAATCGGTCTGGCAACCGGTCGCTTCCGGCTCACCGTCTTTCTGAAGACCTGGCATATCTTCACCTCGTTCGGTCTGGACAATCTCGGATCCTCGACGGTCGGCCCGTGGCAGAGTTATGCGACAGGAGCTTTCAACTCCTATCTCACGCCCGGTGACACGCTGGCGGTGAACCTATCGACGACCGCGAACGATCCCCGCCAACTTCGCTTCGGACGCCTATCCTATGACACCCCTGTCGGCGTCGACGGCGTGCGTCTCGGTGCTTCGCTTCTGCACAGCGAGGTCCGGCCTGGGGATGCGCGACGCCTGGACAACGATATCACCACCACCGATGCATTCGAGCTTCGGGCGAGCCTTGTGCCGCTCCAGTCGCAATCCTCGTCCCTTATCCTGACGGCGGCCACCACCTTCAGCAATGTGTCCGAACGCGACCTCTATGGGCCCTGGTACAATGACCACATCAGGTTCGCGAGCCTAGCCGCCGATTATCGACTCCAGGACCGCTTCGGCGGCACCAGCTACGCGACACTGATCTACCGCCAGGGCCTCGACATCTTCGGCGCCTCCCATTTTTACGACGATCTTCTGTCGCGCGACGGCGCTTCGTCGAACTTCTCGGTGCTGAACTTCTGGTTCACGCGCTACCAGACACTCGACGATACCTGGTCACTCAAGCTCTCCGCGGCGAGCCAGACCGCGTCGCGCCCGCTGTTCATCTCACAGCAGTTCTACCTGGGTGGTGCGGCCTTCGGCCGGGGCTATGGCGCGGCCGAGATCAGCGGCGACAACGGTCTTGCCGGGTCGCTCGAACTGCGCTTCGACCAGAAGCTCAGTTTCCGCTATTGGAGCGGCTATCAGCTCTATGCTTTCGGCGACGCCGGCGCCGTCTGGAACGACGGGTACCGCCTCAGCGATGGCCTGTCGTTGACATCGGCCGGGGTCGGCGCGCGGCTCTTTCTGTGGGACGACCTCCAGGCCGATTTCGGGGTCGCCGTCCCCTTGAGCTACCGGGCGCCGGACAATGAGCGCCGCAGCCCGCGCTTCCTGGTTACGCTCTCGAGCGCCTTCCGGCTCTGCCCCGAGCGCGGCAAGACCGGGTGTCTCTAGCCGCGCAGCCTTCGCTGCGGTGCATCCCATGCGGCCCTTTTGGGACCCTTTTCACAGACTTGCCTAAATTTAATCACGTACTCTGCTCACGATCGCTCGATCTACAGGTCTGCAATATCTATCTTCAGTCAAAAGTGATCGAGACGGAACCCATGAAGAGGGTGTGTGTAGTTCTGGCTTTTCTTTGCGTCCTCGGTGTCGGCGAATATTTCGTCGTCAGCCGGTTCGCGATCCGCCATGAGACTTTGACGCTGTTCGACGCTTCGCGCCAGCGGCCCATCTCGGTCGAGATCGCTGTGCGGCGCGACTATGAGACCAAGGCCAATCTCGGACTTTGGAAGCTTCCGCTCGCGATCATCAGCAATGGCAACACCGTCAGGGCGTCCGAGTATTCGTTCCTCGCCAACGTGCTCGCCGCGCGCGGCTATCTCGTCACCAGCATTCAGCAGGACCTCCCGAGCGATCCGCCATTGATGACCCGGGTCGGTCAGCCATATGTCGGCCGGCGCGAGGTCTATATCCGCTGCGAGGCCAACATCCTCTTCGTGCTGGGCGCGCTGAAGAGGCGGCAGGAGAACGCCGATTACGACCACGTCACCCTCGTCGGACATTCCAACGGCGGCGATGTCTCCATGTATGTCGCCCATCAGCATCCTGAATTGGTGTCGAAAGTGATCACCCTCGACAATCTCCGAGTGCCTTTCGTGGTCAGCGATAAGATGAAGATTTTGTCGTTCCGTTCGAAAGATCCGCATTTCGTCACCGATCCCGGGGTGCTGCCGACGCCGGAAGAAGCCAAGGCGCGAGGCATCGACATCGTCCATACCGGCGCACATCATACGGAGATGAGCGACCGCGGCCCCGACTCGGTCAAGGAGAAGATCCAGGCGACGCTCGACCGCTTTTTACGCGACAGTGCAAGCAGCTCGCTCGCGCCTGCCGATACGAGAAGCCCGATGATCATGAATCCCGGCGATTACTAGTCTGGCTGCCTTGCGCCAGATCAAGGCCTCTTCGATGCCAGTGCGATAGGCTGTCTGCACAACGTCGGAGAGACAGGTGCCGGACCATACCGAAAGCCTTGGCCTTCCCGCAGCAAGGATAGCGGGGCCCGTCCGTCATCTGTATCGCTCCGCTCGCCGACTGCTGCGGTCGATCATCGCTCGCATCGATCTCTCGCAATTTCCGGGATCGTGCTGCGGATGAGCAGCCGCAGGCAAATGCGTAAGGGCTGCCTGATGCACCAGCATTTGAGGCAAATTTGTCTGCTTCTCGTCGTGGCATCAACCCCCGGCGGTTCGGCGGCATCCGCCGCCAATGCCGATCATGGCGGCGACCTTGCCAAACGCTGGTGCGCAAGCTGCCACGTCGTGACGAACGGGCAGAGCCAGGCCAGCGCAGACGTGCCCTCCTTCGCGTCAGTTGCGCGCAGACCAGACTTTAGTCCAGACAGGCTCGCTTTCTTCCTGCTCGATCCGCATCCGAAGATGCCGAACTTTCCCCTGAGCCGGACCGAAGCCAGCGACATCGCAGCCTATATCGGATCGCTGCGTTAGCATCGCGCCGGCCAATCGCGGTCACTCCGCAACATGCAAATCCCTGCCGGTTGAACCGACAGGGATCAGCAGAAAGGATGATGGACGGCGAATGAGACTCATCCGGTGGCCCATCATGGACCTGCACCGGAATTGAAATGCGCCTCTTGCCGCCACGCAAGACTAATTTGTGAGCAGACGCAACTGCGCGATAGTCAGGACTTGCCTTTGCCCGGTTGCATGAAGTTGCCGGTCATCTGGCGCATGTGATCCCCGGCATTCGTGAACTGGCTGCGCAGGAATTCGGATTGGATCCGCATGGCTTCCTGAAGGTCGGTCGCGTGAACGAGCTTGCGGGCGTGCTCGAACGCTGCCTTCATGTTCTGCTCGGTAAAAGCGAGCGCCTGTTTCGATACTTCCGTGCCCGTCCCCGGAACCGACGTCATCGATTTGGTGGCGGCATCGAAAAACATGCCGAATGCCCTTTCTGCTTGGTCGATCGTCTTCTCGGCCAGGTCGCGCAGTTCGGCCGGAACTTCCAGCTTCGGTTCGATCATGGTCGCTCTCCTCCCTTTTTTCTAACTGACTATCACATTTGCCGTGCTGGCTTCCAGCGGTGAGACCAGGCGGCAGGCGCAACCGGGCCGACGGCAGTGCGGCAGGGCCAACGCTTGGGAGAGCAATATGACGTCGGCGCGCCGCCCGGCCTCACGACAGGGGATATTCGGGGAGCGATTCGTCAGTCGCGAGGTCTTCGACGAGTTTGATGACTTCGAAACGTTGCCGAGGCGCTAGCTTCAGAAATGCCCGCATCAGCCGCAGACTTTCGACGGTGCTGCTCGCAGGCGCGCCGAGCTTGAGGTGCAGTTCAGCCGCGAATTCGATGTTCTTCATCTCGCACCCATGACAAGGATCGGCTTCGCGATCTGATCTAAAGGCCCCCACTCGAGAACCGAACGCCATAATCGAGCGCCATGGCGACGACGAACTCTCGGCCAGGGCACCTGCGGGTTAGCACGCTAAACTGCACATCCAAGCGGACCGGCTCAACCCGAGAGGTTGCAACTATGACAAGAAACAACCACTTCGGCAAGCCCAACCGCCCGCGTAGCGATGCGTCATCTGCACCGCACCACGGCGATTCCGGATAACAGGATTATGGAGCGCCGTCACCCACCTGCGTCAAGAGGCTGCATAATCCCGCACGCCGGCTTGATTGCCGCCAATCGACACGGCGTTTCGTCTGTTTTCCAGTGTGAACAGAGATCGGCAGACGCGGACTATTGTTTCGTCAGGGTATACACGCGATTGTTGAGCCCGATCTCGCCGGTTGTATCGCCGACTAAAGCGAATATCGATCCCGCAGCCAGTCTCTAGCGTCTTGATCGGGGGCGACCGAAGCTTATCGAAGCGGCGAGTGCGTTGGGATCGACTTTCTTGTCTGCCCTCTGCATCTCGTCGATTGCGCCCTGGAAGATCATATGTATTTCCGCCGATGAACCGTTGTTCAAGATCGAGCGACCAAGCAGTTGCGAACGGCCACGCAAACCACGCCGCCATGGCTGGTCTCGAATCAGGCGCGTGTCAGCACCAAAGGACGACGGCATGCTTTCTCGCTGCGATCTCATCAAGGGCGCCGCGGTCGCGCTTCTCACCTTCTCGATACAAGGCGCATGGGCGCAGGAGACCAAGATGAACCTCTTCAAGATCGTTACCATCAAAGACGAGATTATCATCGGACTGTCAGCGGAGGAACTTCAGGCGCTCGGCGGCAATGACGCGAGCGGGGTGGCGCACGCACTGGCGCAGAAGGGGGATCTCACCGTCTGGCAATACAACGTGCATCGGGGCGCGAACGGCGAATTGCAGCAGGCGCCGACCGCCAGGATAGGGCTTCTCGCCAACGCCTCGCTCCGCGTCGAGCCCTATACGACGCCCTACCAAATCGTCCCGCATCCGTAGCGGACGGCGGCGCGCCAGCGGCGAAGGCCGCCAGCGCCCACATTATCGATGCGGCTCGGAGCGCCGCCCCGTGGCTTCTGTTGCAAAACCGTAGATCAGCGCCAGCCGGTCGAGGCATTCGCGAAAGCGCCGCGCAAAAAAGTCGTTCCAGCGCTGGGTGCGGGCGGCGCGGCGCTGTCCGATCTGGTCCATCGTCAGGCCCAGCACCAGCACGTCGTGCACAAGCGCGGCACCATCGGTGCCGAGTTCGCGCTCGATCCGGTTCAGCCGCAGCACCGCCTGGCGCTGGCTTTCGGTGACAGGCTCGCGCGTGCGCGCGCCATCGACATATTCGCGGGTCGGATCCACCGCCTGAGGCCCCCGCTCCGCCCTCTCCCAGTCGCTCTGGAACGCCCGCCCGCCTCGGTATTGCACCTCGTCAATCTGATGGTGTGAATGCAGCCGGCCAAGCGGATCGCTGCGGATGGAACGCAAAGCGACGATCCTGTCGCCGGAATCGAGCGCCATGGGATCGTCGACCTCGATTTCAGCCACCTCGCCATTGAACGGCAGCTCGCGCGACCGGCGGTCGTAGATCTTGGCCAACTTGTAGGAACTATTGCGTCGAACACGTCCCACTCGAATACTCCTTGCAGAAAATCGACGATTGAACCGGCGGCGGCCCCCGTCAGGCAGCCGAAACGAGCCTCAGCACGACAGGAGCGGCGTTGCGCGCGGAGCCGGTTGCGGGCCGGCGAGTCAGGCGGAGATGGGGCGCGCAATAACTGGAGCCCGGCTGGAGTGGATGACCGCAGAAAGTGATCTCCTCCCCATCCCTGTCGCCGCCATAGGGATAGCGGCACTCGCCTGGTTCGAGTTCAACCAGAGAGATCAGGCGCGGCTGCACGCCAACACAGCGCAACTTGACCGGCGCGGCCGGCTTCAGTGCCGATTTCGGCGGCAGGTTCAGATATGACAAGGTCTGACGTCCTGGGGAAAGCAGACAGGCCTCACTGAGCAAGGACGGAACGATTGACGGACTAGCTATCCGTGCTGGCGCCGCGAGTCCGAGCCGCTTGGCGCGGCCGACCACGGCATTGCGTGAGTAAGCCGTTCCAAACCTTGCGTTAATTTGTCTTCCGATTTCCGCATAGGACATTCCTTTGAGAAAATAGTCGTGAAGCGCGTCGGAGTGCTCCGACGACCAATGGCCCGGTTCCATGCTGCTGTCCCGTGATGCGCCACATGTTGACCCCTCGCGGTCGGGTGGCGGAACATACATTCCGGTATTCCGAAACAAAAAGTCAATCGAAAATTCTGATATTCATAATTGCATCAATTCCGAATTTCGGATTACAAGAGGCAAGACCACCGCAATCAAGGAAATCACCATGTTGGACGTTGCAATGATCGAACGGGGCCTGGAGAAGACGGGCAAGAGCAAGGGCGGCCTCGCGGCCGCCATGGGCGTGCGACCGGGTGCGGTGTCGGAAATCCTCGGCGGCGAACGCCTGGTGAAGGCGTCGGAAATCATTCCGATTATGGAATATCTCGAACTGAATCTCGCGCCGATCATGGGCCGGGTCGGCGCCGGCGCGGTGATCGAGCCGGATTATGAACAGGTTCCTCCTGAAGGGCTCGGCGACGTCGCGTTGCCCTTCCCCATCATGGAAGAGACCGTCGCCTTCGAGATCGTCGGCGATTCGATGCTGCCCAAATACGAGAACGGCGACGTAATCGTGGTCTATAAGGACCAGCGCCATCCGCTGTCGAGCTTCTACGGCGAAGAGGCGGCGGTGCGATTGAAGACCGGGGAACGCTACCTGAAGACCATCGAGCGCGGCAAAACCCCCTCCGTCGTCAACCTCACCAGTTTCAATGCCAAGCCGATCGTCGGCGTCAAGCTGGACTGGGTCGGCGAGATCTGCCTGTCGATGCCCAAGGGTCAGCTCGAGCGTCTGCGCGCCAAGTCGGCGCGCCCCCGCAAGAAGAGCAAGTAGGCGTCTGGCGCGAATTTCCGATTTTTGGAAATCGCGCCTGACTAAATTATGATTTTCGGAAATAGTCTATCGCGACCCGGACCACTTGGGCCGCGGTAGGCCATTCCATGCAGTATTTCGTCGTGATGCTCGATTACGGGCGGCGTGGCCGCGAAGCGGTCGTCGATCCCGAAATCACCCGACGCGAGGTCGTCTCCCGCGTCACCTCGGGTGAGTATCGAAACATCTCTTTCATTCACGAGATCGTGGACCAATCGGTCGAGGACGTGACCGAAGCAATCCTGACCGAGGCCGCCCTTCCCCAAATCCGGCCTGACGAAGTCGGCCTCCAGGCGATCCGCCGCGATCACGCCCGCGACCTGCGCAAGCACGAACGAACGTGACGCAGGCCTGCGGCCCACGTCACTGTCCGGCCGGAGACTACACGGTGAGAACGGTCGATCCCGTGGTCTTGCGCGCGGCAAGATCGGCGTGCGCCTTGGCGGCGTCCTTCAACGGATAGGTCTGACGCACCTCGATCTTGACAGCGCCCGACTTGACGACGTCGAACAGTTCGCCTGCCATCGCGACCAGGCTCTCGCGCTTGGCGGCGTAAGTGAACAGCGTCGGGCGCGTGACGTAGAGCGAGCCTTTCTGGGCAAGCAGGCCGAGATTGAGCGGCTCGACGGCGCCGGAGGACGCCCCGAACAATGCAGCGACGCCGAGCGGCGCGAGGCAATCCAGCGATTTCAGGAAGGTGTCCTTGCCGACGGAATCATAAACCACCGGCACCTTCTTGCCGCCGGTGATCTCGTCGACGCGTTTTACGAAATCCTCGCGGGTGTAGATGATGACGTGGTCGCAACCATGCGCCTTGGCGAGCTTCGCCTTCTCGTCATTGCTGACGGTGCCGATCACGGTCGCGCCGAGATGTTTGGCCCACTGGCTCAGGATCAAACCGACGCCGCCGGCTGCAGCGTGGAGCAGAATGGTGTCGCCGGCCTTCACCCGATAGGTCTGCCGGATCAGATACTGCGTGGTGAGGCCCTTCAGCATCATCGCTGCCGCGGTCTTGTCGTCGACACCATCGGGCAGCTTCAACAGCCGGTCGGCAGGGATCAGCCGCGCCTCCGAATAGGCGCCGAGCGGCGAGGCGCCGTAGGCGACGCGATCGCCCGGCTTCAGATCGGTAACACCGGGTCCAATTTCCTCGACGACGCCGGCCGCCTCGCTGCCAAGACCACTCGGCAGTTGCGCAGGATAAAGACCCGAGCGGTTGTAGATGTCGACGAAGTTGAGACCGACGGCAGTGTGGCGGATACGCGCTTCACCAGGTCCGGGCTTGCCGACACTGACCTCCTCCCAAACCAGAACTTCAGGGCCGCCGGTCGTGTGAAAGCGAATGGCATGTGTCATGGGGTGCTCCCTTATCGTTGCAGTGAGGTCCGAGAACCGGATCTGCCGGTGAAATAGGCATTTGGTCTGCCCGTTACAGTCCAGAGCCGTAACAGGGCCGTAACAAGAATGTCACAGCTAACCGCAAACCGCCGCCGTTCCGTCTCTGTTCGAAAGAGTTGATGACGAGGCCGGCGCGACCGGCAGTAACCTTTGCACCGGGGTTTGGTGGTCGCCTGCGAAGGAGAGCCGAGATGCCAGCTTATGTACAGCATCATCAGGATATCGAAATCGCGCCTGTGATTTGCCCCACCTGCATGGGGTTCCTGCCGATGTATGTGCGCGAGGTCGAGCCGCACTGGAGCCTTGCCAAGATCGACTTCGTCTATGAATGCGCCGATTGCGGTGCCGAGGTCAGGCAGACGATCCGAAAGCGCGAGCTGTCGCGGCACTGATCGTACGATCGGCCAATCGCGCAACTATTTGCGCGAAGCGGAAAAATCACCGTTCGCGCGGGTCTGCTGCCTCCCAAACGAGGCTTGTTCTTTGCCCGGAACACAGGCAGAACAAGCCTCAAGCAAGACCTTTGGGAGCGCCCTTTCGTGGCTGAACAGAAGGCCTCGACCGCGATCGAGGCAGTGGAGAGCGGCCTCGCCGCGCAGGGCTATATCGCCAGCCGGCAGATCGCGACCGCCGTCTATTTGTCGCAACGGATCGAGAAGCCGATCCTGGTCGAGGGTCCCGCGGGCGTCGGCAAGACCGAACTTGCCAAGGCGGTCGCCGCCTGGCGCGGCAAGAAGATGATCCGGCTGCAATGCTATGAGGGTCTCGACGAGGCCAAGGCGCTCTACGAGTGGAAATACGCCAAGCAGCTCCTCTATACCCAAATCCTCAAGGACAAGCTCGGCGAAGTCCTTGGTGGCGCACGGACGCTGCATGCCGCGCTCGAACAGCTCCACGATTTCGGCGACGTGTTCTTCTCCAAGGAATTCGTCGAGCCGAGGCCGCTGCTTCAGGCGCTCGAGCATCCCGGCGGCTGTGTGCTGCTGATCGACGAGATCGACAAGTCCGACGCCGAATTCGAATCGCTGCTGCTCGAGATCCTCTCGGACTTCCAGGTCACGATCCCCGAGCTCGGCACGGTCTTCGCGATCACGCCGCCGACGGTGATCCTTACCTCCAACAGCGAGCGCGATCTCGGCGACGCCTTGAAGCGGCGCTGTCTGCATCTGCATATCGGCTTCCCCGAGCAGCGGCTGGAGGAGCGCATCGTCGAAAGCCGCGTGCCCGGCATCTCGCAGACGCTGCGCCGGCAGATGGTCGGCTTCATCCACGAAATCCGCTCGCTGGATCTGAAGAAGTTGCCCTCGGTCAGCGAGACCATCGATTGGGCGCGCGTCCTGGTGCTGCTTCAGGCTTCCGAGCTCGACACCGAGATCGTCAAGGACACGCTAAATGTGCTCCTGAAATACGAGGCCGACATCGAAGCGGCTCAGCCCCAGATCACGACCTTCATTGCCAAGGCAGCACGATCCAACGTCTTCGGTTGACTCCGATGCGCGAGAATATCCATCGTTTCTTTCGGGCGGCGCGCGGCGCCGGCGTGCATGTCTCGCCTGCTGAAAGCATCGATGCGATGCGTGCGGTCGCAGAGGTCGGCTTGTCCGATCGCGCCATTCTTCGCGACACCCTCCTTCTGACCCTCGCCAAGTCGCAAGATGAGAAGCTTGCGCTTGGCGAGTGTTTTGATCTGTTCTTCAGCCAGCCTGAGCCACGACAAGAGCAGCCTGAGGCCAACAATGACGACACTCCGCAGGAAGCGGCTCAATCTCGCTCCTCGGGTGCAACCAGCGATGCGGGCGCGAATCAGCCGTCCGAAGGACTGGGACCGCTTGCGCAGATGCTGCTCTCGCAGGACCGCAATGCGATCGCGGCCGCGATCGCCAGCGCCGCCGGCGCGGCGTCCCTGTCCGACATCCGCTACTCTACACAACGCGGCATTTTCTCCAGCCGCATCCTCGACGCCATGGGCCTCCAGCGGCTCCGCGACGACCTCGACGAGCTGACCGCGACCAACCCGGCATTGGCCGAGCGCCTCCGCGCCACGCTCGAGGGCTTGCGCGAGGCCGTGCGCGACACCGTCGCGCAGGGGCTTGCGCTCTATGCCCGCGAAGAGGCCGAAAACCTCCGCAACGAGATCTTGCGCAACGCGCCGCTCGCGCGCATCGAACGGCGTCAGGTCGCGGAGATGCGCGCACTCATCCGCCAGATCGCGCGGCGGCTGCGCGAGCGCTATTCAAAGCCGCGCAAGCGTCAGCGCCGCGGCCATCTGGACGTACGCCGCACGCTGCGCCGCAACGCGGCCTGGGGCGGCGTCCCCTTTCTCACGGCCTGGAAGCGCAAGCATCGCGACCGGCCGAAGATCTTGGCGTTGTGCGACGTCTCGGGCTCGGTCGCGCAGGTCTCCGATTTTTTCCTGCTCCTGATCCACTCGCTACATGAAGTGGTCGACGACGTACGCTCTTTCGCCTTTTCCTCGCATCTGATCGAGGTCAGCGACATCCTGGAATCGAAGTCGCCGGAAGAGGCCATGGCCGAGATCATGTCCAAGGTTGGCTTCGGCTCATCCGACTATGGTTCTTCCCTCGTCGATTTCGAGAAGCAGTGGATGAACACGCTAACGCCGCAGACGACGGTAATCATGCTCGGCGATGCCCGCAGCAACAACCTCGACCCGCGCGCCGACATTTTGCGCCGTATCTCCGAGCGCTCGAAACGGCTGGTCTGGCTCAATCCCGAAGGACGGCTCGCCTGGGGCTTTGGCGACTCGGAAATGCCGCGCTACGCGACCTTTTGCAGCCTGGTGCGCCAATGCGCCACCGCCCAGCAGCTCGAGCGCGCCGTGTCCGATATCGTGGCGACTTATCAGTAGGCGACGATCGGCTCGCGTCAGGCGGCAGTCAGCTCGACCCCAGCCAGATTGCACTCGCGGAAGTGATACGCGATTTCGTCGAGAGCACGCTGCTCCCACTCTTCCGCCTGCGCGAGCCAGAAAACGCGTCGCTCCGAATCCAGCGCCGCGCGCTCCCGGCAAAACAATTCCTGACTGCGAATTTCGACCAGCCTGTTCATGCACTCCACTCCTGTCGCGTGAAGTTATTCCCCCGTAAATCAGCGTAACAGACCCTTGAACGCTCGGCCCACCTCCTGTGCACCTCGCAGCGCGGAATGGGGCAGCAGTACTGCCCGTGCAGCGCGATCCTTGCGACGCAGCATCACGCCAACATCATCAATTGGTGATCGATGACCCGGACGATATTCGTCCGCTGCGGATCTTAACTATTGTGACGCAACAACGTGCGGCAATTTGTGAAGAGACCTTCTAAACAGCTATCGAATTCCCGACTCAATGTCGTCGCACGATGTTCACGCAGCGCCGTTAACAGGTGCACGCGAACGGCCATATATCTTGAGGCAACATGAACATCGATGTCGACTTGGATCTTTCGCCGGACCAATGGGAGGTTCTGAAAGCGCTTCGCAATCCTATGCCGCGCGGTCGCCTCATGAAGACCTACGTCGTCGAAGACCTGGTCAAGTTCGGTCTTGTCACGATCAGGGACGGCGTTCCCGTCATGACGTCGACAGGGCGCAAGGTGCTGGTGCGGGGATCTTGCCACCTCCTCGATCTGGCGGCCTAGGTTTTTCGCGACATCCGGACATCTCAAAAGATCTGTGCGGTCACGAACGCATAAGCGATGAACACCACGCCGAGACCCCAGACCATGGCAGGAATCCGCCCTCCCCGGCTCATCGAGACCTCCAGTGCGATATAGCTCAACGTCCCGAGCGCCATTCCGTTGATGAGATTGTTGGTCAGCACGGTGACCAGCAGCGTCAGCACGATGGGCACGGCGTTGACCAGATCGGTCATGTCAACGCGGGCGAGGCCCTGCATCATCAGCACGCCGACGAGCACCAGCGCAGGTGCGGTTGCTTGCGGTGGAATGATGATGAAGACAGGCCAGAAGAACAAGGCAAGGCAGAAGAACGCCGCGACCGTCAGCGACGTCAGGCCGGTGCGTCCCCCGGCCTGCACGCCCGTGATCGATTCGATGTAGGCCGTCACCACCGATGTGCCGAGCAACGGGCCGACGATGGATGCCGTCGCATCGGTGGCGAAGGCAGCGGTGGCATTCGGAATCGAACCATCCGGGCGGCGCAAATTGGCTGCACCGGTCACCCCGATCAGCGTTCCCAGAGTCGAGAAGAATTCGGCGCACAGGAAGTAGAACAGCAATGGCAGCGCCACGACGAAGTGACTGATGAGATAGCCGACATCGAGTGCCATGAAGGTGCTGGTCGGCCAGCGCGGCCATGACAGGATCGCCGACGGCATCGAGGTTACCATCTTGCCGTTTACACCGGGAACGAAGAAGCCGATCAGGGTCAGCACGGCGATGGACAAGATGAGTCCGCCGGGAACCCGTCGCGCCACCAGCACCGGCGTGAACAGCAGACCTGCGAGCGTCAGCAGCACCGGCGGGCTGCGCAGCGATCCCATGGCGATATAGGTCGAGGGGTTCTGCACCACGAGGCCGGCGCCGCGCAGCGCAATGAACACGATCAAGGTGCCGACCGCGGCCTGGATGCCAATCTTCAACGCTTCGGGAACGTCGCGTGCGATGCGCTCGCGCAGCTTCGACAGGCTGAGGATCAGGAATAGCACGCCCGTAAAGGCGACCATGGCGAGCGCGCCTTGCCAGGGCATGCCCATCTGCTTGACGATCACATAGGTGAAGATGACGTTGGAGCCCATCGCGGGCGCAACGGCGAGCGGCAGATTGGCCCAAAGCCCCATCACTACCGAACCGAAGATCGCCGCGAGCGCTGTCGCGCTGACGAGATCGGCGCGATCCATCCCGGCATTGGACATGATCGCCGGGTTCACCGCGATGATATAGGCCATCGCCGCGAATGTGGTCGCGCCGGCCATCACCTCGCGTCCAACCGTGGTGCCGCGCTCGGACAGGCCGAAGAGGCGGTCGATTGGACCTTGCGGGCCCGACGGCTCGACGGATTTTGGCGCGGCGTCTGCGGAATTCGTTTGCGGCAGCGTCATCTCGTTCATCGCCGTCTCCCCATCAGCGCTCACCAGACCACCGGGTGCGCTTCGCCGGTCTGGACGTTGATAAATCCGAGCGGCGCCTGCTCGCAGGGCGCGACCAGCACCCAGCTCCAGGGCGCGCAGGTCAGCGTCGCGAACATCAAGCGCTCCGGAAACCCGGGATACCAGCGCGGCCGGAAGGTCGGCTCATACATCCAGTCCACCTTGCGGCCCTCCGCATAGAGCGCTTGCATCTCGGCATCGAGCGCCTGCGCCGATCGGCAGCTCATCAATCCGCCAACCTCGAACCGCACGGTAGCAACGAGCTCGCCTTCTCTGACCAGCGACCATCCGCCCTGGCGTTCGACCAGCGCGTTCACGGCCTTGGCCATCGCGGCGTCGGATGAGCCGACCACCCAGATGTTGTGCTTGTCGTGCGCGACCGAGCAGGCAAGCGCGGTCTCCGGGGTGCGCGGTCCGCAGCCGCGCCAGAACATTTTTGCAACCCGACCGTCGCCGGAGAAGCGATCGACGATGGCAAATTTGGTGATGGCCTCGCTCTCATCGCGCTGCACGGCGCCGTCACGCACCGGCAGTTCGATTGTGTAGAACTCCGGATGCCAATGAAACGGGCGGATCACGGCGGCTTTCATCGTGGTGCGGCCGGGTTCGGCCGATAGCTCGAAGTCCTTCGGCTGGATCGCGCGCTTGATATTCACTGTCCTGGTCGCCCAATCGGGCCAGGAGATTTCGGGAACCTTGCGCAGGTAGTGCTTGCCTTCGGATACCTGCGCACCGTCGGCCCAGACTTCGGCGATGCTCAGCTTGGCGACATCAGAGAGCAGCACGACGTCGCCAAAACGCCCCGGGGCGAGACTGCCGACGAACGGGGTGATGCGCATGTGCCTCGCGGGATTGATGGTAAGACACTGGATCGCGACTTCCGGCGCCAGACCAGCCTCGATCGCGACCCGCGCGTTGTGATCGCTGGCACCGAGCTCGAGCGTATGGCTGGCGCTGCGGTCGTCGGTGGTGAATGCGATCTGCGACCAGTCCTGCAAACCCTTGGCGAGCAGCCAGGCGACGATCTCAGGCATGGCGTAGACGCGCAACTCGATGAAGAGACCGCGGGTGAGCTTGTCCCAGGTCTCCTCCGGCGTCTGCACTTCGTGATCGGAGGCGAGGCCGGCCGCGGCAAAGGCGTTGATGGATGGCAGGTCCCGCAGACCGGAGCCATGGCCTTCGACGACACCGCGCGCCGCGAACGTGGCTTCGATCATGCCCCAGAGCCGCTTGTAGGACGGGTTGTCGGGATTCCAGACCGCCGGCCAGTCCATCACCTCGTCGAGCCCGGTGACCATCAGGCTCTCGCTCATGAAGCTCGCCTGCTCGTCGCGACCATACCAGCCGCCACCCCACTCATAGGCCGTGGGCGGCACCGCCGATCCGGGCTGCGGAAAGATCTTGAGCGGCGATCCGCGACGGCGTGCCTCGAACCAAAACTCGAGATTGCGTGCGCCGTTGACATTGGAGAATTCGTGGCTCGCCTCGCAGGTCCAGGTATTGCCATGCGGCAGCACCAGCGCGGCCTCCCATTCCGGCGTCAGATGCGAGCTTTCGATATGCTTGTGCACTTCACCGAAACCTGGAACGGCCGCAAGATCGGGACGATGCACGCGTTCGCTGACTTCGCCGGGATAGCTTCCGGCCGGTCCGACCCATGCGATCCTTCGGCCCTTGAACACGATCTCCTGATCTTCGCTCCAGGTGCGGCTGTGCACGTCGAGCAAACGCCCGACCCGCAAGCTCCGATCGGCCGGGCGGCGACCGAGCGCCGTCAGCACCAGATCCTGCCGGATGCGAACCTCATCGGCGGCGTTGATCAAGAGGTCGTCCGGCATCTCGTTCGAGGTTGTCATGCCCTGCTCCACCCTATGACAGCTCTCTCGCCGCGGTTCGTTTCCGCGGCGGCTTGCCACCTTGTTCGGAACGCAGCCGTGCCGCAGCCGCGTCGCGCTGCCGGATATCCTTCAGGAGCGTGCTGAGCGCCCAGTCGATCGCATCGGCAATCTCGGCGCTCGACATGCCGAAGTCTTCGCGCAACGCGCTCCAGGCGAGCACGTTGTTGAGATAGGCTGCGAGCGCCTCGGCCTGGCGGACCTCCTTCGGTTTGAGGTGCCGCACCAGAGGTGCCATCGCCTTGCTGTGCTGGTCGATCAGATGCCGCCGAAAGCTGGCCCGCACGCTGCGGCCGACCCGCGTCATGGCGATTGCACGCGCAAGATTCGGATGGCGATCAAAGCTCTTGCAGAGCTTGCGAAAGATAACCGGCAGCTGGTCCGGCGAGGAAAAGGGAACGTAGCCGAAGACGTTGTCTTCGATCCACTCACCGGCCGCTGCAAACAGCTCCGCGCGAGTCTTGAAATGCCGATAGATGGTGCGTTCTGCAACCTTCGCGCGCCTGGCGACGGCAGCCATCGAGACCTCGTCCGCGGCATCATCCTCGAGCGTCTCGACGAAGGCCGCAACGATACGCTGCCGCGTCAACTCGGCATATTCGTCGCGAAGATTTGCGCCGTGTCGCCTTACTGTACTCATGTCATAAGCCTGACATCGGCGGTCGCGACGGGTCAAGGCGACATTCGAGGCACCTCGCGCCTCAATAATATGCGGGGTTCGTGCGCGGTGCGGCGGGACGCTCAAGAGGCCCACGGGGCTCCCAGGAGATCAGGAACAGCCGATGCGCCTTCGCACTCTCATGGCATGTTCCGCCCGCGTGATGCCCACACTCTTGCTTCACCGCCCGAGAAATAGCCTTTTGCCGGCCGCAAAAGTCGGATTTGCTTGGCACCCGACAGATCGCGCCGGCAATGTCGCCAGCGTTTGATCCAGCAAGGGAGCTGTTCATGAACGGGCTTGGCGGGTTGAACAAATCGCCTGAGGGCGTCGTCATCGGGCTGGTGCAGTTGCAATTGCCCAACGTCGCGACCGCGGCTGATCTGGCGCGGCAGACCGAGCGCATCGTCTGGATGGTCGGCAAGGCCCGCCGCAATCTTGCCACCATGGATCTGGTGGTCTTCCCGGAATATTCCCTGCACGGACTCTCGATGGACACCAACCCCGAGATCATGTGCCGGCTCGACGGGCCTGAGGTGACGGCCTTCAAGAAGGCCTGCGTCAACAACAAGATCTGGGGCTGTTTCTCCATCATGGAGTTCAACCCGCACGGCAATCCCTACAACTCCGGCCTGATCATCGACGATCACGGCGAGATCAAGCTCTACTACCGAAAACTGCACCCCTGGATTCCGGTCGAACCGTGGGAGCCGGGCGATGTCGGTATTCCCGTCATCGAGGGCCCGAGGGGCGCGAAGATCGCGCTCATCATCTGCCACGACGGCATGTTCCCGGAGATGGCTCGCGAATGTGCCTACAAAGGCGCGGAGATCATGATCCGCACCGCGGGCTACACCGCCCCGATCCGCGACGCCTGGCGCTTCACCAACCAGGCCAATTCGTTCCAGAACCTGATGGTAACGGCAAACGTCTGCATGTGCGGGTCGGACGGCTCATTCGATTCCATGGGCGAAGGCATGATCGTCAATTTCGACGGCACGGTGCTGGCACATGGCACAACCGGCCGGGCCGACGAGATCATCACCGCTGAGGTGCGGCCCGATCTGGTGCGCGAGGCTCGCATCAATTGGGGCGTCGAGAACAACATCTACCAGCTCTGGCATCGCGGCTACGTCGCGGTGAAGGACGGCGCGATGGACTGCCCCTATTCGTTCATGCAGGACATGGTCGCAGGCACCTTCCGCCTGCCGTGGGAAGACCAGGTCAAGATCACCGACGGGACGTCCTGTGGCTTCCCGGCACCGACCCGGATGTTCGGCAAAACGGCGAAGGCGGCGGAATAGACCATTTTCGGCCGGGATCAGCGACAATCTGGCACGGTTGTTGCTCCTTTTGGCGTCTAAGACGCGTCAAAACGGGATGTCACCATGTCGACCATTGCTGCGGCCCCGGCCGCCGAGCGCAAGCCGCTTTACACCTCGCTATTCGTCCAGGTTCTAGCCGCGCTCATTCTCGGCATCATCCTCGGCGTGGCCGTGCCAGACTTCGCCATCAGCCTCAAGATCCTGAGCGACGCCTTCCTGAAGCTGATTTCGATGATCGTGGCGCCCATCGTGTTCTGCGTCGTCGTGCACGGCATTGCCGGCGCCGGCGACCTCAAGAAGGTCGGCCGCGTCGGCGTCAAGGCGCTGGTCTATTTCGAGGTGATGACTACGGTCGCCCTCGTGGTCGGTCTCATCCTGGCCTACACCTTCGGCCCGGGCCATGGCATGAACATCGATCCCTCGACGCTGGATGCCAAGGCGCTCAACACCTATGCCGACAACGCCCACAAGCTTCAGGGCGGCGGCATCGGCTCCTTTCTGCTCAACGTGATCCCAAGCACCTCGTTCGACGCCCTGTCGCGCAATGACGTGCTCCAGGTCCTGTTCTTCGCCGTGCTGTTCGGCGTCGGCCTCGCGCTCGTCGGCGGTGAAAAGGGCAAGCTCGTTACTTCCCTCATCGACGCCGCCTCGACCGTACTGTTTCGCGTCATGGGACTGATCGTGCGCATCGCCCCGCTCGGCGTGCTCGGCGCGGTGGCCTACACTGTCGGCAAATACGGCGTCGGCTCGCTGAAGCAACTCGTCTCGCTGGTGATGCTGTTCTATGTCTCGGTCGGCATCTTCGTACTCGGCGTGCTTGGCAGCGTGATGGCGCTCGCCGGAATCAACATCCTCAAGTTCCTCGCCTACCTGCGCGAGGAGCTGACCATCGTGCTCGCGACCGCCTCCTCCGATGCGGTGCTGCCGCAGATCATGAAGAAGCTGGAGCGGATGGGAGTGAAGGACTCCGTCGTCGGCCTGGTGATTCCGACCGGCTATTCCTTCAATCTCGACGCCTTCTCGATCTACCTGACGCTTGCCGTCGTCTTCATCGCGCAGGCAACGAACACGCCACTGTCCTTCGGCGATCTTCTGCTCGTGCTCGGCGTCTCCCTGATCACATCGAAAGGCGCACATGGGGTGCCGGGCTCCGCTATCGTGATCCTCGCAGCGACACTGAACGCGGTGCCGAGCATCCCCGCGATCGGCCTCGTGCTGGTGCTGTCGGTCGACTGGTTCATCGGCATGGCCCGCGCGGTCGGCAACCTCACCGGCAATTGCGTTGCGACCGTGGTGGTCGCGGCCTGGGAAGGTGACCTCGACCGCGCCAAGGCAGCCAAGGTGCTCGACGGTGGCGAACTGGTCGACGTGACGGCTGGTTAGCGCGGATCAGTTACCCCAATGCAGCAACGGCGTTCCGAACGCCCTGCTCCAAACGGAAAGGAAACGCGGAAACCAGGAGTGCGCTACGGCGCCCTTGTAGGCCCAGGTGCGATACTTCAGGCCCTGTTCCGATAACAATTCCTGATATCCACCGTGAACTTCGGTCGCGGTCCGAATGTCCTTCAATATTCCTTGGGCGCAGGTCCGGTAGATGTCGCGCCCCGAGAATTCGTCGTAGTCCAGCATACGATCGGCAAACTCGACGTTGAACGTCGGCCAGGAGGATCGTCCCTGGTAGGCGGGCGCCGCAATCTTGTGGATCATCTTGTTGCGCGGATTATCCGCCGACACCAGGAAGTGGGATGTTCCGGGTATGCGAAACCGCGGTTCGGCGATGACCAGATCCGTCGTCGCCGCGAACAGCGTGCGTTCGCTTGCCTCACTCAGATCCCAGAAGCCCCGATGCACGCTGACGAAATCCAACGCAACCGAAGACACCGGAGAACTCGCCGGGCCATCAAGGGAATGCGTGACATAGCCGCCCTTGCCGAACAGATGCAGCAGGTCCCTCTTGTACTGCGAGAGCTCGCGCCCGAGCAGCGACTTAAGCTCATTCTCGTCGACGACACCGAGCAGCACGCCCCAAACGAATGTTGTGTAGACGCAGGCATTGGTGACAAAGCGCCTGCGTTCAGCGCGGGTGTCCGTTGCCGCAGACCGTGGCCGGCTCACGTCGCAAAGCAAATACCTGATGCCGCCGTCATGGAAGGGCTCCAATTCGCTGGCGAGCTGCAAAATCGCCCGCTTCAAGTCGACACCGTATTCGGCCAGCAGCAGACGGCCCGCATGCGCGCATTGTGACATCGCCAGATGGGACGACGCCCTCTCCTCGGCAGATATCATCTGCTGGAGCCCGGCGAGAATGCCGAGCAGCGTATCCGAGGGGCGCGAGAAATAATTCACGCCAAGATACCGGGCACGCCCCGCCGGAACGATGGTCGTCGTGACGACGTCGGCGCGAACCGCCTCCAGCAACAGGCGCACGCTCCTTTCGAGCAAATGCGCCCGCCGCGCCGCGTCCTGCGAATCCATGATGGTCTTGGGATCGAGAACGTCGGGATAGAACCAGGCGAAGTCGCGCGGATAATAGGCGGAGGCATGCGGCGCCCCCGTGACGAGGAAAGCCTCAGTTACCGAAAAGGCGCTGTCCATCGAGTGACGGTAAAGATCCTCGATGGCCGACAACGAATGATGCGATTTTCTCAGGAATCGATCGCCGAGAAAATTGACCGCCTGAAGAGCGTTGGCGACAAAGGTCGCGGTCGTCCCCTGATAAAACCGGTTCTCACGATGTGATGGAAAAGAGATGTCGCTGTTCATGTGCGTAAGTCGGCTGATGTCTCGTGATCCCGAATGATGGCAGTCACCATTCTAAACATGCCTGATTCGTATCTCTACCCGGTGACTTGCGGGCTCTCTGACAATCAATTCACGTGGCGCGGTCCTCCCGCGGCGTGAAATTCTCGATCACCTGCAGCAGCACCCGTGCACCGGCATCGGCATCGGCGAGTTCGACATGCTCGTCCGGGTGATGGCTGATACCGCCGCGACAGCGCACGAAGATCATGCCGACATCGGCGATGTCGATCATCGCCATGCCATCGTGCCCTGCCCCGCTCGGCAGCTCAAATACGGAAAGGCCCTCCGCAGCGATTGCCCGCGCGATCTGCTCCTTCAGCCAGGGCGCACAAGGAGCGGTGCGGTTTTCGTGGGTGACGTCGAGCTGAAGCGACAGCTGCCTGCGCTTTGCGATCGCCTCGATCTGGCGGACGACATCGGCGACCGCGCGCTTGCGATGCATATCGGTCGGCGCCCGCATGTCGATGGTGAACGATACCTCACCGGGAATGACGTTGGTCGCGCCGGGCTTGGCGTGGATATAACCGACGGTGCCGACCAGCCCGCTCTCGTCGGTCCGGCAAAACTGCTCGATCGCACCAATGCATTCGGCCGCGCCGGTCAGCGCGTCGCGCCGCAGCGCCATCGGCACCGTTCCGGCGTGACCGGCCATGCCGGTCAGTCGTGCGGCAAGCCGCGTGGCGCCCGCGATCGCGGTGACCACGCCGACGGGCAGGTTCTGTGCTTCCAGCACTGGTCCCTGTTCGATGTGCAGCTCAAGATAGGCAAGCAACTCGCGCCGCGCCCGCGCGGCCGCGCCGATATGATCGGGATCGAGGCCAAATAGCACGAGCGCATCGCGCATCGAGACGCCGTCGCGGTCGCGGGTTGCCAGGACGCTCTCATCAAACGTGCCTGCCACCGCGCGACTGCCGAGCAGCGTCGAGGCGAACCGCACCCCTTCTTCGTCGGCGAAGCCTATGACCTCGATCGCGAACGGCAGGCGCTTGCCGCGGCGGTTGAGATCGGCGACGCAGGCGATTGCGGTGATCACTCCCAGCGGCCCATCCCATTTGCCGGCGTCGCGCACGGTGTCGTAATGCGAGCCAAGCATCAGGCAGGGCGCACCCGGCCGCTCACCCTCATATCGGCCGCAGACATTGCCGATCGCATCGAGATGCGCGCTCATGCCGGCGTCGCGCATCCAGCCAAGGATGAAGTCCGCGGCTTTGCGCAATTCCTTGCTGAGATAGATGCGGGTCAGCTTGCCGGCTTCTTGCGAGATCTCACCAAGCTCATTGATCCGAGCTACGATCTCTTCGCCGAGCGATGCATTCTGAACGGCGTTACCAACACCCATCTCAGCGAGCTTCCATCCTCTGGGGCTGGAGCTGCGGCGGCCCCAGCGACAATCGATACAAATTCAGTGCCAGCGAACGCGGCCAGCGCCGTCCCAACTACGGGGTGGTTAGCACGAACGCGATGACTGGCCGACCTTGCAGCCTCCTCCATGCACACGCTCAAGCCGGCCAAGCCTGCTTAACTCCACTGCATACAATCAAAGAATACTGCTCAAAAATTAATCTGACGATTTCCTGTTCAAGATTCGACCCGACATCATAATCGATGTTTATCAATAGGTTACGTCGCTATGCACGGCTCATAGCCTCTGGCACGAAGCTTGCGACATCGTGTTCCAGCTCCGCCAGACCGGCGCAGCCGCGAGATTAAGGCGGTTCGTCCGCCAAGGGAGCATCCAATGGATTTTGGCAGGATTTCACGACGGCATTTGTTGCAATGCGGCGCGGCCCTCACCCTCGGCGCGGCGGCCGGCGCCCGCCCGGCTTTCGCAGCCGAGACGACCATCGGCTTCATCTATGTCGGCTCGCGCGATGACTACGGTTACAACCAGGCGCACGCTCAGGGCGCCGCGGCGCTGAAGAAGATTCCTGGCCTCAAGGTCGTCGAGGAAGAAAAAGTGCCCGAAACCGATGCGGTCGAGAAGACCATCGAATCGATGATCAATCTCGACGGCGCCACCCTGCTCTTCCCGACCTCGTTCGGCTACTACAATCCGCACATGATCAAGATGGCCAGCAAGTTTCCGAAGCTGCGCTTCGAGCACTGCGGCGGCCTCTGGAGCGACAAGGACCCGAAGAACGCCGGCAGCTATTTCGGCTATATCGACGAAGCCCAGTACATCTCCGGCATCGTCGCCGGCTACACCTCCAAGAGCGGCAAGCTCGGCTTCGTGGCCGCAAAGCCGATCCCGCAAGTGCTGCGCAACATCAACGCTTTCGCACTCGGCGCCAAGCTCGCCAACCCGAAGGCCACCACGCAGGTGATCTTTACCGGTGACTGGTCGATGCCGGTCAAGGAAGCCGAGGCCACCAACAGCCTGATCGACCAGGGCGTCGACGTGCTGACCTGTCATGTCGACGGCCCGAAGACGATGGTCGAGAACGCGGCGCGCCGCGGCGCCTTCGTCTGCGGCTATCACACCAACCAGTCGCCGCTCGCACCGAAGGCTTATCTGACTGGCGCCGAGTGGAACTGGGAGGCACTGTATCCGAAATTCGTCAAGATGATCGCCGCTGGCGAGAGCATCCCGAACTTCTATCGCGGCGGCCTCAAGGAAGAGATCGTCAAGACCTCGCCCTACGGCGAAGCGGTCTCCGCCGAAGCGCGCAAGCATGCCGACGACGTCAAGGCAAAATTCCTGTCCGCGGAGGGCTACGCCATCTTCAAGGGCGGACTGCTCGACAACAAGGGTAAGACAGTGATCGCCGCCGGCACCGATCGGGGCCAGAAGGATCCCGAGCTCGAGAAGATGGACTATCTCGTGGAGGGCGTGATCGGAGCGACTTCGTGACATCGGAGGCGGCGGATTCCACGCAGGCGGTCGGGACAATTGCCCCGGCCGCCGACCCGGGATTTCTCCAGCGCCATGGCGCGACCATCGAATACATCCTGATCCCGGGCGCGGCGCTGGCCGGCGCGCTCGTGGTCTTCGGTATTTTCGTCGCGATGTTCGGCAAGAACCCGCTCGATCTCTATTTTTACATGTACTACGGCGCCTTCGGCACCTGGTTCTCCTGGCAGAACACGCTGACGCGCGCGGCCCCATTGATCCTCACCGCGCTCTGCACCGCGCTGCCGGCACAGCTCGGCATGGTGATCATCGGCGGCGAAGGCGCGCTTCTGGTCGGCGCGCTGACGGCAACGAGCGCAGCGCTCGCGCTCCAGGGCATGCCTCCGCTCATCGTCCAGATCGCCATGGTCTGTGCCGGCGTCATCGGCGGCGGCCTGTGGATCATGGTATCGGGCGCTCTGCGTCAGTTCCGCGGCGTCAACGAGACGATCTCGAGCCTGCTGCTCGTCTACATCGCGCTCGCGATCCTCAACCATCTCGTCGAAGGCGTGATGCGCGATCCCGCCAGCCTCAACAAGCCGTCGACGCGCGAGATCGGCGCCGCCAACATGATCGGCTCGATTCCCGGCACCGACGTGCATTGGGGCCTCGTGTTCGGCCTGATCGCCGCGATCGCCGCCTACCTCCTGATCTATCACACCGTGTTCGGATTCGCCGCACGCGTCGCTGGCGGCAACATTCGCGCCGCGAAGATCGTCGGCCTCGGCGTCAGCAAGCTCATTCTCACCGTCTGCTTCCTGGCCGGCGGGGCAGCTGGCCTCGCGGGCATGGTCGAGGTTGCTGCCGTGCAGGGCCGCACCAACGCCAACCTCGCCGCAGGCTATGGCTTCACCGGCATTCTCGTTGCTTTCCTGGCGCGGCAAAATCCGCTCGCAATCATTCCTGTCGCGATCCTGCTCGGCGGCATCAGCGCCAGTGGCGGCCTGTTGCAGCGGCGCCTCGGATTGCCAGATGCCTCCGTGCTCGTGCTTCAGGGCATCATCTTCGTCTTCGTGCTCGCAAGCGATGCGCTCTACGGCCGCATCGGCTTCCTGAAGGGGAAATCCTGAGATGGCAGACGGATCGATCGGGCTCTGGACCGTCCCGCTCGCCGTGCTCGGCGGCGCCATTCGCGTCTCGACGCCGTTCCTGTTCGTGAGTCTGGGCGAATGCATCACCGAACGCTCGGGCCGCATCAATCTTGGCCTCGAAGGCACGCTGGTGATGGGCGCGATGAGCGCCTACGGCATCTCCTACGTCACCGGATCGCCTTGGCTGGGCGTGCTCGCCGCCGGCGTCGCCGGCGCGCTTCTGGGTGCACTGCATGCCGGCATCTGCTCGCTGCCGCGCGTCAACGACATTGCCGTCGGCATCGCCTTGATGCTGTTCGGCACCGGGCTCGCCTTCTATCTCGGCAAACCATTGATCGAACCGACCGCGCCGCGGCTGCCCGCGATCGATTTCGGATGGTGGAGCGATATCCCGCAGCTTCGCGCTGCGCTACGCATAAACGTGATGTTCCTGATCGGCGTGGCGCTGGCCCCGATCCTGTACTGGGCCTTCCGCACGACGCGCTGGGGCCTCCTGATTCGTACCGCTGGCGAAAGCTCGGATGCCGCACGCGCCATGGGCTATTCGGTCCTGCTGATCCGCCTGCGCGCGACCATGGTCGGCGGCTTCCTCGCCGGCATCGGCGGCTCCTTCCTGTCGCTGTTCTATCCGGGAAGCTGGAACGAAGGTCTGTCCTCGGGACAGGGCATCACCGCCGTGGCGCTCGTGATCTTCGCGCGCTGGGATCCCCTGCTGTGCCTGTGGGCCTCGCTCGCCTTCGGCGGCGCTGCGGCCTTGGGGCCGGCACTCCAGTCGGTCGGCGTCACCTCCGGCTATCACCTCTTCAACGCCGCGCCCTACATCCTGACGTTGGCAATCATGATCATCACCTGCTCGCCGAAGCGGACGCTGACCGGCGCGCCCGCCGAACTCTCGATCACACGGTAACACGCGGTACGCAACGAGGTCGTCCATGCCCGAGCGCTACATCAAGTCCGAGCCCTACGCCTGGCCCTATAACGGCGACCTTCGCCCCGAGAACACGGCGCTCGTCGTCATCGACATGCAGACCGACTTCTGCGGCATCGGCGGCTATGTCGACAAGATGGGCTATGACCTCTCGCTGACGCGGGCCCCGATCGAGCCGATCAGGAAGCTCCTCGCGGCCATGCGCAGCCAAGGCTATCACATCATCCATACCCGCGAGGGCCATCGTCCCGATCTGTCCGATCTTCCCGCCAACAAGCGCTGGCGCTCGCGGCAGATCGGCGCCGGGATCGGCGATCCCGGCCCCTGTGGCCGCATCCTGGTGCGCGGCGAACCCGGCTGGGACATCATCCCGGAGCTCGCGCCGCTGCCCGGCGAGCCCATCATCGACAAGCCCGGCAAGGGCTCGTTCTGCGCCACCGATCTGGAATTGATCCTGCGCGTGCGCGGCATCGAGAACATCGTGCTGACCGGCATCACCACCGATGTCTGCGTCCATACCACCATGCGCGAGGCCAACGACCGTGGCTTCGAATGCGTGCTCCTGCACGATTGCTGCGGCGCGACCGACAAGAGCAACCATGAGCATGCGCTCAAGATGATCAAGATGCAGGGCGGCGTGTTCGGCGCGGTCTCGACCTCCGACGCCTTCGTCGGAGCGATTTCGTGATCATCGGCGAGCAGCCTCCGCCGTCAGGTGCCTTTGGCGTCAATGCCATCGCCATGACCATGCGCTTCGGCGACTTCCTCGCACTGGACAATGTCGATCTGAAGGTACGGCCGGGCTCGTTCCATGCGCTGCTCGGCGAGAACGGCGCCGGCAAGTCGACCCTGGTCAAATGCATCATGGGCTATTACCACGCGACCGAAGGGGGCATCATCATCGGCGATCGCGAGCAGGCGATCGCCAATCCGAAGGACGCCCACGCGCTCGGCCTCGGCATGGTCTATCAGCACTTTACCCTGGTGCCGGCGATGACGGTCGCGGAAAATCTCGTGCTGGCGCGCGATAACGTTCCGGCGGTCGTGGACTGGTCCAAGGAGATGAAGGAACTCGATGCATTTTTGGCGCGGATGCCCTTCAAGGTGCCGCTCGGCGCAAAGGTCTCGGATATCTCGGCCGGCGAGCGGCAGAAGTGCGAGATCCTCAAGCAGCTCTATCTGAAACGCCACTTCCTGATCCTGGACGAGCCGACGTCGGTGCTCACGCCCGCGGAAGCCGACGAAGTGCTTGGCATGCTCCGCGACATGGTCGTCAGGGGCGAGCTGACCATCCTGATGATCACGCACAAGTTCCGCGAGGTCATGGCTTTCGCCGACGAGGTCACCATCCTGCGCCGCGGCAAGCTCGCCGGCCACGGCAAGGTCGCAGAGCTCACCGCGGACGCGATGGCACGCACCATGATCGGCGCCGAGGAGCTGACCGTGCAGCCGCCACGCACCGGCGAAGCAGGTCGGACGAGGTTAGAGCTTGCAAAAGTCCGCGCACTCGACGACGCCGGAGCCATCGCCGTACATGACGTCTCGCTCACCGTTCGTGCCGGCGAGATCGTCGGCATCGCCGGCGTCTCCGGCAACGGCCAGCGCCAGCTCGTCGAGGTGCTGGCAGGCCAGCGCGAGGCCGAGAGCGGCGAAATCAGCGTCGCAGGCGATCCCTATCGTGCCAGTCGTGCGGAAATGCGCCGCCACAAGATGTCGCTTCTGCCGGAGGAGCCGCTGAAGAACGCCTGTGTCGGCGGCATGAGCATCGCCGACAACATCGCCTTCCGAGAGTTCGATCGTGCGCCCTTTGCAAGCCTCGGCTGGTGGCTCAACCGCGGCGCGTTCCGCGACGATGCCAAGAAGAAGATCGGCCAGTACAAGATCAAGACCCGCACCCCGGATACGCCGATCTCGGCGCTGTCAGGGGGCAACGTCCAGCGCGCCGTGCTGGCGCGCGAACTCGGCGGCGACGTCGAGGTGCTGATCGCGGCCAATCCCTGCTTCGGTCTCGACTTTGCGGCGGTGGCGCAAATCCACGCAGAGATCATGGCGGCGCGTAACCGCGGCGCGGCGGTGCTGCTGGTCAGCGAGGATCTCGACGAGCTGCTTGAGCTTTCGGACCGGCTGGTGGTGATGTTCCACGGCGAATTCGTGTATGAAGCACCGACCTGCGACGCCGATCTCACCGTGGTCGGTCGGCACATGGCGGGACATTGACGGCGGAGCGGCGATGAACGGTCCATCAGAACGCGACGAAGGCTTTCTGCGCCTCTCCTTCGCGGTCGCCCGCCGTTCCCTCACCCATGGCAACCATCCCTTCGGCTGCATCGTCGTCGGCGCCGACGGCAACGTGCTGATCGAGACCGAGAACGGCTACATGCCGGATCGTGACGGCACCGCGCATGCCGAACGCATCGCGGCGACGCAGGCCTGCCGCACGCTCAGTCGCGAAGTGCTGGCAGGATCCACACTTTATTCCTCCGCCGAGCCCTGCGCGATGTGCGCTGGCGCAATCTACTGGGCTGGCATCGGCCGCGTGGTCTATGGCCTCAGCGAGCACCGCCTGCGCGGCGTCACCGGCAATCACCCGGACAACCCGACCCTCGACCTGCCCTGCCGCAAGGTCTTTGCCAGCGGCCAGCGGCCGACCGAGGTGGTGGGACCGTTGCTGGAAGACGAGGCCGAAGCGCTGCACGAAGGCGTGTGGACGAAGTAGGCGCTGCGAGCGAGCCTCGCCCGCTCTCGCGGAAGGCCCCCGCGTGACGGCACCAATCCCACAAACGAAGATGACGCCGCGGACGCGGCGTCATCGTCGTGCACCTGATGCGTGTCAGATCGTTAGAATTTTACTGTGATGCCGGAGTAGAGCGAGGACTCGGTGCAGGATCCGGTGCTCACCTTCGCCCCACCAACCAGGGTGGTGCAGGCCACGGCGTTGTTGTGATCGAGACCGAACTTATTCTGCCAGTAGCGATAGGCAACCCAGACATCCACGAAGTGCGAGTACTTCTCGCCCCAGATCGCCTTCGAGGCATCGAGGGTCAGACGGATCGGCTCGGAGTTGAACTCGACCTTGGTGGGATAGACGCCGTTGGCGACGCTGGCCGGAAGTGGCTCGGTATCCGTTCCCTTCTTGCCATACCAGCCGGCGCGGCCGCTGATCGAGAAGTACTGCATGTTCGGCGGCAGGAAGCCGAGATCCATGTAGTAGTTGGTTTCGACAGCCCAGGTCGGCTTGAAGGACGTGTTGCCGTCGGTGAGGCACGGGGCGGACCAGCCGGCGCCGCACTGCGAGAAGGAGTTGTGGTTGGCGAACTCCCAATACACGAGCGGCGCGACGTTGAAGTAGCCCTTGTAGGGAAGATCGAGGGCGAACTGCAGACCGGCGACGACGTCGCGCTTGGCGGCGCCGAAATACCGGTTCTCGGTGTTGGCATCCATGCCAACCTCGAACGAGATGTTATGCAGCGGGCCCTGCGTGAAAGCCTTGGTGTTGAAGATCTCGTTCCAGCCGAAGGTCGAGCGGAACAGGCCGTAGATTTCAGTTGCGCCGGCGCAGCTTGCTGGCGTCGCTGCGAAGCCCGCAGCCGGCGACACGATCACGCCGGTCGCCGTGCAGGGACCCGCCGGGTCGTTGTGGTCCGACTTGAACATCGAGATGGTGAAGAAGTTGGTGCCGTAAGCCCAGGCATCGAAGTGGGTGAAGGAGTAGACCTGCTTCGTCGTCTTGGCGTTGATCACGCCGTTGGTGTTGGTGAAGGCACCGGGCTGCGAGGCATCGAAGATGTAGGAGAAGGTGACGCGGTTGTCGATCACCAGGAAGAACGGGAGATCCGCCGCCTTCTTTGCGGCTTTGACCGGCAAATCTGCCGCCTGAACCAAGCCACCGGTGGCGAGCGTAGCAAGTGACAGCGCCGCTGCTGCAATTGCCCTGAAGCGAAACGACATCCTGAATACCCCCAAGTTTGGACACGTAAAAATGAACGTCCCTGGGTGCGACACTTGCGCCGATTTCCTGGAGTGAGAAGCCTCAACTTGTTTCAAGGCGTGACGCTTGTTTTGGCAGCGAGTGGCTTTTCATGACGAAATTTCAAGGGCTTTTGCGCCTCGCGCTTGCTTGCGAGCGGCAAGGCAAGGCAGGCGATTGCGAAATTTTCCCGACTGATTTTGCTTGCCTTTTGCGTCGCGCGAGAGCGCGGCCACGATCTTCGGCGATGATCATCATTGCTGCGCGGCAATGCATGCGTGTGGCGGCGCGATGGTGCTCAACTTGGCGTCAAGCCTGCATAGCGGGTTCCGATTTGGTTTGAACCGTCACAAATTAGCAACAGACGTTTCGCTGGGGCCGGGCCGCAAGCGCTATTGAGGGAGCAATTGGGACGCTCCTCGTTCGAAGCGAGGACGATCAGCGCCGCCTTGCCCATCTGCCAAAGCGTTGAGCAAGGGATGACGCTATTTCACACCTTACGCGCCGGTTTAAACTGGCCCACAATTGAGGCACTTCACCCACGCAAGCGCATCGACGAATGTTAGATCCGACGCCTAACGGCCAGCCTTCCGGCGAGTCCCCGCTCCTCAGGACGATCGGACTCACCAAACGCTATGGTGACTTCCTCGCCAACGATTCCATCGACATCGACATCTGGCCGAAGGAAATTCACGCGCTGCTTGGCGAGAACGGCGCTGGCAAGTCGACGCTAGTCAAGGCGATCTACGGGTTGATCCAGCCCAGTGCAGGCGAAATTCGCTGGCAGGGGCAACCGATTGCGCTGTCGGGTCCGTCGCAAGCGCGCGGCCGCGGCATCGGCATGGTGTTCCAGCACTTCTCGCTGTTCGATAATCTCACCGTCGCCGAGAACGTCGCGCTCGGCCTCGACGGAAGAGAATCTTTCAAGGACATGTCGGCACGGCTCGAGCAGGTGTCGAAGACTTATGGCCTGCCGCTCGATCCCAGGCGCGAGGTCTGGCAGTTGTCGGTCGGCGAACGCCAGCGCATCGAGATCGTCCGCGCGCTGATGCAGGATCCGAAGTTCCTGATCCTGGACGAGCCCACGGCGGTGCTGACGCCGCAGGAAGCCGATCAGCTCTTCATCGTGCTGGAGCGACTGAAGGCCGAAGGCCGCGCTATCCTCTACATCAGCCATAAACTCGACGAGGTGAAGCGGCTCTGCGATACCGCCACGATCCTGCGCGGCGGCAAGAAGATACAAACCTGCAATCCCAGACTCGAGACCGCAGCTTCGCTCGCACGCATGATGGTCGGCAGCGAGATCAAGGAAGTGAAAGCTGCAGCCGGCCGGCGGGCCACCGTGCCGCGGCTCGTCGTCAACGATCTCTCGCTCGCGCCGGCCGAAGCGCATGGCGTGCGGCTCGAGCACATCTCGTTCGAGCTGAAGGGCGGCGAAATCCTGGGCATCGCCGGCGTCGCCGGCAACGGCCAGGACGAACTGTTCGCAGCGTTGTCCGGCGAACGATTGTCGAACGACCCCGGCACCGTGGTGATCGAAGGTATTGCCGCCGGCCACCTCTCGATCACGCAGCGGCGCAAGCTGGGTGCCGCCTTCGTCCCCGAAGAGCGGCTCGGGCACGGCACCGCGCCGCGCATGAAGCTGTCGGAGAATGCGCTGCTTACCGGACACGCGGCGAGCGGAATGGTCCATCACGGCTTCATCGACACTGCGGCGACGCTCAAGACCGTCGATCGCGCGACCGAAACCTTCGACGTCCGCAAGGCCAAGCGCGATCCGGAAGCCGCGAGCCTCTCGGGCGGCAATCTGCAGAAATTCATCGTCGGCCGCGAGATCCTGCGCAACCCGGCCGTGCTGGTGGTAAGCCAGCCGACCTGGGGCGTCGACGCCGGCGCCGCCGCCGTCATTCGTCAGGCACTGCTTGATCTGGCAACCGCAGGCGCCGCTGTGCTCGTGACCAGCCAGGATCTCGACGAACTCGCCGAAATCGCCGACCGCATCGCCGTGATGTTCCATGGCCGGCTATCGGCCCCGCTCGCCACTGGCGAAGCGACGCGCGAGAAGCTCGGCCTGTTGATGGGCGGCAGCAGCCTGGAAACGAAGGAGGCCGCGCATGCAGTTGGTGCTTGAGAAGCGCGCCGAGCGTTCCAACACGATTGCGATGGTCTCGCCGCTGATCGCGATCGGCCTGACGATCGTCACCATGGTCATCCTGTTCGCGATCCTCGGCAAAAATCCGCTTCTGGCGCTGCACGCCTATTTCATCGCGCCCTTGACCGATGGCTATTCGCTCCAGGAGATTGCGGTGAAGGCGACGCCGCTGGTGATGATCGCGATCGGGCTGTCGCTCTGCTACCTCGCCAACGCCTGGAACATCGGCGCTGAGGGGCAATTCCTGGTTGGCGCCGTGGCCGGAAGCTGGATCGCGGTGAAGACGCAAGGTACCGACGCCGGCGCCTGGGTGCTGCCGGCGATGTTCGTGCTCGCGGCAGCCGGGGGCGCGCTCTATGCGCTGATCCCGGCGATCTGCAAGGTGAAGTTCGGCGCCAGCGAGATCCTGACCAGCCTGATGCTGGTCTATGTCGCCGACCTCTTTCTCGACTATCTGGTGCGCGGGCCGTGGCGCGATCCGCACGGCTTCAACTTCCCGACAACGGCCGAATTCGATCCGGTGGCCACCGTCCCGCTGCTGATCGAAGGCGGCCGGCTGCATCTTGGCTCGATCATCGCGCTGGTTGTCGTCGCGGCGGCAGCGATCCTGCTGGGGCGAACCATCAAGGGCTTCGAGATCCGCGTCGTGGGCGCGGCGCCGCGCGCGGCACGGTTCGGTGGTTTCAACGCCGACCAGTTGATCATCCTGACCTTCGCGGTCTCCGGCGCACTGGCGGGTCTCGCCGGCATCATCGAGGTCGCAGGTCCCGTCGGCCATCTCCAGCCCGGCATCTCGCCCGGCTACGGTTTTACCGCGATCATCGTTGCCTTCCTCGGCCGGCTGAATCCGCTTGGAATATTAATTGCAGGCCTTTTCCTCGCATTGACGTTTATCGGCGGCGAGCAGGCGCAGATCGCGATGAAGATCCCGTTGGACGTCACCAAGGTTTTTCAGGGCATCCTGCTGTTCTACGTACTGGCTTGCGATTCCCTCATCCTCTACCGCTTCAAGCTGGTCTTCCCGAACCGTCAGGTGGCCCGTGGAACTGCTTGAAGCCATCATCCTGGCGGTGCTCGCCGCGTCGACGCCGCTGCTCATCGCGGCGACGGGCGAGCTCGTGACCGAGCGCTCCGGTGTCCTCAATCTCGGTGTCGAGGGCATGATGATCGTCGGTGCGGCCTGCGGCTTCGCCGGTGCCTGGCTGACGGGCTCGATTCTGATCGGCGCGCTATTCGGCATCGTCGCGGGCACGCTGATGTCGCTGATCTTCGCGCTGATGGCGCTTGGGCTTGCCGTCAACCAGGTCGCGACCGGTCTAGCACTCACCATCCTGGGCGTCGGGCTTTCCGGCCTGATCGGTGCCGGCTTCGTCGGCGAGCGCATCACGCCGGCGGCACATCTCTACATTCCCGGCCTCACCGACATCCCGCTGATCGGCCGGGTACTGTTCGGCGAGGACGCCTTCGTCTACTCCTCGCTGACGCTGATCGTCGGCGTCTGGTGGTTTCTGTACCGCACCCGGCCGGGGCTGATCCTGCGCGCCTGCGGCGACAGCCACGTCTCCGCGCATGCGCTCGGCTATCCCGTGCTGCGCATCCGCACCTTCGCCGTGATGTTCGGCGGGGCCTGTGCCGGCCTTGCCGGCGCCTATTTGCCGCTTGCCTATACACCGTTCTTTATTCCCGGCATGACCGCAGGCCGCGGCTGGATCGCGTTGGCGCTGGTCGTGTTTTCCTCCTGGCGGCCGGGCCGGCTCGTGGTCGGCGCCTACCTGTTCGGCGCGGTGACGATCCTGCAATTGCATGCGCAAGGCTGGGGGGTCGGCATTCCCTCGCAATTCATGTCGGCGCTGCCGTACCTCGCGACCGTCATCGTGCTAGTGCTGCTGTCCCGCGCACGGACCGGCGGCTCGACCGCGCCGGCCGCGCTCGGCACCGTATTCGTGCCTGACCGCTGATCTTTTTCCGCGGCGTGCGCGATGGGGCGCGCATGTTGCGGATTGTGGCTTTCCCCGACTGTTTGGAGATTGATGATGAGGAAAACACTTCTTGCGCTGGCTGCCGGGCTTTTGCTTGCCGGGAGCGTCAGTGCAGCCTCTGCTGCCGACAAGCTGAAGGTCGGTTTCATTTACCTCGGTCCGGTCGGCGACCTCGGCTGGACTTATCAGCACGAGCTGGCACGCCAGGCGCTGGTGAAGGAGCTCGGCGACAAGATCGAGACCACCTTTCTAGAGAACGTGCCCGAGGGTCCCGACGCCGAGCGCTCCATCGAGCAACTCGTCCGCGCCGGCAACAAGCTGATCTTCACCACCTCGTTCGGCTACATGGATCCGACGCTGAAGGTCGCCAAGAAATATCCGAACGTGCATTTCGAGCACGCCACCGGCTACAAGCGCAACCCGAACATGTCGACCTACTCGGCCAAGTGGTATCAGGGCCGCTACATCCAGGGCCTGATCGCGGCCAAGATGTCGAAGTCCGGCGTGCTCGGCTATATCGGCTCGTTCCCAATTCCCGAGGTCGTCTCCGGCATCAACGCGACGATCCTTGCCGCGCAGACCATCAACCCGAACATCAAGGTCAAGATCATCTGGGCCAACACCTGGTTCGATCCGGGCAAGGAAGCCGACGCCGCCAAGGCGCTGATCGACCAGGGCGCCGACGTCATCATGCAGCACACGGATTCGCCGGCAGCGATGCAGATCGCCAGCGAGCGCGGCAAGCTCGCCTTCGGCCAGGATTCCGAGATGATCAAGTTCGGGCCCAAGACCCAGCTGACGTCGATCCTCGACACCTGGGGCCCCTACTACATTGCCCGCGTCAAGGCCGAGCTCGACGGCACCTGGAAGTCCGAGGACACCTGGGGTGGCCTCGACAGCCATATGTTCGCGATGGCGCCCTACACCAACATGCCCGACGACGTGAAGAAGATGGCCGAGGATGCCCAGGCCGCGATCACCGCGGGCAAGCTGCATCCGTTCAAGTGCCCGGTCGTTGGGCAGGACGGCAAGCCGGTCGAGTGCAAGGGCGGCGATCACCTCGACGACGGCCAGATCCTTGGCATGAATTTCTACGTCAAGGGCATCGACGACAAGATTCCAGGCAAGTAGCACGCTTCTTGCATTGCTAGAACCACCTGCTCCTCCCGGAGGAGGTTCGGAGGGGGTAGCCAGAAGCACCCGGCACTTGTGGTTGCCCCCTCTTTTTTTCTTCGCTCCTATCCCGCCTGCATCGCCCGCGCCGCGGAACTATGGCGGCGGACGAGGTCGGGGACGTCCAGGCCCGGGATCGCGCCTTCGACCACGGCCCATTTTCCCGCCACCATGACCCGATCGGCCCGATGCGCCCCGCACAGCACCACCGCGGCCAGTGGATCGCCATGGCCAGAGAAGCGCAGCTCGTCGAGCTTGAACAGCGCAAGATCGGCCGCCTTGCCGACCGCGATTTCGCCGAGTTCCGGCCGGCCGACGCAGGCTGCCGAGCCCTTGGTGGCCCAGCGCAGCGCGTCCTTGTGGCTGACTTTCGTCACCCCGTAGCGCGCCCGCTGCAGCAGGAAGGCGGCGCGCACCTCCTGCATCAGGTTCGATCCGTCGTTCGACGCCGAGCCGTCGACCCCGATCCCGATCGCCACGCCAGCCTCCTCCATCTCGCACACGGGACAACAGCCCGAGGCCAGCAGCTGGTTGCTACAAGCGCAATGGCTGATGGTGGTCTTCGCCTTGCCGAGGCGCTTGATCTCGTCAGCGTTGAAGAAGATGCCGTGGGCGAGCCAGGTCCGGGCATTGAGCCAGCCGCACTGCTCGAGATAGTCGAGGGGACGGCAACCATACATCTGCTCGCAGAATCTATTTTCATCCTCGGTCTCGGCAAGGTGGGTGTGCAGGCGCACGTCGAGCTTGTCGGCGAGATCGGCGGTTGCGCGCATCAGCGATGTCGTCACCGAGAACGGCGAGCAAGGTGCGAGAGCGATCTGCACCATTGCGTCCGCACCGCGCTGGTGGTGCTTGGCCACCACGCGCGCGCTGTCGGCGAGGATCGTATCCTCGTCCTGCACGACGCTATCCGGCGGCAAGCCGCCGTCGCGCTGCGACAGGTTCATCGAGCCGCGCGTGAGCAGGACGCGCACGCCGAGCCGCTTTGCAACCGCAACCTCGATATCGACGGCATCTTCGAGTCCGGCCGGAAACACGTAATGATGATCCGTCGTGGTGGTGCAGCCCGAGAGCAGGAGTTCGGACATCGCCACGGTGACGCCGAGTTCCAGCGATTCCGGCGTCATCCTCGCCCACACCGGATAGAGTGCCTGGAGCCAGGGAAACAGCTCGCGGTCCATCGCGGCCGGCAGCGCCCGCGTCAGCGTCTGGTAAAAATGGTGATGCGTGTTGATGAGTCCCGGCAGCACGACGTGCTCGCTAGCGTCGAACACCGCAGCGCCCGCGGTCGCGGGCGTGCCGCCGGCCGGTACGAGCTCGATGATCCGGCCGTCCTTCACCACGATCCCGCGCTCGGCGCCGTCGGCGAGGATGGCCAGGGGATCCTTGATCCAGATCGGCTTAGCGTCGCTCATGATCCTGCTTCTCCTCACATCCGCTGACAGCTGGCCTGCAAGGCAAGGGCCAGCCCGATCGCACTATTGCCGCGACTTGTTGTTGCGACTTGTTGTTGCCACTTGGCGCCCGTCTTGCAAGACTTTGCCGCGGAGCAAATCATCCGTTCGAAGCGCCGGGCTCGCCATGGACTTGAATACCATCACGACAGTGGCCCATCCGCAAACGCGCGCGCAGCTGCCCGTTTGGACGGCAGGCGATGCTTGGCTCGCGGGCGGCACCTGGCTGTTCTCGGAGCCGCAGGTCCACCTGACGCGATTGATTGATCTCACCGATCTGAATTGGCCGGCGCTGACGATCACGGAGAGCCACCTCACCATCGCCGCAACCTGTACCGTCGCGCAGCTCGATGCCCTCGCCTGCCCGACCGATTGGCTCGCAGCGCCGCTGATCAGCCAGTGCTGCCGCGCCTTCCTCGCCTCCTTCAAGGTCTGGAAGACGGCGACGGTGGGCGGCAATCTCTGTATGTCGCTGCCGGCGGGACCGATGATCTCGCTTACCTCCGCGCTCGACGGCGTTTGCACCATCTGGAAGGCCGGTGGCGGCGAGCAGAAGATTCCCGTCGTCGAGTTCGTCACCGGCAATCAGCGCAATCGCCTGACGCCGGGCGACCTGCTGCGGCAGATCGATATCCCGCTTGCCGCGCTGAAGCGCCGCTCGGCGTTTCGCCAGATCTCGCTCGCACCGGTCGGCCGGTCGGCCGCGCTTCTGATTGGTAGCCGCGATGCCGATGGCACGCTGACGCTGTCGGTGACGGCATCGACCGTGCGCCCAATTCAATTGTCGTTTCCCAAGCCGCCCGATGCGCGCGCGCTACGCGCCGCAATCGAGCAGCGGATCCCCGACGCGTTGTACCACGCCGACATCCACGGCAAGCCGCTCTGGCGCAAGTACATGACGCTACGGCTCGCCGAGGAGATTCGCGGTGAATTGCTGGACACGGCACGGCCATGAGCTTCGAGATCAACGGCACGACATTCGCGCAAGAGCCCCGCGCCGGCCAGTGCCTGCGTGCATTCCTGCGCGAACTCGGCCATTTCGGCGTCAAGAAGGGCTGCGACGCCGGCGATTGCGGCGCCTGCACCGTTCTCCTCGACGGCGAGCCCGTGCATAGCTGCCTGATCCCGGCCTTCCGCGCCGACGGCCGCGCCATCACCACGATCGAAGGGCTCGGTGGCGAGCATGGCGCGCATCCGATGCAACAAGCCTTTCTCGACGCGCAAGCATTCCAGTGCGGCTTCTGTACCGCCGGCATGATCGTGACGTGTGCCTCGCTCAACCAGGCCCAGCAGCGGGATCTTGGCGCAGCGCTGAAGGGCAACATCTGCCGTTGCACCGGCTATCGCTCGATCGAGGATGCGATCCTCGGCCATAACAATGTCGAGGAGAGCGTGGAGGCCGGCGCTGCGTTCGGTCGCAGCCTGCCGGCGCCCGCCGGCCCCGACATCGTGCGCGGCAAGGCACGCTACACATTCGACACGGCGATCGACGGCGTGCTTCACGTCAAGCTGCTCCGCTCGCCGCATGCGCATGCAAAACTCGTCGCAATCGACAAGTCGGCGGCGCTGGCCGTTCCCGGCGTGCACGCGGTGCTGACGCATGAGGATGCGCCATCAGTCCTGTTCTCGACCGCGCGCCACGAGAAGGACTGGATGGATCCCGAGGACACCCGCATCCTCGATGACGTCGTCCGCTTCATTGGACAGAAGGTTGCAGCCGTCGTCGCCGAAAGCGAGGCCGCCGCCGAGGCAGCCTGCCGCCGATTGAAGGTCAGTTACGAGATCCTGCCCGCGCTGGTCGATCCCGAGCAGGCCATGGCGCCGGGTGCACCGATCATTCATCCTGAGCGCACCAGCGAGAACCGCGTCGCTGACGCCCAGCGCAACCTCGCTGCCGAAACGCATGGCGAGTTCGGCGATGTCGCAGCGGCGCTCGCGACGTCCGCCGTCACCTTCGAGGCCACCTTCCACAGCCATCGCGTGCAGCACGCGGCGCTTGAGACCCATGGCGGCCTCGCCTGGCTCGATGCGTCCGGCGTGCTCAACGTCCGCTGCTCCACACAGGTACCGTTCCTGACCCGGCGCGCGCTGTCCGACATCTTCGCGCTTCCAATGGACAAGGTCCGCGTGTACTGCGAGCGGGTCGGCGGCGGCTTCGGCGGCAAGCAGGAGATGTTCGTCGAAGACATCCTGGCGCTCGCCGCGCTGAAGACCGGCCGGCCGGTCAAGCTCGAGCTCACGCGCGAGGAGCAATTCATCGCGACCTCGACGCGGCATCCGATGCGGGTCCACGTCAAAGCAGGCGCTGACGCCGAAGGCAAGCTGACTGCGCTTCAGCTCGACGTGCTGTCCAACACCGGGGCCTACGGCAATCACGCCGGCCCTGTGATGTTCCACGCGCTGTCCGAGTCCATTGCCGTCTACAATTGCCCGAACAAGCGGGTCGACGGCTGCGCCGTCTACACCAACACGGTGCCGGCGGGGGCATTCCGGGGCTATGGCCTGCCGCAGACACTGATCGCGGTGGAAGCGGCAATCGACGAACTGGCGAAGCAGCTCGGCATCAGTCCCTACGACATGCGTCGCCGCAACGTGGTCAAGCCCGGCGATCCCATGCTGGCGCCGCCGCCTTCGGAGTATCACGACGTGTTCTACGGCTCCTATGGGCTCGATCAGTGCCTCGATCTTGTCGAGCGCGCGATGCAGGCCGATAGCCCGCAACCCGAGCTGTCGGCGGAATGGCTGATCGGCGAAGGCATTGCACTGACGATGATCGACACGGTACCGCCCGCCGGCCACCTCGCGGATGCCGTGATCGCGCTCAACGATGACGGCAGGTTCGATCTCACCGTCGGCACCGCCGAGTTCGGCAACGGCACCAGCACCGTGCACCGGCAGATCGCGGCGACGACGCTTGCGACCACGGTCGACAGGATTCGCCTGCGCCAGTCCGACACCGCCCACGGCGGTCACGACACCGGCGCCTATGGCAGCGCAGGCATCTTCGTTGCAGGCAAGGCAACGCACGCCGCGGCGACGCAGCTCGCCACCGAACTGAGGACAACCGCCGCCGGCGCGTGGCTGTGCGATGTGGAAAGCTGCGTGCTCGATGGCGACTCCGTCGTCAGCGGGGTGCGCCGAATGTCCTTTGCCGAGCTGGCCAAGCTCGCGCGCGATCGCGGACAGCCGCTCGCGGCGAGCGGCAATTCCGGCGGCACGCCGCGCTCGGTCGGCTTCAACGTCCAGGGCTTTCGCGTCGCGGTGAACAAGGGCACCGGCGAGCTCAAGATTCTCAGAAGCGTGCAGGCGGCGGACGCCGGCGTCGTCGCCAACCCGATGCAGTGCCGGGGCCAGATCGAGGGCGGCGTCGCGCAGGCGCTTGGCGCTGCGCTCTACGAGGAGGTGGTGATCGATGCAGATGGCCGCGTCACCAACCCGAAATTCCGCGACTATCACCTGCCCTCGTTTGCCGACGTGCCGCGCACCGAAGTCTTCTTCGCCGATACGTCCGACACGATCGGACCGCTGGGCGCAAAGTCGATGAGCGAGAGCCCGTACAATCCGGTCGCGGCTGCACTCGGCAATGCGATCGCGGATGCTACGGGAATCCGCTTCACTGCGCCGCCCTTCAAGCCGGACCGGCTGTTTCCGGCCCTGCTCGAGAAGTTTGGATCCTAGCTGCCGCGATAGGTTGAATAGCTCCAGGGCGTAACCAGGAGCGGCACGTGATAGTGCCCCTCGGGCTCGCTGACCGCAAAGCGCAGCGGAATCTCGTCGAGGAACGGCGGCTCGGACAAGGGCACGTTGCGCTCGGCGTAATATTTGGCAACGCTGAATTTGAGCTCGTAGCGGCCGATCGGCAGCGGGCGCCCCCCGATCAGCGGCTGGTCGGTACGGCCATCCGCGTTGGTCACGGCGCGCGCGATCACGCGGCTCTCGCCGAGGTTCGCGAGCTCGATCAGTTCGACCGCGATACCGGGCGCGGGCCTGCCGGCGTGATTGTCGAGCACATGGGTCGAGAGCCGACCATGCACCTTGAGCTTGTCATCGGCCGCGACGAGCTGATCGAGCCGCAGCGCCGAGATACGGCCGATCTCCTCGATCGCACGTCGCGTCTCGGTCTTGGCAATATTGAGCAGCCGCATCTCGAAGTCGCGCAGGACGGAATCCCTGGTGTGACGGCGCACGCAGACGATATAGGGGAAGCCGAACTTGTCACGATAAGCATTGTTGACGCGCTCGAACGCGGCGTATTCGGCATCCGACAGCCGGTCGAGACCGGCGCTGTTCTGCTCGTCGGTCGATTCCGCAGTGAGGCCCGCTGCGCGCTGGGTCTTGTTGGCGAGATCGGGATGCGCCCGGATCAGCGCCGACTGCACGTCGGGCTCGGCACTCTGGATCGCCGCCATCAGCGCGGCGTGCAATTGATTGAGGCCGGCGAACGGCCGCTGTTCGGCAAGCTGCTCGGCGAGCCACGGCGAATATTCGACCACATTGGCAAGCGCGGCGACGAAACTGGCCTTATCAGCGGCGTTCAGCTCAGCGAGCGAGATCTGCGACATCGTCCGCTCACCCGATCTCGAATGCATCGGCGGCAAGATGCGCGTGCTTGTCATGCCAGTGCTGGGCAATCTGGAGCCGCGTCGGCACCCAGACCCGTTCGTGCTTACCGATATAGTCGAGGAAACGGATCAGGCCTGCGGCGCGGCCGGGCCGGCCGGCGAGACGACAGTGCAGCCCCACTGTCATCATCTTCGGCGCGGTCTCGCCTTCGGCATAGAGCACGTCGAAGGCGTCCTTCAAATAGGTGAAGAACTGCTCGCCCTCGGCAAAGCCTTGCGGATTGATGAAACGCATGTCGTTGGCGTCGAGCGTGTAGGGAATGACGAGCTGCTTGCCGTTCGCGCCCTTGACCCAATAGGGCAGATCATCGGCATAGGAGTCGCAGAGATAGAGGAAGCCGCCCTCCTCCATCAACAACCGGTTGGTGTTGATCGAGGAACGTCCGGTATACCAGCCGAGCGGCCGCGCCCCGGTGGCCTCGGTGTGGACGCGGATGGCGTCCGCGATCTCGGCGCGCTCCTGCGCCTCGGTCATGTCCTTGTGCTCGATCCATTTCAAGCTGTGGCTCGCGATATCCCAACCGGACTCCTTCATCGCCGCGACGATTTCCGGGTTGCGCTTCAGCGCGGTGGCGACGCCGAACACGGTGGCCGGCCACTTACGCGCGTCGAACATCCGCCACAGCCGCCAGAAGCCGGCGCGCGAACCATACTCGAACATCGATTCGATATTGGCATGGCGCTGACCGGGCCAGGGCTGCGCGCCCAACACGTCTGACAAAAACGCCTCGGACGCGCGGTCGCCGTGCAAGATGTTGTTCTCGCCGCCCTCTTCGAAGTTGACGACGAACTGCACCGCGACCCGTGCATGACCCGGCCATTGCGGATGCGGCGGGTTGCGGCCGTAGCCGCGGAGATCGCGCGGATAGCGGGCGTCCGTCACTCAGACCGCCTCGAAGCGGATCGGGAGGGCGCCCTTCCACAGCACGCTCTTGCCGAGCGTGGCCAAATTCTCCAGGCCGGAGGTCAGCGTGATGAAATGGTTGCCGGCGAGCTGGCCCATCTTGCTCGCAAAATGCACGCCGCCATAGGCGAGCAGGATCTCGGTCTCGCTGATGCCGCCGGGATAGAGGATGATCTGGCCGGGCGCGGGATAGCTCGTGTGGTTCTCGTAGCCGACGCCGAAATCGAGGTCGCCGAGCGGCATCCACACGCCCTCGCCGCTCCAGCGCACATGGATGATGTGGCTTTCGAACGGCAGCGCCTTGCGGAACGCGGCAACGGTCTTGGGCGCAAGCTGCTCCTCGAAGCGGGCATCAAAGGAGAAATCACCGGCGCGGATAACGAGTTTGCTCATCTCATCTCTCTGGATCGGGGGCAGCAGCCCCACGGGGAACTTTCAGGCAAAGAGCATTCCGGGCGGCTTGGCGCAAGTCGCCTGACGCCTCACCTGCGGTCGTAGGACCAACCGAATAGGCCGCTCCGCCGCACCTCCGGTTCCAGCTCAGCGGCTGGCTGCGGCGCCTCCTTCAGTTCCGCCTGCGGCGGGGGCGAAGGCGGTGCCGGGACGTTCTCGCATTTCATGGAATAGACCAGCTTGCCGTCCGCGGTCCGCCCGATCGGGGCACAGGGGTCGGGATGCGCCGCCGTGGCTTTCGGGGTCAACTTGACTTGCGCCGCGGCCGGCGAGGCGATCAGCAGAAGGACCAGCAGATATTTCGACATCGTTGTCGCTCAAAGCTCGATTTACCCCATTCAACCGGATTGCAGGGGGCAAGTCCACCGGCCGCGTGGGTGCGATTGCCGAATATTTAGCCGAGACTAAAAAATTTGCTCGCCCCATCGTGATTCCGAAGCTGCTGATATTCGGCAGACCCATCGCCATGTCACCAGCGACGACGAACACACCAGACCCTCTCACAGCCGGGGCGTCGTCACGGGAGAAACAACGATGCGAACGACCTTCACCATTTTCGGCGCCGCGCTGATCGCCGCCATCACCATCCAGGCCGCCGCCGCGAACGACCGCCATCGTGTCCGCAAGGCGCAACCCGCGCCGATCACCCACCCGGTGCGCGACTCCAACGCCGCCATCTGGCCGGCGCAGCCGACCGCGCCGGACTGGTCGCGCTACGCCAACGGCGCCATGTCGGCCCCGGCGGGACACTGATGCTCGCGGCATAGCGCGCAACTGCACGGCTCCGATACAGCCGGGCCGTCGCCCTTCGAGGGATGACGGTGATGGAGGGGATCGCGTCTGGTTCGTGCTCGCGATGGACACGCCTTCGCCTTCTCGCGGCGCGTTTCGCCCGAGCTTTGCTTCGTCGCTTCACCCTCTTCAATCAAGGGCGCAGGGAAGACCGGGTGCCGGCCTGGCACCCACGGTCCGCTGCGCGAAAAGCTTGACGGCTTATGCCGTGCTCTCCCGGGAGCCGAGTTCCTTCTGGCCTCCCTCGCCCCCAGCGAAAGTCGCCGACACCGCGCCGGTTGACGCGAATGCCGCCTCCGCAAGAGCTTGACCGTAGCAACGACCGCCAGGACCACACGTCTATATTTTGGTATTCGGTGAAACACGCCGAAACTACAAAAACCCTTTAAAACAAGCTCTTTTCGCCCAGCCTGTTTCGGGATGCTTCGGCGGGTTTCGTCAAATCTAGGGCCCGGCCCTAGGGCGTCCAGTGTCTGCACGACGAACTGAAAGCCCCAAAGCCGAGCCCTTTGGTCCCAAGCCTTTAGGAGCCGAAACCACATGGATACTATCACCACCACCGAACCCGCTGGCAAGCGCGCACGCAAGGGCAGCGTCGTCCTGACCGATCGCCTCTGCGAAAAGAGGGTCGCTAAACGTGTCAAAATCTACGACCGCAAATGCCCGGGCTTCTACGTCAGCATTATCCCGGCCGGCGTCGCGACCTTTTTCTTCAAGTTCACCGACCGGGCCACTGGCAAGCAACGGTCCAAATGGCTTGGCGTCTACAATCCCGAGACCTTCGCCGTCGAGCAGGCCCGCACCGAGGTCTATGCCCTGAAAACCCGGATCGGCAACGGCGAGAATATCGTCGAGAGCCTGCGGCAGCAGAAGGCGCACCGGGCAAAACAGGGCAAGACCGTCGACGAGATCATCGAGGAGCGGATCGAGTGGATGAAGACGCCGGTCAAGAAGCCGGACGGCGAGATGCGGCCCCGGCTGGAGAGTTGGGAGAGCACCGCGAGCCATCTACGGCGCTTCCTCGGCGCGCGCCTCGGCACCAAGCTCGCCTGCGAGGTCACCAAGCACGACATCGCCACGCTGTCGAACGACATCGTCGCCGGGAAGTTCGGCGTCCCGTCGATCAGCAATGCCCGGCACATGAGGAAGGCGGCCTCGGCGCTGTTCCGCTGGTGCGCGGAAGCAGGCCGGGACTATGTCAGCGCCAGCCCCTGCATCAACCTGCCGCCGCTCGACGCCGAGCATCCGCGCACCCGCGTGCTACCGAGGACGAGATCAGGATTTTCTGGCACGGCCTCGATGATGACGAACTGCTGGCGTCATGGGATCGCCGGACGCGGCTGGCGCTGAAGTTCGAGCTTGTGACCATGTTGCGGTCGAGCGAACTGCTCGGCGCGCACCGCGACGAGTTGTTCGATCTCGACGGCCTGATGCCGCGCTTTGACGTGCCGCTGAAGCGGGTCAAGAAGCGGCGCGTCATCAAGCAGCCGCTATCCGATCTCGCGGTCGCGATCATCAAGGAAGCCTTGAGGGGATCAAATAAGCAATTTGTCTTCGCCTCCCCCCTCGGCGACCAGCCCCTGCATCGGAAGGCGATGGCGGACGCGCTGCGCGGCGACAAGCGCAATGGCAAGGTGAGGACGCCCGGCATCTGCCAATCGCTCGGGCTCAAGCCGTTCACGCCGCATGATCTGCGGCGGACGGCGGCGACGCTTGCCGGTGATCTCGGCTTTGACGATGCGTGGATCGCGAAGTGCCTCGATCATGCCGCGAGCAAGAAGCAGGAGCAGGTCGTGCCCACCGTCACCGGCAAGGTCTACAACCACTCCAAGCGGATGAAGGAGAAGCGCGCGGTGCTCGACGGCGTCGCGGCGGAGCTTCGTCGGATTATCGGCGAGCCTGCACCAACCAAGCAACCGGAAAGCGGACTGCGGCTCGTCGCCTGATCTTTCAGCCCGATCGCATCACTGAGGGAGCCGCGCAAAATGGCCGCAGATTGCTCTGCGGCCCACCGGCATGAAGTATTTTTCCGTACTTGAGATTGCCAGCCCCGGTGCGATCCACGTCATAGCGTATATTGGGTTGCGATGTGATCCGGGCGTCTACGGTACGTCGAAGATCGCATGCCTGCGCTGCCCGGTAGTTCGCGCTCCTCGCCGACCGAACGGAAGCAAGGCGGGGCTGGCCTAGCCATCGTCTGCACCGGGTTCGCCCGGACGCCGGAATTTACCAACTCTTCTCGCTAATCGTGCCGATCATTGCGCCGGCTGTGAACGATGGAGGGTTCCTCCCATGCTCAAAGACGGCGCCTATGCAGCGTGGTTCAAGACCCCGCTGGGCAACGGAACTGGTATCGCCCATGTCGCCGACGGGCAAATCTGGGGTTGTGATAGCATCATGACCTACAGCGGCTCTTGCCAAATCGACGGCGATCGGTTCACCGCGATCGTCGCGCTCAAGAGACACACCGAAGGACATGCCACGGTGTTCGGCGCAGATGACCTTACGCTTCGGCTTGAGGGATCGTGCCCCGGCAAGATAGCTCGTTATGTTGGAAGGGCGGATCAGGTGCCGGGAGTGCTGCTTGAGGGAACGCTGATTTACAGCGAACAACAATCGCCTGCGCCAGAGGCGAATGCGCCGATACCAAAATTCGACCCCGCGAAGCTCCCGAAATTGCCGAAGCGCTGCCGCTGATTCCGCCGGCAACAGTCTTGGCCATGACGACGAACCGAACCCACAACATTGCGCGGTCGATTGCGATGCCCGCAAAAATACGGATGCATTAACTTGTCATTAACCATGCAACGATAACGTCCGACACTGGGCAGGGGCAACGGGGGGTTGCCCATGAGTAAACGTTTCCGACGCCGCTCCGGGCTGCCATCGACGGTCTTGGCGAGCGCGCTTCTGATCGCAGTGGCGAACCTAGCGCCGCAACCTGCCCGTGCGGCAACCGCGACGGGTCAGTTCAACGTCACGATCACGATTCAATCGAATTGCGTCGTGCAGTCAGCAACCGACCTTGCCTTCGGTTCGCAGGGCGTCCTCACTGCGAACGTCGATGCCCAAAGCACCATCTCCGTTCAGTGCACGGACACGACGCCCTACACCGTCGGCATCAGTGCCGGAAACGGCGCGGCGGCGACGATTGCGGCGCGCAAGATGACCGGGACCGCGGCAGCGACGGTCACCTATTCGGTCTACCGTGATGCTGCGCGCAGCTTGGTCTGGGGCACCACCATCGGCACGGACACGCTAGCCGGTACCGGAAACGGCAATCCTCAACCGATCACTGTTTACGGTCGCGTCCCGCCCCAAGTGACACCGGCGGCCGGCGGATACAGCGATACGCTGACGGTCACCGTAACCTACTAACGAAAGCAACCTATGCCCACACCGCTTACCCGCTTGTGCGGGATCGCCTTCGCTTGCCTGTGGGCTGCCCCAGTGGAGGCAGCGTCGCTGCGCGTGGCGCCGACAACTCTCGACTTGCCGGCGCCCGACAGCGCGGCGACCCTCAATCTGCGCAACGAGGACAATCGTCCGATCAACGTGCAGATGCGGGTGTTTCGCTGGACTCAGAGCGGCAGTGCAGATCGCCTTGAGTCGACCGCCGACGTCGTGGCCAGCCCGCCAAGCCAGACGCTGGCGCCGAATGCCGATTACGTCGTCCGCGTCGTGCGTGTCGGCAAGCAACCTGTCGTAGACGAGGAGAGCTACCGTGTCGTGATCGACGAGCTTCCCGATCCCGCACGACGGCGACCAGGCGTCGTCAATCTCGCACTGCGCTATTCGGTGCCGGTCTTCTTTCGTGCCCCGGACGTGCGACAGGCGCAGGTGTCCTGGACCATCGGACGAAGTGGCAACGCGCTCGCGGTGACTGCGAGGAATACTGGTCAGCAGCGGCTCAAGATCGCCGACCTCAAGGTGACGGACGGCGCAGGGCAGAGTGTGCCGCTCGGCAAAGGGCTTGTCGGCTATGTGCTGGGCAACGCGACCATGCAATGGTCATTTCCCGCCCATGGCACCAACCTGTCGGGCCGTGCCGTAACTCTCTCCGCTCAGAGCGATGCCGGGCAGATCAATGCGACGGCTGCGGTTCAGGCCGGGCGTTGAGGCGGCCGTTCTGCTGGTTGGATTCTCCGGATCGCTGGCGTGTGCACGGGCGCAAGGACTGATGGATATTCCAAGTCCGACGGACACAAAAGCCGTGACGACGGAACGCAGCCTCCAGCTCAACGTCATGATCAACGAGAGCCCCGTCAATCTCATCGGATCGTTTCAGCTGCGACCCGATGGTTCGCTGGCGGCGACACCTCAAGAGCTGCGTGAAATCGGGCTGATTCCTATCGACAATGCAATTGGCACAGACGGTCTCATTCGCCTCGATCGCTTGCCTGGTGTGAGCTATCGGGTCGATGAAGCAAACCAGATGGTCCGGATCACTGCGCCCGATGCGGCACGGGCTCCGCACATCATCGATGTGCGGCCGCAGACGGGCGGATATGTCGCACCGCAGAGAAGCTATGGTGGAGTGCTGAACTACACGCTCTTTGCCAGCTCCGACGGGGCGTTCTGGCGTTATCTGAGGAGCTTTCAGGGATTGTCCGGAGCCTTCGACGGCCGGGTGTTTAGCCCGTATGGGACCTTCAGCCAGTCCGCGATTGCGAGCACGGCTTCGCCAGAGCTTGGTGGTTTGACTCGCCTCGATTCCAGCTGGGCGTATTCAGATACGGAGAGCCTGATCACATACCGTGGAGGCGATACGATCTCGGGTGGTTTGTCGTGGACGCGGTCGGTGCGGCTGGGCGGCGTGCAAGTGCAGACCAATTTCGCGCTTCGTCCCGATCTCGTGACCCTGCCGATACCGGCCCTGTCCGGCAGCGCGGCGGTACCCTCTACCCTCGACGTCTATACGCAGAATGTGAAGACCTATACCGGCTCGGTGCCGGCGGGCCCGTTCCAAGTCACCAATCTCCCGATTGCCACCGGCGCAGGGACGGCAAGCGTGGTGTTGAACGATGCGCTCGGCCGACAGATCGTCACGACGCTGCCGTTTTACGTATCGAGCCAACTTCTCAAGGAAGGCCTCTATGATTTCTCGGCCGAGCTCGGCTTCGCGCGCCGGTTCTACGGGATCGAGTCGAACAACTACGATGCTCGTCCGGTGGGCTCGGCCAGCCTGCGCTACGGCTTGACCAATTGGCTTACACTCGAAGGCCACGCCGAGGGCGGCGCCGGCCTTAGCAATGGAGGCGTCGGCGCGGCGTTTTCGCTTGGGGCCCTTGGCGCGGCCTCGCTTGCCGTCGCCGGCAGTCAGGTGGGCGACCGGGCTGGTGGTCTGTTCAATGCCTCGCTTGAGATGAGCTTCTGGGGCGCGTCGCTCTATGTCCGCACGCAACGGACGTTTGGAAATTACGACGATATCGCGTCGGTGACCGCGCCGATCCTTGATCCGAAATTCGGTAACTCTTCTTTCTTCAGCGCCCTGGTACCGAAGGCTCTGGACCAAGTCACCTTCAGCATGCCGCTGCCGTTCGAGCGCTCGAATCTCAATCTCAGCTATACGCAGCTCGAAAGCGCCTTGGGAGACCGCAACCGTATCGTTGGACTGTCATTCAGCCGCAACTTCTTTCGCGACAGCACGATCTTTGCCACCGCGTTCAAGGATATCGATGACCACAGGAGTTTCGGCGTTTTCGCCGGAATTTCGGTGCCATTCGGAAATGACGTCACGGTATCGACCGGCGTTCAGAGCGGTCCGACCGGAACTTCGGTGGTGACCGACGCGATGAAGTCCGAGAGGCTTGAAACGGGAAGCTACGGGGCGCGCGTGCGTGACGCCGAGGGCTCTACTCCCAATCGTTCCGCGACGGCGAGCTATCGCGCATCATTCGGGCGCGTCGAAGCCGGCGTGCAGCAATATGGCAGCAATACTCGTGCGACGGCGCAGATCGATGGTTCTATCGCCTTTGCCGGCGGGGGCGTCTTTTTTGGCAACCGCATTGATGATGCGTTTGCGGTGGTGAACGCTGGCGCTCCCAACGTTGCGGTGCAGTACGAGAACCGGCCGGTCGGAGTGACCGACAGCCGTGGTCTGCTCCTGGTCCCCTATTTGAACTCCTACCAGAAGAACAAGATCTCGATCGATCCGAGGAACTTGCCCGTTGATGCCGATGTGCCGCGCACCCGTGAAGTGGTGGTGCCGGCCGACCGAAGCGGAGTGGTGGTCAATTTTGGGATATCGGAAACGCCGAAGGCGGCTCTCGTCACGTTCACCGACGGCAAAGGTAAGCCCCTCGCGGTAGGGGCGCAGGGCCATCTCGAGAGCGGCAAGCAAACGTTCGTCATCGGTTACGACGGGCAAGGTTATGTCCAGGGCTTGACCGATCAGAACATCGCCGCGATTGACCTTCCGGACGGCGGTTCGTGCCGCGCTGCGTTCGGCTACGCGCCGAAGCCCGGTGAACAGGTTGCGATCAAGGATGTGGTTTGCGAATGAGACGAACCGCCCCCCCGCGATGGCTGATTGCTGCATGTCTGGCGGTCGCTCCGTCAGCCGCCAAAGCGCTCACCTGCAGTTACAGCGTATCGAACACAAGCTTCGGCTCGGTCGATACTCTGTCCGGCGCCGCCGTCGATACGACCGCAACGGTCGGCATCAACTGCAGCGGCTTGCCTTTGGAGGTCGTTCGGCTCTGCCCCAACCTAGGAGCCGGCACTGGTGGTGCGACGGCGTCGGCGCGTCAGACGCTAAGCGGTGCAAACAAGCTCAACTATCAGCTTTTTCAGGACTCTGCTCGAACGACGGTGTGGGGTTCAGATTTTTGGTCCTTCTCGTCGCGACCGCCGAGCCTCATCCTGAACTTGAACGCACTTGGAAACGGATCGCTCACGCCCACCGTCTACGCCCGCGCGCTCGGTGGGCAATCGACTGCTCCCACGGGGTCCTACCTGTCATCATTCTCCGGGACGGACGCTCAGTTGCGCTACGCAACCTGTCCTCTTGGAGTCTGTCCTGTCTGCAGCGCATCGTTGGCGGGGTCCACCAATGCAAGCTTCACGACCAATGCAGCCGTGCTGGACAACTGTCTGGTCTCAGCCCAGAACATCAATTTCGGCACAATCGGTGTTTTGAACACGAACGCCGACGCAACAGGCCAACTCGCTGTCACCTGCACGCCGACGACAAGCTACACGATTGCCCTCAACGGCGGCACTACAGGTTCCGCACCCGCGAGCCGGAAGATGTCGAAGGGATCAGAAACGGTGACCTACGGCCTCTACAAGGACGCTGCGCGATCTCAGGTATGGGGGGATTCCGGGACGCCCGGAAGCACCGTTCCGGGGACCGGGACTGGACTCGCACAAAACCTGACAGTGTACGGTCGTGTTCCCCCGCAAGCCACACCGTCTCCCGGCGTTTACTCGGACACTGTGGTCGTGACGGTGACGTACTAGATTTGGATTTGGCGCGATTGCAGGCGGTGCATGTGGCACCTCTCTTGGTTCATCGTGCCGTCGGCCGTTTCATGGATTTGAAAACGGCTTCGATCCGTTCGATGCTCTTCCGCGTATCGGGATGATCGAGGTCGATGCTCCGCAACTCATCCAGCAGTGTGAGTACCAAATCATGGCATTGGCATAATCAGGCGCATCCGCGCGCGCACGACGTGGACAAGCATCGGCGGATCATCGGCGAGCCGGCAGAGACCGAACACGACCGACGAGGAGCGCGACGTCTGGATGCGCGCGCCGTGGGATGAGGCGAAGGCATTGCAGCGACCGTTGTCTGATGAAGCATTGAGGACCGTCGCACGGGGCGAGGATAAGGAAGACAAGGCCGTCGCGTGACCGATAGCAGCTGGCAGCCGCGCTCTCGACGACCCGATCCAGTTACACGACGGCCGAGCGCTGGTCACGTTGCATGACGCGGCAACCTACATCACTGCACTACCGAAAAAGGAGGCCGCAGAGCCGGAATGGTAGGCCGCGATTGCGGCGTTGATGTTGGTGGTCGAACTGAGAGGCCCGACGATGTTTGCCCGGATCGGCGTCATGAAAGCATTGAACCGGGGACACGTTCGGGAGTTAACCTATCTCGCAAGGAACCCCGCTGGGGACGCCGCAAGCCGGCGCGAGATCTATGAAAACGGTCTGGATTTACGTTGATACAAAGAAACAGGTCGGCGACCGTGACCATCTCAGGGTGTTTGCGAACTCGGACCTTGCCGATGAGTAGTTCGTGGTGAACGATCCCGAAGGCGTCGTCTTTGAGTGCGAGGTCATAGGCGTTGCAGACGACGAAACCGGGTCAGGACGTCAACGGCATCGCTAGGGACCGAGCGCTCTGCGAGCCTCTTCATTGCTCGTAACCACGGCCTGTCGTTCGCATATTAGCTGTAGGTGTCGATAGTCCGGAACCGTTCGATAGTCTGGTGCCATTGGGCACAAAAGCATGACCTGGCCGATCGTTCCCTCCCGGATTTCAACTTAGGACACTGAGGGTTAAATACGGACAGTACCCGCCCGCCGGCGTTCACGAGCCCAATTCGGGAATGGGCGCGGCTAGGTACTTTGGGAGGGACAGAGGCCCCCGGGGACGCGCGACCGCGCTATTTTAGGATACTTGCGATTTGCGGTTTCCGATTTTGTTCCGTCGGCTTATCTAAGGAATTCTGCCAAGTAGGCGATGCAATGACCAAGCTGGACCAAGCATGGTGAGCATGGCGGGCGCTTTCGAGGACTGAGAAGGCGCGGTTTCTCGTGCTGTTCCGCGAACACTATGCCCGGCAGCGCGCGGCGGTGCGGAAGAATGGCCATGTCGCTCAAGGCGCAAGGGTGTCGAGCCTCACGGACTTGACGCTGACCTAGGCAGACCTCCAACGGGCTCGGCTGTAAACGGCCGCTGGTGCGTTTGCCGCGCCGGGGCTACTCCGGGCCGGGCCGCTTGCGTAAATCGCGGTAAATCCGGTTTACCGGGCCGGGAAACCGCAAGGACTTCTGCACGAGAGGACGCGGGCGCTCATTACCCCAGCCGATTTTGTTTTCTTGACCCCCGCGTCTCGACGCCACCAGCGCAGCAGTGTCCGGTTTGCCCCCAACAGCCGCCGCGACGACGAAGGCGGAGAGAGTCCGGGTTGGGCACAAAAGCCGCCTGCCGATGTTGCATGGAGCAAACCCGCATAACCGCTCGCAATCTCAGCGAGCCGCCGGAGCATACGTGAGCGAACGAAATCGTGGTGGCGATCGTATCGGTTGAACGAGTGACCCTACAGGTCCTTGATGCGGTCCCGGGTTTCCGGACGGGTGTTCAAGTACGCCACCAAGACAGAACGCCTTTGTCCGGATGACACTATTGTGGCCTAATAGTATCGTGGCCTAATAGTCCCACTGCGCGCCGATGCCGGTTTCCGTGCCGCCGTCGGCGCCGGTCGCGCCCTGGATGCGGATATTCTTGGTGATGTCGACGTCGATCGTGGCCTTGCTGGAGCCCGGCGAGGTTCCCTGTCGCACACCGACGTAAACCCGGTCGTTCAGGCGCTTGGCCGCTCCGACCTGGCCTCCGCGCCCATCCGTGCCCACGTCCAGGCTGTCGACCCCGAGCGAGCGGCGCATATTCTCCGTCGCGCCGGGGCCGCCGCCGGAGAACTGGGCGATCGTCTGGGCCACCTGCACGGCTTGGCCGGCGGAGAGGCTGCCGGCGGATTTGTTGAACATCAGGCGCGCCAGGATCTCGTCCTGCGGCAGTTCCGGCGATGAAGCAAAGCTGATCTGCGGTTGCGAAGCGACCCCGGAAACCAGGATCTTCGTCGTGACATCGGTGCTCTTCGTCTCGGCGACGAAGTCGAGGGTCGGGTCGGTGGTGCCGTTCAATGTCACCTTGCCGCGGGTGAAGTCGAGCCGGCGGCCCAGCACGTCGAAGCGGCCGCGCCGCATCTCGAAGGCGCCCACGGTGACCGGCGCGACGCTCGTGCCTTTGAGCGTCATGTTGCCGCCCAGCTCGGATTCCATCCCCATGCCGCGCACGAACACGTTGTTCGGGGCGCTGATGGCGAGGTCAAGATCGGCCACGATGGCCGCGTTGGCAGCCTTGCGGCGGCCGTCATTCGCAGCAGGCTTGCTCTCGTTGCGCTTGGCGCCGTTCTTGCTTGGTCCGGCATTCATGTGACGCACATCAAGCTTGTCGGCACCGCCGGGCAGCTTGTCCGGAATGTTGATGTCCAAACTCTTCACGTCAAAACGGCCGGTGAGGCGCGGCCGGCTCGCGAAGGCGCCCGACATCGCAAGCTGGCCGTCGGCAACGAGACGCATCAACTCGCTGGAGACCAGCCCGGCGTTCTGCAGCGTGATCTCCATATTGCCCGGAAAGCTGCGGGCAGGATCGATCCCGACATTGCCCTTTACCGCGACGCTGCCACCATTGCGCGTACGGGCGGCGAACGACGCCGTCACCGAACGGCCGGCCGCCGTGATCACGCCTTCTATCCCGTCCAGCGTGACACCATTCGCCGTGTCCTCGAAACGCGCCCCGGAGATGCGCACGGTGCCGTCCGGTTGCGGATCGGCGGGCGTGCCCTTGAGCTGCGCGTCGATGGTCGCGGTGCCGGAGGCGCGGGCGCCGGAGGTAGCGAGCATGGCATTGGCGATGCCGAGCGCGACGCTGCCTTTCACATTCACCTCCATTGCTCCCGCACCCAAGGGCACTGAGCCCGTGAGGGCGACGCCCGACAATGACGGTCCGGAGGCGCGAATATCGAGCCCCACGCGGCCGGAGGCCAGCAACCCCTTGGCCTTTACATCCAGCGGCCCGATGCCGGAGCGCGCCAGATCCGGCATGCCGGCTCGAGAAACGGCGAGGTCGTAATGGCCGCTTGGCGTGCCGACCGGGCCGGAGAGCTTTGCCGTGCCGCTGAGCGTGCCCGATAGATCGAGCCTGGAATCGGCGAACCCGGCGAGAGCGAGCGGCAGGTTGCGCAGGTCCACATCGAGATCAATTGTCTCGCCGGCTTTGCCGCGCACAACGGCGCTCCCGCCGTCGGTGGTGAGGGCGAGACGGTCGACGGCGAGCGCTCCCTCCGCGAGCGTAAAGGTCGCCGGCGCTGACAAGGAAAGTTTGGTGTGGCCCTTGGTGGCGCGGAAGGCGTCGAGCCGCAGCACGCTTGCCTCTGCGCTCGGAGCGAGCCGCGCAGTCGCGGCGAGCACCGTGCCCTGCGCATTGGTTTCGAGCTTCAGGATGGTCCCGCCGTCGCCCGTCCCATTGGCGAGAAGTGTCATCTTGTCGACGCGCAGACGGTCTGCCCGGAGGCCGGAAATTTCCACCTTGCCGTCGAGCGCCGGGGTGCCGGCAGGATCGACGATGGAGAAATTGATGCGGGCGGCATCGAGTGCCGTGCCCGCTGCGAGCGCCTTGTCCGCCATGGCGTCGATGCGGATGTGCTGCCTGCCATCCGCGACCGTGAACGCGAGATTCGCCTTCACGGCGCCACCGAGCTCCGTCAAGGCGACGGCAGAGAGATCGGCGAGATTGCGCGCGGCAACGGCAACCTGCCCATCGAGCAGTCCGGCGGGGCTGATGTTCAGGCCGCCTTTGGCCACCAGGGAGCCGATGGCAAGATCGACATCGCGCAGCGCGCGCGAGCCGTCGGCGCTGGTGACGAGGCTGGCGACGCCGGTTGCAGGCTTGCCGCCAATCCGCCCTTCAAGCCTCGCCTTGACAACAGGATGGCCCGTGAGATCCCGCGCATCGACATGGAGCGCAAGACCCTCGACCGGCTGGCCGGTGGCGCGGCCCTCGGGCACCGCAAAGCGGGCCTTCACCAGGAGCGCGTCGAGGGTGCCGGCGAATGCCGCTTCCGCCTCGGCGCGGCCCTCGAGGCGGCGATCGACCCGCTTGAGGTTAGGCACGACCGCGCGGGCGACAAGGTCGGCGGAGTTGTGGTCGATGCGCCCGTTCACGTTCAGATTCAGTCCAGCGGCGTCCAGCTTCAGGTCATCCACCGCGACCACTCCGTCAGCGTCGCAGGCAACAGCGCCCGCGAGCGTTGCGCCACTACCCAGCAGGCCATCCAGGGCGGGGATGCCGGTGGCGACGTCCTTGGACATGCCGTTGATCCGCACGCGAAGGGCGCGCGGAGCGCCACCCTGGTGGAGATCGGCATCGAGCATCACGGTGCCCTGGAGCGGTCGACCGGCAAGCGGGGACAGAGCGGCGAGGTCGAGCCGGGTCAGCCGCAGTGCGCCCTCAACGGCGTCTGCCGTGGCCCGGCCGTCGAAGCGCAGATCGAGTGGCATGAGCTTCACGCTCGCATTCGCGAGCGATGGCACACCGCCCGCCGGCACGGCGCCGGAAAGGGAGAAGGTGCCTTTTTCGCCGAGCGCCTTGTTCGTCTCGGCATCGCGGCCGCGAAGTCCCTCGGCGTTTCCATCTGCCTTCCAGGCAAGGCCGCCTTTGCGGTCAGGGACGGTTTGGGCGCGAACATCGAGATCGCGCGCGCCGTATCCGGCTGCGCCGAACTCCCTTGCGGCCAAGGTCACGGCCAGGGCGGGAGCGGCAAAGGCGCCGCGGAGCGTGCCTTCGAGATGCAAGCTGCTCCAGGCGGGGTCGCGGAGAAGCGTCGCGAAGCGCGCCGCGTCCCCTCCCGTCACGTTGAAGGCAAGATCGGCCGTGTCAGCCGAACGGTCGACGAAGCCGATGACGCGGGCAGCGAAGCCGGTAGTGCGCGCGGTGAGCGTCTCGATCCCGACCCGCATGTTGTCGTCGATGAGCGCGGTGGCGGTGATCTCGGACACGCCTTCGAAGAGAGGCGCAAGCTTCGCGGGCAGCAGATGCTGCACGTCGGCATTGATGCCAAGCGCTACCCGGTGGCGGCTCTCGTGACGCCGGATGTCGGCCGTCCCGCCGATCTGCGCGACAGCACCGGCGGTAAAGTTGAGCGTGCCGTGCCAGCTATCGAGCGCACCGCTGCCCTTTAACTCGGCCTGAACCGCAGGAAGTCCGTCCAACTTCGCTCGGCCCGCCAGCAAGCCGCCCTCGGGTTCGTGCGCCTCGACGTCGATGTCGAGCGTCTGCGTCTCGGGGACAAAGCCGAGCGTGCCTTTCACGACGCCGTCAGCATCGTGGCGGTCGAGCGCGAAGGAGAGCGAAAAGCCCCGCGCAGGCTCCATGAGTCGAGCCGAGGCGGTGAAGCCGAGTTTCGCCGCCTGTCCAGCCACCGGCTCCGCGATGTTGATCTCGCCCACCGCGAGGCGGTCGAGCACCAGGCGCAGCGGCAGGCCCACACCGCCGCTGCTGCCGCCGGCGCTCTCGGCCACCGGCGCGGGCGGCAGATCCGGCTTGCGTGCGAGGATAACCTTGGCCGCTTCCAGCGTTTCCACCGCCAGCGTGCCGCCGACGAACGCGAAGGGATGCCAGACGAGGTGGACGCCCTCGATCCGCGCGAATTCGCCGTGCGGGTCCGCGAGCATCACAGTGCCAACGCTCATGCTGGTGGGGATGACGCCCTCGATATCCGAGACGGTGACGGTGAGCCCACCTCCGGAGGCGAGAGTGCCGCCAAGGGAAGCCAGCATCCTCTTGCCGGGGCCGGTCTGAATCGCGGCGAAGACGAGGGTAAGCAGACCCATCAGCGCCGCCGCGGTGAAAACGAGCCAGCGCAGACCGCGGCTTTTGCGGCGAGGGGTGCGCATCAGAAAGATTGCCCCAGGCTGACATAGATGCCGTACCTGGAATCCCCCACTCGCGGGTTGAGGGGAACCGCGAAATCGAGACGAATCGGCCCGAGCGCAGTGTAATAGCGAAGGCCGATGCCGGCCGAATAACGCAGGCCGTCGAAGTCCGGAGTCTCGGAGGCAAAGGCCGCGCCCATGTCGAAGAATGGCACGATGCCGATCGTATCGGTGATCTTCAACCGCATCTCGGTCGAGGCCGTGATGAAGCTCATGCCGCCAATGATGTCGCCCCGTGCATTGCGGGGGCTTGCCGACTGATAGCCGAAGCCGCGCAGCGAGCCGCCGCCGCCGACATAGAAGCGGCGCTGGGGCGGGATGTTGAAGAGGTCCGCGCCGACGATGCTGCCCGCCGCCACCTTGCCGGCAAGGATGTAGCGATTGTCCTCGTCGAAAGCATGATAGGCGGAGAAGGAGCCCTTCATCATGACCGGCCCGGCGCCGCTGGTGCCGAGATAGGCGAACGGCTCGACCGTGCCATTGAAGCGGATGCCCCGCGAAGGATCGAGGAGGTTATCGGTGGTATCGTAAGCCACGTCCACCGGGATGCCGGCGACGAAATAGTTGTGGATGCCGCTCCAGTCCTCCACGCGCGACTGTTCGAGATCGAGGCTGATCTGCGCGGTAAGCCGATCATTGAAGCGGTGGCGTACGCCGCCGAGGAAAGTGACGGCGTCGCTCACATAGGCGTTGGTGACCTCGCGCAGCACCGCTGCTTGGGCGACGAGATCGTCGGCCGGAGTAAAGATGCCGGGCTTCACGAAGGTGGCGGCGGCCTTGAAGCCGAACGGATCGGCATCGGGCACTGCGTCCGGCCTATGGCCAAACCAGGAGGCCTGGGCATCGAGCCGCAGCGTTTCGCCGCCACCGAATAGATTGCGGTGGCCCCAATAGCCGTTCACCACCGAGCCGTCGGTGGTGGAATATCTGGCGCCGGCGCCGGCATAGCGCGGGTCGCGCTCGGTCACGTCCACGTCGATCGGCAAGTGCCCATTGGCGTCGAGCTTGTCCGCTTCGCGCAGACGCACGCTCGCGATGCCTTCGTATTCGGTGAGGCGCTTGCGCAGCTTGGCGAGTCGCGCGGGAGAATAGGGTTCGCCGGGGCGGATGCCTATGCGCTCCTCGATGAAGCCGGGCTTCAGCCGCTGCGCGCCGGAGACTGTGAAGGCGCCGAATGTCGCTGAAGGCCCCTCCTCCACCAGGACCGTTACGTCGAGGGTTTTAGTGGCATGATCCGCCACCACATCCTTGGCAACGATTCGGGCGAAGGGTTTGCCGCGGTCGCGCATGGTGTTGACGATGACGCGCTCCGCAACGGCGATGTCGGCGGAGCGGGCCACCTCGCCGGTCACGAGGGACATCTGCTTTGGCCGTGGCGCGCCGGGCAATGGCTGGCGGTGCGCGGCCTCGAGTACTTGTACGTTGCCGAATTTGAACACTGGCCCCGGCTCCACCAGCACCGTGACCGGCACCGGGCCAGCGTGACGCGCAGCGTTCACTGCGTCGAGCGCCGCCGGGTCCTCAGGCGAGCGCCCCGCCACCTTGATCGTCACCGTGGCGGCATAGCGTCCCTCGGCGTAGAGCGCGGCGACGACGCGGTCCCGGTCGGCGAAGGCGCGCCGAATGAGGCCCGCGGCACCGGCCGGCGCCTGGCTCTTCAGATTATCCAGATTGGACGCGCTGGTGATCGCTGAACGGACGGCGCGTTCTTCGCCCGCGATTTCGAAAGTGACGGTGTAGGAAGTTGCGTCGGGAGCGGACGCATCGGTAGGGGTCTTGTTCGGATTGAACCAGGCAGCGGCCTGGTCGAAGAAACTCGGCTCACCTGCATACGCATCGAAGGCAAAGAGTTCACCGGTGACGGCCGCGCAGATGCAAACCCTCCTCAGGGCTCCAAAGGTGACCAGTGATGATAGCTGCGCATGTCGCACTCAGCCTCGTCAGCATTGCTTGTCGATACTGTTACACAAAAGAATAGAGTCGATGGATCACGTCGAAAGTTTGTCGTCGTCGAGAGTTCCACTAATTCCGCCAATCCGATCTCGTTTCGCTATCGGCGTTGTAACCCGCCGGTGGAAAATCAAGGACGGGCCCGCCGCCCGCTTATGCAGCATCGACGATATCGATGGCTGCACAAAACCTGATCAATATGGTCGTGGTCTTTTGCCCGTCTCAGGCACGGTTCTGCTGGGGCCCCTAGCCGCCATGCGTTTTTGAGGCCGGCAGCATGCGCGTAGTGGCGCTAAGGAGCTCCGACGTCCGCTTTTGCGCTGATCATGCATGGCTTCATTGCAACATCTGCGGTGCGAGAACGTGACGGCGTGCTTGCGGTGGTTGGACGGCCCAATACGATAATGCGGCAGTCGAGGATGTGTGATGCTACTTCGTCTTCCACCACTCGCAGCTCATCGCTTCTTCGAAGCGGCCGGCAGGCTTCAGAGTTTCAAACCTGCCGCGATGAACTGAATGTGACGCCGAGCGGTAAGCCACGGGATTGTCGGATTAGAGCATTCCTTTTGTGCCAGTATTTAGGGCCCGCCCGATCCGGGTGGGCCTTTTTGTTGATCGGCCAATATCACGCAAGCCATTGGATTTATTTCGTTTTATCCGTTCTTGGGATCGCGAAAAAAGACCTTGCAGCCAGGACCACACGGTTTTGCCGTACGCACGGCCCGCCATTTCGCCACAGGGTTCTCCGGCGGTGTTCACCAGACCGGACAACTGTTGGCGAGACGAACCTTTCAGCGCCGCTCGTCCGCACGTGGTTTTGGGCTCACAGGGACTACCCGCCCTGCCCGCACCTCTCATGCCGACGCTGCCGCGTCCACCGCAAGCCCGGCTCGCGAAACGTGACGACGTACGATCGCCCCTCAAGGTCGAGCCGGGATGGACCGACACATACGCCGTTTCCGAATTTCGGTAAAGCGGAATATTTTTGATGGGTGACATTGACAAGCGGGGCGAAACAGCGCGGACGTCGGCGTGGCTGTACCCTGAAACGGCAAAGGGCACTGCAAAACATTGCCCCTTTGCGAAATCCGGGGAAGTTTCCGCAGATCTGACCGCTGCCCCGAGCAAGTCGGGCCCGGCGAAAGCGCCGCCTAATACGGCGTATAATAGTAGCGCTGGCCGTAATAGGGACCACCGCCGTAATAGCCCGGGCCACCGTAGTAAGGACGCGGACCGTAATAGTAGTTGTTCTCGTAGTAGTCGCGGCGGCGCTGCTCGGCGATGACCCCCCCGATGATGCCCGCCGCAGCGCCCATAACGGCGAGGCCCGCAGCGTTCGAGCCGCGACGATAGTAGCGGTGGCGACGGGCAGCGCTGAAGTCAGTCACAGAGGATGCATTTGAGCTCCTGGCAACCGGACTTGCCGGCTTAGTCGATGCCGCGCTCGAGGGCGACCCGCAGACCACAACCAAGGCAAGGCTTGCGAACGCGGCCAGCACCGTGCTGCAGGCAACTTTCGAATTCACGGGTCTATCCCTCATCTCAACTCCTCTGTTCTCGCCCAAAAAGAGATATGCAAATGATAGGTAATGCACAAACCATTGAAAAGTTTCATGATCGCGGCAATCTGGCACGTTTAGAACGATTGTGAACCGAGCGGTCAGATCCAGTTTGAACGATGCAATCTGAGCGGTTAATGAACAGGCGCACCGTTCTTTCGGTCGCCGTAAGCGTCTTACGTGAACCAACGCATCAACCGACGCCGTCGGAATCGATGCCATTTTTCCGGGTTCAACGTGACTGACGCGTCCTTTCCTCAAGAGAAATCAGATGATTGCGGTTCGCAAACTACCGGCGCGCTATGCGCCGATCGTGATGCCATTTGTGCTGTCCATCCTCATGACGGCCGTGGTGTCCGTCATTTCGACGCTTCGAAGCCTCGGCGCAACGCCGGCGTTCCTTGCGACATGGCCAGGCGCCTGGGGGTTGTCCTGGGGTTGTCATGGCTCATCGCCTTTCCGACGCTACTCGTGGTGCTGCCGATGGTCCACCGGGTCGTAGCCTGTCTCGTCGCGTCCCCCTCTCAACTAGGCCAATAGCGAGTGCCGACGGCGGTGCCACCACGGCCGCCGCCCTGCTCGGCGCGATGCCGGCGCCGGCGCTCGGCGGCACCATCGCGGCCGCGCTACTCCGGCCTAGGACAACGCTCCGAGCACGCCGCGCGTGGCCTTGTCGATCTCCTCGACATAACGGCGGCGGGCAAAGGTCTCGGTTAGGAAGCCTACAACCTTGCGACTGTCGGTGGAATCGACCACCGCCAGCATCTCGGCTTCCGCCTCGTCGAATACCGCCATCGCCGACTTCACGTTCATCTCCGGAATGAGCACGATGTCGGTGAGGCGCGCAAGCTCGATGACCTGAATCTCGTCGGCGATGGTGTCGAGGTCGCTGGAGAACAGGTCGGGCAGCATGACGAGACCGACATACTCGTCGGCATTGTTGACGATGACGATTCCGGGTCGCGATCCGAGCGCGAATTCGCGGCGGACCGCGGCGATCGTCGTGGTCGAAGGCACCTTGCCGACATCCGAGCGCATCAGCCGTTCGACAGTCAGGCTGCGCAGCCAGCCGACGTCGTTGGCGCTGCGGATGGTCTCGCCGCGCAGATGCAGGCGCCAGGTCGAGAACGAATGGCCGAACATGAAGCGCACGCAGATCGAGGTGACGATGCAGCCGGCCAGCACCACCGCGGTGACGTCGACGTTGCGGGTCATCTCGAGCACGAGGAACGACATGGTCAGCGGGCCGCCGACGATGGCGACGCCGAGCGTCGCCATACCCGTCAGCATCGCGACCAGCGGATCGATCACGAAATCCGGGCTGATGAGCAAAAGCACTGCGGCAAAAAACTTTCCGATCAGGCTGCCGACGAACAACGAGGCAAAGAACAGACCGCCGCGGAAACCCGAGGCGAGCGAGATCAGGCATGCCGTCACCTTCAGAGCGATGATGATTGCGATCAGGCCGACCGTCATGTCGTGAAACAGATCGAGTACCATGGCGCCGTGGCCCGCTGCGAGGACCTGCGGCGTGACGATGGCAAAACCACCGACGATGAGGCCGCCGATCGCCGGGCGCAGCCAGACCGGCAGCCAGGCGAACAGGCGCTCGAACGTCGAAGATGACCGCATCACAGCGATGCCGACGCCGCTGGTGACAAGTGCAAGGCCGATCAGCGCCAGATATTGTTCGACACCGACAGCGCTGACCTTCGGTACTTCGAGGGAGTATGGCGCGCCGCCGAGCCATTGCGCGGTCAGCGCGCCGGCGAGCGAGGCCGCCAGGATCGGCGCCGCGCTGCCGACCGAATAGACGCCGACGATCAGCTCGCAGGCGTAGAAGGCACCGGTGATCGGCGCACCGAACGCGGCTGCGATCGCAGCGGCAGCACCGCAGCCGACGATCAGGCGCAGGTCATTGCGGCGCAGATTGAAGAACCTGCCGAGCAGCGAGGCGATACCCGAGCCGATCTGAGTGTAGCCAGCCTCGAGGCCGACCGAGGCGCCGCAGCCGTTGGAGATCAGCGTCTGGCTCGACACCACCACGCTGTCGCGCATCGACAGATTGCCCCCGCGCAGCGCATTGGCCTCGATCGGGTCGACCGCGCTCGATAGTTTCAATCGCCGCCGCGACCATTCCATGATGCCAAGTGCCAGCCCGCCAAGCGCAGGCGCGATCAGCGCCGCCCAGGGGCTGACGCGGGCGTTGGCGGAGAGGCGGACGTCGACTGGAATGCCGTAGATCATCATATGAGCGATCTGCGCGATCTCGGCCATCAGCGTCACGATGGCGCCGGCCAGCGTACCGATCACGAGCGCGAGCGGGATCAGGTAGAACTCGTTGCTGCGCAGGAGCGCGCGCAGGCGAACCATGAGGCGGTTCGATCGCTTGCGATCGACGATATGTTTGATCCGCACGAACACCGTCTGCCCTACTCGTCCGACATGCCGTAGCCGGCCATGCGCTGGCGGACGCGCTCGATCTCGGCACTCGACAGCAGCGGCGGTTGTCCGATCTGGAGGCAACCGTGATATTGCCGCGCCAGCGTCTCGACCTCGACGGCGAGCCACATCGCCTTGTCCAGCGTCTTGCCGATCGCGATCATGCCGTGGTGGTCGAGCAGACAGGCGAGCCGCCCCTCCAGCGCCCGCACCGCATGCTCGGACAGCTCCACGGTTCCGAAGGTGGCATAGGGGGCGCAGCGAATGCTGTCGCCGCCGGCAGCCGCGATCATGTAGTGCACCGGCGGGATCTCCATCCCCATGATCGCCAGGGTTGTCGAATAGGTCGGATGGGCATGCACGACGGCGTTGACGTCATCGCGCGACTTCAGGATGTCGCGATGAAAACGCCACTCGCTGGACGGCCTCTGGCCGGGGGAATGCGAGCCGTCCATCGCCATGAACACGATCTGGTCGGGCGTCATGGCCTCGCAGGGCACGCTGGTCGGCGTGAGCAGGAGACCATCCTGGTGCCGGACGCTGATATTGCCCGAGGTGCCCTGGTTGATGCCGAGCGCATTCATGCGGAGGCAGGCGTCGATAATGGCCTGTCTCTTGTCGAGCTCGTCCGCTGTCATCGACATCTCGATTTCATTTCGACTTCTTGGCGATGGGCGCTTGTTAGAAGGGGAGTACGTCAAAGCAATATGGCAGCGCAAGAGAAAGCGGCCCGGATCGCACACCATCGCGGCGGCCCGCTCACGGCACCATGAAATGATCATTAAGATCAACGAATTAACAGATTGCCCCAGCCCTATGACAGACTCGCGCGATCACCACCAGGGTCGACGCCGCGATCAGCGGCGCGCTCAGCGCAATGGTCCGTTTGATCGTGTCGGGCATTCCGGCGGTCGCGGCGAGGAGGGCCGGCGCAAGACCGACAGGATCAATCACCAGCAGCAGCGTGATGAAGGCGGACAGGGCGAAGTCGAGCATGTGGATGCGTCTTTTCGCGCGCGGATGCAGCCGCATCCATAACGGCTCATGACGGCCTTCGCGAGGAACATTTGTCCTCGCAGAGTCTTGATCGCGCGAGGATTGAGGAAGGGGACGTCTCCCTTGTCGCCTCAAGAGGAGGATTCATGGCCAAACGAGCGAAGAAACGCACAACCAAGAAATCGTCCGCGCGCCGCCCGCGTCAGGCACCGAAGATGCTGAGCGACCTGTTCCTGGACACGCTGAAGGACATCTATTTCGCCGAGAACAAGATCATCAAGACCCTGCCGAAGATGGCCAAGGCGGCAAACTCAAAGGAGCTCACGGCGGCCTTCAACAAGCATCTGCGCGAGACGCAGGGCCAGGTCAAACGGCTGGACCAGATCTTCAAGATGCTGGGCAAGCCCGCACGCGGCAAGACCTGCGAAGCGATCAACGGCATCACCGACGAGGGCGCCGGGATCATGAAGGGGTTCAAGAACGCCCCGGCCCTCGACGCCGGCCTGCTCGCCGCGGCGCAAGCCGTCGAGCACTACGAGATCTCCCGCTACGGCACGTTGCGCACCTGGGCCGAAGAGCTCGGTATGCAGGACGCCGCAAGGCTGCTCCAGGCAACGCTGGACGAAGAAGAAGCGACCGATCACGCCCTGACCGAGCTCGCCACCTCGGTGATCAACCTCGAAGCGGAACAGGAACACCGCGAAGCAGCCTGAGCCACGGCCCGGCCGACCTGTTACCGATGGCGCCGCGGAACACAGCCGTGGCGCCGAAAGATCTGGACTGCAAGGGCGCCCTCCGACCAGAAGGCCAGCCATGCCCTGAACGAGCGCTGCTGGAATCCCGGGGAACCATCCCCATATGATTTTTCTCCAATCGCAGCGCCTTCCCCGAGTTTGCCATGCAACCCAAAAATCCCCTCGACTGGATGCTGTCCGAAGCCCTGGACTCGCTGACCCGCGCCGACCGGCTGCGCCAGCAATTCGGCCGCCAGGAAGCCTGCTGGGAACCCCCGATCGACGTGCTCGAGACCGAGCAGGAGCTGCTGATCCTGGTTGCCCTTCCCGGCGTCAGTCCCGACAATGTCGAGACGGTGATCCATGACGGCGCGCTCGTCATCTCCGGCCAGCGCACGCTCCCGCCCGAGCTTCGCAACGCCCGCATTCACCGGCTCGAGCTGCCGCAGGGCCGCTTCGAGCGGCGCATCGCGCTTCCCCTCGGCCGCTACGCCATCAGCCGCTTCGTGATGGACGGCTGCGTCGCACTGCGCCTCGCCAAATCCTGAGGTCGATCATGGCCACCGAACAGATGAAGACGACTCAAGACCATTCCGGCATGAAGATCCCCGACGACGCCCTGATCATCATCCCGGTTCGCGACATGGTGCTGTTTCCCGGCGCCATCGCGCCGATCGCGATCGCGCGGCCGAAGTCGATCGCCGCCGCGCAGCAGGCGCTGCGCGAACAGCGGCCGGTCGGCATCGTCCTGCAACGCAGCCGCGAGACCGACGAACCCGGGCCGGACGACCTCTACCGGGTCGCGACCATCGCCAACATCGTGCGCTACATCACCGCGCCCGACGGCAGCCATCACATCGTCAGCCAGGGCGTGCAGCGTGCCCGCATCCTCGACTTCCTGCCGGGCACGCCGTTCCCGGCCGCGCGGATCCAGCAGATTCCGGAGCCCACCACGACCTCGCCGGAGATCGAGGCGCGTGCGCTGAACCTGCAGCGTCAGGCCATCGAGGCGATCGAGCTGTTGCCGCAGGCGCCCCCTGAGCTGGCCGCGATGTTCCAGGGCACCAGCGCGCCCGGCGCGCTGGCGGATCTGGCGACCTCGTTCATGGACATCAAGCCGCAGGACAAGCAGGAGGTGCTGGAGACCATCGACCTTGTCTTGCGCGTCGAGAAGGTCTCGAAGCACCTGGCCGAACGGCTGGAGGTGCTGCGCATCAGCAATGAGATCGGCCAGCAGACCCGTGCCAGCTTTGACGAGCGGCAGCGCGAGGCGATCCTGCGCGAGCAGATGGCGACCATCCAGCGCCAGCTCGGCGAAGGCGACGGCAAGGCGGCCGAGGTCGCCGAGCTGACCGCGGCCATCGCCAAGGCCAATATGCCGCCGGAGGCGGACGCGCAGGCCAAGAAGGAGCTGCGCCGCTACGAGCGCATGCCCGAAGCCGCCGGCGAAGCCGGCATGGTCCGCACCTATCTGGACTGGCTGATCGAACTGCCCTGGGCGCTGCCCGAGGAGAAGCCGATCGACATCAAGGAAGCACGGCGCATCCTCGATGCCGACCATTTCGGCCTGGAGAAGATCAAGAGCCGGATCATCGAATATCTGGCGGTGCGCAAGCTGGCACCGCAAGGCAAGGCGCCGATCCTGTGCTTCGTCGGCCCGCCCGGCGTTGGCAAGACCTCGCTCGGCCAATCCATCGCGCGCGCGATGGATCGCCCCTTCGTGCGCGCCAGCCTGGGCGGCGTGCATGACGAGGCCGAGATCCGCGGCCACCGCCGCACCTATATCGGCGCGCTGCCCGGCAACATCATCCAGAGCATCAAGAAGGCCGGTAGCCGCAACTGCGTGATGATGCTGGACGAGATCGACAAGATGGGACGCGGCGTGCAGGGCGATCCTTCCGCTGCGATGCTGGAAGTGCTCGACCCCGAGCAGAATGGGACGTTCCGGGACAATTACCTGGGCGTGCCCTTCGACCTGTCGCGCGTCGTTTTCATCACGACCGCAAACATGCTGGAGCAGATTCCGGGTCCGCTGCTGGACCGCATGGAGGTGATCAGCCTCGCCGGCTACACCGAGGACGAGAAGCTGGAGATCGCGCGGCGCTATCTGGTGCGGCGGCAGCTCGAGGCCAATGGCCTGACGGCAGACCAGGCCGAGATCGAACCTGAGGCGCTGAAGCTGGTCGTCAAGGGCTATACGCGTGAAGCCGGCGTGCGCAACCTGGAACGCGAGATCGGCAAGCTGTTCCGGCATGCCGCGGTGCAGGTCGCCGAGGGCACGGCTGCGAAGGTCGTGGTCGGCCCGAAGGACATCGCCACCGTGCTCGGCCAGCCGCGCTTTGAGGGCGAGATTGCGCAGCGCACCAGCGTTCCCGGCGTGGCAACGGGCCTGGCCTGGACACCGGTCGGCGGTGACATCCTGTTCATCGAGGCCTCGCGCGTCCCCGGCAAAGGCGGGATGATCCTGACCGGCCAGCTCGGCGACGTGATGCGTGAGAGCGTGCAGGCTGCGATGACGCTGGTGAAGAGCAGAGCCTCGCAGCTTGGCATCGACCCCTCGTTGTTCGAGAAGAGCGACATCCACGTTCACGTTCCCGCGGGGGCGACGCCGAAGGACGGGCCGAGCGCGGGGGTGGCGATGTTCACGGCGCTGACGTCGCTGCTCACCAATCGCACGGTGCGCAGCGATACCGCGATGACCGGCGAGATCTCGCTACGGGGGCTGGTGCTGCCGGTCGGCGGCATCAAGGAGAAGGTGGTGGCGGCCGCGGCCGCAGGAGTGAAGCGGGTGATGCTGCCGGCGCGCAACAAGCGCGATTACGACGACATCCCGCAGAGTGCGCGGGACAACCTCGAATTCATCTGGCTCGAGCGCGTCGACGAGGCCATCGCCGCAGTGCTCGAGCCTGCCGGGGCCAAGGTCGAGGCGGCGGAGTAAAGGCAATGACAAAACTGTTGGAAAGAGCAAAGAAATCCCGGAATGCGCAGCGTCTGCGCCGATTGCTCGACCGCGCGCTCGACCAGGTCCGGGATGCGCTGGCGGCACCCGAGCCGCGGCTTCAGCCGATACCGGTGCGGGTGAAGCGCCGCAAGGGCTGATCCCCTCCGTCTCAGCCCTCGCGGTCACCCAACATAAAAGGCCCCCTCGTGCGAGGGGGCCTTTGCTTGATCAGGACACGGCGTCCTTGGCGGCCTTGACCGGGCGGGCGCGGACGATCTTCCGGGCCGGCTTGGCCTTGAACATCATCTCTTCACCCGTGAACGGGTTGGTGCCCTTGCGCGCCTTGGTCGCGGGCTTCTTGATGACCACGAACTTGGCGAAGCCCGGCACCAGGAAGAGGCCGTTCTTCTTGAGCTCCTTGTGGCCGACATCGGTCAGCGTCTCCATGACGCTCTTGACGTCGCGCTTGGAAAGCTCGGTGGCGGTCGCAATCTTTTCGATCAGCTGCGATTTGGACATTTGGGTTGGCATCGTGTCTCCTCTGATTCGTTGCCGGTTGCATACTAGACCAACCGTTGAAGGCACTAGAGCCTTCTGCACAGTTTTGTCGCGGTTTTACGGGCTTTTCTGGCCCCCTGTGGCAAAAAACCCTGCATTTTAGCCACTTCCTGAGCGGAAGCGACCTGGGGCAGCGATTTTTGCCTTGTTTCAAAGGCCCGCAAGCCGCTTGCTAAAGCTGATTCGATGCTTTCGACAAGCGATGACCGGCCCCTTTGTGCGAGGCGGGTCGCGATTCACCCTGGAAAATAAAGGCTGGATCGCACCTTAGCCGCTTTCCGTCTCCCCGTTCTGAAGGCGGGATGATCGTATATGGGCTGATGTTGTTATGGCCGATCCTTCGAGACGCCCGCCTTGAGGCGGGCCCTCAGGATGAGGATTGAGTCGGCGGTAGCCGTTTCAAAGGGCGCCGATGCCGCTTAGCCTCATCGTGAGGAGACTGCGGAGCGGTCGTCTCGAAGGACGAGGCGCGCGCTGAGGCCGGCCCAAAGGCATATGCGATAGCCCTGGTTCTGACGGGGAGAGGCGAAGAGGAGGTTCGCTAGACCCCCGCCGCGTTCTTCGCGATCACGTTACGGTAGAAGCTGGCGCTGAGTTTTGGGGTGCGGACCTGGGTGTCGAAATTGACGTGATAGAGGCCGAAACGCTTGCCCAGCCCGAACACCCACTCAAAATTGTCCATCAGGCTCCAGAGGAAATAGCCGCGCACCGGCACGCCCTCCTCCGTCGCGCGCTGGAGCTGCGCGAGGTAGTTGCGCAGGTACATGATGCGGTCGGTGTCGTAGATCTTGCCGTCGGGCGTGACGTTGTCCTCACCGGAAGTGCCGTTCTCGCTGATATAGATCGCATCCGTCTTCCAGATCTTTGCAGCCAGCTTCGGCACCCAGTAGAGCGTCTCGGGGCCGACGCGCAGCCAGTCCGAATTCATGTGTGGGAACGATTTGGGGATCGGCAGCGGCATGAAACCCGCGCCCTGGTCGGAGGCCACGACGTAGTTCTGTGGCGCGTAGATGTTGAGGCCGAGGAAATCGACCGGCGAGGAGATGATCTTCAATTCCGCGTCAGTGTATTTCGGCGCATCACGCCCGGCGAATTGCAGGAAGGCGTCGGTATACCGCCCCTCCATGATGACGTTGAGATAGCCGGCGTTCATCTCGCGCAGAGCGATCTCGGCGGCACGGACGTTCTCGGGCGTGTCGATTGCGGGCGCGCAGGCATCGATGTTCTCGGCCGGCCCCACCTTCGTGCCGCGGCGGCCATGGGCGCGCACCGCCTGCACCGCGAGCCCGTGCGCGAGCGCGCTGTTGTGCCTGATCTGGTTGACCTCGGCTCGCGGCAGCGTCAGGCCCGGCGCGTCGATGCCGATGCCATAACCGAAATAGACGAAGCGGCCGCTCTCGTTCAGCGTGAACACGTTCTTGACGCGATCGGTCAGATGTTCGGCGACATAGGCCGCGTAGTCGCCAAAGATCTTGCAGGTCTCGGTCGAGCGCCAGCCGCCAAAGCGGTCCTGGAGCGATTGAGGCAGGTCCCAATGATAGAGCGTCAGCCACGGCTCGATGCCGTTCTTCAGGATCTCGTCGACCAGGCGATTGTAGAAATCGAGCCCCTTCGGATTCGGCTTGCCGTCGCCGTCCGGAAACACCCGCGGCCAGGCGACCGAGAAGCGATAGGCCTTGCAGTCGAGGTCGCGGATGAGCGCGATGTCATCCTTGTAGCGGTGATAATGCTCGTTGGCGCGATCGCCTGTGGTGCCGTCCTCGATCTTGCCGGGAATGCGGACGAACTTGTCCCAGATCGACGCCCCTCGCCCGTCCTCGTTGACCGCACCCTCGATCTGATAGGAGGACGTCGCCGTGCCCCAGACAAAGCCGGTAGGAAAGGCGCTGGCGCTGCGCGGCGCCGCCGCCGGCTTGGCGTCCGCCATTTCGAGGGGGCTGGCTATCCCGGCGGCGGACAATCCCGCGATTTTCGCGAACTGGCGACGCGAGACCTTGTCCGACATTGATGCTGCTCCAATGGGATAGTTGCCGGCACAATGGCGGGTCAGAAGCCGTTTGAAAAGCGGGGTCGTTGGAACTGCGGATGCAGAATTGCAAGTCGCGCTACGCCGCTCTTTCTCTGCCCTTGTGGATGAGGGTGCGGCCCCCGGTCATCTATACTCGGTGCCATATTTGCGAGCGATCTGGTTGACCTGCTCTCGGCTCAGCTGCTTTGGCGGCAGGGCGGGCGGACTGCAGGTTTCGCGGAAAAACGCATCCAGACCGGTGGGCGTGACAATCCAAAGCAGCAGCAGCTCACTGTCCGGGTTCGCGAACCCGTGCCACGAATTCTTTGGGATGAATATCGTCCCACCCTTCTCGAAGGGGTGATGGACGTCGTTCAATATGAACGTTCCGCTTCCATCCAGAACGTAAAAAGCTTCGTCCGTGTCAAAGTGTCTGTGGATCGGAATGCCGGCGCCTGTGGGTACCTGCTGGGTGCCGCAGGCCATTTTGTTGGAACCTTTGACGGGATCAACCTTGATGAAAATATTGCCGGGATTGCGGTAGTGAACGAGATGTTCGCCCTCGGCTGCGCCCAGCACGTATCCTTGCGCTTTGGTCTGAGCTTCCACTTCACTCTCCAGTCATGTGTGAGCAATGCCAACGCTTGCAGCGCCGACCAGAATGGATTGCTGCTTTTCTGGAATGCGAGCCTAGCAATTTTTGAATGTCCGCGCCAAATGTCCGCTTTACGGCGGCACAAGCTGACCTCAGGCGGAAAGCGTTCTCAGGTCAGCAATGCGCTCAGCCTCGCTGGCATCCTGCCGATGATCGCCGCTGCAACGCTGCTGAACTCAATCCGGATCAAACCCAGGTGGCAGCCACGATTGACTTGAAGAGTTGAGGGTCAGAGAGGGCCGAGATTCGACATGAAAGAGGCTGCCAACGAGACAGCCCCCAGCAGCGGCCTTGGTTGCAAAAGCTCCGGCGCCGGTGACCACGTCGATCGCTGCCTAAGCTATGAAATCCCGTCTCGCTCCGCATCCGGACACGTGACTGCACTGCGTGGGCCCACACCCCGGGCCATAGGTGCTCTATTCGATGACTTCATTGGCGCGCGCAAGCAGCGCCGTCGGCACGCTTGCGCCGAGCGTGTTGGCGCTCTTGAGGTTGACAGTGAGTTGAAGTGCCGTGGATTGCATGACCGGCAGATCGGCCGGCTTCTCACCCTTCAGGGCCTGACCGGTGTAGACGCCGGCCTCGCCTCGACCTCCAGAGGACGTGCCATCCCAGCTGCGGATAGCGCTGCGATCTTCGCGAACTGGCGACGCAAGAACTTGTCCAGCATTGGTACTGCTCCAATTCCATCGATTCGGCCGCCGCAATGACGAGTTCCGGTCGATTTGAGAAGCAACATACCTGGCTGTCTCGACTGCAACCGACGCTCACATCTGTCGTCTCCGCCATGGAGCGCCGATAAAGCATTATCGGACCAAACCTTCGTTTAGCTTGAATAGAACCCGGTTCCTGAGGTCTCATCCCGACGGCTTACACCGAAGCGGATCGGACGCCCCCCGTGTGGATACCGGGACTTTTCTGTGTCCAAGGCATGAAACTCGCATGACAAGACACCGGGATATCCGTAACTCTTCGCTTTGAAAGCGCACGGGGGGACAGGGGTGATTCACGCTAGCGTAAGCCCGATGGCGTTGCGTGGTGATCGGCACGGCCAAGATGTCATTGCCGGCCTTACGCCGAGCGTTTCGTTCGCTCTGGTGCGACATGCGCCGCGAGAGATGCTGCGCGTTTTACGGTGCGGCCCTACCCTCACCGTGGAGATCCACTGGCCGTCGGGAGAGGCAGGCCTCTTCCTGCGATGCCGTGTCGAGCTGAGCTCGCGAGACCAGTGGCGTTGGCGGCATCGGCGGCACGTCCATCAGGCTGCGAACCATCAATCATCTCAATTGGCGATCCTTGCCATGACATTGCTGCTCGCCGTCTGCGGCTGGAGCGTCGGCGGAGCCGAGGGCATGCAACGGGCGCTGTTGGGAAGCGCGCCCCGTCCCGACGAAACGGTCATCTCACGCGAGAACGTGTATCGCTGGTTCGGCGCCCGCCTGCTGTCCGTTGCCGAGCTGCCGGAGCTGTTCGCCATTCTGACAAAAGTTTGCAGCCGCGCCGGGCTGGTGCGATTTCCGGATCTCTATTGTCTGCCGGCACCGCGCGATATGAATGCCTATGCACTCGGCGGACCGGAACGCAGTGCCATCGTGTTGACCGAAGGCCTGCTACGCGGCATGACGCGCGACGAAATTGCCGGGATATTGGCCCATGAAGTCGCTCATATCCGCAACAATGACGCCTGGACGATGGGCTGGGCGACGGCGCTGCGACGCGCGATCGATTGGACCTCGCTCGCTGGTCTCGCGCTGCTGCGAACCAGCCATCATCACGGTGGCATGACATCAAGCCGGCCATTGGCGATGCTGCTGAGCGCAGCGCCAACGCTCGGCCAGCTCCTCGGACTTGCTCTGTCGCGCGTTCGCGAACTGGATGCAGATGCAACGGCGCTCGAACTGACCGGCGACTCGCGCGCGCTCATCGCCGCACTCGACAAGCTGGAGCGCCATCACACCGGCTCTGCACCAAGCCGCACGTCCGCATTCGGGCATGATCCGATGCGCTTGCTTCGCAGCCATCCCGCGACCTCCGAGCGCGTCGGCACATTGCTCAACCTCGCTCATTAGCATTTCGCTGAAGCTGACACGGATGCACATCGGAAGGCTCGCTGACCAGGCAAAGAGTGCTGACGAAAATCCGCGCGGCTTGAAGTTTTTGCGAAAGTTGATTGCCGCCAAAATATCGCCGCGCTTTCGCGAAACTATTTCGCCGTTAGTACGTTTTTCGCGTCTCTGCTCATTGCAGAACTGGGGAGACCCGCGTAATTGCCGAGCGTTTGAGCGGACGTAGGACATAAAAAATAAATGGCTGGCCACCATGCCAGCGAGGACAATCCGCTCCCATATCTCTCGACGGCTATCATTTTGCCGCTCTAGAACATTTTACCGTCGGCTTGTCACCTTGAGGGGACGCAACTTGCGCCTTCTAGGCGGGCGACATTGCTTGCGGCTGAGACTTCCGTGCCAAGCATATGAACTTGAAGGTCCAACGCCGTCGCACCGGCGTGACGAAGCGCTATTGCCCGCGAAGGGGGCGCGCATGCGACCGGCCTTGGCAGGATTTTGGGCTGAGGGCACCAACCATCGCAAGGAGGCCAAGCGATGACGTATTATGATACCCTGCAACAGAACCTCGCGCATGGTTCACCATTCGGACAGTTCGGTCCGCAACAATGGGGATCGGGAGCATTCGGTTCGCAAGGCGGCCAACAGTATGGAGGAGGCGGTCTTGGATTGGGCCAGGCGGCCTATGGACAGCAATACGGGCAGTTCGGCGGTCAGCCGACCTTTGGCGCGTCTGGATATGGCCCCGGCTGGGGCGGGCAAATGGGCTGGGGTCAGCAGCCCTGGGGCGGCCAGCAGCGCCAGCTTTCGCCACAGGACGTGAATGAGGTCGTGCGGCAATTGGTACCGGCGCTGCCTCAAATTCTCGCGCAAGCTCAGACTCCGTTCGCAGGAATGGGCTATGCGGCTTACGGCCAAGCGCCGCGGCAGCTAAGTCCGCAAGACGTGAGCGAGGTCGTGCGGCAGATCCTGCCCATCGTGCCGCAGATCGTGGGAATGCTGCAGAGCCAGCCCCAAATGCAGCATTCGGCCATGCACGGCGGTCTCGGTCAGGGTCAATTCGGAGGCCCTGGTCAATTCGGTCTCGGCTATCCCACGCAGACTCAGCCAGCGCAGATGTGGGGTACACAGTTCGGTGCGCCGCAGTTCCAGGCGGCATTCGGCGGTCCGACGGGCTTTGGCCAGCAGCGACAACTTACGCAGCAAGATGTCGCCGACATCACCCGCCAGCTGATCGGCGTCATTCCCCAGGTCATCGGCAACCTTCAGGCCTACGGCCAGCAGCGGATGATCTGACCGCGCGGTAACGCGCGACCGCCGCCCAAAGCGGCGGTCGCGCCTGCCGTTGCGCATGCTTCCTCCGAAGGAGAGCCCTCATGTCGGATTCCAATCCCTCCGCTGCATCCGCGTCACAGCGCCACTTCCCGGACATTCAGCAGCTCGTGGGGCTGCTCAGCAATTTGATGCCGCTGCTCTTGCGCCTGCAGTCGCAAACGTTCGAGCAGCCGTTCCGAACCGTGCCCGGCAACTTCCCGATGCCGAACCCGGTGCTCGAACATCAGGCTGCGGAAAACATGATCGGAGACATGATCGCAGAATCACTGCGCTCGCTCTCTGCCTATCTCGAGGCCAACGCGGCACAGCATGCTGGCCTCGAAAACTGCGTCTCGATCGTCACCCAGGCAGCCAACAAGTTTACCGAGCGGGATTATGCGCAGGCCTTCAACCTGATCTATTTCGCCTACCGCGCGATCGAAGCGGCCCGCGCAGCCGATCCCCGCCTTCCGTTGCTGAGACAGGCTTCGATCGATCGCACGCAATCTTCTATCCACTGAAATCAAAGGAGGCGACGCCATGGCAACGAGTCCAGACGATGCGCGACCGACCTCGAGCGACAATCGACGCAAACCAGTGCGCAGCACTCAATACATGATCGCGCCAGCGGGCGCCGGCATCAGCGCTCAAACGCTGGCCGAACAACTCAACCAGTTCGGCAACATCCTGTGGACCCATGACCAGCGCGGCGTCAGTGGCCCCCCAATTGCGGTCGTGCGCATGCCTGACGAAGCCGCCGCAGCGTTGCGCCGCTCCACGGCCGGCAGCTTGATCATCGAGCCGGACAGCCATCTGCGAGCTGCATCCTTTGCCGGCCCCGCCTCCTCTTTCATCCCGGCGGCCACGACGATGACCGCACTCGGGCCGGACTTCAAGGTGACGATCCGGGTCCTCAGCGAAGCAGGTGCGCCTGTGGAGCAGGCAACCGTGCAGCTCGTTGGCGAGCAGGCGTCGGCTCAAGGACGGACGGACCGTGATGGCAACGTCGATCTGACGCTGCGGGGCGAAGTGCCGGAAACAATCGCCGCCATTTTCGTCAGCGCACGCTCCGGCCATTGGGGCTTGTGGCAACAGCGGCCGAATATCGAGACCGATGCAGTGAACACCTTCACCCTGAAACCGTTGCCGGTACCTGGCGGGCTGGATTGGGGCGCCGAAGCGATGCGCTTCGATCAGATTCCCAACCACTGCCGTGGAGCTGACGTCAAGATCGCGCTCATCGACAGCGGCGTGGCGACCAGCCACAAGCTGTTGGCTGACATCGAGCACGGTATCGATGCCCGACGTGGCGAAGATCGCTCATGGTCGAAGGACGTCACTGGCCACGGCACGCCTTGCGCAAGCATCATCAATGCGGCTGCGCAGGCAGATCACGGCATCCGCGGCTACGCCCCGGACAGCGAGCTGCATGTTTGCAAGCTTCCCCTAGATGCCCGTTGCAGCGACCTGATCGCGGCGCTCGATGATTGCCTGCAAAACGGCATCGACGTGGCGTGCGTCGGCGTCGGTTGCGAGCGCGGCTCCGTGCTGGTTGAGCAGCACATTGCCATGGCCAAGCAGCAAGGCCTCAGCATCGTCGCTGCTGCCGGCAACTCTGGAGAACGCATATTGTTTCCGGCCTGTTCTCCGCATGTCGTGGCGGTCGGTGCGGTCGGACGGATGGGAACCTTCGCGGAAGACAGTCCGCAGGCGGCGCAGGCCGCAGCCGCCACTGCGGCGGCAGGCGGGTTGTTCGTACCGCCGTTTTCCTGCCGCGGGCCCGAACTCGACCTGTGCGCGCCTGGTGTTGCGGTCATTGCCTGCCAGTCGCCGGACGGTTACGCCGTCTGCGACGGCACCTCGCTCGCAGCCGCTCACGTTGCCGCGCTTGCAGCCTTGATCCTCGCCGACCACGCCGACTTCAAGGGCAGTTTCATCGCCAAGGATGCCCACCGGGTCGAACGGCTGTTCCAAATTCTGAAGGAGACGGCGCAGCCCATCGGCCATCCATGGCAGACCGGGGCTGGGTTGCCGGATGCGGCCCGCGCGCTCGGCGTCTGGTCCGATCAGCGGCCCCTTGCCATGCCTCTGAATGCCGGACTGCGCGAGATGCACAGCGCCATTCGGCAGCTCGATCGGATTCCATTCGGCGCTAGCCAGGCGATGATATTCGAGCCGCCACGCGGCCCGGCCAACGTGACCCGGCTTCCGTTGAACCCGGCCCCTCTGGCGTTCCAGGCTGCCGGCGGGGGAACAGCGACGGTGCATGAACTCAGAGCAGCGATGGCGCTCGCGGGTCTAGCGGAAGGACCCTAGAAGATGATTAGGCCCCCGTGCCTAGAATGTCACCCGCATCCCCGGATAGAACGCGCGCGGCCGCGCCGGGCTCAGCGGGTCGCTGAAGTCGGCGCTGCCGTTGGCGAAGTTGGGCAACGCGCTCCTGTCGAAGAACTGCCCATAGGTCGCATAACGCCTGTCGAAGACGTTATCGACGCGGTCATAGAGCTGGACGTTCTTCTTCACCTGATAGGAGGTGTGGAGATCGAAGACGGTGTAGGACGGCGCGGAATCGCGGGGATCTGGTTGCCGGGAGAGACCCATGGATGGTCTCGGCGGCGGATCGGCAAACGGGCTGTTGGAGCCGAGGGTCAATGCATCGAGGAAGCGTGCATCGACGAACGCGTAGCTCGCCTGGAACTGGAGCGTGGGGACTTGATGTTAACCTCGGCCTTGAGGGCGGACTGCAGGTTTCGCGGAAAAACGCGTCCAGGCCGGTGGGCGTGACAATCCAAAGCAGCAGCAGCAGCTCGCTGTCCGGGTTCGCGAACCCGTGCCACGAATTCTTCGGGATGAATATCGTCCCACCCTTCTCGAAGGGATGATGCACATCGTTCAAAATGAACGTTCCGCCTCCATCCAGAACGTAAAAAGCTTCGTCCGTGTCAAAGTGCCTGTGGATCGGAATGCCAGCGCCGCCCGTTGCCATCGAGCGGCTGCTGCATGAAGCTGTCATTCACTCAGCTTCGTTTTGCGCCCACGAACGGATGTTGTTGCAGGCGCGCCCAGTGTTGCCGGGCTCCCCAGCCCCTCCACCAGCGTGCTCAAGGCAGCATCCAGTGGAGCCGATCCTACCTTCTCGGGCACCAAGAGCCCATCGATAGCAAGCATGGTCATGCCGTGGATGAGCCCCCAGCCGGCTGCGGCCTGACCTTCTATCGGCCGCTTGCGAATGCTCCCTGCGGCTTGGCCGCGGCGGAGGACTTCGAGGAGAATATCGAATACCGCCAGCGCCCGCTCGTTGAGATGTATTCCCACTGCTTGCCCCTCCTCCGCGCTATACATCAGGCGGTAGAGAGCCGGGTTGTCCATTCCGAACGCGACGTAGGCACGAGCTATCGCCGTAATTTCGTCGCGCAAGGATTTGGGCGTTGTGGGCTTCGCGGCCGATAGAAACTCTCGCAGCCGGTCGAACCCAATCATGGCGAGTTCTGCAAGCAGCGCGGCTTTGTCCGGAAAGTGCTTGTAGGGTGCCGCGTGGCTTACCCCAGCGCGGCGGGCGACTTCCCGCAGCGTGAACTGCCAGCCCTTCTCCTCCCGAAGCATATCCAACGCCGTCTCGATAACCGCCCGACGGAGATCACCGTGGTGATAGGGCCGGTTGGGTGCGTCCTGCATGGTACCTCAAAGTTTCTTCTGTATACATTGTTGACAGTGACTACTTAGGGGCCTATATCAGGCAGATAAGTTTCTCCTGTCTACATCGGAGTGAACCATGAACGCTACCGTAAAAGTCACCGACGCTGATCGGCTGGGCGGTCTTCTCGCCCGCCAGCGTGCTGCTTTCCTGCGTGAGGGAGCCCCTTCGCTGGCGCAGCGACGCGCTGATCTGTCCAAGTTCAGGGCCGCGATCATCGGGCACCGCAAAGCGATCGAAGATGCCATCAACGCCGATTTCGGGCATCGCTCGAGGCACGAAACGGCGATCATGGAGGTTGGAGGGATCGCCGAGGGCACGAAGTATCTGATCCGCAATCTTCGCAAATTCATGGCGCCGACCCGCCGCCACGTTGCGCTGCACATGCGGATGGGCAACGCCCGCGTCGAATACCAGCCGCTTGGCGTCGTCGGCGTGATGTCGCCGTGGAACTACCCGGTAAACCTGTCGCTGATGCCGGTTGTCACGGCCATCGCCGCCGGAAACCGGGTTATGCTGAAGCCCTCGGAGTTCACGCCCGCCACCAATTCACTGCTCGCGAAGATGTTGGGCGAGATCTTCCCCGAGGATCAGTTCGCGATCGTGACCGGCGATGCGGCTGTAGGGACGGCGTTCTCGGCCTTGCCGTTCGATCACCTCGTCTTTACGGGCAGTACGTCGGTGGGGCGCTCCGTGATGAAGGCAGCCAGCGACAACCTCGTTCCAGTCACCCTTGAACTCGGGGGCAAGTCACCGAGCATCGTTGCCAGCGGCCACGCCCTCGACCAAGCGGCAGCGTCCATCGCTTTCGGTAAGTTGCTCAATGCCGGCCAGACCTGCATCGCCCCCGATTACGCACTCGTCCACGAAAGCGATGTCGATTCGTTCGTGGCGGCCTATGACCGGAAGGTGGCGTCCTTCTATGCGGACGGGCCAACGAGTGAACATTATACGTGCATCATCAACGAGCGGCACCACGCCCGGCTCCAGGGCTTGATCGCGGACGCGAGTGCAAAGGGAGCGCGGATCATCGAGGTCGGCAACCGGCCCGGCGATGCGTCCCGACGCCCCAACACCCTTGCGCCAACCGTGGTGCTCGGCGTCACAGACACCATGCGCATTGCTCATGAAGAGATTTTTGGCCCGATCCTGCCGATCTTTCCGTACCGCGACATCGGCGATGCGATTGCCCATGTGAACGTCCGGCCCCGCCCGCTCGCGCTCTACTATTTCGGTGCCGATGATGACGACCGACGCAGCGTGCTGAGCCGAACAACCTCAGGCAATGTCACCGTCAACGGGACGATCATGCACATCGCCCAGGATGACTTGCCGTTCGGCGGCGTCGGGCCTAGCGGCATGGGCGCTTACCATGGCGTCGAGGGCTTCCGTACTTTCAGCCACGCCAAGGGGATCTATGAGCAGGGGCGCTGGAATCTCGCCAACCTGCTCCACGCGCCGTTCAGACAGCCGATCGATGCCATCCTCAACATGATGCTTCGGTGATCAAACTACGTTTCCCAATGCAACCGAGGAGCATCAGCACATGACCACCGACACATCGTTGCCGCTAAGCGGCTCCTGCGAATGCGGCGCTTGCTCGTTCGAAGTGCATACGCCGCCCAAAGCCAGGTTCCGGTGCCACTGTCTTATCTGTCAGGCGTTCAACGGCAAACCGTTCGCGGATGTGGTCGGCGTTCGCGCCAAGGACGTCGTGCTGAAAAACGCCGGCAATATCTCCTTCAGGAAATACCGTCCGCCGCCGAACTTCAATCGCGGGGTCTGCCGGACTTGCGGCAAGCCCGTTGTGGAGGTTGCGGGCGCCTGGCCGTTCAAGGTGATGTTCATCCCGGTCAGCACTTTCGAGCCCGAGGCCCGGCTGCCGCCGGTTCGGATGGATATATTCTATCACCGTCGTGTGCTGGACATGCCCGGCAGCTTGCCCAAATACAGCGGCTATTTCCCAAGCCTGTTGGCGGTCGGGAAAATGATCATGAGCGGCTTGTGAAATGGCGAGTCGATCTATCTGGCGAAACGTAAACCGAAGATATCGATAGCGAACAGACTGGTCTTTCGGGCCCCGAGCACGTCGCAGGATACGTTGTGCGGTCGTAGAGCCAATGAACACTAGAGAACGTACGATCGCACGGCCGCCATTGAGGACGTGATGATGCTTAATACCGCCGCCTGAACTCAAGAACGATTTCAGGAGCGCGCGGCCAGCATCGGCATCAGCTTTCCGTTCAACCTACTGCCATTGCAGCGAGCGGACTGGGCGCGGTCAGCACGCAATGGTTTTTATGCAACTAGTTGCAAAAGGAAAATTTCCGCGCTATCTTGTTTTGCAACTGGTTGCAATATCAGACTCTTGAAGTTTGGCTATCCCGAATTGTTGGCCGCTCGAATCCGGCTTCGGCGCGCCGAAACCGAGTTCAACCAAGCGAACAAAATCGGCGCAGCGGAGGATCGCATCATGTTCAGCGACGGGCTTCTCACGGGCCGCAATATCCTGGTGACCGGCGGCGGCACCGGGCTCGGCAAGGCCATGGCAGCGAAATTTCTCAGCCTCGGCGCAGACATTCACATTTGCGGACGCCGCAAAGGCGTTTGCGAGGAGACCGCCGCCGAGTTGATGAAACTTCATGGCGGAAAAGTCACCGCCCACGGCGTGGACATCCGCGACGTCGCGGCGGTCGAGGCCATGGTCGTGTCCGCTTTCAAGGACCGTCCCCTCACCGATCTCATCAACAACGCGGCTGGCAATTTCATTTCCCGCACGCAGGATCTCTCGCCGCGCGGATTCGATGCCATCGCCAATATCGTGATGCACGGCACGTTCTACGTGACCCAGGCTGTCGGCAAACGCTGGATCGCCGGCGGACATCGCGGCAACGTCGTCTCCATTACCGTGACATGGGTACGTAATGGCGGCCCGTATGTGGTGCCGTCGACCATGAGCAAATCCGCGATTCACGCCATGACCATGTCGCTGGCCACGGAATGGGGCCGGTACGGCATCCGCCTCAACACCATCGCGCCAGGAGAAATTCCGACCGAAGGCATGAGCAAGCGTATCAAGCCCGGCGACGAGGCGGGTGCGAGGACTGTCGCTGCGAATCCGATGGGCCGCCTCGGGGAAATGAGCGAGCTGCAAAATCTCGCGACGTTTCTGATCTCCGGCGGCTGCGACTGGATCAACGGCGAGACCATCGTGATGGACGGTGCCCAGGCGCTGGCGATGGGCGGTAACTTCTACGAAGTGCGGGACTGGAAGGATTCAGATTGGGCCGCAGCGCGCGACGCCATCATGGCTCAGAACGAGAAGGACAAGGCGAAGCGTGGTTAGCCAAGCGCGCCATTAGTCAGGGAACACGGCTTGCCGCATCCCTCTGAGCACGCGACCCGGAATTCCAAAGGCGAGGAAATCACAATGACTGGACTGCCCCATCTTCATCCGGCCGCCGCAGCATCTCTGGAGAAGTGGCACGCCATGATCGCAAGGAAAAATCTTGGTGACCTTCCCTCGATCACTCATCCGGACGTGGTCTTCCGCTTGCCGACCGCATTCAATCCCTACCACGGCATCGAAGCGTTGGTTCTCACCATGAGCAACGTGGTTCAGATTTTCGAGGACTTCAGCTACCATCGCCAGGCCGCCACCGCCGATGGCAGGAATGTCGTTCTCGAATTCAGCGCCAAGCTTGCCGGCAAGATGGCCAAGGGAATCGATTTCATTCGCTTTGACGACGACGGCAGGATCGTCGAGCTCGAAGTGATGATGCGGCCGCTCAGTGGCGCGCAGGCGCTTGCCACGGAAATGGCGAAGCGTCTCTCCCGCGCGCTCCCTGCTTCAAGTGAGGTGAGATGAGATGCGCGTTCATCTGGTCCATGCGCACCCCGAGCCGAACTCCTTTGTGAGCGCGATGCGTGATGTCGTCATCGATGAACTGAAGGCCGCAGGTGCGATTGTCACCGTTTGCGATCTCTACCAAGACCGTTTCAACCCTGTTCTCTCCGGGAACGATTTCACTTCGAGAAGCCGACCCGATTACCTCGTATACACACTCGAACAACGCCACGGCTACACGACTTCGACGCTGGCTTCCGATGTCGCCTGCGAAGCGGAGAATGTGCTCACGGCGGACCTCATCGTCTTCACCTTTCCAATATTCTGGTTCAGCGTTCCGGCAATTCTTAAGGGCTGGATCGACCGTGTCTTGCTGTGCGGCCCGATGCATAGCGGCAACCGTGGATTTTACGATCTCGGTGGTCTCAGGGGTAAGAGAACTTTTACGGCAATGGCTCTCGGCGGGCGTAGAAATATGTTCGGACCAGACGCCCTCCACGGAGAGCTCGAGACTGGGATGATGCGTCATTTCTTTCAGGGGACGTTGGGCTATGTCGGACTGACCGTGCACCAGCCATTTGTCGCCTATCATGTTCCATATATTACGGACCACGAGAGGCAGGCACAGCTGCAGGATCTGCGAGTTTGTCTGCGTGACCTCGACCGCCAACCCACCCTCAAATTTCCCGAGCTTGGAGATTTCGGCGATGTGCTTAAGCGCGACCGTGCTCGTTAGCGGGTATTCGGGCCGGTCGAGGCTCAGGATGCTTTCAGGATTGAAATTGCCTGCTCGCAAAAGGCGATACGCTGGGTCTCGAAGTCGATACCGGCCTTGAGCACAAGACGACGAAGGTTTTCATCCCGCGTCATTTTCTTTCGCGAGAAATCCCTGGCCTCGATTTCCCGGTAGACCTTGAGCTTTTCGCGGTGTTGTCCGGCAAGTCTTTCCAGCTCTTCGATGATACGTGTGGGGCCGATGACGGCTTCCGCTCGAAGCCGAACCATCAACTCATCGCGAATCGGAGATGGGGCCTGCCTTTCCGTAAGCCAGCGTCGCAGTTCCTTGAGTCCGGCGGGCAGCACAAGATAGGTCTTCTTGCCGCCTCGCGCGCCGTCGACGAGAGAGCCTTGAACGAAGCCGGCGGCTTCGAGGCGGGCAAGCTCCCGGTAAATCTGCTGATGAGTCGCCTGCCAAAAATAGCCGATGGAACGGTCGAAGCGTTCGGCCAGTTCGGATCCGGAACAGGGCCGTTCAATCAATGCGGTCAACAATGCGTGGGGCAAGGACATCGACGATAAAGGCTCAATATGGAAGTAGAGCTTGTCGCATCAGCTATGGACGAACTCAATGGCGAAGTGGCCGCACTTCTCGGCCGCGATTGGCTTCAAATCGAGGCCATCTGATAGGAGGTGTGGAGATTGAACACGGTTTAGGACGGCAGCTCGCATATTGATTGGAATCGTCGCCGACCAGATATTGACTGGAAACGAAGATCGCGGTGCCGCCGACCTTCCAGACGTCGGTGACGGCAAAGTCGATGCCGAGCTTGACGGCGGATTACCATCCCGCGAAAGAGCAGTCCGATCGAGCGAGTTGCGAGATTTGTCGCAGAATCGGACAAGGCATGTCCGTTTTGGGAAAGAAGCTTGGATTGGCATGCGCCACAAACGAACCCCATCGTTCGAACCCAGGATTCCGTCCTGCCCCCGTCCCCGAGCAGCGCCGCCACGCCAGCATCCATCGTCGATGCGCTGAAGGCGGTTGGCGGTCTTCCGCCAAAGGCACGCGCGAGCTTCGCCGGGGGCCGATGCGTTCGCGGCACCTACGCTCCTTCGGATCAGGCAAAGGAAATCACCAAATCCCGGAGCTTCACCAAGCCATCCCGGGTACTTGCGCGGTTCTCGGCGGACGTGGGCAACCCGAACGCGGTGGGCGCCGAGAGGCGCCTGCTGCGCGGCTTCAGCTTCCGGCTCGGCAGCGACGGCGAACGCTCGGAGATCTTGACCCAGAGTGCTCCCGTTCATTTTGCCAGAACGCTCGACCAGATGCTGGCTTTCCTGCAGGCGCGCATGCCGGGCGCGGACGGCAAGCCGGACATGGCACAGGTCGAGGCATTCTCTGCCGCCAATCCTGAAACGCTGCGTCAGGCAAGCTACCTGGCCGCGCATCCGCTGCCCGCAAGCCGTGCCTGCACGATCTATTGGGGCGTGCATGCCTTTCCCGCAACGAATGCAATGGGCGAGACACGGTTCATCAAGTTCAAACTCGCGCCCGTCGGCGAGGAAGGCAGGCCGACCGAAGACGTGGCCACGGCAAAGTCCACCGACTTGCTCCAGGACGACCTCGAATCCCGGATCGCCGCCCGTGATGTCAGGTTCAGCGTGATGGCGCTGCTGGACCGTCCCGGCGACCCCGTCATGGACGTGACCATCCGCTGGCCCGACGAGGATGGACGCGAAGCAGTACGCCTCGGAACGATCGTGATAACGGGCACTGAGCCAAATGAGGCGTGCGACGGGCTCGTGTTCAATCCGGCGCATCTTGCCGAAGGCATCGGCCATCCGCCGGACGAGATGTTTGCGGCGCGGCGCGCCGCCTATGCCATCTCACAGAAACTGCGCCGCTGAGCGAGAGCGCGTCTTGCCGGGATCACGTTTCGTTTTCCGGCGCGTCCCGCCCCTCACGGCGCCACATTCCCGGGCTGGTGCCGACCACCGAGGAAAACACCCGCGTGAAGTGGCTCTGATTGGCGAACCCTGCAGATATCGCCACCTCCGAGAGCGAAAGGCCGCGCACCCCCATCAATTGCTTGGCCGTATTCACGCGCTGGCGAAGCAGCCACTGGTGTGGCGGCAAGCCGGTGGAGACGCGAAATGCCCGCGAAAAATGACTGACGGAGAGATCGAACTCGGCTGCGATCTTTGCCAGCGAAAGCTTTCCGCGGAGGTCGGATTCCAGTCTTTCGCAGGCGCGCTTGACCTGCCATGGCGCAAGGCCGCCGCGGATTGATTCGGTGACGCTCTGCAGTCCGCCATAGGCCTGGGCGACGTGTGCGGTGAGCGCGAGCATCATGTGATCGATGAAAAGCTGGTTGGTCTCGTCCGGCCGACGCAGCCCTTCTTGCAGCGACGCGCCGATATGACGGATGACCGCGTCGTCATGGCCGACGCCGATTTCACAGGCAAGCTGACCGACGCGCGGCACGCCGGACTGCTCGGTGAGGCCATCGAGCGCCGAGCGCGGCAAATAGAAAAACAGGGAGTGGAACGGCTTGTCGATCACATAGCGCGGATCACGCTTGAGATCGTACAGATATGTTGCGCCCGCCGGGACATCCGCCTTCATCACGCACTTGCCGTTTTCCCAGAGTTCGCAGTCCGGGTAGTCGTGCAGCTTCAGGCTGACGACAAAGGCATCCTCAGGGGCAAACGAACCGGAGATACCCGGCACGGGATTGTCATCCCGGGTTTCGGTGACCGCGAGCTCCACGCCGCGCAGTGAACGCGTGATCAGCGAGGGCGGCGCATCCCTCAAGTGCAGGAACTGCCGGAGACTCCGGCCGAAAGCGCTCGCCTGTGTCATGGGAGTAGATCTCGTTTTGTGAGGCGCGACTGGCGCGTGGGACGCAACCGCCAAGCCACGGCCAATTATCCGACATCGGCAAGCAACGGTCCACAGTCCCGCCTTGTAACGACAGCCCTGTGACCGCCTGCCGCACCTATTGTCACAAAGCGATTTTCGCAAGCGATTCAACGGATTGTGATGCCCCTCGCGCGACCCCGGTTCAATACCTCGACAACTCATCGCTCGCCCATCGTGCGTTTGTGAAAGCGCGCGCCGGCTTGGAGCAGGATCGGACAAAACATAGCCGTTTCAGGAAATACGCTGAGCCTTTGCAGCGCATAGAACACGCGCGAACCCGTACAAATACGGCAACTCATCGGAAGCTTCAGGTGATCAGGAGGAGGCACGCAATGATTGCGAGCACCGCACCCATGCGCAATTCCGCGCACGAAGATTTGCCCCCCGCGGCGGGTGCACAGCCGGACGATAGCGCGACGGCCGAGCGTCGCGCCGCGGATGCGGAGATGGCGCGCGTTCTCGGGACCGAGCCGCTCCGCATGGCACTGGATTCCTCCGGTGCCGGGATCGCCCACTGGAAACATGATCCATTGCACGACGTGGTCGAGCCGATGAGCCACCACGTGATCATGGCCTACAACGGCGTGATGCAGCGCATGGAGCGACGGTCAGGAAAATCGGTGGCGATCGGTACGTTTCGCCGCGGGGTCCTGATCATCATTCCGGAAGGATCGAGCTCCCGATGGGATATCCCGAAGCCTGTTGATGTGGTTCAACTCTATCTTCCCGATGCAAGGTTGAAGCGCGTTGCTGACGAAGCCGGGATCGCCACACCGACCGACCTGCTCGAGCGAACGGCGCATCCTGACCCCGTTACGTCCCGACTGATTTTGAGCGCGTCGGATGCAACCGAGGGCAATGGAGCCCTGGATACGTTGTTTCGGCATCAGCTGACAGATCTTCTCGCCACGCGCCTGCTGGCTGCGCACACCGGTTCGCCAACGATGTTCCAGCCGACCGTGGGTGGGCTGTCGCCGAAAGTTCTGCTCCGTGCGATCGAGCGGTTGCGCTCGGACAGCGATGCGGACGTTTCCCTCGATGCGCTGGCTTCCGATGCCGGTCTATCGCGCTTTCACTTCTGCCGCGCCTTCAAGGAAAGCACCGGGCTTTCCCCGCATTCCTGGCTGCGCCAGCACCGGATCGAGCAGGCAATGAACATGCTGCGGGAGCCCGACGAATCGGTCGTCTCGATCGCCGCGGCGCTTGGCTATTCCTCGCAGACCGCATTTGCCGCGGCGTTCAGGAAGCTGACTGGCGAAACACCGAGCGAGTGGCGCAGGCGGCACACGCCCTAGCAACAAGCGCTTCTGAGCAACGAGGTCCTTTTCGATGGCGAGGACACGTCTATGAGCTGCAAGCCTATCCGGCACCAGCCTCCTCAGGATCGGCCCGACACTCCGCAAACCCATGCGCGCGATCTGCAACCGGGCGAACACCCTCATGCGGATGCGGAAATGATGCGCGTGCTCAAGACGCGGCCCGTGAGCGTAGCGTCGGATCCATCCAGCGGTGCGATCACTTTTTGGAGGCATGATCCGCTGCACGACATCGTTGGTCCCATGGCCGATCACGTGATCATGGCTTTCCCCGAAGGGCCAGCGCGGTTCGAGCGGCGCTCCGGGAAAGAATTTGTGACTGGAACGGCGCGAGGTGGGACCGTGACGGTCATTCCGGCCGGCTCGAGCTCACGATGGGACATTTACCAGCCTCTGAATGTCGTTCAGCTCTACCTTCCGCAGTCAACGCTCGTGCGCGTCGCCGCTGAAGCGGGCACGACCGCGCCGGGCGACCTTGTGGAGCGGACTGCGCATCCCGACCCCGTTACATCTCGATTGCTGCTGAGTGCGGCCGACGCACTGGAAGGCAGCGCGGCGCTGGACTCGCTGTTCAGGCATCAACTGACGGATCTTCTCGCCACGCGTCTTCTCTCGTCGTACGCCGGCTCGCCTCCAAAATCCAGGCCGGTCATCGGCGGACTGTCGCCCAGGATACTTGCTCGCGCCATCGAACGCCTGCGCTCGGATGCTGACGCGGATATCTCACTCTCGGCGCTGGCATCGGATGCCGCTTTGTCGCGTTTCCACTTCTGCCGCGCCTTCAAGGAGAGTACCGGGCTCTCGCCGCATGCCTGGCTGCGACAGCACCGACTTGAGCAGGCCATGAAGATGCTGCGTGACACCGACGATTCGATCCTCTTAATCGCCGCCGCGCTTGGCTACTCCTCCCAGACCGCCTTCGCTGCGGCATTCAGGAAGCTGACCGGCGAGACCCCGAGCGATTGGCGAAGGCGCATGCGTTAGCAGCAATCACTCTATAGCGACGGCAATCGCTCTGGCGCAAAGGCAGCTTGGATCAGTTAGACCATCATCATGTCCAATCCAACCGACGGAGACACAGGATGTTTGGAAAGAACTTCGTCAGCCGGCTGGCAATCACGTTACCCCGAAGGGGCCTCGCGACCGCCGTCGTGTATGGGCTTTCGCTGGCGGTCCGATTCACTTCGGCCGCGGGGGAAGAGGTAGAAATTCCGCCGCAATCCGCGCAACGCGCGCACTCGCTGATTTCAGTCGTGGCCAGGGATAGCGCGCGCCTGCCCTATCAGGACTGGGGCCAGCAGTCCCTGCAGCCGATCCTCCTTCGCAAGGGGTGGCCGCCAAGCTCACCGCCAGCCGGCTGCATCGTCCCTTAAGAGCCGGCGATTTCGTTTCACCCCTTCGCGTCGTTGCCGATCGCAACAAGGCTTGCCGCAGCTCGGATGCGGCAGCGGCAACGCGCCTGTGCCCGAGAAGACCAACCAGAGGAGAACATCAATGCGACTAGTCATCATCGGCGCCGGCTTCGCCGGCATGTACGCCGCCCTTTCCGCAGCACGCCTGCGCGACATCAAGGGCGTTTCGCCCGAAGAGCTCGAGATCGCGCTGGTTGCGCCCGAGCCGACGCTGGTGGTTCGCCCGCGGCTCTACGAGCCGAAACCCGAAACCCTGACCGCGCCCCTTCTCGATGTCCTCAACTCCATCGATGTCGTCTACGTGCAAGGCAGCGCCGAGACGGTGGATACCAAGTCTCGGATGGTGCAGATCGCCACCAACAAAGGCACGCGAAAGACCCTCTCCTACGATCGCCTTGTGGTGGCCACCGGCAGCCGGCTGTTCCGTCCCAGCATTCCCGGCCTAGCCGAACACGGTTTCAGCGTCGACTCGCTCGATGATGCGGTTGCCCTCGACAAGCATTTGCATGGCCTGGCCAAGCGGCCGCCCGCGAACGGCCGCGACACCGTCGTCGTCGCAGGCGGCGGCTTCACCGGAATCGAGGCGGCGACTGAAATGCCCACGCGGCTGCGCGCGATCCTCGGCAAGAACGCCAAGCCGCGCGTCATCATCGTCGAACGCAACCCGGCGATCGCCCCCGATATGGGCGAAGGCCCGCGCCCCGTCATCGAGGAAGCCCTGCGGAAGGTGGGCGTGGAAACCCGGGTCGGCGCCGGCGTCGCCTCGCTGGACAAGTCCGGCGTCACGCTTTCAAACGGCGAGCACATCGAAGCGGAGACCGTGATCTGGGCGGCCGGCATTCGTGCAGCCCCCCTGACCGCGCAAATCTCAGCCGAGCGCGACAATTTCGGCCGTCTGCTGGTCGATCGCTGTTTGCGCGTGCAGGGCGTCCAGGGCGTCTTCGCCACCGGCGATGCAGCCCGTGCCGCCTGCGACGACGAGGGCAACTACGCGCTGATGTCGTGCCAGCACGCCACGCGGATGGGCGCCTTTGCCGGCAACAACGCCGCGGCCGAGCTGCTGGGCGTGCCGACCAGGCCCTACCACCAGAAGGCCTATGTCACCTGCCTCGACCTCGGCGAAGCCGGCGCAGTGTTCACGCGCGGCTGGGAGCGCAAGGTGGAGATGGTCGGCGACGTCGCCAAGAAGACGAAGCAGGAGATCAACAGGGTCTGGATCTATCCACCCAAGCCCGAGCGTGCCGCCGCGCTCGCCTCGGCCGATCCGGAGCAAGTCACCAAACTGTAGCGCCTGACGCGATCCGGGCCGCGCTTTTCACGCAGAAATGGCGGCCCGCTCACCATCCATCAAATCTGGAGCTCGACCCCGATGAAACACGCGACTGTGCGCGCAAACGCGTTCGCCATGCCGCTGACGAACCCAGCCTTCCCGTCTGGGCCCTATCGATTCGTCAACCGCGAATACTTCATTATCCAGTACCGGACCGATCCCGATGCGCTGCGCCGGATCGTGCCGGAGCCCCTGGAGCTGACCGAGCCTGTGGTGAACTACGAGTTCATCCGCATGCCCGACTCCACCGGCTTCGGCGATTACACCGAAAGCGGCCAGGTCATCCCGGTGTCCTTCCGCGGCCAGGTCGGCAGTTTCGTTCATCAGATGTATCTCAATGATCATCCGCCGATCGCAGGCGGTCGCGAACTGTGGGGCTTTCCGAAGAAGCTGGCGCAGCCGAAACTCGCCGTCGAGACCGACACGCTGGTCGGAACGCTTGACTACGGTTCCGTGCGCATCGCGACGGGCACCATGGGCTACAAGCACCGCGCCCTCGACGCTTCGGGCGAAGCGCAAAAGCTCGCCGCGCCGAACTTCCTGCTCAAGATCATCCCGCATGTCGACGGCACGGCGCGCATCTGCGAACTGGTGCGCTTCCATCTCGAAGATATCACCGTGAAGGGTGCATGGACCGGGCCGGCTGCACTCGACCTCTACTCGCATGCACTCGCTCCCGTCGCCGAGCTGCCGGTGCTTCAAGTGCTCTCGGCCAAGCACGTCGTTGCGGACCTCACGCTCGGACTCGGCACCGTCGTGCACGACTATCTGGAGCGGCCTGCAGTAGCGCGACGGCGCGGGGCCGAACCTGAAATGCAGATCGAAACACACGCCGGTTGACCGGATCGGCCGCCATGCAAGGAGTATTGGCCATGTTGAACGTGACGCGCGAATACGTCGATTCTGCGCAACGGACGAATCCGCTTCCCTACGATGTCGTTGCGCTGGTGCTCCAGGGCGGTGGCGCGCTCGGCGCCTACCAGGCCGGAGTCTATGAAGGTCTCCACGAGGCCGGCATCCGGCCGAACTGGCTGGCGGGCATTTCGATTGGCGCCCTCAACGCCGCCATCATTGCCGGCTCGCCGGAGGACGAGCGCGTCGCGCGCCTGCGCGAGTTCTGGGAGACGATCTGCGCGACGCCAGTGGAATGGCCCGTCGGCGAGGGATTGGCAAATGCGCTACCCTTCGCGTTCGACTTCAACTCGCTGCACAACACGCTTGCGGCGATGCGAGCCCTGTATCAGGGGCAACCCGGCTTCTTCAAGCCGCGTTTCCCGTCGCCACTATGGTCGCCCTTCACGGGTGACGCTGCGACCAGCTTCTACGATACCGCGCCGTTGCACCGGACCTTGGAACGGCTCGTCGACTTTGACCGGCTGAACTCAGGTGAAGTGCGAGTCAGCGTCGGCGCGGTCAACGTCCGCACCGGCAACCTCACCTATTTCGACACCGCCGAGCGCCGGTTGGGTCCGAAACATTTCATGGCTTCGGGCGCACTGCCGCCCGGGTTCCCCGCCGTCGAAATCGACTCCGAGCATTATTGGGATGGCGGCGTGGTCTCCAATACGCCCCTCTCCCGCGTGCTGTCCGGTGACGGGCAGGACACCCTGACGTTTCAGGTCGACCTCTGGTCAGCCAAGGGCCGCGTCCCCTACGACATGATGGAAGTGTCGAGCCGGCAAAAGGACATTCAATATTCCAGCCGCACGCGTGCTGTCACGGACCAGGCGCTACGCATGCAGAAGATGCGGCAGGCGCTGCAGCGGACGATGGACAAATTGCCCGAAGCCGCGAGGAACGATCCGGAGATGCGCGCCATCGCCGATCTTGCCCGCCACCGCTCCCACAACATCATCCACCTGATCTACCAGTCCAAGCTCTACGAGGGTCACTCCAAGGACTACGAGTTCGGACGGAAGGCGATGCGCGCGCATTGGCAGAGCGGACTGGACGACATCCGCCGCACGCTTGCCGATGGCCGGCGCCTGGAGCCGCCACCGCCCGAACTCGGCATCGTCACCCACGACGTCCACCGCCGCGATTGACTTCGTCTCCAACCATCATCGAAAGGAATTTGTCATGTTGAAAGGCAAGGTGGCGATCGTCACCGGATCGACCAGCGGCATCGGCCTTGGGATCGCCCGAGAGCTGGCCAAGCTCGGCGCCAATATCGTCCTGAACGGCTTTGGCGACTCGAGCGAGATCGAGAAAATCCGAAGCGGCATCGATGGCGAGAACGGTGTGCGCGTCGAATATGACGGCGCCGACGTGTCGGATGGAGACGCCGTGCGCAGAATGATCGAGGCGACGATCGGACGATTCGGACGGCTCGACATCCTCGTCAATAATGCCGGCATCCAGTTCACCGCACCAGTCGAGGAGTTCCCGCCCGCCAAGTGGAAGGCCATTCTCGACATCAATCTCTCTGCCGCATTTCACGGCATCGCTTCCGCCGTGCCCCAGATGAAGAAGCAGCGCTGGGGTCGCATCATCAATATCGCCTCCGCGCATGGGCTCGTCGCATCCACCCACAAGGCAGCCTATGTCGCGGCCAAGCACGGCCTCGTCGGCCTCACCAAGGTGGTGGGCCTCGAAACCGCCGGGAGCGGCATCACCTGCAACGCGGTCTGTCCCGGCTGGGTGCGCACGCCGCTTGTGGAGAAGCAGATCGACGACATCGCGGCGGAGAAGGGCATTAGCCGGAAGGAGGCGACCGGGGAGCTTCTCGCGGAGAAACAGCCATCGCTGGACTTCGCCTCTCCGGAGCAGCTCGGTGGCACTGTTGCGTTCTTGTGCTCGGCCGTTGCCGACCAGATCACCGGCACGACAATCTCAGTCGATGGCGGCTGGACCGCGCAATAGGCAAGAGCGTATTTCTCACATTGGCGACATCACGCTTAGGCTCCGCCTGGAACATCCCCCGAGGGTCGTCCGCACGTGTCGGCGCGATCGCGGGTGATGTTTCACATCGTGACGTCACGTGAGGCCGCGGCCTGCTGCCGCGCCGCGGACCGGTTCGGGCGGGCCCGCTTGCAATGTCGCGCGCCTCTCTACGACGGCGTGATTGAACAGGTCGAGCACCAGACCAAAGGCCGCCAGCTCCTCTTCCTCGATGGCGCCGTCATCATAACATTCGAGCGTTTCACTTATGATCGCGTCGACCTCGCGTTGCATTGCCAGGAGTTGCTGGTTGGATTCCGCGGTCCGTACCCCGGAAACCATGGCCTGGATTCTGTTGCGATGACCGGTGTTTTCATCCCTTTCATCCCGATTCAAATAGTGACGCAGCCAGGCCGCGACCGAACCAACCCCGGAGAGAAGCAGCAGAGCAAACCAGAAGTAATCGCCGTACCTGTCGAGAAAGGTACGCTCGGTGCCGTCGATGACGGCTGCCGCTCCGCGATGCACCGGCAATTCGGCGTCCTTGTCGGTGTCCGGCTTGGTGATGTGCGCAACGCCGGGCACCCGCCGGACAATCACCTGACGGACGGCGAGCAGTTGCCGGAAAAATGCCGCTACCGTCGTTTCAGACAGGGTCTTTTGCGCCATGATCAGGTGGCTGACGCTGACCGTCTCGACCTTGTCGTCCGGCCAAGCCGGATTCGTATTGAAGACGCTGGGCGGGATTTCTTCGGATTCATAACGGGGGTGTTTCAGGGCGATCGCTTCTGACGCGTCTATCGCAAGAAACTTGGGATCGCCTCGCGCCCGGGCCGTTGCTGCGATGGCGTCAGAGGTGATCTTGCTGTCGAGCGGACCGACCGCGATGAATGCATCGAGGGTGGGGTCGCGCGCTAGTTGCTCGATCTGGTCCGTGCCAAATTGCGTAATCGCGACCTTGTCCGCCTCCACTCCGCAGGCGCTCAGGATGACCCGCAGCAACGCAGCGTTCGCCGGCGTCCGGCCGATCACGCCGACCCTGTGCCCTGCTAGATCGGCGATCTCCTTGATTTTCGCTGCCGGCTTTCTTTTGGAGTTCTTGCCCGCAAGTCCGGAAGGTGACCACAGCACAACGAAGTTCTTGCGCACGATGGCGACGGTCTGCGCGTCGGCCGGCATTTCGAGATCGCCACGACCGACCGCAAGGTGGGCTTTCCCGGCACCAAGCAGGCCGAGAGCTTCGACCGCACCGTCGGTCGTGATCAGAGAGAGCCTGAGTGTCCGGCTTTCGCTGGCGAAGGCCTCGGCCGCCGCTTGAATAACTTTGTGATCGTCACTTCCCGGCGGTCCGACCGCAATCCGGAGAGTGACCGGCCCCAACACGTAATACAGTGCGCCCGCCGCGGCACCAAAAATGAAGAATCCAACTGCCAGGATCAGCAGTAAGGTGTTGCTCCTTCTCCGCTGTCGGCGGGCTGCGTCACTGGTTGCACCTGTACCATCGGACGAGGACATATCCGCTGCCGGTCGGAGAGCAAAAGCCTGCTTCCTTGTAGGACTACCACATTTCCGGATAACGTCCCAGCGGCGGCCTTGGTTGCAGAAGCTCCGGCGCGGGTGACCGCATCGATGACCGCCTGAGGCTAGGGCCTCCCGCCTCGCTCCGTACCCGGACAAGTGGTTGCACTGCGCGAATCCACACACCAGCCCACGAGCGGTGTATTCGATGACTTCATTCTCGATTCAACAAAGCTTCATCCCGCTTCAGAACGTCACCCGCATCCCCGCGTAGAACGCGCGGGGCCGCGCCGGGCTCAGCGAGCGCGGGTCGCTGAAGTCGACGCCGCCGTTGGCGAAGTTGGGCAACGCGCCCCTGTCGAAGAACTGCCCATAGGTCGCATAACGCCTGTCGAAGACGTTGTCGACGCGGCCGTAGAGCTGAAAGTTCTTGGTGACCTGATAGGAGGTGTGGAGATTGAACACGGTGTAGGACGGCAGCTTCGTGTATTGGTTGGACTCGTCGCCGACCAGATACTGGCTGGAAACGAAGATCGCGTTGCCGCCGACCTTCCAGACGTCGGTTACGGCATAGTCGATGCCGAGCTTGACGCGATGGCGCGGGATCGCGGGGATCTGGTCGCCGGGCAGTACCTGAATGGTCTCGGTGACGGGATTCCTGAACGGGCTTTCAGAGCCGAGCTCGAACGCATCGAGGTAGCGTGCGTCGACGAACGCATAGCTCGCCTGGAACTGAAGTGTGGGCGACTTGAGGTTGACCTCGGCCTCGAGCCCCTGACGCCGCGTTCTGCCGACGTTCGTGAAGTAGCCGAAGCCGGTGCGTCCGACCGCGGGAACGGCGGCAATGTCGTCGTAATTGGTGGCGCGGAACGCGCCGACCTTCCATCCGAGGGAGCCGATGTTGAGCTCCTTGGTGCCGCGGAAGCCGGCCTCGACGGTCTTTGACACGACTTGATTCAGCGGCGGGTCCGAGACTAGGAACGCCGCGAGGAGGCAGGGCCTGACGGGATCGGCGCAGCCGAGCTCGAGCGGCGTCGGCACGCGGTTGGCCTCGGAATAGCCGGCATAGGCCGTCAGCTCCGGCGTGATCTTGTAGGTGCCGCCGATCACCGGATTGAAGCGGGTGAAGCTGTGATCGCCGTTGAGCGCGGTGCCGAGCTGATCCTGCAGCGAGATGCGCGCCACGTTGAAACGGCCGCCGCCCGTCACGGCGAAGGCATCCGTGACGTTGAACGTGTCCATCGCATACAGGCCATTATATTGGTTGACGGTGCGCAGCGAGACGGGGCCGGCAACGGGGACCGGCGTGCCAGTCGGACCTAAGAAGACGCCGCTGCCGCTGACGACGTAGTTTTCTGCGATGGAGCCGATTTCGGCCGTCGCGTCATAGCGCGTGATGCTGGCGTCATAGGTTGAGCCCATCACGAAGCGGTTGTCGTGGCTGAGCAATTGACCGGTGTTGGTGGCCTGTCCTGATACGCCGAAGGTGGTCGAACGTATCGAGCTCCGGTCGATCTCCCCGAGGATGGTCCCCGACGCGAAAGGATTGGCAAGCTGCATGCCGTTCGTGCCATTGGCCGGCGTCGTATCGTCGCCGAAGCACAAGAGCCCGGCAATGGCGCATTCCTGCACGTTTGTCGGATTGCCATCGACGAGCTTCTGCTCGTAGCGGCGCAGATGCGCCGTGCCTTCGAGCGTCCAGGTCGGCGTCGCATCGGCCTTGCCAGTGAGGTTGAGATAACCGACGCGGTTGGAGGTGGTCTGCGGCGTCGTGTAGGTCGCGCCCCAATATTTATCGAGCAACTCGGCGGGAACGGTGGCATTGGCGCCGAAATCGTTCTTGGCAGCGCCCATGTTGACATGGAATTCGCTGTCGCCGGCCTTGTAGCCGACATCGCCGTAGAAGCGCCGCACGTCCGATTGCGAGAAATTGCGGAAGCCGTTGTCGTGCAGGCCTTCGAGTGCGGCGTAGACGCCGTAGTTCTTGTCGACCTGCTTGCCCCACTGCGCCGAGCCCTGGATACGGCCGAACGAGCCGCCCATCATGTCGATCTCGGCGCCCTGGTATGTGAAGCCGTCCTTCATTTGTAGATTGATCGCGCCGCCCAGCGCATTGAGGCCGAAGGCTGGATTGTTGGTCACGAGCGTCACCGACCTGATCGCGGCGGTCGGGATCAGGTCCCAGTTGACGGCGTCGGAGAAGGCTTCATTGATGCGGACGCCGTTCTGGTAGATGGCAAGGCCCTGCGGCGCGCCCGTCACGGGCGAGGCGACAAAGCCGCGGAATTCGATATCCGGCTGAAACGGATTGCCGGTGACCTCACTGATGTTGATTCCGGCGATGTTGTCGCGCAGCGCGTCGGTGACGTTGAGCGAGCCCGTGCGCTTGATCTGATTGGCATCGACGGCGTTGATCGCCGAGGGAACCTTGTCGACCTCGATGCCTCTGCCGGTGCCTGGCGATGTCGGGTAGACGTACAGCCTGTTGCTGGGCTTTGCGGTGCTCGCAGAGCGTACCGGCGCTCGCGATGGCGCACGCCTCGGGGCCTGCCGTGGCGCCACCACTTCGATTGCCGGCAGGTTTTGAACGTTGGTCTCTTCGTCCTGCGCGGCCCGCGCCTCCGTCCCGAGCACAATTCCAGACGCCAGCCCCGTCGATACCGAGACAATCAACAGCCTTCGCGCGCCCATCCCTGCAGTCCCATCCGCAACCACGTTCGTCTGTTTTTTGCGGCCACTTTGCCGTTTGCTTGGGACGAGTGTAGTCGGCCACCGTGCATGCGCCAGCCGTAAAAGGTCGGGCGATCTCGGCGCCCGTTTTCCCGACAAAATCGGGAATTCTTCCCGCTTCCCTTCCGCGCGGGTCAGGCCGATGCCGTCGGAACCAGGGCTTCCACGGTCAACCCGCCCTCGCTGGAGGCGACGCTGAGCGAACCGCCCAGCGCCAGAATCCGCTCGCGCATGCCGACGAGGCCGAAGCCGAGCGTCTGGCCCAGGTCCATGCCGCGGCCATTATCGCTGACCCGCACCCGGGCGCAGCTGCGGCCGTCGCGCCCGGGCTGTTCGACCGGTTCGATCACGACGTTGACCGAGGTCGCGCCGGCGTGGCGGAACACGTTGGTGAGCGCTTCCTGCACGGTGCGGTAGATGGTGAGGTCGGCGGTTTCCCCGGTTGGCCCGAGCGCGGGCGAGATCGATGTCTCGATCGCGACATCGGGATGCGACTCGCGCCACAGCCGCGACAGCGATTCCAGCGCCTGGCGCAGGCCGAGCTCGGCGAGGCCGACCGGCCGCAGCCGCTCCAGCACGCGGCGGTTGAACTGCTGCAGCGCGTTGATCTGCTCCAGCATGGCGCTGCCGTGTTTTCGCACCGCGTCCGCACTTGGGACGCGCCCGTCCGCCTGCTTGGCCAGCGCGCTGGCATGCGCGCGCAGCGAGAACAGATACGGCCCGAACTCGTCGTGGAGCTCGCGGGCGATCTCCTTGCGCTCCAGGTCCTGGAGCGACACGTTACGCTCGGCAAGGCGCCGCTTGTCCTCGATCGCTTCCCCCAGCGTCGCCGCCAGATGATTGAGCCTGGTGCAAATCGCTGAAAGCTCGGGTGCGCCGCCCGGCACGACCCGCGCCTCATAGCGCCCGCCTTCGAGCTCGGCCATCACCTCCGCCAAGGACTGGAGCGGCCCGAGCGCACGGCCGACCACCGTCATCATCACCAGGAACAGCGCGATCGCGATCACTGATCCGACCTCGAGCTGGGTCACGATGCCGTCCCAGATCTCGGCGATCTCGTCATTGGGGTGCGAGGTGATGACGAGCGAGCCGGGCTTGCCGTGGATCGAGAGCGGCACGCTGACCGCGGTCTGCTCGGGATGAACCAGGCTGACGAACCAGGGCGGCGGCGCACGGGCAGCGTCATCTTCCTCGGCCCGCGGCGGCGTGAGCGGATTACCGCTGGCATCCCTGAGCGCGATGCTGACATGGCGCAGACGGCTGAGATCGCGCGCGATCTGGTTCAGCCTGGCATCGGGATCGGGCGCCTCGTTGAGATCGGCAACGATCATCTCAATGAACTCGCGCGCGAGCCGGATCACGCTCTGGTCCTCGGCCTGCACGCGCGGGCCCGCCTCCGCGACCTGGCGGCCGATATTGACGGCGAGCCCCAGCGCCAGCAGCAGCGCCAGCAGCAGGTTGATGCGCCCGCGCAAGGATAGATTTTGCCACATTGGAATTGCCCGTGCCCCGCGAAGGATTTGCTCGAGTCTTTGCGATGGCGTTGACAGACCCGAAGCGCTCGATATCTAATCGAAACCGTACAGCAATCCCGGCCGGGTTGCATGGCCCGACATGAGACACGATATCCGCGCATCGATCTCGTCCGGCATCATGCGGCGCGAAACAGGCCGGGATGTTGTTGCGGGGAACGCCTATGCGCATTCTGATCGTCGATGACCATCCCATCGTCGCCTCCGGCTGCCGCGCCGTGCTGGCCGACGAAGGCGCGATCGAGATCCTGGAGGCCGCCGACGCCGAGGACGGCGAATGCGTCTTCATCGTCGAGCGACCCGACCTCTGCGTGATCGACATCAACCTGCCGACCGTTTCCGGCTTCGAGCTGGCGCGGCGCATCCTCGATCGCGCGCCCGAGGCCCGCATCATCATGTTCAGCATGAACGACGATCCTGCTTTCGCCGCGCGCGCGATCGAATGCGGAGCCAAGGGTTATGTCTCGAAGACCGGCGATCCCGACGATCTCGTCGAGGCGATCCGCACCGTCGGCGGCGGCGGCACTTATCTGCCGAGCGCGATCGCCCGCAGCATCGCCTTCGCCGGACCGACACTGGCACAAAATCCGCTATCGAAGCTGAGCGCGCGCGAGATGGAGATCCTGCGGCTGCTCAGCGCGGGGAAGAGCCTGTCCGAGATCGCGTGGCTGGTGCAATCGTCCTACAAGACGGTCGCCAACACCTCCTCGCTCATGCGCCAGAAGCTCGGGGTCAAGACCTCGGTCGAGCTGGTGCGGCTGGCGATCGACAGCGGCGTTGCCTGACCTTACACCAGGCTTGGCGCGCCGGCACAAATTCGGTCACACAAGCGTTGCAATGTTGATGTGGTTAGATGCCATGGAGCCCAAGGCATGACGATCCAGACTGTCTCGACCAATACATCCTATGGCGGCGTGCAGGGCGTGTATCGCCATGCGAGCCAGGCGACCGGAACCGACATGGTGTTCTCGGTCTATGTTCCGCCGCATGCGCAGGCCGCCAAGCTGCCTGTGGTCTGGTATCTCTCCGGGCTCACCTGCACCCATGCCAACGTCACCGAGAAGGGCGAATTCCGCCGCGCCTGCGCTGAGCTTGGCCTGATCTTCGTCGCGCCCGACACCAGCCCGCGCGGACCCGACGTGCCCGGCGATGCCAACAACGCCTATGATTTCGGCCTGGGGGCCGGCTTCTATGTTGATGCGACGCAGGCGCCGTTTGCGCGCAACTACCGCATGTGGAGCTACGTCACTGACGAATTGCCAAAACTCGTGGCAGAAAATTTTCCCGTCGATGCCAGGCGCCAATCGGTGATGGGCCATTCGATGGGCGGCCACGGCGCGCTGACGGTGGCGCTGCGCAATCCGCACCGCTATCGCGCCGCCAGTGCGTTTGCTCCGATCGTCGCGCCGTCGCTTGTGCCTTGGGGCATCAAGGCGCTGACTGGCTATCTCGGGCCCAACAAGGAGACATGGCGCACCCATGACACGGTGGCGCTGATCGAGGACGGTGCGAAGTTTCCCGGCTTTCTCGTCGATGTAGGCGAGGCCGATAATTTCCTGAAGGAGCAGTTGCGGCCGGAGCTGCTGGAAGCCGCCTGCACCAAGGCCGGCATCCCGCTGACGCTGCGGCGCCAGGCGGGCTACGACCACAGCTATTATTTCATCTCGACCTTCATGAGCGACCATCTGCACTGGCATGCGGAGCGGTTGAAGGGGTGATCGCTTCTTCCTTCTCCCCTTGTGGGAGAAGGTGGCGCAAAAAAGTGATATAGAAGTCAGACGGTTAGCTGGTCAGTGTCCCTATAGTGTCCCTATCAGCTTTTGCGGGATTCGCGCTCGACAGCCTCAAGCATCAGACTTCTTATGCTCCAGTTGTTTGGGCGCATCTCGCTTGTGGCCGTTTCCGACAACTGGGTAGTCAGAACGGCAGCATCACGTCCAAACCGATGCCTTCAACCGGCGAATCCGGACAACTCGCATTTCCGAGTTGCCCCCCAACCGGAGGTGTCGCGGACATGCCAAGATCGACGCGAATGCCCCGGAACAGACCTCGTCTCCGCACACGTACGGGGTGCGAAATTCAAGAACCCGAGCTGACTCAGAATTTACTTTCGAACCTAGGCAGCCCGTATGGTGGTGAAGAAGCCTTCAACTTGGGAGCGCAGCGTATCCGACTGCTGCGAGAGTTCGTTGGCGGCTGCCAAGAGCTGGGCTGCGGTTTGACCGGTCTCGCTCGCGGATTGGCTTACGCCGCCGATGTTGCTTGAAACTTCCTGCGTGCCGCGCGCGGCCTCTTGTACGTTTCGCGCGATTTCGCCCGTCGCCGACCCTTGTTCTTCTACGGCCGCCGCGACGGTGGTGGTGATCTCGTTGACCGAGGCGATCGTCGCACCGATCTCTCGGATCGATTCGACAGATTCCTTGGTCGCTGCCTGAATGGCAAGGATCTGCTGACCGATTTCTCCGGTCGCCTTTGC
>NZ_VSTH01000021.1:72894-92577 GCF_008123965.1 Bradyrhizobium hipponense | reverse complement strand
GCCGGCGATGGTGTTGATCAACTCGACGACGTCGCCAATTCTCTGTGCCGCTGTGGCGAGGCTTTGAATCGTGGTGCTGGAGTGATTGGCTTGCTCCACCGCCTTCCCCGCGATTCTAGTGGACTCGGCGACCTGACGGCCTATTTCCAAGACCGAAGACGACAATTCTTCTGTCGCAGACGCAACAGTCTGCACGTTGGTGGAAGCCAATTCCGAGGCTGCGGCAACGGCAGTCGATCGCCGGCTCGACTCATCTGCATTGGAAGCCAACGTGTTGGCGGAATTTTGCAGTTTTGCAGCCGAGCCCCCAACAGTCTCAAGTGCGATCTTCATCTGACCGTCGAACTCATGGATCGCGGCGGTCAACTTGTCCTGTTGCTTCTGGCGATCGGCCAGCATTGCTTCCTGATAGACGGAAATCGCGATGTCCATGTCCAGCATCACGGCACAGTTCATTGCGGTGAGGATGTCGGCGAGATGGCCCGATTTCCAACGATACTTACTGACGGCGAGCGCCGCGAGCTGACTGAGAACAAAGTTGTAGCCGCCGATATACCAGCGGGGCTCAAGCCCGATCTTGTTGTGGATGTGGCCGATCGTACGCACACCCTGCATATATTCGTGATCGAACCGGCCGTTAAACAACCGCGCCCAATGCGTTCCCTGCGCTGTTTTGAGACGTGGAATATCGCTGCCGACCATGCGTGCAAGTTGCGGCTCCTTGGTAAGGTGATGATAAAAACCTTCGAGCAGCTTCGGCAGGGCAGGCTCTACGACCTTCCAAAACTCGCGCAGCAGCTCGCCAGTCTTAGCGTCGATGCGCATAAACCGCATCCTAATCTCACGGTCTTTAGCGGCATCAGCAGCATTTGCGGTGATAGACGAGTGCGTCATTGTGTTCACGTCTTGCCATCCATTTGAAGGTCGATATCAGAATATGCTGTTCGAGGAAGTATCTTCCCAAAGCCGGCCGCCGATTGTCTCGTCCGAAGTAGACTGCCCGTTAACCATTAAATTTTGAGGTAATAGCTGATCAGTAATAATACTGGGCTTCCGGTCATAACGCCGGCGCCTCACGCATTGAGAGAGCTGTCGTCTCCCTCCAAGGGTTACAAGGCGCGAAACACCAATTTTCCGGAAGCTGCCGAACAGCTATTGAGAGTCTGTTGGGATGTCGGGAAGCGGCCCCACGACCGACATCCAACGCGCAGCAGCGAATGTCGGACCTAATTCGGTTTGGCGCTGCTACCTAACGATCTTCATCCGGACGCATCCACCGATACGGCGTGATCTCGTGCTCCTCCGTCGACCTGATCATATGCACAGGCGACGCATAGCCGCCCTTCTTGCAGGACCGGCATTTCAGGGACACTTCAGGCGAATAACGGCTCGCCTCTCACAACTTGATCCCCAAGCCTCACATCAGTTTTGCCTCATCAGATGCTTCAGCATGGTGTCGCAGGCTTCCTCGGCTTCGGCGAACGTTTTGAAGGGCGAGCCGCCGATCTTGATCGCGCCACGGCTCTGATAAAGCGGGCGCCATGACGCCACATAGCCGGGGCGTCCGTGAAATCCGGGACCGGCGGGGCTCTCATATGTGATCACGAACGAAAAGCCGTCGTTGCCTGCACTCCATATTTCCATGTCCTCGACGGCACGGTGGAATTGCAGGGACATCAGCAGTCGTTCACCTGTAGCTAGCAACTTGGCTCCGGCACTGAAACGGCCGGGGGTGTGCCGGGCCGTTGCCGTAAAGCTGCCGCCATGACAGCAACAAACACGGCGTCCCCGCACTGGCGCATGCGGCTCAAGCCAGAGAACCTCTGCCCCGTGCCAGCCAAGAGCTTCGCCGCATCCGCGCCGGAGCCGAACAATCCGGAACCCAAGAAGGACGTTGGTCTGGAGATCAGGAACTTCAGCCTTGATGGCGCGCAACTAAAGCCGCCAGCCGCCTTTGAAATCCGTCGATCTCCCTTACTATATTCTGTCGTTCTGATCCCTCGGGAAGTCGCTGCGCGGCTTCGCAGAGGCTCGCCAGTATCCGCGTCATCTCTTGTAATTCGTGGCTCTTGGATCTTTCAACTGCGCGTCGGCTCAATGTTGTGTCCTCACGGATGCGAATGGATCATCGATGCAGTGCCGCGCGAACATTTTGGCGGCAAGAGGTTCTCAACGTTAAGTAGCGCCAATTTCCAGCTCTTACTTATGTCGAATATGAGGATCAGCCTCCGGTTTGCGGCATAGATTTGCGGGAAGTTTGGCTCTGCACGATGTGACACGACCACAAGGGAACCGCCCAGTTTGCGCTATGGCTGCTTCATTTGGCCGCGCCTCTTCGCAACTGACTGCCATGCGCCGCCCCATGCTTCTTCCTTGTCCGCGCCGCGGCCGCCAAAGGGCTTCAGGACCGAGTTCGACAAGGAGGGTTGGCGGCATTAGCTTTCATCGATGTGCAATCTGTACAACATCACCACCAACCAAGCCGCCATCCTCGCGCTCTTCCGCGTCGTCAATCGCTACGTCGGCAACCTAGAGCCGATGCCCGGCGTGTTTCCCGATTATCCGGCGCCGGTGATCCGCAACACCGAGGCTGGCACTGAGATGTGCCCCTGATGCGATGGGGCATGCCGCCGCCACTGCGTACAGGCGGGCCGACGGTCACAACATACGTCGTCACCGCACTCGCGCGGTTGGTTTGAAGCCTGAGAACCGCTGTCTGCGTGCCGTCCACGGCGCCGCTGAAGCGATGCCTAGCGCGCGCAATTTGGCGATGGTCCCGACTTGCTTCAGTTCGTTCCAAATGCGGAACGCGGTGACGCAAAAGTCGCGGGCGTTGCAGATTTACAACCCGCACAGCCATTCGAGATACTAAACTCGTCCATTGAGACGACCAAAATATATTTCATTCTTAGTTCAATATGATCAGCGGGGGCGAAAGATGTTTGATGTCTATCGCAATGGGAAGCGCGACTTGCTCGTTCTCAGTTCAGGCTCTGCCGTACCCGTGCTTTACTCTGCACATAAGTGGCGCAAGAGCAGAACAAGAGTTCTCAAGGTCAGCGACGAAATCAAGTCAGCCGTCCAGGCACAAGGCTACTACGTCCGCAGCCTGCGAGCCAGCAAGGATCGGATGATCGAGATTTCTCGCCAATAAAAACGCGATAAGCGATATATGCCTTTCGGCAAAACGGCGCGGCGCATTTTGATCGACATTCGCAATAGCAGTGAAGACTCACGATGAAAGTGTCAGATGACAAGATCGCAGTCGTGAGCCTCGTGGGGCTGGCGGTATGGATTTTTGTGGTACTGCCTCTGATATATTTGCAGTCGCCATCAGGCAGCCAGCCTAACTTCTGGGGTTTGGACAGTACAGCGTGGACGGCAATCGGGGCTTTGGCAAACGTCATCTACTGTGGTCTTACGGCTGGTCTCCTCGGTTTTGCCGTCTACCAAGTTCTTTCTGCTAAGGAAGACGCCAAGGTTAATAGGACGCTCGCGGCCTGCGACAAGTACGACACGGATCCAGTTTTGGACCGAGTAACTCGGCGTTTGTCTCGCAGTTTTAGCGATGGCTCATTGGCTGCTCATCCAACAAAATATCAGATCGATCTGTACAGCCTGTTTAATTACTTCGAGTCGATTGCAATTGGGGTGTCCCGAGGACATTACGACGCGGAAATTGTCCGTGATCAGTTGGGCTCCATCATCACAGGATATGTGGACGACTACATCCTGAGTGGGATTACTGGTTGGGTTAAGGTTCCGTCCGCCGAAATCGAAGACGACGTGTTCGTTCACACAATGCGGCTCTATCGTGCGTGGAAAGCCGCGTCTGGTGCGTGACAGAAGGTTAGGGGCACGCGGCCTCGTTCTCGCCGGATTACGAGCCGCTGCACCCGCCGATCTCGCGATCCCTTCGCAGATCGGCTTCAAGCTCTTCGACAATGGCGTGAAGCAGGCACGCGGCAAGCGGATCAGTAACTTCTCGCTCCAAAAGGCGGTAGCGAGCGATCTGGACTTCTTGCTCGATGAACTGGCGCTCTGGCATGAGCCGTGCCCTCCAGCAAACCGACGCGGAGGGAGCCGAGTTGTTTCACTAAAATTTTCGGATTATTTTCTATGGTTTTTCTAGTCAGTTAAAGAACGATGTGGGCGTCGTGCGCCGACCGCGTCCGGTGTCGCCCCAATAACAGACATAAGAGGTGTTGTTCGGCTTGGGTCACAGGAATGCCGGACATCCAAAAAGAACCGGCGTCGTTTGGGCTAAACGTGGATGGAGCGAAAATAATGAAGAAGATTTTGTTAAGTGGCGTGGCCTTGCTGGCAGTGAGCATGGCGGCACCTGCGTCAGCGGCTGATCTGGCTGCTAAACCTTACGTCAAGGCCCCGCCCCCGGTGGTCGCGCCGATCTATGACTGGACTGGTTTCTACATCGGCGCCAACGGCGGATGGGGCCAAAGCCACAATTGCGTGGATTTCGTAACTGCCCTTGGAACGGTCGCGAGCGGGTGCGGTGATCGGTCCGGCGGCGTCGTTGGCGGGCAAATTGGCTATCGCTGGCAAACCAATCAGTTTGTGTTCGGATTGGAAGCCCAGGGCGATTGGGCGGACATCAAGAACACGCGGGTGAGTCTGTTCGATCCGACGCTCTCGACCACGGCAAAGACTGACGCAATCGGTCTCTTCACCGGCCAACTCGGTTGGGCTTGGAATTCGGCGCTGCTCTATGTGAAGGGCGGTGCGGCTGTGACCGGCAATCGCCTGACCATATTCGACAACACCACCGGGATTGGTCTGGTCTCGGCAGATAACACGCGCTGGGGCGGTACCTTGGGTGTCGGCTTTGAGTATGGCTTCACGCCCAACTGGTCGGTCGGCGTAGAATACGACCACCTGTGGATGGGGCACGCAAATAACTCCTTCTCCGTGGTCGATCCGCGCCTTGCGGCGGTACTCAATGACCGGATCAGCCAGGACGTGGACATGGTCACCGTTCGGTTCAACTATCGCTTTGGTGGTTACGGGGCACCGATCGCGGCTAGATACTGATCGCTCCAGTCTGCGCAAACCAAAGCCCCGGCTCGCCGGGGCTTTTTTGCGGGCTATGAATTGCTAGCGGTTGCTGCTTCTTTGTAATGTCTGAGGTGGGTCAATCGCGTCGGTCTACCCGTGACTTCGTGACTTCCGGTTTGGCCCGGCTCAGGACATGTCGCTGCACTGCGCCGATTGACGCTCCGCGCCAAGGCCGTGATCCGCAAAGAAGTGCTTTACCGCCGCACCCCAACGCGATTGACGCCGCCATTTAAATTGCCACCGGCGTTATGACGGACCGCCGCGCGCGCTACCGGACGAGGCCTGAGCACGACGCCGGCCCTCGCCACGCAACCCGCAGGATAGCTGACGTACTGGCAGTAAACGACCGCCTTGGCTGGCGCAGGGTTGAGAGTGAGACCTGTAAGCCCCAACAAGACACTAGTAGCGATACCGGCAACTGTCGCCGATTTGATCGAAAGACGCTTCCTCGGATACATGGCGGACCTCGCACTTCACGCTGCGGAACTAAAAGATGACGGGAGCCGCCTCAGGTGCGGCTGAACATAGCATGAGCGCCAAAGGATCGCTGACGTTGACCTAGATCAACGGAGGGTCTGCCTAGCGCCCAAGGCCATGAGACCGAAGCGCTCGCTTCGGGTCAAAACCGGCGGTCCGGGCTTCGCATACGGCAGGTCCGACCTACCCTTGATGCGGGCCTACCTACGGCCGCGACGCCAACTGACCGTGCGCCGATCCGCTCCCCAATAGAGTTCGCGCGCGAAATATATCAGGACGCGCACACGCCCATCTCGCGAGCGGCAAAGCCGCCGTACCGCTGAGCCTTTTGGTGGCAGGCACCACCCGTAAATTTCCCAAGTGCCGGCAACCAGGCGCACTGGTTAAGTGGCGGCGCAGGTGGAGCGCCGCACCATGAAAACACAAAAGCCGAAGCATTGGGCCGACCGCGAGGTCCAGCGATTGGTCAAGCTCGCCCGGCAGGGCGTTGGCACAACGAAGATAGCCGCCGAACTGGGCCGCCACGCCGGATCGGTGAGGCGAATGGCGCGAACGATGGGAATACTGGTCAAGAAGTAGCGCCAGACCACGCGTGCGGAAGAAGGGAGACCATCAGCTATTTGTGCGCTGCGGTCCACGCACTGTCCGTAGTCCTACGGACGTTGCGCATCATCGATATTGGGCATCTACTTCAGATTGAATTTAATGACGATCTGATTTTCAGCCGAGGTCCCCATGAGCGTTAAAGCCATGATGGCGACGATCCTCCAAAACCAACTGACGTTGCGCGGCGTGCATTCGCTGACGCCATCTGACTACGATGAGATTGTAGAGCTGCTGATTGAGCAGCTCAGAGAGTTGGAGCTAAACTTGGCCGTGCGTGAGATCGCCGACAATCACGAGCCGCACCGCGCTAAAGAGCAGCAGAAATCGTGGCTCGTCGGCCATGCTCTTCTTGCGAGGTCACCGAGGTCGACGCTACTGCTCATCGGGAGGGGACGAGATGACCGACAAAAAGCGCAATCAACCTGAGGCAAGACGAGTAGCGAAAGAAGCATATCCCTATCGCGGGTGCTGTCTGTGTGGCCAGACGGTCGGCGAGGAGCTTGCCCACCTCGATCATGAAGCCTCGAACAACGATCCCGACAATCTGGCGTGGCTGTGCAATCACCATCACTGGATGTACGACGTTGGTCTTTTTTCGGTTACCGCGTTGAAGGTCCAGCGCGCTCACTGGCAGGAAGTGAAGGGAAAGCGCATAAACGCCTATATGAAAGATGCAGGCAAGAAGGCCGCCGCGACGCGTGCGGCAAAAGGTATTGGCAGCGAGATGGCGAGGAAGGCCAGCGCAACGCGGCGGGCCAATGTCTTGAAAGCAGCGCAAAAAGGGCAAGCGGTATAACGTTAGAGTTCCGGGCAATTAGGGCAGGTCGAGCAGGAACTATTATTGCTCGATATGTCTGCTCTTGTTGGAGAAACGCCGCTGGTTTCCTTGATTTAGGTCAAGGTGCCCCGGAGTGCGCGAGCTTTTTTGGAGTGCCTTGGGGGCGAGTAGCCAAGGAGATCGCCAATGTTGAAAACAGTAGTGATCGGAACAACCGCACTCTTCCTCACGGCCTCCTCGATTGCCCATGCGCAATCCTCACAGACGTCCTCTCCTACTCCTGCGACACCGCAACGGCTAAATGCAAACGACCAGAATACACTCACGGACATCAGGGTTGATCTGGTAAAAGCCGCGTTGCAGCTGACACCTGAACAGGAGAAATACTGGCCGGCCGTAGAGAGTGCTATTCGTGCCGGCGCGGAGGATCGGAAAGCCCGTATTGCAAAAATCCAGGGAACGGTGGGTATGCGGGCCGACGAAAACCGTATCGAAGTCATGCGCAATCGTGACCCCATCGCCTTTTTACAACGACGCTCGCAAGCATTGGCTCAACGATCCGCCGATTTGGATAGGCTCGCCGAGGCGTGGCAGCCACTCTACAATACGCTTAGTCAAGACCAGAGGCAGCGCATGGCGGGCCTCACCATCTTTGTGCTCCGCGAGATGAGTGATGCCGCAGACAGGCGCCGTGCCACACAGTCCGAGGAAAACGAGGACTGAAGCAAGATGTCATGATTGGGCTTAAATAACCGCGACCATTATACGGCAGCAAGGGCGATGTCCGCTTTCGTGCAAGGCCGACATCGCCCAGCGGGTTCAATGCGCGCCCACTTATCGTCAAGTGCAGAAGCCGCTCGTTTATGAGTGCACGCCCTCCCCGATCATCACATCCGATCTGGTTCAGAACGTGGCAAGGGCTGCGACATCGGTGTGAGCGCATTCGGCTCGAAACCGCTCGGCCGCCAACTCGCCCTTGCGGCACTCCGCGCGGCGCCGGCGCTCGACGCCTCACACTCCCAGATGATCTTGTCGATCTCGGCGCCATCCAGTGTGCGCTTGATCCGGAACACGATGAACAGCATCATCACGACAACACCGTAAGGCATCAACAAATCCCGGACTGCTCTTGATGGAGCAGTTCGGTGTGCTACTACGCGCCTCTTTAATAGGCTCGGAGAGCATCAAGTGGCAAAAAAGACCAAGATCAATCGCAAAGTGTACACGAATGACGATGTGAAGCTGATCAAAGCGCATTCCAAGGCCCGCACCCCCGTCGCAAAACTTTCGAAACTGATGAAGAGGTCCGAAGGTTCGCTGAGACAGAAGGCGCTCGCGCTCGGTATCGGTCTAGGTCATCAGCGGTAACCAACGAAGATCGGCTCCGGCGCATGAAGCGCACCGGAGCCGTTCAAGATCATCAAGCCGGTTACCTCCGCCGTGCCTTCTGAGCGTTGATGTTACCGATTAGCGCACCGCATCTGGTCGAGAACGCGGCGTTGCGGCATCAAGCGGATCACATTCGGCTCGAAAGCGCTCGGCCGCCAACTCGCACTTGCGCCACTCTGCACGCCGCCGACGCTCGGCCGCCAACGCCTTGCGCGTCTCCACGTCCCAGATGATCCGATCGATCTCGGCGCCGTCCAGTGTGCGCCTGATCCGCAACACGATGGACAGCACCATCACGACATCGCCATAGGGCATCAGCAAGTCACGCGCGGCGACATCACAGTACGAGAGGAACGCCGTGATGGCTTCCTCGCTCTTGCAAATGAGCAGTGCCAATTCACGCGCTTGCCGCCGATCATCGACGGCAGACCGGCTATTGTCACCACCCAACAGCATACACTCAGCAGCCCGGCCGGCCGCCAGCTCGATGCAATGGCTATACACATTGGCGAATACGTCAGAAACCGCGCTGACGTTCTCACCCGGCTCGGGCATCATCGGCGCGATTGCTTCGCGGACATCGGCGGCATCGCCGCGACCTTCGGCGAACGCTTCCACATGACGTTCGCCCCATACACGACCTTCATAGCCGGAACCCGGGTCCACAGTCGCACCGCCCAGCGGGTGGCCGAGCAGGCGCGCAGCGACGATGTGGCCGGCCTCGTGGACCGCGATCCGTACATCCTGCTCGTACGTCCGGCCGAGCGACGCGAGCAACGTCTCGTATTCGTCAACTTCCTCATCGAGGCCGCTGCCATTGTCGGTCGTGCCTCCGACGCCGGCAGCGGCCTCCGTCCCGGCGAGAGACGCCGCTGGAGCGTTGCCTTCCTCGGCCGGATTTCGTTCAGACATGACCCAACACCTTCTTGTGCCGCGCGACCATGCGCCGATAGATCGCAGCGACGGTGTCATCGCCAGGGTGCGGCATCGCGCGGGCGATCATCGCGGCCACGGCAGCCGGAATGCGATCTTCGTTCTCGGAGTCGATCAACCAGCCATCGACACGCGAGACGATTTTGTGCGCCTGCCAGCCGGGAGGAGCTGATTTCATACGCGGGGCACCTCAATCTGGATCGTGCGCCTCTCGGCGCGGCGATCGACCTCGACGAAATTCGCCTCGCGCAGCATGGGATCGAGCTGCATGTGCGGCCCGCGCTTCGGCTCTTCGGTCGCGTCGAGATCGACAACGTCGGAGGCATTCGGTTGGAAGTCACCACCACGCGCGCCCCGGAGCCGCGCACGCTGCGGATCGGTCACCGACACCGCGACGCCCAGTCGCAATGCACGTTGCGCCGTCGTCACGGGCATGGTGGCATCCTCCCACTGTCCGCCAAACCGCTTGCGGCCATCATGGTCGCGGAACTTCGCGGACTTCAGCATGAAGACCGTCATGGTCGGCGGCGCCGGCTCGACCACCGCGACGGAGATGGCCGCCGGCTCGCGCGGGATCGCCTGCTGGCCCTGCCGGACCGCATCCGGCATGGCCTTCAGCTCCGCGAGCGAGAAGTTGGCAGCAATTTCGATCTGCCCCATGGCGTTCTGGACGAAGCTCGCCATCTGCCCGGACTCAAAATGGAAGTAGCTGACCTCCGACAGCGCGTCGGCAAGCGCGCGCGACTGCTCAAGATAGCCCGGCAGCGCCGCCTCGATCGCGGCGACCCGCTTGTCGAGCTTGTCCGCCGCCGCTGAACGCTCGATGCGCTCGCGTTCAGCGGCGAGCTGGCGCTCGGCTTCTGCCTTCTGTTGCGCCAGAACAGCGAGCACGTCGTCGATGCCCGCCAACGTGGACGCCGCCGTGTCCACGACGCCCTGCAACTTGTCGAGCGTGCGCCGGTCATCGAGGTCGCCGGACAGAAACGCCCGCTGACGGTCCTTGATCGCCTTATCCAAGGCGTCCTGCGCCGTGCCGCGCTTGGCGGCAAGCTGTTCGCCGCGCTTCGTCAGCGAGGCGACGGTGGTGTCGAGTTGCTGCATTTGTGGTTTGCGAAACGGATTTTTCATGCAGCGAGTCTATGCCGGCCCAACGTGATTTGCGTAGAGCCGGGGCGTGGTGCGCTCCAACTCCAGCGCTGTTTGTTGTGGCGCGCTCCACATTCTCGCATTTTCGTACTGCCGGCATGGTGGCACGCCGCGTCAGCTATGGTCTCGAAAGCAGGCATTTGATGCGCATAGCGGCGCTTCGGCTATGGGCAATTCCGGACGCAAGAAGGTGTCCCTCGCACCTCAAACGAGGGCCGCTCCGTTCTTTTCCCTCGGTCTAAGGAAGCTTTCGATTGGTCGCAGGGCGTCGATAGCTGGAATACTCTCGCAGACCTGAATGTCTGAGCACCAAGGATATGGCAAAGCCGCGAGCCACTGCATGATCGGCTCCGACTCTTCGAGTGGAAGCACGCACATAACTTCGATGTCGATCGCGAGCTTCTTCACGCGGCCATCGTCGGAACCGAAATACCAGCCATAGTGTCCGCATCCAACGCGAACCGCGCCGCCTTGCCTTGCCGACATTCCGACCAGCCAATCGCAACGGAAATGTGATGGGGAATCTGAATTGGGGCGCGAGAGGCAAAACGTACGAATATTCTCGTACTGGGCTCCGAAGCTTGTGATCAGCACCTCGGTAATTTGCTCCAAGCCCTTTGCCGAGCTTGGAAAAGAGACAGCGTCGGTTTTAACAACCATTTCTAGTTCGCAGTCCCCGGCGAAGGCGTGCTTCATCAGTTGAGGACGGTTGCCATCCTTTGCCAAGATATATGTGCTTATCGCATCGGTGGCATTGATCGCCGTGGATCGGTTCATTCGATTACCCTCCCGCGTTCGGGCCGCGTCTGGCGCAGGGGCGCCGACATCGAAACGGAGTAGGCCGACCACTGTGGCGGCCTACGCGTTGACTACGCTGACGGCTATTTCTCAACTTCAACTATGTACCGCCGTACCGTTTTTGCGGTCTTCTCGCCCTCAGGTGCAAGGTCCTTCCATGCCTTGGATTGAAAAAAGGCTACGGCAGAATCTGCGCTATCCCACTCTGTCATTGCCACACCGATGGGAGCAGGTCCGCCCTCGGCATGAAAAACTCTGCCCTTCAACGTTCCCATAGAGCGACCACCGGCATCCGCCAGTGCCTTTCTGGCTGCCTCGATATACGCTGGCGAGACAGTCGCGCCAGCGATTGGTTCGATCTCACCGATACTGTAGGCTTTCAGCTTGGTTTGCGCTGACAATCCTTGAACGGCGAAGCCGCCGATTGTGATACCGCCGAGTAGTGACAATGCGATCAAGTAATGAGCTTTCATGATTTCCTCCGACGTGCCGATAACCGGCTGCACAAGCTTATCTGAAAGGAAACCACTTTGCCTGCTTAAACCGACCTGAGCGCACGCCAACGACGCCGAACAACGAAAACGAGTGATTGATTTCGCGACCTCCCCTTGGGTACGATCAGACTGCGACGTCCGGGTTGTATAGCTCTCGTATTCTGCGGGACACCGGCAGGTCCGCTTCACAGAAGCCGATGTTCGTCCTTTCCTATTGGGCGGTCCGATTTTACCCCGAGACCAGACACTGACGCCGGTCGTAGTCTGCTTCACGACGGGCACAGCTCAGGCGGCTCCGACCACTTCGGCCAATGTTCTTTGAGCCGGTTCTCGGCCTTCACGCGCGCCGGCAAGCCGCCGCGATGCTTCTCGACGAAAGCGAGCAGCCGCGCCGTATCAATGATCCACACCCTCGCGCGTTTCTCGGCGATCGGACGGCGCATCTGGGCTGCAAGATCGATCCAGTTATAGATCGCCTGATCGGCGACGGCGCAAATGGTTGCGGCCTGTCCGACGGTCAAGAAGAAACCCTCGCGCAGATCATCGATCGGGTCGCCAGACCTCCCGAGCCGTCGCACGCAGTCTGCAAGACGAGCCGCATCGGCGGAGAGCCGGTCAAGCTCGGCGGCGAGCGCCTTTTGCTCCTCGGTCATTACTCCGCCTCCTCCGCCAAGAGGGCCCAACACTCATCCTGGGTCCATTCACACGGCCCCTCGAAGTTGCGCATTGCGAGCCGGAGGTGTTGGTCGCAACGCAAGGAGGCCCGCAGCTCGTCTTCACGACGGGCGCGCGCATCGGCGCGCATGGCGGCGTCCAGCTCAACCAGCAAGGCCACCAGCCTGCGCGCCTCATGGCGCCGAGCTTCAAGGACCGGCACTCTGTCGAGGTCCTTGCAGCCTGTATCGAACTGGTCAAAGAGAGCGTCCAAGGCAGTCTGAGGGGGCGCGCCGGCACCGGCATTGCGTCCGAGGTGCCGATCGATCGCGTCCATGATCGTTTTCATCCGCCATCGCGGCTGCTTCTTCTCGTATCCATCCGGCGCCACATGACGCAAGGCACGGCGGACGGTTTGCCGGTCAAGCTCCAGCATGTCAGCCGCGCCGAATGCAGATACCAGTTTCACATTGAACTCCATCCGTTGTCGTTGTTGCTCTTGGAACTTTCTATCGCTGGTCATACCGGGGGCTGGCGCGACCCGCATTGGCGGACGGCCAGGAAGGACCCAATTGCGAGACCGCAAGACGACGCCGTGACGCGTGACGCAGGTGACGCGAGAAATGCCATCTTCCGACAAACCATGCTCAGTCGTCCCAATTCCCTGCCATTTCTCTCTTTCTCTTCAATGCCAATAAGAGCGTGTCACTCGTGTCACTATTTGAAAAAGAACAAGCTCTCGCAGCTACTTAAGTCGGTGACGTGGCCGGTGACGCGCGATGCTCCAACTCCTTCATTCGCGTCACGCGTCACGCTCTTTCGGTGACACGGGACGCTCATCGGTGACACGCTCGTGACACGAGCGCATGGCTTTGATGCTCTCCCTGTCGTCCCAGCTCGCCGGGATCAGCGAGTTCACCTCGCGATCCGGCGCAGTCGCCATGGCGGTCTTTCCCTCAAACAGACGGCGTTCCAAAGCGGCGCGGTGGTATTCGAGCCCGAGCTGATTGAGAGCAACACCGCAATAGTACCGGCTGCGATTGTCGCGCATCTCTTTCGGGTCGATACCGATGCGACCATCACCGACTGCCTTCAGGGCTTTGCCGATGGCGTCATTGGTCGGCATGCGCCGGTCCTCGCCCTTCAACTCCATGAACCACGCCGAATGAGCGAGGCAAAAGTCCGACACCCGGACGCGGGCCATGGGATCGAATTCGACACACTCCTCCAGGAAGCCGGCGACGAGATTGCTGTCGCGGTGGATCGCGTCGGCCGTGGCCTTGATACCGGCCGTGGTCTCGATCGAACCCCGCTCCAGCGCCATCCGCAGCCCGGCAATAGCCCAGTTGAGGACGCCCGGCAGCTCGGTGGCGACGATGAACTCGCCGGGTTTGGAGAAGCCCTTGCGGATCGCCTCAGCAGCGGTGCCGATCGGGTGGGCGTCGTCGAACTTGCGCGAGACCTCGATGACGATCATGCGCGACACGATCGCGCGCGTCGCCTCCTTGAACTGCGGCTGGGAGTTCGTCGCCCAGAAGATCGGCGCGCGCACGATCTGCGTCAGCACCGGGCCGTTCTTCACGTTAATCTGGACCTCCTCCTGCGTGACGATCGACTTCACGACGCTGGAAAAATGCCACGCTCCACTGAACGCCTCATGCAAGACCCACGGGAGCCGTTTACGAAACGGCATCGAGCCATGGGTGCCCTCGACGGACCCGATGGGGGCGGCAATGGCGCCGCCGAACAGGCCGGTTACCACATCAAGCGGCCCAGACTTGCCGAGGTTCTGGATACCCCAGAACACCAGCGCCTTCGACAGCGCACGCGATTTCTTGTCGATCAGCGCGGCGCCCATGCATTCCTGAACCACCCGCACAAGCGCGGTCTGCTCGTCGCGGCCCTTGTCGCCGAACATGTCGGCGATCATCATCTCCCACCAGGGACACTTGGCGTCGGCGTCGTAGTCGACCTCGATGCGCCACGTGCAGAAGTGATCCGGACGCGCCGGCTCCAGCTCGCCGGTCCTGGGGTCGACGAGGCCGGAGCGCGTCGGGATTTTGCCGTGTTGATCCCACGGGATATTACCCTCGCGCCACAGCTCGGGGCTGCGCAAAATTCGATTACGCACCTCTCCCGTCAACTTGTTCGTGTTCGTGATGCCCAAGCCTTCGCAAACTTTCTCGATGCGCATGCCGAGCCAGGCGTCGATGTCGATACGCAGCTCCCAGACGCCGTGCGAATAGAGCCACGCACCGCCCTTGCCGTTGACCAAGGTCTCGCCCTGCGAGCGCATATAGTCGAGTACGGCATTGCCCACGAAGGCGTGCATCTCGCTTTTGGGGACGCCAACAGCGCGGGGGAACTCCACGACGTTGTCTTTGTCGATTGTGGCGCTCATCACCGCGCCTCCGGCTTGCGGTTGCGACGCGGATGCTTCTTCAGCCACGTCTCGCACATGCCACGCACCTTGCGCTCCTCGCGGCGCCAGTTCCAGCGAGCGCCGTACTCGCCCGCCGCCGCCCGCGTGGCGATCAGCACACGTTCGACAACGTCGTCGATCGACACGCCGGCATTCAGGAGCGATGCAGCGACCGAGAGCTGCGTGGTGTGGATGGAGTTCTCGCCGCCGGCCATGTACATCATGGCACGCAAGCGCTGCTCAACATTGACACGCGGCTTGAAGCCCACGCGCTTGGCGTACTCAGCAAAGAAGTCAGTCTCACCGAGCACCGGGCGCTCCTGGGCGGCCGTATACTCCCCAGCCGCCCTTGCGCGCTCGCGGTTACGGCGCAGCATGACCGGCGACTGCTCGCTCAGCCACTCCTCGATGTCGTCGAATTCGTAGCGGCGATCGGGATGGAACGAGGTGACCACGACCTCCTTCCATTCGCCGTTCCTACTGTTGTGCGAGCCGGGCATGCGCATGACACGGCTCACTTCACAGACGGCGAGATCGCCGGCAACGATGTCCGCAAGCTGGCGCAGCACGGACTCGATGCGCTCCATGTTCTCTTGTGTGTCGAGCGGCTCCGTCAGGCGCCAATAGGCATGCACCCCGTTGCCGGACGACACCGTCGCGCTCGGCAGAATGCGCAAGCGCGCAAGGTGGCGCAGCACATCGCCGAGCGGGTCGGCGCCGAGCAGATCGACATTCTTGAAGTCAATGTCAGCGTGGAGCAAGCTCGTCTCGTTGCAATTTTCCTTGTTGCGTTTCTGCGTGCCCTCCTTCTGCGTGCTCACGCAGAAGAAGGTGCCGCGCCCGCGCCTGTCCCACTTCTCGATGAAGCCGGCGATGTGGCCGGGTGTGCGGCTGATGACGTGGCGCTCGGCACCCGCGCCGCGCTCGTTCGTGAACGAGCACGTGTAGATCGGTCCCGTGGTATAGGCGAACAGTGCCTTCAAGAACTCGATGGTCGTCGGACGCCGGTCGATACGGCTGGCTTGCTCGCCAGCAACGATGTTGGTATACAGTTTGTGCATCTGACTGATTTCCAAAATACTGAAAGCCCGGCGACGCGCGAACGTCCCGGGCTTTGCTTTAGAACTAGGGTTGAAAGAGGCGAGCGCGCTCGCTGTCGGGGATCAGGGTGATCCCGCAATAATCGATGGCCTTGAGCTTGCCGGCCTTGATATTGCGCCAAGTGGTGATGCGGCTGGTGCCGGTCATCTCCGACCATTCGGCTATACGATACCCAAGCCGGGCCGGGCTCTCGTCGCCTTCGGGATTATCGGTGAGCGTCATGACGACGTTTCCCTCAGTGTCACTTCGATACTGGAGGGTCGCTCGGCATGTCCTGTGCTGAAAGGTTAAGTTGGCGGTGAATTCGCCGGCTGGCTTAACGCGGCTTTCTTCCTCTCGTGAACAGCTACTCGCACAGCGCTCTCATTGGGCGCTTCGATCCCGCAGGCGAGATGCAATGATCTAATCGAGTGGATCAGCGGCTGGTGTTGGTCATAGCTTTCAAGCTTGAATTCATCCAGCAGGTCGAGCAGTGGCTCCCAGAGCAGCGCCCGCACCAAGCTCTTATGGCGCTCTGTTCCTGGAGGCTGCCAAAACACCGCACGATAGGCTTCCGGATTGCTCAACAGTTCATCAGCGCCTTCGATCAAGAACATAAGGCCCACATCGAACGTCGCATCGGGGATATGCATTGCGTCTATCACGTCGTCGCGGGCTGCAATCGGGGCCTTCAGAACGTTCGCCCACGAAATAGCGAAGCGTAGTTCGGCATGCATGTTGGTCCGCAGGATTTTTCCTGCCGCGACTATGCGCTCAAGCCGTTGGCGTGTTTCCGTGAAGCTAAGGCTCGGCTTGAACTCGGAGGCGAACCATAGGTTCGTCGCCCAGCGGTCGAGCGCGACGACGATCCGGCGGCGATCAGAGGGCTGTTGCTCGCCGACCGCGCTGAGGACATTGGGGATGTGCTCAGGTGCGCGGACGAAGGACGACAGTTTTAGATCGCCCCCGATCGGATCGCGCAGTGCGGCGAGCCAGTCGGACATTTCTTCACGAGGAGCATCGACCATGACGCAAGTGTGCCGAAGCCTGCAACACACTGCAAGAGGGAGAAACGCCGTGGTTCCTAACGTTGTGTTCTGACGAACTAACCAACCGACTGTTCGTTGGACGTTAAGACGATTAGCTATTTTCGAACCAACTTAACCTACTCGCCGTCGTCGACCTCTCTACACCGATCCACTGTCATCCATGCGGATCAAGGAGGGGAAGTAATGGCATCCAAATCGAAAAGAGTCACGTCACCGCGTAGCAGCTCCGGCAATCAGAATCTCTCGGAGCCGACAGAAGTGCCGCGCGCAGCATACACCATCAGGGAGTTCTGCGCGGCCCATCGCATTTCGGAGGCGATGTATTTCAAGATGCGGGCCGCTGGTCTTGGCCCGCGCGAGATGCGCACCTTGCGCAAGGTGGCGATCTCGGTTGAAGCGGCGGCCGAGTGGCGTCGTGAACGCGAGAACCTGGCTGCCGAAGCTTCTGACGTCGGGCAGGTCTAATGAGCAAGAGAGCTTATAAGGCTAGCCCGATAAAACGCCCCCGCTCCACCAAGGCTGAGGTCGAGCAGCGCCGCGAGGCGTTGTTCAACATCGTCGCGGTAGGCAAACCGATGACCGTGCGGCAGGTGTTCTACCAGGCCACGGTCCGTGGCATCATCGAGAAGACGGAGGCTGGCTACAACAAGGTGCAGACCGATCTCGTCTTGATGCGCCGGAGCGGCGATCTTCCTTACGACTGGCTTGCCGACAATACGAGATGGCAGCGTAAACCGCGCACGTTCAATAGCGTGAGCGACGCGCTGACGCAGACGGCGCAGTTCTACAGAAAGGCTCTCTGGGCTGATGCCGACGCCTACGTGGAGGTCTGGCTCGAAAAGGACGCGCTCGCTGGCGTCGTGTTGCCCGTGACCGCAGAGTTTGACGTGCCGTTGATGGTGTCCCGTGGGTACGCCAGCCTGTCGTTCCTCCACAGTGCGGCTGAATATATCAGCTCGCTCGATGTCCCCACGTATATCTACCATCTCGGCGACTTCGATCCATCCGGCGTCAATGCTGGGGAGAAAATCGAAGAGACCCTGCGCGAGATGGCCCCCGATGCTGAGATCAACTTCCGTCGGATCGGAGTGACGCGCGCCCAGATCGAGATATGGGACCTGCCGACGAGACCGACCAAGACCAGCGATAGTCGGGCCAAAGGCTTCGGCGACATCTCGGTCGAGTTGGACGCAATCGAACCCAACCAGCTTCGCCATTTGGTGAGACACTTCATCGAAATTCACCTGCCTCCCGCGCAGTTTGAGGTGCTCAAGGCGGCAGAAGAATCCGAGCGCGAATTGCTCACGATCATTGCTCGGGCGAACGAATAGGCGCAGACCTCGCCCTCTTTGCCCCGCTACCGCGCGCCAGCGGGGTTATACGGGCCAGTCCACGGCTCCTCGCGCATTTGCCTTGAACGTCACGACGCCAGCCGCGCGAGCGGAATGACCTCCGGCGAGGCCGGCGTCGCCCAGTCGAGCAAGGTCGCCCGGGTAAGTGCCTCGCTCGGATCGCCTATGATAAACCGCGAATAGTTGCGCTCGATCATCGCAACCGACGTGTCATGATGGGCGGCGACCACGCGGGTCGGCACGCCCTTGAGCAACTGCCGGACAATCGATGAATGCCGCAAGGCGTAGGGCGTCACCTCCGGGCCGAGTTCGAGACGTGCGACCACCGGACTGAAGAGCGTCGCCAAATTCCACATCTTATCGAACAGCGGCGCATGCGCAGCCCTGCCACTTGCCTGCTGCCGCAGCGCCTTCGCCAACCGTGCCGAGATCGGCAGCGGCCGATATTCGATTTTCCGGGCCTTGCCTTTGCGGCTGGTTGGCATCATCAGCCGGGGCGCCGTGAGATGATCCTGGAGATCGGCCGAGGCCAGCCGGAACACCTGACTTTCCCGGGCGCCGGTCTCGGCCAGAACATCAATCAGCAGACCGAAGTCTCGGTCTTCATCATATGAACCGCTGACCAGGGCGGCGACTGTTTGATCCGGCAGGATGACGTTGCGCGCAACTTCGCTGTCGGGCAGCTTCTTCAAGCCATTCTTCCAGGCAGCGGCATTGGTGATGCGTTTGTCGTTGCGGGCGGCAAGGGCCAGCGCCGCCTTCAGTGAGCGGCCGATGCGATCAGCGGAGGAGGGCTTCAGTTCCTTCTTCACCAGACCAGCGCGCCAGTCCCGCAGCTCGCGTTCGGTCAGCAGCGCGACGGCCTTGCTCTTCAAGGCGTCGGTTAGATGCAGGCGGAGCTGGGTGGCATTGTACTTCCGTCCGCCACGCGTTTCGAGATCGGTTTCATAGGTGTCGACAGCGTCGGCGACAATGATCGGCCGCTCGGTATTGGTCTCGTCGGCACGCGCCAACGCCTTGGCTTTGTCGAGCGCCTGCCAGTATGACAACACGCTCTCGCCGTTGGCGTCTTCGTGGTCGTCGGCGAGACCAAACCGCTTGAGCCAGCCATGGCACTTCACCGACCACGTGCCGGGACCAGCGTTGCGGCGATAGGCGAGAAAGATGCCGGGCGCGATCAGCGCGGTGTACGGCTTCCTACGTGTCGCGAGCTTCAAGCGTGCCAGTACGGTTTTCCAGAAATGCAGAACGGGTCATGCGGGCCATGGTGTCCCTCGAAATGTCCCCAAAATGGGAGTGGAGGAGTATGGCGTCCACTGTAGCGCAGTGAAGATAAAATCAGCAATAACAATCGGTTAGTGGAGCTGCGTGGAGCCGTATGGAGCGCTATGGAGTGCACTTTCTCCCCTTGTGGGAGAAGGTGCACTCCATA
>NZ_VSTH01000021.1:0-72845 GCF_008123965.1 Bradyrhizobium hipponense | reverse complement strand
TCGCGGAGACAACCCCTCACCCGGCTTCGTTGCTTCGCATCGAATCCACCCTCTCCCACAAGGGGCGAGGGTGCGCCGCCGACGCGGCAAATAGATGCGAAACAAGCCTACTCCCGCTTCCCGTAATTCGGCGCCAGCAAGCGGTTGCGCACCAGATAGCTCATCGTGCGCGACCAGGATTCGTCGGTGTTGCCGCGCATGTCGGCGCTGGCGATCGTGATCATGTTGCCGGTCTTCACGTCGCTCAGGTAGATGTTGAGGTTGATGATCAGGTTCGAGACCTTCTGCACCATGCCGGTGATCTCGAGCTCGGCGCCCAATTGCCCGGCAAAGGTGAGATCGCAATTGCCGCAGGCCTGCAGATTGCTGTGACGGGCGGCATCCCTGACAGGGGCAATATCGAGCAGCTGGAACCGGCCTGACTCCGCCAATTGCTTGCGCAGCTGCTCGCTGATGCGATCGAGCCGCTCCAGCTCCGGCTTCGAGCCGTAGAACTCACCGGGCAGGCTGGTGTCGATCAGCTCGAAATCGAACACCGCAAGCTTCGGCGGATCGGCCAACGCGGCCGACGCCGTCAACAATAAAGCCGCGATGGTCATCAGCGCTCGCATGATCGTGATTCCAGCGCGCGCGAGGACGAAATGCGGGGTTGCAAGCCGGGCTAAATCGGTCATGCTTTAGCAGAGACAATTCTCCATCGGCGGTCAAGCCGGGGAGACCTACGGAGGAAGCATGATCCGATGGTTGGTCGGCCTGATCGGCTTGAGTCTGGCGGCCACGCAAGCGCTCGCGGCGGACCCAGCCCTGATCGGCGTCGGCTATCTCGGCCTCGCCGGCACCAGATCGACGCTGTCGCTGGTCGAGCAGCCCGCCGAGAATGACGGCCTCGCCGGCGCACGCCTTGCGATCGAGGACAACAATACGACCGGAAAATTCCTCAACCAGCGATTTACGCTGGAAGAACGCCGGATCAAGGAGGGCGAGGATGCGGTGCGGGCTGCGACCGACCTTGCCGCGCGCAACGGCTTCATCATCGCCGACCTTCCGGCCGACGCGCTGTTGAAGGTCGCAGATAGCCTGCGCGAGCGCGGCACGCTGCTGTTCAACGCCGGCGCGATCGACGAGCGGCTGCGCGAGGCCGATTGCCGCTCCAATGTCGTCCACACCGCGCCGACGCGGGCGATGCTGGCGGATGCGCTCGGCCAGTATCTGGTGTGGAAGCAGTGGAAGCGCTGGCTGCTCGTTGTCGGCTCGCATGACGAGGACAAGCTGTTTGCCGACGCGCTACGACGCGCGGCGACGCGGTTCGGCGCCAAGATCGTGCAGGAGCGCACGTTCGAGGACACCGGCGGCGCGCGCCGCACCGACTCTGGCGTGACGCTGATCCAGCGCCAGATGCCGGTGTTCACGCAGCAGGCGCCGGCTTATGACGTGCTGGTGGCCGCCGACGAGAGCGAGGTGTTCGCAGCCTATCTGCCCTACCGCACCTGGGACCCGCGCCCGGTCGCCGGCTCGGCTGGCCTCGTGCCGCGCAGCTGGGACGCGGCGCAGGACCAATGGGGCGCGATCCAGATGCAGAACCGCTTCATCAAGCTGAACTCACGACGGATGACCGCGCTCGACATGCAGGCCTGGACCGCGGTGCGCATGATCGGCGAAGCGACCTCGCGCACCAACTCCGGCGACGTCAGGAAGGTCAGCGACTTCATCAAGGGGCCGGATTTTTCCGTCGCCGCCTTCAAGGGCACAAAGCTGACCTTGCGCGACTGGAACCTGCAGCTTCGCCAGCCGATCCTGCTGGTCGACGGCCGCATGGTGGTGTCGGTGTCGCCGCAGGAGGGCTTTTTGCACCAGGTCTCGGAGCTCGATACGCTCGGATATGATCGCCCGGAGAGCAAATGCAAGCTGAAGTGAGAACGCGGATGTTGTGGCGTGTGGGATTGCTGTCTGGCCTCGCGCTTGCGGCGGCGCCGGCGCATGCGTTCATCGCCTATATCTCGAACGAGAAGGGCAACACGGTCTCGGTGATCGACACCGAGAGCTGGACGGTGACCAAGACCATCAAGGTCGGCCAGCGCCCGCGTGGCATCGAATTCACCCGCGACGGCAAGTTCGTTATGGTGGCGGTCGGCGACGACGACACCATCCAGGTGATCGACGCCAAGACGCAGAGCGTAGTGGACAGCCTGCCCTCCGGTCCCGATCCTGAACTATTCGCCCAGGATGCCGCCGGAAAGATCCTCTACGTCGCCAATGAGAACGACAATACGGTGACCGTGATCGACCTGGAGAAGCGCGCCCGCATCGGCGACATCCAGGTCGGCGTCGAGCCCGAAGGCATGACCATCAGCCCCGACGGCAAGACGCTGATCAACACCTCGGAAACCACCAACATGGCGCATTTCATCGATACGGACTCGCGCCAGATCGTCGCCAACGTGCTGGTCGACGCGCGGCCGCGCTTTGCCGAATTCAGGCACGACAGCTCCGAATTGTGGGTATCCTCCGAGATCGGCGGCACCGTGTCGATCATTGATCCCAAAAAGCACGAGGTGACCGGCAAGGTCACGTTCGAGATCCCGGGCCTGCGGAAAGAGGCGATCCAGCCGGTCGGCATCGGCATGACCAAGGACGACAAAACCGCCTTCATCGCGCTTGGACCCGCCAACCGCGTCGCCGTGGTCGACACCGCCACGCGCAAGGTGACGAAATATCTCTTGGTCGGACAACGGGTCTGGCACATGGCGTTCACGCCGGACGAAAAATACCTGCTCACCACCAACGGCGTGTCCAACGATGTCTCCGTGATCGACGTCGCCGCGCAAAAAGTGATCAAGACCATTCAGGTGGGCGAACTGCCCTGGGGCGTCACGATCGCGCCATGACCAGTCCCGCCCCCATAGCCGAGACACGCGACTCTGCGCCAAAGCCTGATCCGGCTGCCGTGCCGGCGCTGTCGATCGATGGGGTCAGCCATGCCTATGGCCCGCGCCGGGCGCTGAGCGATGTCTCCTTCAACGTCGCTCCGGCGAGCTTCACTGCACTGCTCGGTCTCAATGGCGCCGGCAAGAGCACGCTGTTTTCGCTGATTACGCGGCTGTTCGGCATCCAGTCCGGCCATGTCGGCATTTTCGGTCATGACGTCAGCAGCATGCCCGGCGAGGCGCTGCGGCTGCTCGGCGTCGTGTTCCAGCCGCGTACGCTCGATCTCGATCTGTCGCTGACGCAGAACCTGCTCTATCACGCGGCCCTCCACGGCATCGGCCGCCGCGATGCCGCGGCGCGCGCCGCCGAACTGCTCGATCGCATCCGCCTTGCCGAGCGCGCCGGCAGCAAGGTGCGCGATCTCTCCGGCGGACAGATGCGGCGGCTGGAAATCGCGCGCGCGCTGCTGCACCGGCCGCGGCTGTTGCTGCTGGACGAGCCGACCGTGGGCCTCGACGTCAAGGCGCGCGCCGACATCATCAGCCATGTCCGCCAGCTCGTCACAGAACAAGGCATCGGCGTGCTCTGGGCGACGCATCTGTTCGATGAGATTGCGCCCGGCGACGATCTCGTCGTGCTGCACCAGGGCAAGGTGCTGGCAAAGGGTCCCGTCGGCCGCGTCATCACTGATGCCGGAGCGCAGGACGTCAACACCGCCTTCATGCGCCTGACCGGCGCGCAAGTGATGCCGGGGGGCGGCGCATGAGCACCATCACTGCCCACGACACGCCACGCGGCTTCTCGTTCGCCGAGTACATGACCTGTCTCACCGGCATCGTCTGGCGCGAGGGACTGCGTTTCCTGCATCAGCGCGAGCGCTTCGTCTCGGCGCTGGTGCGCCCCCTGGTGTGGCTGTTCATCTTCGCCGCCGGCTTCCGGCAGGTGCTCGGCATTTCCATCATCCCGCCGTACGAGACCTACATCCTCTATGAGGTCTTTATCGCGCCCGGGCTGATGGCGATGATCCAGCTCTTCAACGGCATGCAGTCCTCGCTGTCGATGGTCTATGACCGCGAGATGGGAAATATGCGTACGCTGCTGGTGAGCCCGCTGCCGCGCGGGTTCCTGCTGTTCTGCAAGCTGCTCGCGGGCACCGCGGTGTCGCTGCTCCAGGTCTATGCGTTCCTCCTAATCGCCTGGTTCTGGGATATCACCCCTCCTCCGGTCGGCTATCTCACGGTGCTGCCGGCGCTGATCCTGTCCGGATTGATGCTGGGCTCGCTCGGCATGCTGATCTCCTCCGGCATCAAGCAGCTGGAGAATTTTGCTGGCGTGATGAATTTCGTGATCTTCCCGATGTTCTTCGCCTCCTCCGCGCTCTACCCGCTGTGGCGGGTGCAGGAGGGCAGCCCCTATCTCTACTATGTCTGCGAAGCCAATCCGTTCACCCACGCGGTCGAGCTGATCCGCTTCGCGCTGTACGGACAGATCAACTGGGTCTCGCTGGCCGTGGTTGCGACCTGCACAATCGTCTTCATGATCGGGGCGATTATCGCTTATGATCCTTCGCGCGGGCTGACGCGACGCGGGCCCGCGGGAGGCGAAGGATGATGTTCCGGATGGTGACCATGGCCGCCGTGGCGCTCGCAATCGCGGGCACCGCCGCGCGCGCGGCCGATCCGCGCTATCCCGACTGGCCCTGCACCCAAGCCAAGGTTCCCGATATTTCGCTCGCCGCCGTGTGGGCCGGGCCGCCGGTCGACGACGTCCAGAGCAAGTGGAAGGACGATGCGAAGGTCAGCGCGCTGGTCGCAAAATTGTCGGCCCGGAAGACGCCGTTGGACGAGGCCGAGAGGTCGGTCAAGGAATTCCTGGCGGGCTCCGCAGCCGACAAGACAGCGAATGCAAAGCTGCTATTCGCCGGTTTGTTCGATACGCTTAACGCCCAGCGCTCCCAGGTGATGAGCGGCCTCGAACGGGTCAGCCGCAAGCAGCGCGAGGCCGCCGACAAGATCCGCGAGGAGGCGGTTCAGCTCCAGGCGCTTCAAAGCGCGACGCCGCGCGACGAAGCCAAGGTCGAGGCGCTCAACAACGATCTGATCTGGAAGACCCGCATTTTCGAGGACCGCCACAAGGTTGTGCGTTTCGTCTGCGAGGTTCCGACCGCGATCGACCAGCGCCTGTTCGCGCTTGGCCGCGTGATCCAGCAAGAGCTGGAATAGCGTCAACCTCGCTGACGGCTTACAAAATAGTTCCGCGATGGGATCGCAGCGATCGTTAACCGTTTTGCTTCGCTATCTCCCGGAACCAAATCGATCTAGAATGTCTTGTCGACCTGATGTTCGAACGCCGGGAGGCCTCGATGGGAACAACCAAATTCATCTTCGCAGGCGCTGCGGTCATTGGCATGCTCGCATCCAGCGCTTTCGCTGACGACATGACCGGAATGGTCACCAAGATCGACCGGCTGAACGGCACGATCTCGATCCAGCAGACGCAGAAGGGAACGGTCGGCGGCAGCGCCGGCGGCGCTGGCGCGCTCCAGGAGTACAAGGCCAAGGACGCCGCGATGCTCGATACCGTCCATGCCGGTGACAGGGTGAATTACGCTGCGACCGACACCAACGGCACGGGGACGCTGACGAAGCTGCAGAAGCAGTAGTTGGGTCTGCACCTCACCCCGCTTGCGGGGAGAGGTCGGAATTCGAGCGCAGCTTGAATTCCGGTGAGGGGGAGCTTCCGCGAGTCCGTCCAGTCGACATACGCGAAGCTTCGCCCACATCGTCATTGCGAGCAGAATCTTTCCGCGGAGGGACTCTGGATTGCTTCGCCGCGCTCGCAATGGCGAGGAGGAAGGATGTGCGTCTCTGTCTGACACCGTGATCGCGCGGGTGATGCGAGCTGTTACTGCTCCGGCCGCGGCTCCGACTGCGCCGCTTCGGTCGGAAGCTTGGCGTGTTCCCAGCCGTCGGTGCCGTCGGGATACCAGGCGACGTTGGAATAGCCGTCGGCCAACGCGTGCTTGGCGGCATTCCAGGACATCCAGCAGTCGGCCAGGCAATAGATCACGAGCAGCGCCGCCTGGTCGCCGCGCGAGGCTCGCGCAAGGCCGTCGCGAAAATAATCGTCCATGGCAGGCGGTAATGCGCCGTAACCGGTATCCGGAAGCCAGATGCTGCCGGGAATGTTCTTGCGCGGCGCCTCGCGCCAGACAGTACCTGCGGGAAGGTTCTTCGGCTTCGGCGGACGCGGCATCACATCGATGAAGGCCCCAGTCTTCGTCCGCCAGATCGCCTCGGCTTCCGCTGTGGTGAGCACGCGCGCGCCTGCAAGCGTCGCCGGTACCGGGGCGCGATAATTGTCGGTGCGATAACCCTCGGGTTCGAACGGCTCCTGCTGCTGCGCAAGTACCGGTGCCGCGATCGCGGCGGCGACAAACGCAGCGGCAACGTGCCGCCTCATGGCGCCTTCTTGGCCGTCTCCGCGCCGAGCGGCCGGTCGCTCTCGTCCAGCAGGGGCACGCCGAAGTCGAGCAGAATTTTATTGATCTCGCCCTGGTTCTCCTGGATCAGCTTGTTGAGCTGCCGCTTCCAGTTCTGGTCGGCGGCGCGCACGCCCATACCGATGCGATAGGCCAGTTTTGGTCCGGCGGTTTCTTTCACCAGCGGCGTGACATGGAGCGAGCCGGCCTTTTTCGCATAGAATCCGGCCATCGGCCCCCACAGCACGCCGGCGTCGATCTTGCCGGCGGTGAGATCGTCGATCATCGCCTGCGCCGAATTGTCGAAGCGGGTGTCGATCATTAAGGGATAAGGCTTTGCATCCCCCATCAGGCCGGCGATCGCCATGTTGGTCGCCGGCGGCGTGCCGGCGACGATGCCGACATGCTTACCCTTCAGCCGCGCGTCTTCGAGCGTGTCGACCTCTTCGAGGCCGCTGCCCGTTTTGGCGACCAGCGCGTACGACGTTCGATAATAGGGATTGGTACCCTGCACGAGATCGTCGCCTTGCGGATAACCCATGATGACGTCGCAACGATGTGCGCCCAGCGTCATCCTTACGAAGCCCGTGGCTTGCGGGAAGAACACGTAGTCGAGCTTCTTCTGCAGCTTGTCCGCAAACAGCTCGGCGAGCTTGTTCTCGAACCCTTCGCCCTTTTCGTTCGAGAACGGCAAGTTGCGCGGATCGGAGCAGACGCGCAGCACTTTCGGGTCGACCAGCTCGAACGAGAGGTCGCCACTGTCGCTCGTTTGCGCGACGGCAACGTCGCCGATCGCGCAAGACGCCGCCATGACACACAGCGAAAATAACCAGCGACGATGTCGTCCGGCCTCCATCATCGCGCTTCCTCCTCATTCTGTTCGAATGCTATCCATGCAACGCACGGACGCACCATGTTTCGCCAACTTTGTGTTGGTTTGACTTTGCTGCAGTGCAATGCGGCAAACCCTTTGAACTGAGGCGGCAAATTGTCCCACATCACTTCAATGATCGCAGCCTTGGCCCTGCTGGGACTCGCGACGCTAGCACGTGCCGAACCGGCCGAATTGCCTGTAAGCGAAGTCGCGCCGGGAATATTCGTACACTCTGGGACCATTGCCCTGATGACGCGCGAGAATGAGGGGACCATCGCCAATGTAGGTTTCATCATCGGCGAGGATGCGGTGGCCGTGATCGATACCGGCGGCAGCGTCCGTGAAGGCGAGGCGCTGCTCGCGGCGGTGCGAGTCCGTACCAAAAAGCCGATCCGATACGTCATCAACACCCATGGCCATCCCGACCATGTCTTCGGCAACGGGGCCTTTGTCGCGGAGGGAACCAGATTCGTCGGTCACAGCAAGCTGCCGCAGGCGCTGACGACGCGCGGGCCGTATTATCTCGACAATTTCAGGCGGATCATGGGCGATGAATTGATCTCCCCGGTCAAGATCGTGCCGCCCACGCTGCTCGTCACGGATACGCTGACGCTCGATCTCGGATTGCGCCGCCTGACCTTGCGGGCCTGGCCCGCTGCACACAGCGACAACGATCTCACTGTGCTCGACGAGACGACCAAAACCCTGTTCGCAGGCGACCTCGTCTTTCTCCGCCACATTCCGGTCATGGATGGCAGCATTCGCGGCTGGCTTGCCTTGCTCCAAGAGCTTGAGACCGTTCCGGCGGTCCGCGTTGTCCCCGGTCACGGCCCCGTGACCGACTGGCCAGCGGCGTTGGCCGATGAACGCCGTTACCTTTCGACGCTGCTGTCCGACGTCCGCGCGCTCAATAGGAAGGGCGAGCCGATCCGGACCGTCGCGGACAAGGCAGCCGGCTCGGAACGGGCGCATTGGGAGCTGTTCGACGACTACAACGCCCGCAACGCAACCGCAGCATTTTCAGAAATTGAATGGGAGTAGCGGACGCGCTACGCTTGATCTTGAGATCAGCTGGCTAACTGCTTCGTTCGCGCGGGACCATGATCATGATGGGGCATAACATCCGCCTGACTCTTGTCGCCGCGCTGCTCGGCTTGGCATTCGCTGCCCCTGTGCGCGCTGAGGAGGCCTATGATCCCTGGCCGGGCCTGGTACAGGACATCTTCAACAACCGTCCGATGCAGGACGGCTCCGACGTCATCGGCATCGACATGCCGTATCGCGCCGAGGATGCCGCGATCGTGCCCGTGACCTTGCACAGCAAGCTGTCGCCCGGCGATAGCCGCCGCATCCGCGCGATCACGCTGGTGATCGACCGCAACCCGGCGCCGATGGCGGCGAAGTTCGAGCTTGGGCCGGACGCCAACGTCACGGAAATCTCAACCCGCGTGCGCGTCAACAACTACACCGACGTCCACGCCGTGGCAGAGCTCAGCGACGGCCAGCTCTACGTCGCCAAGACCTATGTGAAGGCATCCGGCGGCTGCTCCGCTCCGGCGGGGAAGAACGCCGAGGAAGCCACGAGCCGGCTCGGCCAGATGCGCTATCGGCAGTTCGCGCGTGAGGCTGCGCCGGCCAGCCACATCCGCGAAGCGCAGATCATGATCGGCCATCCTAACAATTCCGGCCTTCAGATGGACCAGGTCACGCAGCTCTATATCCCGGCCTTCTTCGTCAACCAGCTCAAGCTGACGCAGGACGACAGCCTTGTACTCGGGATGGAGGGCGGCATCTCGATCTCGGAAGATCCTAATCTGCGCTTCACCTATGTCTCCAACGGCGCCAAGCGTTTCCGCGCGGAAGCCAAGGATACGGACGGACATGTGTTCCGCAACGAGTGGGACGTGGAGAAGCCGGGGACGTAGTGACCCTCGCGCTGAATTTCCCTCTCCCCTTGTGGGAGAGGGTGGATCGCCGCGTAGCGGCGAGACGGGTGAGGGGTTCTATCCACGTGCTTCTCTCACGGTTGAGTTTGCGGAAGCGACCCCTCATCCGGCGCTTCGCGCCACCTTCTCCCACAAGGGGAGAAGGGACAGCACCGTTCGCGCGTCCGGCTAACGTCGATGGCTAGAAGCACCTCACCTCGGCTTCCGCCTGCGCGCGCCTGAGATCATTCACTGCCGAGTTCGCCTGCTCCGAGGTGCGAAACTGCGTGCCGAGATTGCCGCGCACCTGGGACATGCTGAGCGCGGTTTCCGCGGTGACGTAGCGCTCATAGGGGACGATCGAGGCCACCACGTCGATCGAGCAGGAACATTGCTCGATCGACTGCCGGCTCTCGCCATTGGCTTTCATGCAGCCATAGACGTATTCGGCACGCGCCGAGGTCGGATAATCATTGACCTCGTCGGCTCGCGCCACGCACGCGGTCGCCGCCAGCGCCGCCAATGCGGCGACAATCGGTCGTAGCTGTCCCGCCAGATTCATGCGCGTCCTCCCGCTGGTTGCGATCAAAGCTATGCTATGCGTATTGTCCTGAAAAGTACTCCTTCGAGGAAACGGCTCACAAGGTGACGAGACTTCTTGGTCGAACATTGGCGCTCGCGATGACGCTGGCGCTGACGCAGGTCGCAACCGGCCGTGCTGCGGATGCGATCCGCCTTGCGGTGCAGAAGACCGGAACATTCTCCTGGGAGCTGGCCACGATCCGCGCCAATGGGCTCGACAAGGAGGCCGACCTCTCGCTCGAGGTCACCGAGCTTGCGAGTCCCGAGGCCGGCAAGATCGCGCTGCGCGCCGGCAATGCCAACATCATGCTGTCGGACTGGCTCTGGGTGTCGCGCGAGCGCGCGCTCGGCGCCAAGCTGACCTTCTATCCCTATTCCAGCGCCCTCGGTGCGGTCATGGTGCCGGCGGCGTCGCCGATCAAGACCCTCGCCGACCTCAAGGGACGCAAGCTCGGCGTCGGCGGCGGCCCGATCGACAAGAGCTGGCTGCTGCTGCAAGCGCGGATGAAGCAGGACGGCATCGACCTGAAGTCGGAGGCAACCATAGCCTATGGCGCGCCGCCCCTGATCGCCGCGAAGGCACTCGACGGCGAGATGGATGCGAGCCTCAACTTCTGGAATTTCTGCGCACAATTGGAGGCCAAGGGCTTCCGGCGCCTCGCCGGCATCGAGGACATTTTGCCGAAGCTCGGCGCCAAGGGCGCGGTCTCCGCAGTCGGCTATGTCTTCGACGAGAGCTGGGCGGCCAGCCATCGCGAGGCGGTGGCGCGTTTCATTGCGATGACCCGCAAGGCCAAGCAGCTGCTGGTCACGTCAGATGCAGCCTGGGAGAAGATCGCGCCGCTCACCGGGACCACCGATCCGGCCGTGCTCAAGACCTACCGCGAGCGCTATCGCGACGGCATTCCGCGGCGGAGCATCGCTGACGAGGAGGCCGATGCGCGCGTGCTCTACCGCGTGCTGGCCGAGACCGGCGGCCGTGATTTGGTTGGGCCCGCGGCCGAACTCGATCCGGGCACCTTCTATCACGCAGTTCCCGGAGATTGAGGTGCTGCGTCTGGTTTCGTTTGCCCTGTTCCTCGCCGTCTGGTGGACCGCCGCGCTGTTCGTCGGCGGTGCAAAGCTGCCCTCCCCGCCCGCCGTGCTCGACGTCATGATCGCGGAAGCCGCGAGCGGCGCACTGTTCCTGCATCTCGGCGCCACGCTCGCGCGGGTCGCGCTCGCCTTCGTGCTGGCGATGTCGCTCGGCAGTGCCATCGGCTATCTGATGGGCCGGGTGAAGCTCGCCGATCGGCTCGGCGATCCCTGGCTGATCCTGCTCTTGAACCTGCCAGCACTGGTGGTGATCGTGCTCGCCTATATCTGGGCGGGCCTGACCGAAGCGGCTGCGATCGCGGCGATCGCCATCAACAAGCTGCCGACCGCGGTTGTCACCTTGCGCGAAGGCACCCGCGCGCTCGACCGCTCGCTGGACGAGATGGCGAGCGTGTTCGCAATGCCGCGCTGGCGCGCGTTCCGTCATGTCGTGCTGCCACAGCTTGCGCCCTATGTCGCTGCCTCCGCACGTTCCGGACTGTCGCTGGTGTGGAAGATCGTGCTGGTCGCCGAGCTTTTGGGGCGACCGAACGGCGTCGGCTTCGAGATCGGGGTCGCGTTCCAGCTGTTCGACACACCGCGGCTGCTCGCCTATTCCCTGACGTTTGCCGCCGTCGTGCTCGTGATCGAGACAGCACTGGTGCAGCCGTTCGAAGCCCATGCAAACAGGTGGCGGCCCCGTGCGGCTTGAGGTCGGTATTACAGGCAAGACGTTCAGGAGTGCCGCGGGCGGAACGCACGAGGTGCTGGCACCGATCAAGTTTGCGCTTCAATCGGGCGAGGTCGGGGTGCTGATCGGTCCGTCCGGCTGCGGCAAGAGCACGATGCTGCGCATCATCCTCGGGCTCGATCGCGACTTCGCCGGACAGGTCGCGCGGCCGCCGGAGGCGCGGATTGGGATGGTGTTCCAGGAGCCGCGGCTGTTGCCGTGGCGCTCGGTCGAGCAGAACGTGCGTCTCGCCGCGCCCAATATCAGCGATGCGAAGTTGTCGGAGCTGTTCAGAATCCTGGAGCTGGAGGCGCATCGCAGCCACTTTCCCGGCGAATTGTCGCTGGGGCTTGCCCGCCGCGTCGCGCTGGCCCGCGCATTTGCGGTCGAGCCCGATCTGCTCGTGCTCGACGAGCCCCTCGCCTCGCTCGACGACGCCCTTTCAGGCCGCCTGCGCGACGAGATCGCGACGCTGGTCGCAAGCCGCCCGGTGATGACGCTGCTCGTCACTCACAGCATCGACGACGCGGTGCGTCTCGGCGATCGACTGTTCTTCCTGTCGCCGCGCCCGGCGCGCATTCTGGCCGAGGTGCCCATTGCCATCGCGCGCGAGGCGCGCGGCGACGCCGCGATTGCAGCGATCAAGGCTGGGCTTGCGCGGCAAGTCCAGGGTGAACAGGGCGACGATGACGCCGGGCCGGATGTCTCATAGGCAGCCGTGCGGCAGGTGTGCTAGACTAGCCGCAGCGGAGTCTGCTGATGACGCGAACATTCGCCCTGACGACGCTTTGCCTCGCTCTGCTCGCGACAACGACGCGCGCGCAGGACATGATGCGCGGCCTCGATCTGACGTCACCCGCCATGGTCTCCGCTGAAATGAGCCGGCAGGAGGTCGAGGCCATGCTGGCCAAAGCGAGCGCCGGCGCGCCTGCCGATTTGACCGGCAAGCGGCTGTCGGGGCTCGATCTCAGTGGTCTTGACCTGACCGACGCCATTCTCCGCGCGGCACGGCTGAACAAGACGAAACTCGCGGGTGCCCGGCTTGATGGAGCGATCCTCGATCAGGCATGGCTGCTGGATGCGGATCTGACAGGCGCGAGCCTGAAGCGGGCCAATCTGTTTGCGTCGCAGATGGCACGCGCTCGCCTCGACGGCGCCGATCTGACCGGTGCGCGCATCGCGGCCGATCTCAGCGGCGCAAGTCTGGTCGGCGCGTCGATCGCGGATGCGCATCTCGGCGCCGATATGCGCAACCAGTCGATGGGGTTGATGCGCGCCGTGCTGCGATCAGCCAATCTGGCACGGTTGAACGCGCGCAACGCCGACCTGTCGCGGGTCGATCTCGAGTTTGCCTCCCTCACGGGAGCCGACCTGACCGGGGCTTCGCTCAGGAACGCCCAGCTCGGCGGTGCCGATCTGACCGGGGCGACCGTCATCGACACCGATTTCGAGGGTGCCGATCTCACATCCGCCAGGCTGATTGCACCGATCGGTCTTGACCGCGCCAAGAATTTCGACAAGGCAAAAAACGGCGAGCGCCTGATCAAGCAATAACGGCGCCGCTTGGGAGGACGATTTGATGCGTTGGGGTCCGGTGTTGATCGCGTTGCTGGCGTTTGCCGGCGAAGCCGCCGCGCAAAGCAAGGGCAAGGGCATCCGTCTCTGGAATCTGACGACCGAGACGATCTCGGGGTTTCAGCTCTCGCCGGCCGGCAAGACCGACTGGGGTCCGAACCAGACCTTGAACGACAAGGACAAGGAGGTCGACCACGACGAGCGGCTGCGGATCACCGGCGCCGAACCCGGCCGCTACGACGCCAAGGTCAGCTATCCCAATTCACGGCAGTGCATCGTCCGCGACATCGAGATCAGGGCCGATGCGGTATTTTCGATCGCCGACAAGGATTTGAAGGATTGCACCAAGTAGCAGCGACGCATCACGCTTTGTCATTCGGGTGCGGGTATTCACAGCGCCAACGCACCGCATGCCACTTCGGGTGCTCGCCGATCCATTGCGCAATATATGGCGGCGCGGCCATGGCGCATTGCGTCGGCGACCCTGCATAGGAAAACACCAGATGCTGCTCCTCGCAGGTCGCAGGCGAGAGCACCGCGCACACAGTGACCACCAGATCAATCGGGTTCATACCGGCATCCTCGCGCAAGGGGCAATCAAGATTAGCATAAAGGGCTACGTGTAAGGCGAGCGGAAGTTTCAAACCGGCGTGAGGAATGGGGAACTGTCTCCGTTCCTTTTCCCGCTTGCGGCAACAGGTTCGGCCAAACCTAGAAATTCACACCGAACACCAACCTGGCCTGATGGCGTTCGAAATTGACGAGGTCGAGATTGGCGGCTGATCCGGTCGGGCGGCCCCAGGCCTGCATGCTCCAGCTCAAGGTAAGCCGCGAGCGTTCGGACAGCTGGAAATAGGCGGTGGGACCGACGAACAGCGCCTGGCCCGCGAATTCGCCAAGACCGATGCCCTCGTACTGGCGGAAGTAACGCAGCTCGCCGCCGAGCAGGATGTTTGGACGCACGCGGGCCATGCCGGCAAAAGCCACGCCGATGGTGGAGCTCTTCTCGGACTGCCCGGCTATCTCGAAGCGCGCCCATTCCGGCTGATAGATCAGGTTGAGTGCGCCGATGGCGAAATTCGGGATGAGCTCGCGGTCGAAGGCGAGCGTGAGGTCGGTGCCGTACATCCGGCCCTTTGCGCCAGAGGTCTCATCGATGCGGTCACCATGGAACTCGGCGGCGACGGTCAGTCCGAACGGCGCGCGCTCGCGATCGAGCAGGCGATAGCGCAGGTCGAGCGAGGCACCCTGGAAGTTGAGCTGGCGGCGATCGTCAATGTCGGGGACGCCGGTGATGTCGTGCAAGGTTGTGGTGCCGCCGACCTCGATGCGGAAGTTCGGCAGCGGCACGACCTCGATCTCGATCTCCTGCGACAGCGCGCGGTAGGTCCCGCCGCCCTTGCCGAAGCGCCCGGTCGTCTCACTCTGGAGTTCACGCTCGCCGGGAGTGCCGACATCGGTGCCGATCATGAAGCCGAAGATGTGCTCGGTATCAAAGCCCTCTTCCGCGCCGGCGCGAGCCGGGGCAAGTGCGACGCTACACGCAACCACCATCCAAAAGCTCAAGGCTGTGACGCGCATCCCGTATCCCGAAGGCGCGCGCCGCCTTGATGCGGCAGCAACGCTGACCGCCGTCAACGTAGCATACTGCGGACGGAGCGCGGATGAGATTTTGGAGGGAGAGTGCGCCCCGACCCGGTGCGGCTTTGCATCGACCGCTAGCGAGAGCACAAGGCGATGTCGGCGGCGAAAGCGGTCCGAACACTGCCACGGCTTCGACGGTGTTTGCCATCGAAGCCGCGGCAGGTCGTCGGGTGGTCTTACTTGCGCGAAGCGCAGGCGTACATGTTGATTTCCATGCCGACCGGCACTTCCACGATCTTCGGAGCTTTCCAAGCCATTCGGGGTCTCCCAAGGGATAGAGCGCGACATCGCGCGACCGAAACCTAGGGCTGCGCCAAGTGCAGCGCAAGTCTGGAATCGAAGGCGAGAATGCATCTCTCGCAATTCTCATGCCGACACTTCTCTCTCGGACAAGAGATGTTCACTCTCGGGCAAGAGCCGCATCTTGTGCGATGCACCGCCGCAGAATTTCGACTCACGCGCGACTCACGCGCGGCCGCCGCGTTAACAATCCTTGTCCGCAGCTTGCGGACTGGACTTCGCACCTTCCGCCCGATCCGCTGCGGTCGGCTGGCTCTGCATCTGCCGCTGCGCATCTTCTGACGATGCCGCCACTCCGCCGCTGGCACGATTCATCGTGCTGGTCGGCGGATGCTGGCTCGCCTCGCTCGACGAACTCTGCGATTGCGCCGAGCCAACGGTGACCGGACCGGAGCCGGCATCCTTATCGGTGCTGGCGCTACCAGTGTTGCATGGGCCCGCGATGGCAACACCGGTGCTCAACGTCAGAATCGCGCACGCAGCGAGAACAGATCGTTTCGTGTTCATCTGCATCATCTCCTCTTGTCCCGCCGCGCTGCCCCGGTGCCGGGCAGGATATTGCGGAGAGAACAGGCCGAGCAGCCCGAGGTTCCGAACTTCGGTGCCGAATTACGCCACCGAAACGGAGCGACGTGATATCGTCAAACTTACCCTAATAGCGCTTGCCGATTCGACCGGGACCAAGACGACATAGGTCCGCAAGTGATCCCGGATTCAATTGCAATCATCGCGCTCTACAACTGCGGCGCCCGGCCACGCGAGGGCGGCGCTGCTTCGCGTCGCGGAATTTCGCCGGCGCCTCGGCGCAAGTCCGAAAACACGGTCGTAAGGTTTCCGTAAGGTAACTGGCATTCGGCGTCCAACATATCGGCATGACGCTTACGACTTTCGTATTGACGGCTTTTGCTTTCCGGCGGAGTGTTACTCCCGCAGCGTCAATAGGCGCGCATATTGGGAGGAAGGGATGAAACGCTTTGCGATGGCCGCGAGCCTCGTCATGCTTGCATCGACGTGTGCAGACGCCCAGACCACCGAGCAACTGGTCAAGGGTGCGACCGATACATCGAACGTTCTCAACTACGGGATGGGGTACAACCTCCAGCGTTTCTCGACGCTGAACCAGATCAACAAGGACACGGTCAAGAATCTCGTCCCGGTCTGGAATTACAGCTTCAACGACGATCGCAGCGAGGAATCGCAGCCGCTGGTCTACCAGGGCGTGATCTACGTGACGTCGCACAACGCAACCATGGCGGTTGACGCCAAGACCGGCAAGCAGATCTGGAAGAGCAAGATCGAATATCCCGCCGAGACGCCGCGCATCATCTGCTGCGGCATCATCAACCGCGGCGCCGCGCTCTATGACGGCAAGGTGTTCCGCACCACGCTCGACGCTAACGTGATTGCGCTCGATGCCAAGGACGGCAAGGAGTTGTGGCGGCAGAAGGCGGCCGACATCAAGGAAGGCTACTCGATGACGGTGGCGCCGCTGGTCGCGGACGGCGTCGTCATCACCGGTATTTCCGGCGCCGAGTTCGGCACCCGTGGCTTCATCGACGGCTGGGATCCGGCAACAGGCAAGCACCTGTGGCGCACTCATTCGGTCCCGTCGCCGGAGGAGCCCGGCGGCGACACCTGGAAGGGCGACACCTGGAAGCTCGGCGGCGGCTCGACCTGGATCACGGGTTCTTATGATCCCGAGCTGAACACGGTCTATTGGGGCATCGGCAATCCGGGCCCGTTCAATTCGGCGGTGCGTCCGGGCGATAACCTCTACACCTGCTCCGTGCTGGCGATGGATCCCAAGACCGGCAAGATCAAATGGCACTACCAGTTCTCGCCGAACAATCCGTTCGACTATGACGCCGTTGCCGAGATGGTCCTCGCCGACATCAATGTCGAGGGCAAGCCGACCAAGGTCTTGATGGATGCCAACCGCAACGGCTTCTTCTACGTGCTCGACCGCACCAACGGCAAGCTGCTCGCGGCCAATCCGTATGTGAAGGTCAACTGGGCCACCAGCATCGACATGAAGACCGGCCGTCCCGTCGAGACCGACGTCAGCAAGGACGCGCGCGAGGGCAAGAAGGTCGTCGTCTATCCCTCGCTGCTCGGCGGCAAGAACTGGGAGCCGATGTCCTTCAATCCGCAAACCGGGCTCGCCTACGCCAACACCCTTGCATTCGGCGGGCACTACAAGACGGAGCCGGTGACGTACAAGGCCGGCGAATGGTATCTCGGCATGGACCTGACCGACCTTTGGGACTGGCCCAATGGTCCCCGCGGTCATCTCAAGGCCATTGATCCGCTCACGGGCAAAGCCAAATGGGAAGCGCCAACCGACATCCCGAGGTTCTCCGGCGTGCTGTCGACCGCGGGCGGAGTCGTGTTCACGGGCGCGCTGACCGGCGAGTTCGAGGCCTTCGACGCCGACAGCGGCAAGAAGCTCTGGCAATTCCAGACCGGCTCGGGCATCGAGGGACAACCGGTGACCTGGCAACAGGACGGCGTGCAGTATGTCGCCGTTACGAGTGGGTATGGCGGCGTCTACTCGATCTTCTCCGGTGACGAGCAGCTTGCCACGGTGCCGGCGGGCGGCTCGCTGTGGGTCTTTGCGGTCAAGCAGTAGCCACAGGCAAGACGTGCTGAGAGAGGTGTCTTACAAGACGGCGGCGAAGATCGCCGCCGTCGCGGTGCTGACGGTCGCGCTTGCGGCGACCGTTCGTGCCGCGGATGATTCAACTGGCAATCCCGTGCAAGCGCAGATCGACCACGGCAAGTCGACCTATGCTTCGAAATGCTCGCACTGCCACGGCCCCAACATGATGAATTCCGGCACCATCACGCCGGATCTGCGCGCCTTCCCCGATGATAAGACGCGCTTCGTCACCACGGTGAAGAACGGCAAGAACAACAAGATGCCCCCTTGGGCCGACATTCTCAGCGACGACGAGATCGGGGATCTCTGGGCCTTCATCTCGAGCCGGAGGAAGCCATGACGGCCTGGCGCACCGCCCGGAGCGTCGCCGCAATCCTCGTCGCGGCGGCAACGGTCGCTCATGCCGCCGACGATCCCTTAAGGATTTGTCTCGATGAGAACCGGCCGCCGCTCTCGGTGCATCATCGCGGCAAGCCGGACTCCGGTTTCGACGCGCTGCTGGCGCAGGCGATCGCGGAGCGGCTAGGACGGCCGCTGGCCATTCAGTGGTTCGAGAGCAAGCTGGATGAGGATTCGAGCCCGCAACTCGAGGCCAACGCACTGCTTTCCGACGGGCGTTGCGCGCTCGTGGGCGGCTACGCACTGACGCAGGATTCGCTGGTGGTCCCCGGCATGAAGACGGCCCGGCTGCCGGATTTCGCCGGCGCCACGCGCGAGGACCGGCGCCGCCGCGTCGCGCTCGGCGTGCTCGCGCCGAGCCAGCCCTACGTCTATTCGCCAATGACGGTCGTGCTCGGGCCGAAGGCAGCCGGCCGAAAGATCGGCGACATCGGCGATCTTGCCGGACTTCGCCTCGCGATCGAGAGCGGATCGCTAGGCGACGCCATTTTGATGAGGTTCGACAAGGGGCACCTGATCGATGGCATCACGCATCTCGTGCCCGGCCGCAGCGACCTGCTCGGGGCGCTCGAGCGCGGCGAATATGACGCAACGCTGATCGACCTCGGCCGCTTCGACGCCTATCGTGCCGCGCATCCCGACACCGCGATCACGACCACAGGCTACTACTATCCAATCGGCGCCAATCGCGGTTATGTCGCGCTTGCGAGCGCGCCTGCCCTGGTCGACGCCGTCAACAAGGCGCTGACCGGGCTTGCTGCCGAGGGTAAGATCGCCGAATTCGGCAAACAGGCGGGGCTGACCTATCTGCCGCCGCGCGAACCCGCGATCCTCGGCGACGTCTGGAAGCAGATTATTCAACGGTGATTCTATTGGTCATTCCGGGGCACCCGAAGGGCGAACCCGGAATCCATCCACCGCAGAACATGCGGCCCGATGGATTCCGGTCCCGGGTGCTGCGCACGCTTCCCGGAATGACGGAGGATGTGGCTTGCGGCGCCGGCCATCCCGTCCACCACAAGCCTGCGCGATCTGCTCTCCCGGGAAATCAAGACCGGCGAGCTGCTGCGCGCGCTGATCGTCGTCGGCCCGATGGTCGCTGCCTTATTTCGTCTTGCGCGAAACGGCCCTGCTGAATCTCAATAGCGCGCGGTTTGTTGGCCCCGAACCGGCCTGAACTTTCGGCATGGCGCCAGCCATCCCCTCGCGGCCCAGTGTCCGACCAAAGCCTAGTGCAGGAGAATCTATTCTCCCGCTATGATTGCGCGAAGCTGCCGGAAGATCTCGTCGGCGCGGAGGAGAAAGGCCAATCGCATGACATCGGATGGCATTGCCGTAGCCGTCATGATCATCCTGCTCTTTCCGATGGGCTATTTCTTGCTGGCCTCGCCCGCCTTCCTGCTCGTGAAGCTCGATATCCAGCCTGTCACTCAGCTGTTGCGCGGGATGTTCAATGTCCATTTCCGAATCATGAGCGTTGCCGGCGTCATCGGGGCAGTGGCTTTCATGGTGGCCGGTCGACCGCTTTTCGGGGCAGGCGTCGGCCTGATTGCAGCTTTCGCGATTTGGGGACGCGGCTGGTTCATGCGACGGATGGATGACCAGCTCAACGCCAGGGATGCGGGCGATGCCGACGCCGTGCGTCGGCTTCGCCGGTTGCATTGGGGCGGGATGCTGTGCAACGCGGCGCTGGTTGCCGCTCTCCTGGCCAGTATTCCCTATGTCGTCACAACGACGTGAGGGAAGCGCGCGCAAACCACAACCGGCGTCCATGACGAAACGCCGTGCGATGATTGCCTAATGGCCGTCCGCACTCGCGGCAGCCTGCTGCCCCTTGTGGATCGAGGACGGCACCACGCCGAAATATTTCCGGAACACGCGGCTGAAATGCGATGAGCTGGAGAAGCCCCAGGAGAACGCGACGTCGGTGATGGTCTTGCCGGCGTGGGCCTCGAGCTCCTGGCGGCAATTCTGAAGGCGCGCCTGCCAGATGTAATCGCTCACCGTGGTGCCGCGCTCGGAGAACAGCATGTGCAGATAGCGCTTTGAGCAGCCGAGTTCGCTGGAAATCTGGTCGATGCACAGATCCGGATCGCGCAGGTGCTCACGAATGAAAAATTGGGCACGCACATACATCGCCTCCGGCCCGACGCGGTCCAGCATCGTGTCGGCTTCGCGCAGCGGCAACAGCAGCAGATCGATCAGCGAGTCGGCGACGCCGACCGCGCTGTTCGCCGACAGCTTCGCCGCTTCGTCGAACGTGGCATGGACGAAATCATGGGCGATCCGCCCCGTCCCGGTGCGCGACGACAGCTTGCAGGCCGGCATTCGCTGCGACGGGAATCCGCGGTCCCGAAGCAACGCCTTCGGCACGATCACCACGTCGTGGCGCGTGAAGGCGGGACTGATGATCGAATGCGGACAGGAGACGTCGTAGGCGATGATGTCTCCCGGGTTGATCTCGATGTGGCGGCCCTCCTGCTCGAAATAGGACACGCCGTAGGTCTGGAAGTGGATCTTGATGTAGGGGTGCTCGTTGCCCTTGGCGCGCGCCAGCGTGTGCGCGATGCGATGCTGGCTGACCTCGATCTGGCAGAGCTTCAGACGCGAGACGGTGGTGTAGTCGATGCGGCCTTCGAGCGAAGATGCCTCGAGCGGATCGACGTCGAAATATCCGCACAGGCTCGTCAAGCCATCGATCCAGCTCTGGATCTGCCGCTTCGGCGTCAACCCTGTCGTCGAGAGCGTGTGAATTGTGTCGGACATTAATCCAGCCACTGCATTGATCCGGAGATTCGACGCGAATCGCGACCAGCGCTGCCGAAGCGCTCAGCCATGATTGCGTGACGTTTACCTCAAATTCAGGCGGTCTTTTGGAACAAGCAGCATCGTTCCATTGCCACCCTTGAAACTTAATCCTCCGCCTTAGTTGCACGGCCGTCAAGGGGAACCTGACTGTCGATGGCGGCGCGGTGCGATATGGAAGCAGCCGAATTCGCGCCTGCAAAATCAAAAACTTGGCGTCCGTGCGCTGTCGAGCAAATCGCCTTCTCTCTTGGGCAAGTTTCCCGATGGCGAAGACGTTAGGGATTGCATCAGGAACAACAAGAATGGGCCGCTCCTGCACGTGGACCCGTGGCTCTCATCAGGAGGAGGAAACAGCACAGCATCGTTTCTGGTCCCAATCGTAACCGCCCTGCACGAGCAGACGCCGGACGGAAAGCCCGGTGATTAAGCAATGCTTCGGAAACAATAAACGCGACCAATGGAGGAATGACTATGCGCAAGGTGCTACTCGCGACCTTTCTTGGCTCCGCGGCGGCTCTCGCCGTCGGCAGCGCTTCAGCCAATGACGAGCTGATCAAGATGTCGCAGAACCCGAAAGACTGGGTTATGCCGACGGGCGACTATGCCAATACCCGCTATTCCAAGCTGAACCAGATCAACGCACAAAATGTCGGCAAGCTCCAGGTCGCCTGGACCTTCTCGACCGGCGTGCTGCGCGGCCACGAAGGCGGCCCGCTGATCATCGGCAACATCATGTACGTCCATACGCCGTTCCCGAACAAGGTCTATGCTCTTGACCTTTCGCAGGAGAACAAGATCGTCTGGCGGTACGAGCCGAAGCAGGACCCGAACGTCATCCCGGTGATGTGCTGCGATACCGTCAACCGCGGCCTGTCGTACGGCGACGGAAAGATCTTCCTGCATCAGGCCGACACCACTCTCGTCGCGCTCGACGCCAAGACCGGTCAGGTTGCATGGTCCGCGAAGAACGGCGATCCCAGCAAGGGCGAGACTGGCACGTCGGCACCGATGGTCATCAAGGACAAGGTGCTGGTCGGCATCTCCGGCGGCGAGTTCGGCGTTCAGGCCCATATGACCGCCTACGACATCAAGACCGGCAAGGAGGTCTGGCGCGGGTATTCGGAAGGGCCGGATAACCAGCTCCTGGTCGACGACAAGACCACCGCGCTCGGCAAGCCCATCGGCAAGGACTCCAGCCTCAAGACCTGGCAAGGCGATCAATGGAAGATCGGCGGCGGCGCGACATGGGGCTGGATTTCCTACGATCCCGAACTCAATCTCGTCTACTACGGGTCGGGCAACCCCTCGACCTGGAACCCGAAGCAGCGTCCCGGCGACAACAAATGGTCGATGACGATCTGGGCGCGTAATCCGGATACCGGCGTCGCCAAGTGGGTCTATCAGATGACGCCCCATGACGAATGGGACTACGACGGCGTCAACGAAATGATCCTCTCGGACCAGCAGATCAACGGCCAGCCGCGCAAGCTGCTGACACATTTCGATCGTAACGGCCTCGGCTACACGCTCGATCGCACCAACGGCGAATTGCTCGTCGCCGAGAAGTACGATCCGAAGGTGAACTGGACCTCCGGCGTCGACATGGACAAGAACTCGCCGACTTACGGCCGTCCGAAGGTGCTCGACGCAGCTTCGACCGACAAGGCCGGCGAAGACCACAACGTCAAGGGCATCTGCCCGGCCGCGCTCGGCACCAAGGACGAGCAGCCGGCAGCCTACTCGCCGGACACGCAGCTGTTCTACGTTCCGACCAACCACGTCTGCATGGACTACGAACCGTTCAAGGTGAGCTACACTGCGGGCCAGCCCTATGTGGGTGCGACGCTCTCGATGTATCCGCCGCAGGGTGAAAGCCACATGGGCAACTTCATCGCCTGGGACGGCAAGACCGGCAAGATCGTCTGGTCGAACAAGGAGCAGTTCTCGGTCTGGTCGGGTGCGCTCGCAACCGCCGGCGGCGTGGTGTTCTACGGCACGCTGGAAGGCTACCTGAAGGCGGTCGATGCCAAGACCGGCAAGGAGCTCTACAAGTTCAAGACTCCCTCCGGCATCATCGGCAACGTCACCACCTATGAGAACGGCGGCAAGCAGTACGTCGCAGTGCTCTCCGGCGTGGGCGGCTGGGCCGGCATCGGCCTGGCGGCAGGCCTGACCGATCCGACCGCCGGTCTCGGCGCAGTCGGCGGCTACGCGGCCCTCAGCAACTACACGGCGCTCGGCGGTACGCTGACCGTGTTCTCGCTGCCGGCGAACTAGCCTCGACACCTTATCGCTCCGGCGCGTGGATCAAATCCACGCGCCGGCTCGTCTCCAACAAACGCCCCGAGGAAAATTCTCTTGCGTAAAATCTGCTCTATCATTGCTGCGATGGTCCTGGTTGCGTCCGGAGGCGTTGCTGTCGCGGACGACGGCTCGGGTGACCCGACTGCCGTCAAGAAGGAAGACGATGGCAAATGGCTCGATAAGGAAGGAATTCCGACCTACAAGATTACGGCCGACGGCAATGTGGACTGGTTTACGTACTCCGGATACCGCCGCTACCACTCGGACTGCCATGTCTGCCACGGCCCGGATGGAATGGGCTCGACCTATGCCCCGGCGTTGAAGGATTCGCTGAAGACGATGAGTTACGGCGACTTTCTCGGTGTCGTCGCTTCGGGTCGCAAGAATATCTCGACCGCGCAGGAGAACGTGATGCCGGCCTTCGGCGATAATCCGAACGTGGCCTGCTACATGGACGATCTCTACATCTATCTGCGCGCTCGCTCCAATGAGGCCTGGGGCCGCGCGCGCCCCGGCAAGCATGAGGACAAGACAGAGGCCTATACAAAGGCCGAAGACTCTTGCATGGGCAAGAAATAACGTCTGGAGGTTCGGCCGAGACACCATCTCGCCGTCTTCCTGAGGATTTGAGGAGTTTACGATGAAGACACGTGCCGCCGTCGCTTTCGAAGCCAAGAAGCCGCTCGAGATCGTCGAGGTCGATCTGGAAGGACCGAAGGCTGGCGAAGTCCTGGTCGAGATCAAGGCGACGGGCATCTGCCATACCGACGCCTACACGCTCGACGGCTTCGACAGCGAAGGAATTTTCCCGTCGATCCTGGGCCATGAGGGCGCCGGAATCATCCGCGAGATCGGCCCTGGCGTGACCTCGGTGAAGCCGGGCGATCACGTCATCCCGCTCTACACACCCGAATGCCGGCAGTGCAAAAGCTGCCTCAGCCAGAAGACCAATCTCTGCACCGCGATCCGCGCGACGCAAGGCAAAGGCGTGATGCCCGACGGCACCAGCCGCTTCTCCCACAAGGGCAAGCCGATCTACCACTATATGGGCTGCTCGACGTTCTCGAACTTCACGGTGCTGCCGGAGATCGCGGTGGCGAAGATCCGCGAGGACGCTCCCTTCGACAAGAGCTGCTACATCGGCTGCGGCGTCACCACGGGCGTCGGCGCCGTCGTCAATACCGCCAAGGTCACGCCGGGCTCCAACGTCGTGGTGTTCGGCCTCGGCGGCATAGGCCTCAACGTCATCCAGGGTGCCAAGATGGCCGGCGCCGACAAGATCATCGGCGTCGACGTCAATGACTCCAAGGAGGAATGGGGCCGCAGGTTCGGCATGACCGACTTCGTCAACCCCAAGAAGATCACCGGCGACATCGTCCCGCATCTGGTCAACCTGACCGATGGCGGCGCCGACTACACGTTCGACTGCACCGGCAACACCACCGTGATGCGCCAGGCGCTGGAAGCCTGCCATCGCGGCTGGGGCACCTCCATCATCATCGGTGTCGCCGAAGCCGGCAAGGAGATCGCAACGCGTCCATTCCAGCTCGTCACCGGACGCAATTGGCGTGGCACTGCCTTCGGCGGCGCGCGCGGTCGCACCGACGTACCGAAGATCGTCGACTGGTATATGAACGGAAAGATCCAGATCGATCCGATGATCACCCACACGCTCAAGCTCGAAGACATCAACAAGGGCTTCGATCTGATGCATGAGGGCAAATCCATCCGTTCAGTCGTCGTGTTCTAGCTCAGAAGCGTCACACCCAAGGAGGATCGACCCATGACTGTTGCACTCCACCCCTCGATCGATAACGGCATCAAACAGGGCAGCGGCCACTTTGCCGGCGGCACGCTGGTCTGCAAATGCAGCGACCATCCGGTCAAGGTCGGCGTGAAGGGCGACGTCGCCCACAACCACGCCTGCGGCTGCACCAAGTGCTGGAAGCCGCAAGGCGCGACGTTCGCGGTGATCGCCGTGGTGCCGCGTCAGAACGTCACCGTGCTCGAAAACGGCGACAAGCTCCAGATCGTCGATCCGTCCGCGGTGATCCAGCGTCACGCCTGCAAGGCCTGCGGCACGCACATGTACGGCCGCATCGAGAACAAGAACCATGCGTTCTACGGGCTCGACTTCATCCACCCCGAGCTGTTCCAGGAGCAGGGCTCGCAGGCGCCGCAATTCGCCGCCTTCGTTTCGTCGGTGATCGAATCGGGCGTGAAGCCGGAGGAGATGGCGGGCATCCGTTCGCGGCTGAAGGAGCTTGGACTAGAGCCCTACGACTGTCTGTCGCCCGCGCTGATGGACGCGATCGCCACCCACAGCGCGAAAGCCAAAGCCGCTTGAGCATCAAGGCCGCCTGACCAAAGGCCGCCTGATGTTCGCCACGCCCCGTCCGCTCGCTGGTCACGACCACCGCCAGCGAGCCGGATGGGCGCGGTTTCCGGATGATCGCGACGACGACGCCTCTTCTCGCCCTTGACGTGCTTGCGAGAATCATCGGCTCCCTCAGTCCTGGTCTCTGAATGACTGCGCAGTGCCGCCAACTTCCTCCTTGAAGCGAGCGCCGCTGCGTTTCTCCCTCCCTCGACTGAGGCATCCTGCTTCGTCCGCACAGTCTGCCTGGCGGACGAAGCTTTTTTCGTCGGGGCTGCATTCGCGGTCGCACATAGTACGCGACGTCCCGCCGCGCCCTGCTTTTGACAAATCAAGACTGCAATCTGTTCACGTCGAGGACACCCGGCTGTGAACGCCGGCCTGCCCCGATTCCTGATACGATCGCGAGCATCACGATGCCGCGAAGTTGAATCAATTAAGAAGAAGACGGAAGGTATCGAGCACATCCAGACATTGCGATCCGCATCCACGCCTTCCGCCGGGACCTGCCCGCGCGGGACGAGTGGCGAAATACGGGACAACGTGGCGCACGGACCATGGCGCCGGCCGGCGTCGGCGAAACTTGAAGCGACATGCTTATGAAGAGCGAGGGACGATCATGATCAAGGTGAAGATCAACGGCCAGGAGCAGAGCTGGGACGGCGACCCGGATCTCCCGCTACTCTGGTTCCTGCGCGATGAGGCCGGGCTGACCGGCACCAAATTCGGCTGTGGCCAGGCCCTTTGCGGCGCTTGCACAGTCATCGTCGACAAGGAGGCCGTGCGCGCCTGCATCACGTCGATCAGCGACGTCGCCGGGCGCGAGGTCACGACGATCGAGGGGCTACACCCGAACGGGGATCACCCGGTCCAAAAAGCTTGGCGCCAGGTCAACGTTCCTCAATGCGGCTTCTGTCAAGCCGGCCAGATCATGCAGGCCGCCGCGCTGCTGATGGACAATCCCAAGCCGTCGCATGAGCAGATTCGCGAGGCGATGTCTGGCAACATCTGCCGCTGCGGCTGCTATCAGCGCATCGAGAACGCGGTCCATCTCGCATCGACGGGGGTGTGACATGAATTTCATCGACAATCCCGGCAAGCTCCGTGGCTTCGAAAAACACATAAAGGTCGAGAAGGTCTCGCGCCGCAGCATCCTGAAGGGGCTCGGCATCACCGGCGGCTTCGTGCTCGCCGCACCTGTGATGTCGCGCCAGGCTTTTGCTTATGAAACCGGCGCTGGCAAAATGCCGCATGGCGTGGTGGTCGACCCCCGCGTCTTCGTTTCGGTCGCGCCTGACGGCATCGTCACCATCCTCGCCCACCGCGCAGAGATGGGCACCGGCGTGCGCACCAGCCTGCCTCTGATCGTGGCCGAGGAAATGGAGGCCGATTGGTCCAGGGTGAAGGTGCAGCAGGCCCATGGCGACGAGGTCAAATTCGGCAACCAGGACACCGACGGCTCGCGCAGCACGCGGCACTATTTGATCCCGATGCGCCAGATCGGCGCCTCCGCCCGTACCATGCTGGAGCAGGCCGCAGCCAAGCGCTGGGGCGTGCCGGCGACCGAGGTCAAGGCCATCAATCACGAGGTCGTCCACAGCGCCAGCGGACGCAAGCTCGGCTTCGGCGAGCTCGCTGCGGACGCCGCCAAGGAATCGGTGCCGAGCATCGAAGGCCTCAAGCTGAAGGACCCCAAGGACTTCCGCTATCTGACCAAGGGCCAGGTCGGCATCGTCGATCTCCACGACATCACCACCGGCAAGGCGCGTTACGGCGCCGATGTGCGCCTGCCCGGCATGAAATACGCCGTGATCGCGCGTCCGCCGGTGACCGGCGGCAAGCTCGTGTCATTCGATCCGGCTGAGGCGATGAAGATCTCCGGCGTCGAGAAAGTGATGGAGGTGCGCGGCTGGCCGTGGCCGTCGAAATTCCAGCCGCTCGGCGGCGTCGCCGTGATCGCGCGCAACACCGGCGCGGCGATCAAGGGACGCGACGCCCTGAAGCTGGTTTGGGACGACGGTCCGAACGGCAAATACGATTCCGTAGCCTACCGCAAGGAACTCGAGGAGGCCTCGCGCAAGCCCGGCCTCGTGCTGCGCAAGGAGGGCGATGCGGACGCCGCCCTGAAGGGCGCCGACAAGGTGATCGTCGGCGAGTACTACGTTCCCCATCTCGCCCATGTCAGCATGGAGCCGCCGGTCGCGGTGGCCGACGTCAAGGGCGACAAGGCCGAGATATGGGCGCCGGTGCAGAGCCCCGGCGGCACTCGCGAAGACGTTGCCAAGACGCTCGGCATCCCCGAGCAGAACGTGACGGTCAACGTCACGCTGCTCGGCGGCGGATTCGGCCGCAAGTCGAAATGCGACTTCGCGCTCGAGGCGGCACTGCTGTCGAAGGAGCTCGGGGCGCCCGTGAAGGTGCAATGGACGCGGGAAGACGACCTCCATAACGGCTTCCTGCACACCGTCTCGGTCGAGCGGATCGAGGCCGGCCTCGACAAGGACGGCAAGGTGATCGCCTGGCGCCACCGCAGCGTGGCACCGAGCATCGCCTCGACCTTCGCTGCCGGAACCGTGCATCAGGCCCCGTTCGAGATCGGCATGGGTCTCGTCGACATGCCGTTCGAGATCGCCAACATTAGCTGCGAGAATCCGGAAGCCGCCGCGCATACACGCATCGGCTGGTTCCGCTCGGTCTCGAACATCCCGCGCGCCTTCGCGGTGCAGTCAATGGTCGGGGAGGTCGCGCAGGCGACCGGCCGCGACCAGAAGGAGACGCTGCTCGCGCTGATCGGCAGCCCCCGCATCGTCAAGCCTGCGGTGAAAGACCTCTGGAACTACGGTGAGCCCTTAGACAGCTATCCGATCGACACCGCGCGGCTGCGCAAGGTGGTCGAGCTGGTCGCCGAGAAGGGCGAATGGGGGCGGCAGGTGCCGAAGGGCCACGGCCTTGGCATCGCCGTGCACCGCAGCTTCGTCAGCTATATCGCGACCATCGTGGAGGTGGCCATCGACGACAAAGGCAAGCTGACGGTGCCGCGGGTCGACACCGCCATCGATTGCGGCACCTATGTCAACCCCGAGCGCATCGCCTCGCAGATCGAGGGCGCGGCGATCATGGGGCTGAGCCTCGCCAAATATGGCGAGATCACCTTTAAGGACGGCAAGGTCCAGCAGAAGAATTTTGATGACTTCCAGGTCATCAGGATGGACGAGTCGCCGCTGGTGACCAACGTCTACATCGTGCCGCCCGGACCTGATACGCCGCCGAGCGGCGTCGGCGAGCCCGGCGTGCCGCCGTTCGCACCGGCTCTGATCAATGCGATCTTCGCGGCGACGGGCAAGCGTATCCGTTCGCTTCCGATCGGCAAGCAATTGGAGGCGTAGAGCGGAACACAACACGGCCTCGTGCCGTTTCCATTGATCTGACAGCAGCAGATCGATGGCCAACACCTCAAAGGCGCTCGCAGTCTCGCTGCTGTCGGGCGCCTTTCTTTTGCCGACCGCCGGCGCGTTCGCCCAGAGCAACACCACGGCCCCGACCACGGGGGAGAAGGGAAGACAGCAAGGCGCATGCAAAATGCGGCGGACGTTTCGTCCGCCGCATTCGCTCTCCCCCGCGCCGCTCCGCTTCTTCGATCCGCCCGCGGAGCTTACTTCTTCAGCGCGAACACCCAGATGACGCCGCCCTGCGGCACATTGGCTTCGATGCCGATATTGTTGGTCACGAGCGCATCCTGGATGCGCTGCGCGTCCACCCCCCAGCCTGACTGGATCGCGACGTATTGCGTCCCGTCGACCTCATAGGACACCGGCATGCCCACGATGCCGGAGTTGGTCTTCTGCTCCCACAATTGCTCGCCGGTCTTGGCGTTGAAGGCGCGGAAGTCGCGGTCGTTGGTACCACCGGCGAAAATGAGATCGCCTGCGGTCGCCGTGACCGATCCGAACAGCTGCGATTTCGGGAAGTTGTGCTGCCACACCTTCTTGCCCGTGACGGGATCCCAGGCCTGGAGCTCACCGAAATGATCGGCGCCCGGCTTTGTCTTCAAGCCGATGTCCTCCGGCTTGGTGCCGAGCCAGAGTTCGCCCGGCTTGAGTGCAATCTTCTCGCCGGTGAAGCCGCCGCAGAAATTCTCGTTGGCGGGCACGTAGACGAGGCCGGTCTTCTGGCTGTAGGCCGCCGACGGCCAGTCCTTGCCGCCCCACAGCGACGGGCAGAACTCGACGCGCTTGCCGATCACCGGCTTGTGCGCGGGATCGAGGATCGGCTTGCCGGTCTCGGCATCGATGCCTTTCCAGACATCGGTGGAGACGAACGGCCAGCCGGCGACGTAGTTGATCTTGGTCGGCGTGCGCTCGAGTATCCAGAAGATCGCGTCGCGGCCCGGATGGACGAGGCTCTTGATGTTGCGACCGTCGCGGTGCAGGTCGATCAGCATCGGCGCATCGACCTCGTCCCAGTCCCAGGAATCGTTCTGGTGGTATTGGTGATGGGTCTTGATCTTGCCGGTGTTGGGATCGAGCGCGAGCACCGATGAAGTGTAGAGATTGTCGCCGGGATGAGTCTCGCCGGGCCATGGCGCGGCGTTGCCGACGCCCCAATAGATCGTCTTGGTCTCCTTGTCGTAATTGCCGGTCATCCAGGCCGAGCCGCCGCCGTTCTTCCAGTCCTCGCCCTGCCAGGTGTCGTGACCGGGCTCGCCTTCGCCGGGGATGGTGAAGGTCCGCCACAACTCCTTGCCGTCCTTGGCATCATAGGCGGCGACATAGCCGCGCACGCCGAACTCGCCGCCGGAGCCACCGACGATGACCTTGCCGTCGACGATCAAGGGCATCAGGGTCATGTACTGCCCCTTCCTGTAGTCCTGCACCTTGGTGTCCCACACCACCTTGCCGGTCTTGGCGTCGAGCGCCACGACATGATCATCCGTAGTGGCGAGGTAGAGCTTGTCCTCCCACAGGCCGACGCCGCGGCTGGTCGGATGCAACTGGAACAGATCATCGGGAAGCTGCCGCTTGTAGCGCCAGTATTCGTCGCCGGTCTTCGCGTTCAGCGCAATCACCTGCCCCATCGGGGTTGCCACGAACATCACGCCATTGTTGACGATCGGCGGCGCCTCGTGGCCTTCGACCACGCCGGTGGCAAAGGTCCAGACCGGCGTCAGGTTCTTCACGTTCGAGGTGTTGATCTGGTCAAGCGGGCTGTAGCCCTGCCCGTCATAGGTGCGCCGATAGAGCATCCAGTTGCTGGGCTCCGGCTTTTCCAGGCGCTGCGCGGTGACCGGTGCGTAATTCTCGATCGGCCCTGACACGGCGGCGGTCGAGGCGAGGCAGGTGAAGGCGACGAAGCCGGACAGTAACCATTGCTTGCTCGTCATGGACGTTTCCCCTTTTTCATCCGATTGAATTCTTGTGTCGAATTCTTGTTGTTCGTCCCGTCCGCCCGTTGGCGGATGCGGCTTCTCGTGACGCGGGCGGACCCCGCACCGTCCATCATCCTGGCTGCGCGCCACCTACCTTTCCGACGAAGTTCCCGGCGACGCTGAGCGAGCCCTCAGTGAGCGTCAGCGGCAGCGCCGCGAGCCGCCGCGGTGCCGGCCCGAACACGACCTGCGCGCCCGCGCGGGGATCGTATTCGGAGTTGTGGCACATGCATTTGAACACCTCCTTGTCGCCGACATCGCTTTTGACCCAGGCGGTGACGGGACAACCGGCATGGGAACAGATCGCCGAATAGGCGATGATGCCGTCGACGGCGCGCGCACGCGTCTGCTCGTCGAGCTCGGCGGGATCAAGCCGGATGATCAGGATTTCGTTGAGCCGCGAGGCGCTGCGCACCACCGATGTCTTGGGGTCCTTCGGCCAGGCATGGACCGGCGGACCGCCCGCGGGCAGATCGGATGAGGTGATGACCTTTCCTTCCTGATCGCCTTCGGAGAAGACGAGCAGGTCACCTTTTTGCGGCCGGTCATCGGAACCCGGCGGATCGTCGCCCGCGCGCACCTGCGTAGAACAGGCGAGGCACGTTGTGGTGACGAGCGCACCAATCAGGAGCGCCCGCCGCGTTTGCTCCGTGCAGGCGTCAGCTTCGGATTCCGCTGTGTTGTCGGAGGATGAAGCGGTTGTGTTCAATGATGCATTCGCCATGTCTGCAAGAGGCGCTGGAACTCTGCCGAAAAAAAGGCGGAGATTTTTCGCCGCAGTGCATCAATATAGCTTTGCTCGTGCTGATTGAATGCAAACGTGCGCATTCACGCGCATATTTTGAGTTGCAACGTCACACCACGCGACCAGCATGATGATTTTGCAGATCAGATGAATGCTCTTGGTATTGGTGCAATGCGCCCAACGCGCAGCGCGATAGTCAGCGCATCAATGCGGCTGCGCGTTTCTCAGGCAGGCATTCTGTATTCTAGGAGCGGAGCACGTGGCGTGGTGAAGCGATGCGCCCGGCAACGGTCGCCGACGCCATTTCAAAACTGTCGGCTATACGCCGTGCCCTGTCGATGAACAACGCGGCTGCCGCCGGCGGGCAAGCCTCGCGCGCGGTCTGCTCGAACAGGTCGAGCCAGCGGTCGAAATGATCCCCTATCAGGGTGAGCGGAAGATGCGCGCGCATCGGCGAACCATGATAGCGACCGGTCATCAGCACGACCGACGACCAGAACCCCCTGAGCTTGGTGAGGTGCTCGTCCCAATCCTGCACCTTCGCAAATACCGGCCCCAGCAACGTGTCCTCGCGGACGCGGCCGTAGAACCGAGTCACGAGTTCCCCGATCATCTCTTCGGTGATCCCGGTGCGTTCGATCGCGTCCTGAACCAGCAGGTTGCGCCGCTCGGCCGCAGCTTCCCGCTCGGCCTCTAGTCGATCCGACATGGTCCTTTGCTATCCGTTCCGTTGTTCCCACAGCCAGCCGTGCGACATTGTCGGGTCAATCGCGTGCGTCGTCTTTGTCGCAGCGCAAATTGCCGGTTCTGGCGGCGGGCGCTATTTCTTGAGCATGATCTTGTCGGAAAACCGCTACACACTTTTCCGAATCATGCTCCTGAACGCCCGCCGCTCGCACCATGATCAGGCGGCGTAGGTATAAAAACCCTGCCCGGTCTTGCGACCGAGATGGCCGGCATCGACCATCTCTTTCAGCAGCGGCGCCGGGCGATATTTAGGGTCGTTGAAGCCTTTATAAAAGACCTCCATCACCGAAAGCATGGTGTCGAGCCCGACCAGATCGGCGAGCGCCAGTGGCCCGATCGGATGGTTGCATCCAAGCTTCATGCCCGCGTCGATCTCTTCCGCGGTCGCGATTCCTTCCTGAAGCGCAAAAATAGCCTCGTTGATCATCGGGCAAAGGATGCGGTTGACGGCGAAGCCCGGGCTGTTCTTCGCCGTGATCGCCACCTTGCCGACACGCTTGGCAAAATCGAGCGCCTTGGCGTGGGTGTCGTCGGAGGTCTGCAAGCCGCGGATGAGCTCCAGCAGCGCCATCACCGGCACCGGGTTGAAGAAGTGCATGCCGATGAAACGGTCAGGACGATCGGTCGCCGCGGCGAGCTTCGTGATCGAGATCGACGAAGTGTTGGTCGCGAGCAGCGTGCGCGGCGACAGTGTCGCGCAGAGGTCTTTCAGGATCTTGACCTTGAGCTCTTCGTTCTCCGTCGCGGCCTCGATCACCAGGTCGCAATCGGCGAGCTTGGCGCGATCGGTGGTGCCGGTGATCCGATTGAGCGTCGCCTCGCGATCCGCCGCCGACATCTTCTCCTTCTTGACCAGCCGCTCGAGGCTGCCGCCGACGGTGGCGATACCGCGTCCCACCGCCGCATCGGAAATATCGACCATGACGACCGAAAGACCGGCCGCGGCGCAGATCTGCGCGATGCCGTTCCCCATGGTCCCTGCCCCGATGATGCCAACGGTATTGATCATTGCTTCACATCCTTCTCATCTGCGGGCGCAACAGGCCCGACCCCTTTGGTCCTGCATCAGGGTCTAGCACCGCTGGCGACCGGTTGCGACCCGATCCTGCGCCCTCCCTAAAGCATCCATCGCGGGAATAATGCCCCGCTGGCCGGAGCGGACGTTATAGACGCGCTCGCCTCGAGGAGATTTGCTGGCGCCACCTGGCCGATCAGTCGTATTCTGCTGTCCGATTCTTGGACCCTGTTCGGATTGGCTGACTCATAGGCGGCGATCCTGATGGTCTTCCTGATCCTGCGATACGTTGGCTCAACGCCCACTTTGCCAAGCTCTGGAAAGGATCCTCCATAAGCCCAGCAATCGAAAGCCCTTGGCGCGAACCAAGGGTATCGACCATATTACTGACCGGCCGCCGCTTTGCTCCAACAATGACACCTAAGGACCAGTCCGTGAAGCGCCTCCGCAGCTCCGACCTCGACGATCCGGAGGCGCCCGGCCGCACAGCGAAGTTCGCGCGCGGATGAACGACTTCGCGCGCTCCATCACCGCCGCCTTCTCGCTCATCGGCTCGGCCGACCCGGAGCTCATCGGCATCGTCGCATTGTCGTTGCGCGTCAGCCTGACCGCCAGCATCCTCGCGCTATTGATCGGTGCACCCTTCGGCGCTTTTCTTGCGATCGCCCGTTTCCGGGGGCGGCAGGTCATCATCGTCCTGACCAATGCGCTGCTCGGCCTTCCGCCGGTCGTGGTGGGGCTTGGCCTCTATCTGCTGCTGTCGCGGTCCGGCCCGCTCGGGGCAGGGGGTCTGCTGTTCACGCCGACCGCCATGGTGATCGCGCAGACACTGCTCGCCGCGCCCATCGTGGTGGCGCTGGTGCACAGGCCGGCGAGCCTGCTGTGGTCCGAGTATGGCGATCTGGCGCGGATCGACGGGCTGTCGGTCCTGCACAGCATCGGCCTGCTATTCGCGCTCGGCCGGACGTCGCTGCTGACTGCGTTCCTCGCCGCCTTCGGGCGCGCGATCGCGGAGGTTGGCGCCATCATCGTGGTCGGCGGCAACATTCGCGGTTTCACCCGCACGATGACGACCGCGATCGCGCTGGAGACCAGCAAGGGCGACCTGCCCCTGGCGCTCGGGCTTGGACTGATCCTGCTCGCGCTCAGCGTGGCAGTGTCAACCATCGCCTTCCTGCTAGTGGGACGCGTTGGGGAAAAATAGCTGTTCGCCGCCGACCTTGTAGCCGGCGATCGCGTCCTGTCCCTTGGGCGAGATCAGCCAGTCGATGAAGGCCTGCCCGGCCTGCGCCTTCACGTTCGGGTGCTTTGCCGGATTCACCAGCATGACGCCGTACTGGTTGAAGAGCCGCTTGTCGCCCTCGGTCAGGATCGCAAGCTCGCCGCGGTTCTTGAACGACAGCCAGGTGCCGCGGTCCGACAGAACGTAGGCGTTCGACGACGAGGCCATGTTCAGTGCCGGCCCCATGCCCTGGCCGATCTCGCGATACCAACCATCCTTGCCCGCACCGAGGTCGACGCCCGCCTCCTGCCACAACCTCAGCTCGGCCGCATGCGTGCCCGACTTGTCACCCCGCGAGACGAACGCGGCCTTCGCCGCCGCTATCCTGCGCAGCGCTTCGGTCACGTCCTTGCCACCGGCGATCTGCGCGGGATCGCTCTTCGGCCCGACGATGACGAAGTCGTTGTACATGACGTCGAAGCGCTTCACGCCCTGCCCTTCGGACATAAACTTGTCTTCGGCAGCCCTATCATGAACAAACACCACGTCGGCATCGCCGCGCCTCCCGATGTCGAGCGCCTGACCGGTGCCGACGGCAACGACCTTCACATTGATGCCCTCGGCTTTCGAGAACAGGGGCAGCAGATAGCCGAACAGGCCCGACTGCTCCGTCGACGTCGTCGAGGCCACGGTGATCGTGCGATCCTGCGCCAGCGCAAGTGTCGACCAGAACAGGACCGCTCCGATGGCGGCAATTCTTCTCATGCGTCGTCCTTAGATGTCGAGCGATCCAGGTTACTCACCGGAGGATGATACGGGAACCCCGAAGTTCGGTGCAATGCACTTTGCGACGTGATGGATGTTCTGCAATTGGTCCCACCTACATTGACATCGGTGTGACAGCCGGGGCAGTTTTTTGCACTGCTGGCGAATCAGCGATTGCCTCACGCCGAGGACCTCTTGGACAACTCCCAGTGCTATCGAGACTGATATCGTTGCTGCGCCGCATTCCCGCGGTGAAATGGGCGTTCAACCGGCTTCGGCCTCTGCCGCACAGCGGCAGCATCGATGTCGCGCCAATCGCTGCGGACGAACCTTCTGCCATCATCGATATCGCCGAATCTGCTCCGGCTCTCGACACCAACGCCGATCCTTGGCACAACGACGCACACAGCGCGGTCACGGCTCCAATCACGGAGAATGACGCGGCTATTGCTGTCATCGCGGAGAGCCCGTCGGCAGTCCCGTCCGATATTAACGTCAGCGACGATTCATCTCGAGCGGCGCCCACAGAAGGTGATCCGATCGCGGTGGAGGAGCCTTCGGGCTCGTCTGACGTCGAAAGTGAACCGATCAAAGGCTCCGATCTCGTCATTGGCAGCGATACTTCGCCTGAGCTCTCCGCGGGCGTCGAGCCTATCGTCGCAGACGGGCTCTCAGTTTCATCTGCCGACGTCGAGAGCGCTCCGATCGATGGTCCTGACGTCGTCATCGACGCCGATCCCTCTCCCACCGTTCTCGCAAATGTCGCCCCGAGCGTCGTAGACGACTCGTGTGTCGCCTTGGTCGACGCCGAAGCCTCTGCAGCTGATGCCCCTGGGGTCAGCACCAAGAGCGATCCATCTTCGGGTATCGCGCTAGGGATCGAGCTGATCCCTGCAAACGACCCTCACGTCGCTGCAATCGCCACTATCGAGCCTACCAGCATCGATCCGGCTCCGGCTGTTATGTCTCTCTCGCCGGAGACCAGCGCATCGATGGCTCGAGCAAAAGTCGCGGAACCGATCGATCGTGCCGGGCTGATCCGGCGACGCTGGGCGGAGACCGGAAGCAGAATGTGGAATCCACGGCTCCACGGCACTGGCGATGCGACGCTGAACATCCAGGGGCGCGTCGAGCTGCTACCGCCCGCCGCCGGCGAGACGATGCCGCGCTACGACAAGATGGAATTCAAGATGCTCGGCGGACAGATCGTCTGCGAGGGCGTCATCGTCGAGGCGCCCGCGCAATCGAGCCAGCGCAGCTTTACCCGGCTCGCCGAACCGGGGAACCCAGAGCGGGCCCGCGAACCCGTGCGGGAGCGACAGGCCGCTCTCGCCTGAGCCTTTCCGGTGCGGTGGACCCGCGTCTGTGCTAGGGTGATGTCCCGACAAGGGAGGAGATCGCATGGCCGTAAAGTCGCTGCGATTTGCCGTGATCGCCGTCCTCTGCTTCTCGCAAGCCACCTTTGCCGCTTCGGGCAAACACCCGCGCCATGTGCCAGCAACCGCGCCCGCCACAGATCCCGCTGCGCCCTATAAGGCCGATCGGCTGTCGTCGCGCGGCGAGCCGATCCTCAACACGCCCGGGCAGACCAGCGTACTCACGCGACAGGTCCTCGATGACAAGAACGCCACGAGCCTCAAGGACGCCCTGCGCACGACCGCCGGCGTAACGATCGGACGGTGAGAGGTCTGCGTCGCAGCGGGCGCAGTTATTCCGCGCGACGCAAAAAAATCCGACGTGAAGCGGTGCTCGCAAGGCCTGCAGAGGCGGAAGGAAGGCCGCAGCTACTTCGCCAGGCTCGGCAGATCGAGTCCGCTGGCGCGGGCGCACTCGATCGCGGTGTCGTAGCCAGCATCTGCGTGCCGCATGACGCCGCTGGCGGGATCGTTCCAGAGCACGCGCTCGATTCGACGCGCCGCATCCGGCGTGCCGTCGGCGACGATGACCATGCCGGCATGCTGCGAATAGCCGATGCCGACGCCGCCGCCGTGGTGCAGCGAGACCCAGGTCGCGCCGCTGGCGCAATTGAGCAGCGCGTTGAGCAAGGGCCAATCGGACACTGCATCCGAACCGTCGCGCATCGCTTCGGTCTCGCGGTTCGGACTCGCCACCGAGCCGCTGTCGAGATGATCGCGGCCAATCACGACCGGTGCCTTCAACTCACCGCGCGCCACCATCTCGTTGAAGGCGAGGCCGAGCCGGTGACGATCACCAAGGCCGACCCAGCAGATCCGCGCCGGCAGGCCCTGGAACTTGATACGGGCCTTGGCCATGTCGAGCCAGTTGTGCAGATGCTTGTCATCGGGCATCAGCTCCTTGACCTTGGCGTCGGTCTTGAAGATGTCCTCGGGATCGCCCGACAGCGCGGCCCAGCGGAACGGACCGACACCGCGGCAGAACAGCGGACGGATATAGGCCGGCACGAACCCCGGGAAATCGAAGGCATTCTTCAGGCCCATATCCTTCGCCATCTGGCGGATGTTGTTGCCGTAGTCGAGCGTCGGGATTCCCAGCGCGTGGAAATCCAGCATCGCCTTGACGTGATCGACCATGGACGTCTTCGACGCGCGCTCGACCGCTTTCGGATCGGAAGTGCGCTTGGCCTCCCACTCGGCGAGCGTCCATCCTTTCGGCAAATAGCCGTTGATCGGATCATGCGCGCTGGTCTGATCGGTGACGATGTCGGGCTTAACGCCGCGACGCACCAGTTCCGGGAAGATCTCGGCCGCATTCCCGAGCAGGCCGACCGACACCGGTTTTTGCGTCTTCGCGGCTTCCACCATCATCGCCAGCGCTTCGTCGAGCGTCGCGGCCTGGCGGTCGAGATAGCCGGTGCGCAGCCGCATCTCGATGCGGCTCGGCTGGCATTCGACCGCGAGCATCGAGGCGCCAGCCATAGTCGCGGCCAGCGGCTGTGCACCGCCCATTCCGCCGAGACCGGCGGTGAGGATCCATTTGCCGGCAAGGCTGCCGCGATAATGGCGGCGGCCGACCTCGACGAAGGTCTCGTAGGTGCCCTGCACGATGCCCTGGCTGCCGATATAGATCCAGGAGCCAGCGGTCATCTGGCCGTACATCATCAGGCCCTTGCGATCGAGCTCGTTGAAATGATCGAGCGTCGCCCAGTGCGGCACCAGGTTCGAGTTCGCGATCAGCACGCGCGGGGCGTCCGCGTGGGTACGAAACACGCCGACCGGCTTGCCGGACTGGACCAGCAGCGTCTGGTCGCCTTCGAGCTTGCGCAGCGACGCCACGATCCGGTCAAAACTCTCCCAGTCACGCGCAGCGCGGCCGATGCCGCCATAGACCACGAGCTCGCTCGGGCGCTCGGCGACTTCGGGATCGAGATTGTTCATGAGCATGCGGAGCGGCGCTTCCGTCAGCCAGCTCTTGGCGCTGATGTCGCTGCCCCGCGGGGCGCGGATGGTGCGGTCATTGTCCAGTCGGCGGTTCATGAAAGCCTCTTCAAGCAAGTCTTATTCAGATAAGTCTCGGAAACGGGTCGGTCGGAAGCGCCGCGATCGCAGCCGCTGGCAGGGCGCCGGCTTCCACAAGCGCGGCCGCTCTGGCGAGATCGTCCGCCATGTAGCGATCGGCGCCGAGCGCGGGCACTTGTTCGCGCAAAGTGGCGATGACGGCGACGAGCGGCGCGCTGGTCGCGTGCGGCGCGCGCAGCGTGATGCCTTGCGCGGCGACCAAAAGCTCGATGCCGAGGATGGCGGCAAGATTGTCGGCCATGTCGGAGAGACGACGGGTGGCATGCGCAGCCATTGAGACGTGGTCTTCCTGATTGGCGCTGGTTGGCGTCGAATCGATCGAGCAGGCAGCCGCGCGCTGCTTGTTCTCGGCATAAAGCGCGGCCGCCGTGACCTCGGCGATCATGAAGCCGGAATTGATGCCGGGGTCGGGCGTCAGGAACGGCGGCAACCCGAAATTTAGCGCCGGATCGACCAGCGTCGCGATGCGCCGCTCGCTGATTGCGCCGATCTCCGACAGCGCCAGCGCGATTGCGTCCGCGGCAAACGCCACCGGTTCGGCGTGAAAATTGCCGCCCGAGACGATCTCGCCAGTCTCAACGAGGACCAGCGGATTATCGGTGACGGCATTGGCCTCGACGATCAGGGTTCGCGCCGTCTGCGTGATCAGGTCGAGCGCGGCGCCTGTGACCTGCGGCTGGCAGCGCAGACAATAGGGATCCTGCACGCGTTCGTCGCCTTCGAGATGCGACTGCCTGATGTCGCTGCCGTCGAGCAATGCCATCAATGTTGCTGCCGCGGCGATCTGCCCGGCATGGCCGCGCAACGCCTGGATTTCCGAGCGGAATGGCGCCGTGGATGCCATCGCCGCATCGACCGACAGCGCGCCGGTCACAAGCGCGGCGCAAGCGAGACGAAACGCGCGGAGCACGCCGGAGATGGCGTAGGCGGTTGAGAATTGCGTGCCGTTGATCAGCGCGAGCCCCTCCTTGGGGCCGAGCGTCAGCGGCGTCAGGCCGGCGATGGCGAGTGCCTCGCTGCCGGATACGACCTTGCCGTCGACGAGCGCCTGCCCCTCACCGATCATGACGGCGGTCATGTGCGCGAGTGGCGCAAGATCGCCGGAGGCACCGACCGAACCCTGCTGCGGCACCAGCGGATAGACGCGCTGCGCCAGCATTCGCTGCAACTGCTCGATCACCTCGCGCCGCACGCCGGAGGCGCCACGTCCGAGCGAGACGATCTTCAGCGCCATCATCAGCCGCACGATCGGCTCGGGTGTCGCCGGCCCGACGCCACAGCAATGCGAGACGATGAGGTTGCGCTGAAGCAGCGCGGTTTGGTCGGGCGGAATGCGCTTTGAGGCGAGCTTACCAAAGCCGGTATTGATGCCGTAGACCGGCGCGTCGGCGCGCGCGGCTTTCGTGACGATCGCAGCGGCCGCCTCGACGCGCGGCCAGAACGCCGGATCAAGAACGATGGGAGCCCCGGTCAGCACGCGCGCGAGCTCGTCGAGGTTGACCGCACCCGGTTTGACGATGATCGGCGTGCCGGCGTCCGTCACTGTCCCCTCCACACCCGACGATGCAGCGGATTGAAACCGATGCGATAGACGAGCTCGGCGGGACGCTCGATGTCCCAGATCGCGAGATCGCACCATTTGCCGGCTTCGAGCGTGCCCGTTTCATGGAGCAGGCCGAGCGCGCGGGCGCCTTCACGCGTCACGCCGGCGATGCATTCGGCGACCGTCATGCGGAACAGCGTCGCGCCCATGTTCATCACGAGCAGCAACGAGGTCAGCGGCGAGCTGCCGGGATTGCAGTCGGTCGCAAGCGCCATGTTGACGCCGTGCTTGCGGAACGTCTCGACCGACGGCTTCTGTGTTTCGCGGATGAAATAGAAGGCGCCGGGCAGCAGCACGGCCACCGTGCCGGCTTTTGCCATCGCGGCCGCGCCGGGCTCGTCAGTATGCTCGAGATGATCGGCAGAGAGCGCCGAGAATTTTGCGGCGAGCGCTGCGCCACCTAGGTTCGACAATTGGTCGGCGTGCAGCTTGACCGGCAGCCCCAGCGCCCTCGCGGTCTCGAACACCCGCGCCGTCTGCTTACCGGAGAAAGCGATGCCTTCCATGAAGGCATCAACAGCATCGGCAAGGCCAGCCTTCGCCACGGCGGGCAGCATCTCCTTGCAGACGAGATCGATGTAGCGGTCCTTGTCGCCTTCGGCCTCCGGTGGCAGCGCATGTGCGCCGAGGAAGGATGTCCGGATCGCAACCGGCCGTTGGCGACCGAGGCTGCGGGCGGCCGCGAGTTGCCGCAACTCCGTCTCGGTATCGAGGCCATAGCCGGACTTGATTTCGATGGTGGTCACGCCCTCGCCGATCAGCGCATCGAGCCGTGGCAACGCGCTTGCGACGAGGTCGGCTTCGCTGGCCTTGCGGGTCGCAGCCACCGTCGAGACGATGCCGCCGCCGGCGCGTGCGATCTCCTCGTAGCTTGCGCCCTTCAGGCGCAGCTCGAACTCATGCGCGCGGTCGCCGCCATAGACAAGGTGGGTGTGGCAGTCGACAAGGCCGGGCGTGATCCAGCGTCCTTCGCAGTCGGTCCGCTTGATCGCGTCTGCATCCGCAGGGAAGTCCGCCTCTGCGCCCGCATAGACGATATGGCCGCCACGTGCGGCGATCAAGCCGTGCTCGATCTCGCCGAGATCGGGGCGGTCGGCCCGCAGCGTGGCGAGCCGGGCATTGTGCCAGATGCGGTCGAAGCGCTCTGCCATGCGAATATCCACAAGCCGTGGGATGCTTGACTTATATGTCTAGACATATAATCGTGTTGCGGTTCTGTCCAGCCGGCTTGTAATCATGACCCGACTGCATTTCGCCTCCGCGCTCCTGCCTGCGGGCTGGGCCAATGACGTGCGGGTGGTCGTCACTGCCGGCGCGATCGCCGCAGTGACGCCGGGCGCGGCGCCGGCCGCCGGCGACGAGCGCCACCACATCGCGCTTCCGGGACTGGCGAGCTTGCACAGCCACGCCTTTCAGCGCGGCATGGCGGGATTGGCCGAACTGCGCGGTAGCTCGACCGATACGTTCTGGACCTGGCGCGAGACGATGTATCGGTTTGCACTGGAGATGACGCCAGACGACGTGGCCGCCGTTGCAACATTGCTCTATGTCGAGATGCTCGAGCAGGGTTTTAGCCGCGTTGGCGAATTCCACTACCTGCATCACGATCGCGACGGCTCGCCCTACGCCGATCTCGCCGAGATGGCCGCACGCATCGCGCAGGCTTCTGAGGCGTCCGGCATCGGCCTTACGTTGCTGCCCAGTTTTTATGCGCATGGCTCCTTCGGCGGCGCAGCGCCACATGCCGGCCAGCGCCGCTTCATTTGCTCGGTCGATCGGTTCGCCGCACTGATGGCAGCGTCGCGCAAGGCCATTGCGAAACTGCCGGGTGCCAATATCGGCATCGCGCCGCACAGTTTACGCGCGGTGACGCCGGAGGAACTTACGGCAATCATACCGCTGGCGGATGGCGGCCCGGTGCATATTCATGCGGCCGAACAGGTCAAGGAAGTAGAGGATTGCCTGGCATGGTCTGACCGCCGTCCGGTGCAGTGGTTGCTGGAGCACGCGCCCGTCGACCAACGCTGGTGCCTCATCCACGCGACCCACACGACGAGTGAGGAAGTCAGCGCGTTCGCTCGGACCGGTGCGGTCGCCGGCCTCTGCCCGATCACCGAGGCGAGCCTCGGCGACGGGATCTTTCCCGCGCGCGAATTCCTCGACGCCGGCGGCGCGTTCGGCGTCGGCACCGATTCCAACGTCCTCGTCGGCGTCGCCGACGAGTTGCGCCAGCTCGAATACGGCCAGCGCTTGAAGCATCGCGAGCGCAACGTGCTCTCGGGCGGTCCCGGCGTATCGACTGGACGCGCGCTGTTCGATCATGCACTCGCGGGCGGTGCCCGGGCGCTGGCGCAGGAGACGGTCGGCCTTGCGCCGGGCGCGCGCGCCGACATCGTCACGCTGGATACCGCACATCCGTCGCTGGCGGGGCGTTCGCGCGACGCTGTCATCGATGGCTGGATTTTCGCGGCAGGCAGCGGTGCGATCGATTGCGTCTGGGCCGGCGGTACCAAGGTCGTCGAAGGCGGCCGACACAGATTGCGCCAATCCGCGCGCGAACGCTTCAACGCATCGGTGCGGAGGCTCGTCGCATGAGCCTTGCCACTGACGCCGCCGACAAGCCGACGCTCTACAAGCGCATCCGGGCCGACATCGAAAAGCGGATCCTGACCGGTGAATGGCCGCCGGGCCACCGCATTCCGTTCGAACACGAACTGGTCGCGCGCTATGGCTGCTCGCGCATGACGGTGAACAAGGCATTGTCGGAGCTCGCGCAGGCCGATCTGATCGAGCGGCGCCGGCGCGCCGGCTCTTTCGTGCGCCGGCCGCAGCATCAGTCTGCCGTACTCAAGATCGCCGATATCCGCGCCGAAATCACCGCGCTCGGCCGCAGCTATGGTTACGAGCTGATTCATCGCAAGCTGCGCGCGGCGACCGCTTCGGACCGCGAACGTCTCGGCGTGAAGAAAGCCGGCAAGGTGATCGCAATCGCCTGCCGGCACAGCGCCGACGATGTGCCGTTCGCCGTCGAGGACAGGCTGATCGATCTGTCGTCCGTGCCGGAAGCGGCCACCGCGGACTTTGTGCGCGAGCCGCCCGGCTCCTGGCTGCTGCATCATGTCCCATGGACGGAGGCCGAGCACACGATCAGCGCTGTTGTCGCGGACGATCGCGCGGCGGAAGTCCTCGACATCGCCATCGGCGCGCCCTGCCTCGTGATCGACCGCTATACATGGCGCGGCCCGCGCACGATCACGGCGGTGCGGCTGCTTTATCCCGGTGACTCTCACCGCCTTGTCGCCCGATTCAAGGGAGGCTGAGAGAACAATGTCGGCACAATTCGTGCAACGCTTCGGGCAACGATCCATGCAATTCGGATCGAAACCAAGAGATCAACAGGACGTCAATCCATCGATCGACAAGAGGACGACCATCATGCGTAAAGTATTTGCGACAATCATTGCCCTTACGGCCGCCACTCCGGTGCTCGCCGACGACGTCAAGGTCGGAATCGGTATTTCTGGATGGACCGGCTTCGCGCCGCTGACGCTGGCGAAGGAGGCCGGCATCTTCAAGAAGAACGGCCTCGACGTGACGATCAAGAAGATCCCGCAGAAAGACCGCCACCTCGCCATCGCCTCCGGCGATGTTCAATGCGCGGCGACGACGGTCGAGACCTGGATCTCCTGGAATGCGAACGGCGTTGCCACCAAGCAGATCTTCCAGCTCGACAAGAGCTACGGCGCCGACGGTATGGCCGTGCGCAATGACGTCACAGCGATCAAGGAGCTAAAGGGCAAGACGGTCGCAGCTTCCGCGCCGGGCACCTCGCCCTATTTCGCGCTGGCCTGGATGCTCAAGAAGAACGGCCTCACGGTGAAGGACGTCACGGTGGTGAACCTTGAGCCGGCCGCAGCCGCGCAGGCCTTCGTCTCCGGTCAGAACGATGCTGCCATGACCTATGAGCCGTATCTGTCGACCGTGCGCGCCGCGCCCGACAAGGGCAAGATCATCGCGACCACGCTCGACTACCCGATGGTCATGGACACCTTCGGCTGCACGCCGAAGTTCCTGAGCGAGAACCCGAAGGCGGCGCAGGCGCTGGCCAACAGCTATTTCGAGGCGCTCGAGATGATCGCCAAGGATCAGGCCAAGGCCTACGAGATCATGGGCGCCGACGTGAAGCAGTCCGGCGAGCAGTTCGGCAACTCGGCCAAATATCTGCGTTGGCAGGACAAGGCGGCGAACCAGAAGTTCTTTGCGGGCGACTTCCTGACCTTCAACAAGGAGGCCGCCGAGCTCCTGCTCGAGATCGGCATCATCAAGGCCGCGCCGAAGGTCGAAGACCTCTTCGACGCCAGCTTCATCAAGTAAACCGCTGCGAGCCGCCGGTCCCGTGCCCAAGGCGGGCCGGCGCTCTCATCGAACACCGCCCGGATAATGGTTTGATGCGTCCCCTGGATCCCGTGACATCGAAGCAACGCGCGGCTTACGGCCTCGCGTTCTTCGTGCTGTTCGTCGCTCTCTGGTCGTGGGCGACCTTCGGCGGCCATGTGTCGAAAACCTTCCTCGCCAACCCGCTGACCATGGTGCAGGAAGGCGTCGAGCTCCTCAGCAAGCACGGCTTCCTGTTCGACATCGGCATGACGATCTGGCGTGTCCTCGGCGGTTTCGTGCTGGCCGCGATCATCGCGGTGCCGCTCGGCGTGCTGATGGGCGCCTACAAGCCGGTTGAAGCCTTTCTCGAACCGTTCGTCTCCTTCGCACGCTACCTGCCCGCCTCAGCCTTCATCCCGCTCTTGATCCTGTGGGCTGGCATCGGCGAATTGCAGAAGCTGCTGGTCATCTTCATCGGCTCGGTTTTCCAAATCATCCTGATGATCGCGGTGACCGTCGGCGCCACCCGGCGCGATCTGGTGGAGGCGGCCTATACGCTCGGCGCCCGCGACCGCGGCATCATCCGCCGCGTGCTGCTGCCCTCGTCCGCGCCCGAGATCGCGGAAATCCTGCGGCTGGTGCTGGGCTGGGCATGGACCTATGTCATCGTCGCCGAGCTAATCGGCTCGTCCTCCGGCATCGGCCACATGATCACCGACAGCCAGGCGCTGCTCAACACCGGCCAGATCATCTTCGGCATCATCGTGATCGGATTGATCGGCCTCGTCTCCGATTTCCTGTTCAAGGCATTCAACGCCTGGCTGTTTCCCTGGAAGCTCGCATGACGACGCTGAAGATAGAGCAGGTCTCGCGGACCTTCCCGGCACGGCACGGCAACGCGCCGACCAGGGCGCTGGAGCCGACCGACCTCACCATCGGGAACAACGACTTCGTCACCATTCTCGGCCCCTCCGGCTGCGGCAAGTCCACGCTTCTTCGCATCGTCGCGGGACTCGACCGTCCGACCGGCGGGCGTGTCACGCTCGACGGCCGCGAGGTGACCGGCCCGGGCGCCGATCGCGGCATGGTGTTCCAGTCCTACACGCTGTTTCCCTGGCTGACCGTGCGCGAGAACATCGCCTTTGGCCTGCGCGAGCGCGGCGTGCCGCAGGCCGAGCGGTACAAAATCGCCGACGCCTTCATCCGCCAAGTTGGACTGTCCGGGTTCGAAAATCACTGGCCCAAGCAACTGTCCGGCGGCATGCAACAGCGCACGGCGATTGCGCGGGCACTTGCCAATGATCCAAAGATCCTGCTGCTCGACGAGCCCTTCGGCGCGCTGGATAACCAGACCCGCGCCTTGATGCAGGAAATGCTGCTCGGGATCTGGGAGCGCGACCAGAAGACCGTTCTGTTCGTGACCCACGACATCGAGGAAGCGATCTTCCTCGGCAGCCGCGTCGTCGTGATGAGCGCGCGGCCCGGCCGCATCAAGGCCGAGATCGCGGTGGACCTGCCGCATCCGCGCTCCTACAAGATCAAGACCACGCCCGAATTCGTCCAGCTCAAGGAGCGGCTGGTCGAGGAGATCCGCACCGAGGCGTTGAAGGTTGCCGAACATGCCTGACACACGGTCACGTGCCGATGGCGCACGCGTTCACGCCGATCTCCATGCGCTACGCGCGATCGGCGCCTATAAGACCGGCGTGCACAAGCCGACCTTCTCCGAGCCGCACAGGCAGTCGCTGGAGTGGCTGGTGCGGAAGCTGCCCGAAGCTGGCCTCACCGCTGCGATCGACGGGATCGGCAACGTCTTCGGCACCAGCACGAAGCACGGGCCGAACCTGCTGGCCGGATCGCACCTGGAAAGTCAGAACTACGCCGGCTGGCTCGATGGCCCGCTCGGCGTCGTCTATGCGCTGGAGGCCGCGCGTGTGCTCAATGCCGATCCTTCGCTCAAAGGCGCGGTCGAGGTCGCGGCGTGGTGCGATGAGGAAGGACATTTCGGACACTTTCTCGGCTCGCGCTCCTATGTCGGACAGCTGACCGAGGCCGACATCGACGCCGCGCGCGACCGCACCGACGGACGGACCATGCGCGATGCGCTCGCCGACATGGGGCTCGCCGGGCGGGCCCGCGTCACCGCCGAGCCCGGACGGCACGTCGGATATCTGGAGGCGCATATCGAGCAGGGCGATACGCTCGAAAGCGGCCATCTTGCGATCGGGGTCGTGACCTCCATTGTCGGCATCTGGCAGTACCAGATCAACTTTCTCGGCGAGCAGAATCATGCCGGCACCACGCGCATGGCCGCGCGGAAAGATGCGGGGCTGGCGCTGGCGAAATTCTGTGTAGCGATCGATGAGCGTTTCCCCGGCGCATGCGGCCCGCGCACGGTCTGGACCACCGGCCGCATCACACTGGATCCTGGTGCGCCGAGCATCATTCCGGGTACCGCCGAGATGCTGTTCCAGATCCGCGACGACGATCCGGCCGTGATTGCAAGGCTGGAGGATCTGTTGCGGACGATGGCGAGCGAGGTCAACGCGCAAGGTCGCTGCTCCGTGACCGTGGAGCGGATTCGCACTGGCGCTCCAGCCATGATGAACTCCGGCTTTCAGGATGCGATCGAGGCCGCGAGCAAAGACTTCGCCGGAGGGCGATCGCTCCGCATGCCCAGCGGCGCCGGTCACGATGCGCAGACGCTCGCCGCAATCATGCCCGCGGGCATGCTGTTCGTGCCGTCGATTGGCGGCATCAGTCACCACTGGACCGAAAACACGGCCGACGACGATATCGTCACGGGCGCCCAGGTGTTCGTCGACGCCTGCCGGCGTATCCTCGGAGGCTAAGCAGAATGCGGCTCGCCTTGTGCCCAGCCTTCCCCCAAGCGGTGCCAAATCATGACCGCGAGTGAATCTTATATCGAGCCTACAACCGGCTATTGGCAGGATCTGACGCCACATATCCCCGCACGTTTTTCGGCGACGCCACCTTACCGCTTCGGCTATCCCGCTCCTCTGCCTTGCGGCCGCATCCTCGTCCTGCCGCTGCGCCAGTTGCCCGATGGTGACCGCGCCGTCGCTTCGCTCATCGCCAACCAAGCCTCGAATCTCGTTGTCGCGGCGCTGGCAGACCATATGGCGACACAAGCGCGCGTCTTCGACGCCGACATCATTGTCGGACTACCGACGCTGGGTCTTGCGTTTGCATCTCTGGTGGCCGAACGGCTCGGACAGGCTCGCTATGTCCCGCTCGGATACTCCCGCAAATTCTGGTATGATGACGCGCTGTCCGAGCCCGCGACTTCGATCACCAGCCCAGAGGCCGGGAAAAAGTTACGGCTAGATCCGAACCTGCTGCCCCTGATCGAAGGGCGCCGGGCGGTGTTGATCGATGACGCAATCTCGACCGGCGCGACCGCAGTCGCCGCCGCGCGCCTGTTGCAGAAGATCGGCGTCGAGATTGCCGGCATGGTCGTCGCGATGAAGCAAACCAATCGTTGGGAGGTGACGACTGCGGCCCTTTCCGCGCCGTTTCCGGTTCGTGCGGTATACGGGTGTCCGCTCTTCCAGCGCAGCGAGGCCGGCTGGATGCCGCTGATGGAGACACAGCCCGCCATTCCTTGATTGATCGGACATCTGCTGTTCGTCGCCTGAAGCCCGCAGCATGGACGAGACGGCGGGATCCGGCTTCGGCCTTCTATCACGCAGGCGATCGTGACCGCGCATGACGGAACGCTGCTGCTGCTCGACAACGAACCGAGAGGTCTTCGCGTCCGCCTGCTGCTCTCCGATGCTGCCCGCGACAATTCGTGCACGCCTCGGACATAATGGCGCAGCAATCTTCTGGCTTCTCGGCCGCGCCACTACCCCTCCCTGGAGTTCCTCATGTCTTCTGCTGACCGGCCGGCGACGCGCCTTGCGACCCGACTCGCCTTCCTGGTCGCGGGCTTCGGCATCGCGTGCTGGGCGCCGCTGGTACCGTTCGCGAAGGCGCGGCTCGCCGTTGACGACGGCATCCTCGGCTTGCTCCTGCTCAGCCTCGGCATCGGCTCGGTCGTCGCGATGCTCTTGACCGGCGTCATGAGCGCACGCTACGGCAGCAAGCCGATTATCATCGCCGGCGGGCTTGGTCTGGCGCTGGTCCTGCCGGTATTGGCAATCGCAAGCTCGCCGGTGACACTGGCACTGGTGCTGCTGGCATTCGGCGCAGCGCTTGGCTCCATCGACGTCGCCATGAACATCCACGCCGTGGAGGTCGAGCGCGCCGCCGGGCGCCCGCTGATGTCCGGCTTTCATGCGCTGTTCAGCATCGGCGGCTTCGCCGGATCCGCCCTGATGACATTATTGCTCTCGCTGCATCTCGGCGCGCTCGCCTGCACGCTGATCTGCTCCGTCCTGATGCTGATCGCCACGCTGATCGCGTGGCCACGCCTGCTTCGCTCGACCAAGGCGCAGCAGGGACTGCTGTTCGTGCTACCGCACGGATCGGTGCTGCTGCTCGCGCTGCTCTGCGCGATCACTTTTCTCGTCGAAGGCGCGATGCTCGATTGGGGCGCACTGCTCGTCATCGGCGCAGGGCTTCTCTCCGAAGCGCAAGGCGGGGCCGGTTACATCGTGTTTTCGATCGCCATGACCGCCGGGCGGCTCGGCGGTGACGCCGTCGTGGCCCGTGTCGGGGATCACGCGACATTATTCTGGGGCAGCCTGCTTGCGATCGTGGGCTTTGCGGTCCTGCTCACCGCCTCCGTCGCCGCGGTCGCCATGAGCGGCTTTCTTCTCATCGGCTTAGGGGCTTCGAACCTCGTGCCGGTGCTATTTCGCCGGGCAGCCACACAGACGGTGATGCCTACAGGTCTCGCCGTCGCGGCCATCACGACCGCCGGCTATGCGGGCATCCTCATCGGCCCCGCCGGCGTCGGTTTCGTCGCTCGGGCGGTCGGGCTGCCGGTAGCGTTCTGGCTCCTGGCGGCACTGATGGGTCTCGTCACGCTTTCAGCGCGCATCGTCGCAGCAAACCCGCGCCAAACGGCCCAGCCCTTCTCGCCGCCACAACGCGACTGACCTAAGCTGCTAGTTTCAAAGCGATATTTCGTGCACGGCGGGACTGAGAATCAAGCGGCCCGGCCGGAAACGCGGAGGCGCCCACTGCTTTCGGCCAGTTTACTCAACGTCTCGATCTGCTAGACCAGATGCAACCAATTTCGACTCCCGTCGAGGGGGCAACGGCGCGTGCCAGATCGTACTGACGAAGACTCGGCCATTTCATTTGGACCATTCCGGCTGCTTCCAAGGTCCCGGCTCCTGGAAAAGGATGGCGCGCCGCTGCATCTCGGCGGCCGCGCGCTGGATATTCTCATCTTCCTCGCCGAGCGCCCCGGTGAAGTCGTCGACAAGCGAGTGCTGGTCAAGCGCATCTGGGCCAACGTCAATGTCGACGAGGGCAGTCTGCGCTTCCACATCGCAGCGCTGCGCAAGGCGCTCGGCGATACCGGCAAAGCTGCCCGTTATGTGGTCAATGTGCCTGGTCGCGGCTATTGCTTCGTCGCCTCCCTCGCGCAAGCTCCCCCGTCGGTCATCCCGCCCGCCGCCGAAATCGTCCGTCCGCGCTCCCTTCCAGCGCCGCTCGCAAAGATGGTCGGACGCGAGGAGGTCGTCGAGAAAATATCGAACGGGCTTTCGCTCCATCGCTTCATGACCGTGGTCGGCCCGGGCGGCATCGGCAAGACCGCGGTCGCAGTGGCCGTCGGGCATCGCCGCTCGGCGGACTTCGGCGGACGCGTCTTCTTTGTCGACTTCGGTCCGCTAAGGGATGCCAGCCTCGTTGCAACCACCATTGCCTCCGCACTGAGATTGACCATCAGCTCGGAGGATTCGATGCCGGGTCTGCTGGCGTTCCTGAAGGCAAGCCCGGTCCTACTGATCCTCGATGGTTGCGAACATGTGCTGGATACATTGGCACCGCTGGTCGAGCGCATCGTTCGCGATGCGCCGCGAGTTCACGTTCTCGCAACCAGCCGCGAGTCGTTCCGGAGCGAAGGGGAGCGGATCTTCCGGCTATTCCCACTGGATTGTCCGCCCGAGCGCGACGGACTGAACGTCGCCGAGGTCCTTGCCTACCCTGCAGCCCAGCTCTTCGTCGAGCGCATTGCGCAGAGCTCAGGTCCATTCCAGCTCAGCCCAGAAGAGGCGCCGCTCGTTGCCAATATTTGCCGGCGCCTCGATGGCATTGCGCTTGCAATCGAGCTTGCGGCGGGCCGCGTCAACGCATACGGCATCGCGGGCACGGCGTCCCTCCTCGACAGCCGCTTTTCACTGCAATGGCGGGGGCGACGCACCGCTGTTCCGCGACACCAGACGCTCGCCGCGGCGCTCGACTGGAGCTACGACCTGCTGTCCGCGGCCGAGAGCGCCACCCTGCGACGTCTGTCGGTCTTCGTCGGGCCGTTTACTCCGGAAGCGGCTGCCGCGGTCGCGTCGGGCGACGGCCTCAGCACATTGCAAACTCTCGAAGCTATCGACAGCCTGGTCACCAAATCGCTGATCTCGCCGTCCGGCTCACGGATGCTGCGCCATCGTCTGCTCGACACCACGCGCACCTATGCGCTCGGCAAGCTGAACGAACTCGGCGAAGCAAGGCAATTCGCGCGGCGCCATGCCGAGCATTTTCGCGACTTCTTCGAGGCGGCGGAATCCGACACATCAGCTCCGCTGCCGGAATGGCTGAGCATCTATGGCTCGGAGCTGGACAACGCGCGTGCGGCGCTGGATTGGGCTTTCGCGCCCGATGGCGACTCTGCGCTGGGTATCGCACTGACGGCGGCGACGGTCACGCTGTGGGTCCGTCTTTCATTGTTCGCCGAATGCCGCGAGCGCGTCAGAATTGCGCTCGCTGCGCTTGGAGACACCGGCGGCGATGACCGTATACGCATGCAGCTCCTCTCCGCACTCGGCTGGTCGCTGATGTACGGCGAGGGGCGCGCACGCGAGGCGCGCCCGATCCTCGAGACGGCCCTCGAATTGGCTGACCGGCTCGACGACAAGGATTTCCGGCTTCGCGCGCTCTGGGGATTGTGCATCGACCAGTTCAACAACGGACAATTCGGCAAGGCACGCGCACTGGCCGATCGCTTTGCAGAGGCCGCGGCGAACTCGTCCGACAAGACCGATCTGATGCTGGCGGATCGGCTGATGGCGGTCGCTCTGCATTATCTCGGAGACCAGACGGACGCGCGGCTGCGTATCGACCGGGTGAACGCATCGTTGCATGCGCTCGTGGAGAAGCCCAAGATCTTCCCGCTCGATCTCAGGATATCGACGCAATATTTCCGGGCCCGCATTCTATGGCTACAAGGCCTGGCCGATCAGGCCCAGGCGCTCGCCGCCAGAAACATCGAGGAAGGCCGCGCCAACGGCCACGCGCTGACCTTCTGCAGCGTGCTGGGGCAAGCCGCCTGCCCGATCGCCTTCCTGGCCGGCGATTTCGACGCCGCGGAACGCCATGGCACCGAGCTGCTCGAGCACACCGAGCGCCACGCAATCCGGCTGTGGGGCCTGTGGGCGCGGGCATTCAACGCGGCGGTCATTGCGAAGCGGGGCGACCTCGCCACGGGCCTGCCACTATTGCGCGAAGAGCTCAATCGCGCCGGCGATGCGCGCTTCCTGCCGCGTTTTCTTCCGCTCCTTGGCGAGCTTGCGGCCTGTTTCGGAGAGGCCGATCAGGCCGAACGTGGCCTTGATATGATCGAGGACGTCTTGGCCCGTTGCAACGACCGTCAAGAGCGCTGGTATCTGCCCGAGCTGATCCGCATCAAGGGAGAGCTGGTGCTCAAGCAGGCGAAGAACCTGCCGGCCGCCGAAAAATGTTTTGGCGAGGCCATGGAGATCGCCACGCAGCAGGGTGCACGGTTCTGGGAGCTCAGATGCGCGATCAGCATCGCTCAGTTTAGAATTGGACAGGGACGGAATGCAGACGCCAGGTCAGTTCTGGAGAACGTCTGCGGGTCATTTGCAGAGGCCTCGGACATTGCCGACATGCGTGTCGCGTACGACCTGATCGCGCAATTGCAGACCTGACGGCGTGGAGCCGGAAACGCCTCAGAGCTATCGGACTCATCGATCAAGACACGCGCTCCTTCGGCGAGATCGTCGCAACGCCGTCCTCAGGCCAGAGCCGGCCATCCGAGTGCGGCGCGCCCTAACCTGCCGCAGCAGCCCCGCGCCGCGGCAGCTTCCAGTTTGGCCGGATGAAGTGGCAGGTGTAGCCATCGGGATAGCGCTCGAGATAATCCTGATGCTCGGGCTCGGCCTCCCAGAATTCGCCGACGGGCGAGACTTCGGTGACCACCTTGCCGGGCCACAGATGCGATGCCTCGACATCGGCGATAACGTCTTGGGCGACCCTCTTCTGTTCGTCTGTGGTGTAGAAGATCGCCGAGCGATAGCTCGTTCCCATGTCGTTGCCCTGGCGATTGAGGGTGGTGGGATCGTGGATCTGGAAGAAGAACTCCAGCATCGTCCGGTAGCCCGTCTTCGCGGGATCGAAGATGATCTCGATCGCTTCTGCGTGGCCTTCGTGATTGCGATAGGTGGCGTTCTTCGCCGTACCGCCGGTGTAGCCGACGCGGGTCGAGATTACGCCGGGCTGCTTGCGGATGAGATCCTGCATGCCCCAGAAGCAACCTCCAGCCAAAACTGCACGCTCTGTTGTCATGTGTCAGCTCCCAATGGATCGGCCTGTCCGTTCAGCACCGGTCGCACCACAAGCTCTGCGCCGCGCGGCGTGAGCCGGCCAAGTTTGGATGTCCATCCGGTCCTCTCGAAGTGACGATGACGCCTCGAAGATTCAGCTTCCTCGACCAGGACCGGATGGGCACGATATTGCAAGCTCGCATTAGATAAGCTTGGCGTCGAGCGTGATCTCAGCATTGAGCACTTTCGACACCGGACAGTTCTTCTCGGCCTCACCGGCGATGCGGGCGAAACCGGCATCGTCGAGGTTCGGCACCTTGGCGCGCAAGGTCAGCGCAGACTTGCTGATCTTGAACCCCTTGCCTTCGGGCTCGAGGCTGACCGCCGCTTCCGTGGAGAGCTCGGTCGGTGTGAAGCCGGCCAGCTGAAGGCCGAAGGCCAGCGCCATGGTGAAGCAGCCGGCGTGCGCCGCCGCGATCAATTCTTCGGGATTCGTCCCCTTCTCGTTCTCGAAGCGGGTCTTGAATGAATAGGGCGTTTCCGCGAGCACACCGGATTCACTTGACAATTGGCCGCTGCCATCGCGGCCGGTGCCCTTCCATACTGCCTTCGCCTTGCGGATCATCTCACTTCTCCTTGTTTATTCTCGGCACCGGCGCTCCGGTGGAAGGCGGCTTCGGCGTTACCACCTGTCGCCTTTTCAACCGGTCGAGCACCGCAGCGGTTCCGTCAGGTGCCGATCTGTCCGACGTGGAAGCCAAGCCGGTTCTCGACGTCACCGGCGCGGTGGAAGCCTTGCGACATCAGCGCCCTGATCCTGGTCTGGCTTGCTGGACGGCCGAGCGAGGCCAGGAATGCGTCCCATTCCGGCTTGATCTCGACGTCCGGCGGCAGGCTCGCGACGTCGACGAGGCGCTTGGTCTCGGCAATGGCATCCTTATCGAACGAGGCAATGCGCATGGCGAGCGCCTCGACGAAGCCGTCGAGGTCGGCATCCGGCAACGAACGGTTGACGTAGCCATAGCGCTCGGCGAGGTCACCATGGATGTCGTCGGCACCGAGCAGCACCTCCAGCGCGCGGCCGCGGCCCATCAGGCGCGGCAACCGCGCCATCGGTCCGCCGCCGGGCACGAGGCCCGCGCCGACTTCCCATTGCGACAGGATCGCCTTCTCGCGGCTGGCAAAGCGCATGTCGCTTGCGAGCGCGAGCTCGCTGCCGACGCCGGTCGCGCGGCCCCGGATCGAGGCAATGGACACCACAGGTGCGCGGCTGAGACGCACCAGCATGTCGGGCAGCGCCTGAAGGCCTGTCGGCCCGGGCGGGACGCTCTGGGAATCCTCCAGCGGCGCGAGAAAGTCATAATGCGTGATGAAGAAACCCTCGACGGCGCTGTCGAACACGACAACCTTCACCTCAGGGTCGGTCTCGATCGCGGTGATGATGTGGTTGAGCATGGGAAGGTGCCTGGGCCCGAAGATATTCACCGGGGGCATGTCGAAGGTGACCCGCCAGTATGATGGCAGGCGGCGCTCAAGCCGGATCTCTTCGGTCGTGAAGTTGCGCTCGGGGCGATTCATGGTTTTGCTCCTGATGTGTGTGAAGGAGGGGACGCGCGGAGGGCGCGTCCCTGCGGGCCTCAGATCGACTGCCGCAGCGGCCGGAACGCGGTGCGCATTTCGGCAGAGAACAGCGCGGGCTGCTCCCAGGCGGCGAAGTGGCCGCCCTTGTCGAGACGGTTGTAGTGGATCAGCTTCGGATAGGCCTTCTCGGCCCAGCTGCGCGGCGCGGCGTATATCTCGTCCGGGAAGACGCTGACAGCGACCGGGATCTTGACGTGCTTGGGCTCGAAGAACACCAGCTTGTTTTCCCAGTAAAGCCGCGCCGACGACACCGCTGTATTGGTGAACCAATAGAGTGTGATGTTGTCGATGACGTCGTCCCGCGACAGGCCTTCGGTCCTGCCGTCGAACACCCGCGCGATCATCGCGGCACTGCGCGCATCGTGATCGAGCATCCAGGATGCAAGACCCGCCGGCGAATCCACCAGGCCATAGAGCGTCTGCGGCCGGTTCGACATCTCGATCGCGTAGCCGAGACCATGCTTGTAGAAATCGTCGAGCTGATCGTAGGCGTAGCGCTCGTCGACCGAGAGGCCTGCCGGCGGCGAGCCGCCGGGCTGGAGCGCCTTGGCGATGTCATCGGGAACGGTGGCGGGCATGTTGGTGTGAATCCCGAGCAGCTCCGGCGGCGCCAGCAGCGCCATCTGCTCGGTGACGGCATTGCCCCAGTCGCCGCCCTGCGCCACGTAACGGCTGTAGCCGAGGCGCTTCATCAGCACGATCCAGGCACGCGCGATGCGCTGCGGATCCCATCCGAGCGCCGTCGGCTTGCCGGAAAAGCCATGACCTGGCAGCGATGGGATCACCAGATCGAACGCGTCCGCCGCTTTGGCACGATGCGCCATCGGATCGGTGAGCGGGCCGACGATCTTGATCTGCTCGATGATCGAGCCCGGCCAGCCATGCGTGACGATCATCGGCAGCGCATTCTCGTGGCGAGACTTCACGTGAATGAAGTGGATGTCGACGCCGTCGATCTCGGTGACGAATTGCGGCAAGGCGTTCAGCCGCGCCTCCATCTTGCGCCAGTCATAGTCGGTCTGCCAATAGCGCACGAGCTGCTGCACCGTCGTCAATTGCACGCCCTGCGATTGGTCGGCGACGATCTCGCGATCCGGCCACCGGGTCGCCGCCAGACGCCGGCGCAGATCGTCCAGATCCTCTTCGGGCACGTTGACGTTGAACGGGCGGATCGCTCCGCCTGCGGCCCCCTTGGCCGGATGCAGCGGCAGCAGGCTCGCAACGCTGGCGGCGACCGCACCCATTGCGGCCTGGCTCAGCAGTTGACGGCGATCGGGGTTGAGGATGTCGGTACGCGCTTGCGTCGGCATGTGGATCTCCCTGGCTTTTGTCGGTGACGTTGACCGAATTCGAAATCGACATCTCGGTTCGTCCTGCAAAGACATTGGCGCAGGCGTCTTCAATTTGCTCGTTATGGATTGTTAGAGTGCGTTAGCCGTTGCGAGTCCGCGCGATCTGGAGGAGCGATCGATGAAGTGCGCTACAGGCAGTGCAAATGCAACGCGGCGCGCGACGAGTAAACCATCGCGCGCCGCGTTGTCTAATCAGGGGCCGTACACACCGCGAGAGTTATAGGCGCCGCGACCAGACGCGACCAGAGAGGCCGTGGCACGTCGGGCGAATCCGCTTCCAGCTATGGCAGCGGCTGTCCAGCCTGCTCGCGCACCATGTATGCGGCGTACCAATCGGCCCAGTTCTCGTCGTGCGCGCCGGTGCGCTTCTCATGTTCACCATGCGCCACCGCTGCGCGGCGCAGTGCCGCGGCCAGTTCGGTCTGCGAAGCGAACGCCGTACCGTCCCCCTCGATGCGCCCGGGCAGTCGCGCAGTAACCTCCTGGAGCAGCCAGCCGTTGCCATCGGGATCGCTGAATGCGGCAAACGAGCTGTAGCTACCGTGTTCCGGGTCAACACCGCTGACCCGAACGCGACCGAACAGATACGGCTCGTCCGGCCCCGCGTGAATATCGCCGGCACCGTGGAATGGTTCGCTCACCTTAATACCCCGACCGAGAATTTCTTTTCGTGCCGCCTCCAGATCGGAGACGATCAGGTACAAGCCTTGCGCCGAACCAGGCGCCGCGCCGGTGACATTCTTGCCGAATATCACCGAACAGGCCGAGCCTGGCGGCGTGAACTGGATGACGCGCCAATCGTCCCCCGAGGCAAAATCGGCGTCCAGCCTCCAACCGAGGCGCGTGTAAAACGCCTTGGCACAGTCGACATCGGACACGGGGATGACGACGATCTCCAGCTTCAAATCAGCCCCGCGAGCCTTCGTGGGCTTGGCGGCGGCTTCGCGATCTGTCTCGATGACTGTCATGTCGAACTCCCTGTTTCGGTTGGCGTCTGTTAGTTGTTGCGAGCGAGCAGAGCAGAGCTCGGCCGTCCTCAGGCGGCTGCGGCCGGCATCACGATAGTCACGCGCGTGCCGCCCTCCCCCGCCTCGCCGTTGATCCGGGCGCGGACGCTGCGTGCGAGCCCTTCGAGGATCCGGCTACCGGTGCCCTGAAGCGGGCCGGTCGCACCGATCCCGTTGTCGGCCACCGTGCACAGCCAGGCGCCGTCGCGGTTGGCCATTTCGATGCGGATCAGTGCGTTCTTCTTGTTGGGGAAGGCGTGTTTTGCCGCATTCGTGATCAATTCCGTCAGCATCAGCGCGAGCCGGTGGCATTGCGATGCCGGCAGCGTACCGCTTTCGATCGCAGCCTCGCAGCGGATGCCCGCTGGTTCCAGCACAGCCTCCGAGACAGCTCCGCACAGGTTCTCGAAAAAGGCCGCAACGGAGACTGTCGAATGATCATCGTCACTCGACAAAAGTTGATAGAGCCTGCCAAAGGCGACGACGCGCCGCTCGAACCGGTCTACCGCAAGTGACATGTCCCTGGTGCCGGCCCGCGTGAAGTCGCGGCGAACTGACGCACCCAGCAGTGTCAGCGTGTTCTTCATCCGGTGGTGGGATTCACGCAACACGAGCTCCCAGTCCCGCGACTGATCGTCAAGCTTGGTGACATATTGAGATCGGGCGACATTGTCGTGCGACCGAGAACCGAGCGCGGGCATGATAGCCTCCCCCGTTGAAAGTAGGATCTAACTCCAAGGCCATATTGGAGGAGAGCTCCGACTTACGCTCGTTAGGCGTTGCAAGATTCTGTTATGATCGATGGCAGGCGAGGATTGCACGGCAAACGCCGTTTTGGCCGTCAGAGGCTTCGCCGCGTCTTCCCGATTGCCGCATAAGCCGTTCGCGTTTAAGCGAAATTTGCGACATCTAATCTTTGTACCTTTGGCTTATCTCGGTCCCGTTGCCTGATTTCGCCGTTTTCGGCCCGTTTACTCAAGGCCTCATTCGGGTAGATCAGACGAGCCGACAGCAGCACTACCTTTTCCCTGGAATCATGGCCCATGCCAGACACTAACGACCAGGACTCGGCGATTGCCTTCGGGGCCTTCCGGCTGTTTCCCAAGTCGCGGCTGTTGGAGAAGGATGGCGCTCCGCTTCACCTCGGCGGTCGCGCGCTCGACATCCTGATGTTTCTCGCCGAACGACCGGGCGAGGTCGTTGACAAGCGGGAGCTGATCAAGCGCGTCTGGGGCGAGGTCAATGTCGACGAAGGCAGCCTGCGCTTCCACATCACGACGCTACGCAAGGCTTTAGGCGATTCCGGCGAAGGCGCCCGCTATGTCGTCAACGTCCCCGGACGCGGCTATTGTTTCGCAGCCCCCCTGCTCCGGGCCGCAGCTCCGGAGACCCGGTCGAGCCTGCCGGTCTCCTCGCCGCGCTCGCTCCCCTCACCCCTTGCGAGGATGATCGGGCGAGACGATGCGGTCGAGAAGATTTCTGCCGAGCTTTCCCTGCATCGCTTCGTCACCATCGTCGGTCCGGGGGGTATCGGCAAAACCTCCGTCGCGCTCGCCGTCGCGCACGGCCAGCTTGCGGGCTTCGATGGCCAGGTGAGCTTCGTCGATCTCGGCGCGCTGACGGATGCCAGGCTCGTTCCCGGCACCATTGCCGCCGCGCTTGGCCTGACCGTCAATTCCGAGGACCCGATACCAGGCCTGCTGACATTCCTGCGCAGCCGGCGGATGCTGCTGGTTTTCGACAGCTGCGAACACATCCTCGACGAGCTCGCGCCGCTGGCCGAGCGCATCGTGCAGGAGGCGCCCGAGCTGCATATTCTTGCCACCAGCCGCGAGTCCTTTCGCACCGAAGGTGAGCGCGTCCATCGGCTGTTTCCGCTCGATTGCCCGCCCGAGCGCGACGGACTGAGCATGGCCGACATTCTCGCCTATCCAGCAAGCCAGCTGTTCGTCGAACGCATCGGCGAGAGCCTGAGTGAATTCGAGCTGAGCGAGGACGACGCACCACTCGTGGCCGAGATCTGCCGGCGGCTGGACGGCATTGCGCTCGCGATCGAGCTGGCTGCCGGACGCGTCAATGCTTATGGAATCGCCGGCACAGCCTCGCTGCTCGACAGCCGCTTCTCACTGCTATGGCGGGGGCGGCGGACCGCGATCCCGCGGCACCAGACCCTGAGCGCGGCGCTTGCCTGGAGCTACGACCTGCTGCCGGCAGCCGAAAGCGCCACGCTGCGCGGATTGTCGGTGTTCGCCGGCCCCTTCACGCTGGAGGCCGCTCTTGCCGTCGCCTCCTCCCAAGGCATCAGCGAATCCGAAGCGGTCGAGGCCATCTCGAACCTGCTCTCGAAATCCCTGATTGCGACCTTCCCCGCCGAACGGCGGCTGCGATATCGCCTGCTCGACACCACCCGCGCCTTTGTGGCGGACAAGCTGATCGAGAACGGGGAAGCTGCTCGGGTCGCGCGCGCCCACGCCGAATATTTCCGCGACGTCCTGCGCGATATTGCCCTCAAATCGATGGGCATGCAGAGCGCGGGCGGCTTTCTTCCCTACGCCGACCACCTGCCCAATGTCCGCGCCGCATTGACCTGGAGTTTTTCCGAGGGCGGCGACCGGGCGGTCGGCGTGGATCTGGCGGCGTCGGCGGCGCAGTTCTTCCTCGAGCTGACGTTGCTGACGGAGTGCTACCGTTGGACGCAGCAGGCACTGACAGTTGTCGATATGGCTTCCGTCGACAGCCGCCAGGAGATGACGTTGCAGGCCGCTCTCGGCGTCTCCGTGATGTTCACGCAGGGCAATACCGAAGCAGTTCGCTCGGCGTTCACGCGAAGCCTTCAACTCGCCCGGGAGCTCGAGGACCTGCACTGGCAGCTGTGGCTGCTGCGCGGATTGCACATCTACCTGACCAGGGTGGGAGATTTTCACGGCGCGCTCGGAACCGGCGAACAGGGCCAAAGTGTTGCGCGGAAGCTGAACGATCCCGCCAGCACGCTAAACGTGGAATGGATGCTGGGCGTGGCGCATCACCTGATCGGCAACCAGGACAAGGCCGTGCAGTTCTGCGAGAGCGCGATGGTGCTCAATCCCGGCTCGCAGCGGCAGAATATCGGCCATCTCGGCTATGACGACCGTATCGTCGCGCTGGTGGCGCTGGCGCGGGGGCTCTGGCTCACCGGCCGGCCCGATCGCGCGATCGAAGCGGCCAGATACACCGTTCGCGAGGCCGAGCAGCTCGAGCAGCCGCTCACGCTCGGCATTGCCCTGATCTGGACGATCTACGTTTTTCTCTGGGTCGGTGACTGGGCCAACGCCGAAATCATGATCGAACGGCTGATCAATCATGCCGAGCGGCACTTCCTCGGCCCCTATCACGCGGTCGGAATCGGCCAGAAGGGCGAGCTTCTGCTGCGCCGCGGGGATGTCGCCGGCGGCATCGAACACCTTCGCCGCAGCCAGGCGACGCTGTACGCGACGCGGCACCGGATCATGACGACGGTGTTTGCGACCGCGCTGGCGGAGGGTCTCGCGTCCCAGAACGAATCCGACGAGGCCCTGCGCACCATCGACGACGCCATCGCCCAGATCGGCGATCACGGCGAATCCTTCGACATGCCGGAGATGCTCCGGGTCAAGGGGGACATCCTCGCGGGGGCAGGCGACGCCGTGGCGGCCGAGGACTATCTTCAGAAATCGCTGGTCCTGTCACGCCGGCAATGTGCGCTGGGTTGGGAGTTGCGGGGGGCCATCAGCCTCGCCCGCGTCTGGCGGCGTACCGGACGGACGGGCGATGCGCGCACCCTGCTCGCGCCGATCGTGGCGCGGTATCAGGAAGGCATCTCGACCCGTGATCTGGTCGCCGCCAACGGGATCCTCAGCGCTCTGAATTGAGAGCATCTTCAACGGGATACCGCCAAATCAGGCGCTTGCAACTCCTAACAACTTCTAACACGCCAAGCCGCACCCGCCCCGCCATGGTGGTTACACTTCACGGTGGATGCGGCGAAACATGGCACTTCTTGACGACGTGATCGAGGCCAGCGGCGGTTTGGCCCGCTGGAACAATTTGAGCCGGTTCACGCTGCATCTTTCCGTTGGGGGGACACTGTTCTCCGGCGCCGGACATGCCCGTGAATTCAAGGATGTGACCGCGGAGGGATCGACGCGGACGCAATCAGTCCGCTTCACCGGCATTACTGGGGGAGAACAGTCCGGCTCGTTTCAGCCGGACACGATCACGATCGAGAGCCTGGAAGGCGAGGTGCTGCGATCCTGGCGCAACCCGGACCTCGGATTCGCCGAGGCCGATGCACACAGTCTGGCCGACGAGCTGCAACTCGTCTTCTTCTGTGGCGTCGCCATCTGGAGCTATCTGACCAGTCCATTTCTCCTCGCCCATCCCGATGTCGTGATTGAGGAACTGTCGCCCTGGCGTGAAAACACCGAGACCTGGCGGCGCCTGCGAGCACAATTTCCGCAGAACCTCATCACGCTCGCGCGCGAGCAGATCTTCTATTTCGACGAGCGCGCCCTGCAGCGGCGGACGGATCACGAACTCTTTGGAATGAAGGTCGCACATTCATCCTGGGCCCATGACAGCTTCGGCGGCATCGTGGTGCCGACGCTTCGGCGTACACAGACTCTGCGGCCTGATGGAACCGTGATCGCCAAGCCCGTGCTGGTCGATGTCGAGATCTTCGACGCCGTCTTCGAGTAGAGGCGACGACTCGCGGGGCGCTCGCAACGTCTAACACCAGATAACGAGCCAACGACGCCACTTGGGTGCAGGTTGGTCTTGCGAGCGGCGAACCAACGCACGAGCTCGCTGTGGGCGACTGACGATGTTCTGGGCGCGATCGCTCGCCGGCCGCTTCGCGCTGGATGAAGCCACCGACGAGATCGCGACGCTGGACCGGGATTAACGATAGGAGGCACAGATGTCCGACAACATCAACCATGAACGACGCCGCTTCTTCGGCAGCGCGGCCATGACGCTGGCGGCGGCCCAGCTTTCGCTCGGCGCAACTGCCGCAGCCGAGACGGCCCAGCCGGCGAAGTCTGCGAACGCCATCAAGCCTGGCACCAACGCGTCGTTCGCGTCCCTGAAGCAGATCGACGCCGGATTGCTCAACGTGGGCTACGCCGAGGTCGGTCCCGCGAGCGGTCCACCCGTGATCCTGCTGCACGGCTGGCCGTACGACATCTACAGTTTCGTCGATGTCGCGCCGCGGCTCGCCGCGGCCGGTCATCGCGTGATCGTGCCTTATCTGCGCGGCTACGGCACCACGCGTTTCCTGTCCGATGCGACGATGCGGAACGGGCAGCCATCGGCGATCGCGGCCGACACCGTCGCGCTGATGGATGCGCTGGGGATCGACAAGGCCACGATTGCCGGCTTCGACTGGGGTGCGCGGACCGCTAACATCATCGCGGCGCTCTGGCCGGAGCGCGTCAAGGCGATGGTCTCGGTGAGCGGCTATCTGATCGGCAGCCAGCAGGCCGGCAAGATGCCTCTGCCGCCGAAGGCCGAACTGCAATGGTGGTATCAGTTCTACTTCGCCACCGAGCGCGGCCGTGAGGGCTACGACAAATATCGCCGCGATTTCTCCAAGCTGATCTGGCAGCTCGCCTCGCCGCGATGGCATTTCGACGACGCCACCTTTGACCGCAGCGCCAAGGCCTTCGACAATCCGGACCATGTCGCGATCGTGATCCACAATTATCGCTGGAGGCTCGGCCTCGCCGAGGGCGAAGCGAAATACGACGACCTTGAGCAGCGGCTTGCGCAGGCGCCCGTCATCTCCGTGCCCACCATCACGATGGAGGGCGACGCCAACGGGGCGCCGCATCCGGAGCCGTCCGCCTACGCCAAGAAGTTCTCGGGCCGATACTCGCACAGGACCATCGACGGCGGCATCGGGCACAATCTACCGCAGGAGGCGCCGAAGGCATTTGCCGATGCGATCCTGGACGTGGCGGCTTCGAGCTAGCTAGCGCCACGCAGACAAGCCCGGCGGGCCGATCGGTCCGTCGGGCTTTTGCTTCCGCCCGATCAGCCAGCCTGCCCATCCAGCATGAGCCGCGCCGCCTTGAGGTCGGCGGTCTCGAATCCCTCGGAGAACTGCGGGTTTTTTCGCAAGCTCGTCAAGTTCATTTCCAGCGCCTTGCCCACGACGAAGCCGCGCCAGCGACATCTCCGTTCGCAACCGCCAGGACAATGCGCCCTGCTGGTCGGCCAGCGCGATCGACGCGAGGGTGACGGTGATAGAGTGGCGCTCGTAGTCTCCACATCGTCATTGCGAGCGCGGCGAAGCAATCCAGTCTGTCGCCGCGGAGAGACTCTGGATTGCTTCGCAGCGCTCGCAATGACGGAGCAAGGAGCGGCACTGCAATCCTCCAACTCTTATTTGCACTTGCAGACACACGTTCGCGTTCTCGCGGCGCGTTTCGCCCGAGCTTTGCTTGGTCGCTTCGCCCTGCCTTGAACCTGGGGTTTCGGTATCGAGGCTTGCGCTCGAACATGGGGTCAATGCGAACCTTCTTCGGAAGTGGATCAAGAAGTGGACGGCGACCAGGTCGCTGCCGCCGTCTTCACCACCGGCGTTCATCCCGGTTCAGCTTGAGAGGACTGCCGATCGGGCCCTGTCGCGGCAGAGCAGCGTGGCGACGGTGGATTTGCCGGCGACTTGCGATGAAGTGCGTGGTTCGGAATCCAAAAGGACTGCAGCTTTTTGCTCTCCGGCCAAAGTGAGCGCGTCCCTGCCGAATGGCGTGAAGCTCGCGCTGGAATGCGGCGATGTAGATGCATTGACGGCGATCATCGGAGCACTGAGCCATGTTCAGACTGGGCGGTGACCTGCAAGTCTATCTGCACCGTGGGCCGATCGACTTCCGGGCTGGCATCAACAGCCTTGCGGTTCTGGTCCAGGAGACGATGGCGCTCGATCCGTTTGCTCCGGCGGTTTTTGCGTTCTGCAATCGCCGTTGCGACCGGATAAAGCTGCTGTTCTTCGATCGGTCCGGCTTCGTGCTGGTCCTGAAGCGGCTGACCGAGGACAAGTTCCGATGGCCGCGCCGCCAAGAGGCGGTCGTCACGCTTACGACCGAGCAATTGCACTGGATCCTCGACGGCATCGATATCGATGCGATGGTCCGCCATCCGTTGCGGCAATATCAGGTTGCCGGCTGAGCTCTCGAGTTGAGCGGTTGACGCGTCGGTACGGTTCAGATTCAAGAATCCGATGAATCGAACCGGCAAACCGAGTGTTGAAGTGCTTTTGGCGCGGATTGCCGCGCTGCAGGCGGAGAAACCTTCAGCTCGCCGAACGCGTCGTCAAACTCGAGGAAGAACTGGCGCTGGCACGCCTGCATCGTTTTGCGCCACGCAGCGAAAAGCACGTCGATCGTCTCTTCAATGAAGCTGAGCAGGTCGCGGACGAAGATGACACCGGCAGTGATACGGACAATATCGCCGAACTTCCGGACACAGGTTTGCCACCCGTCGAAAGTACGACAGGAAAAAAGCGCGGGCGCAGACCGCTGCCGGCAAGCCTGCCGCGCGAGCGCGTCGAGTATGACCTGCCCGACGATCAGAAGGCCTGTCCGTGTTGCCGTGGCCAGATGCATCGCATGGGCGAGGCCGTTACCGAGCAACTTCATATCGAGGTGAAGGCGAAGGTCTTACAGAATGTGCGCTTCAAATATGGGTGCCGCCATTGCGATCGCACCGGGATCAACGCACCTGTCGTGACGGCGCCGATGCCGACGCAGCCCTTGCCGGGCAGCGTTGCCACAGCCTCAACGCTGGCGTTCGCGCTGGTTCATAAGTATGTCGATGGCACGCCGCTCTACCGCCTGGCGCAGGCATTCGAACGCGCCGGTGTTGCTGTCAGCCGCGGCGCTCTGGGCCACTGGGTGATCGGCTCAAGCGAGAAGCATCTCTCGCGCATCTATGACGCCCTGAAGCTGCGGCTCAGATCGCAGCCCCTCATCCATGGCGACGAGACGACGGTTCAGGTCCTCAAGGAAAAGGACAGAGAGGCCACCAGCACATCGTATATGTGGGCCTATCGCAGCGGCGAGGACAGCGACCAGCCCATCGTGCTTCTCGATTATCAGCCAGGCCGTGGCCAAATCCACCCGCAGGCCTTTCTCGGCGATTACCGTGGCATCGTGATGAGTGACGGCTATACGGCCTGGCGCACGCTGGAAGGGGCAACCCACATTGGATGCATGGCCCACTCCAGGCGACGCTTTGTCGATGCCCTCAAGGCGAGGAAGAAAGGCGGCGGTCCGCCCGAGCAGACGCTGCGGTTCTTCGAACAGCTTTACCGGGTTGAAAGGCAGGCGCGGGACGAAAAACCAGACAGAGGCGAAACGCCAGATCAATGCATTCGCCGCTTCCGCCAGCAACACAGCATTCCCGTCCTGAACGCCCTCAAGGAATGGCTCGATCAAATCGCCCCGAAGGTCTTGCCGGACAGCAAGCTTGGCGACGCCATATCCTACACCCGAAACCAATGGGAATATCTGACGCGCTACGCCGAGGACGGCAGGATGCCGATCGACAACAATCTCCTGGAGCGTGATATCAGAATCTTTGCCACTGGCAGAAAGAGCTGGCTGTTCAGCGACACCGTCGAGGGCGCCAGGGCCAGCGCCGTCGTCTACAGCCTGATGCTGACCTGCCGCGCCTCACGCGTCGAGCCGTTAGCCTGGTTGCGCCTCGTCCTCACCGAATTGCCTCAGCGCGCGGGCGACGCCGATATCACCGACCTGCTGCCCTTCAACTTCCCCAAAACCGCCACTGCCTGAACAGGCCAGACGCCCCCCCGATACGAAGGCCATCCGTCAAAAGCGCAGGCGTCAACGTGCGGGGAAAATCGCGCTTACTTTCATCCTGCTCGGAATGTTCTGAAAGAGCGCGCGCCGCGGATGCGAAGGTCTAGTTCTCCGCGAACTTGATGGTTGAGACCGGCCATCTTCCATCATGACCTTTGATCGAAATCCGGAGCCCGTGCAATTCATCCAGCCAAACGTTCTCCACCGTGCCTGCCTTTCCGTCGGTAAGGACGACGGCTTTGCCGATCAATTCGGATTGCGCCTCACCGTACTCACTCAAAATCCTTGATGCGCGAAGCTTCACCGGTGGCATCGCTCGTCCATGTTCGGCCGAGCCGTCTGCGGCTCATGCGGCTCAACCGCGCGGCTTGTTCCAGCGCTTGGCCGCTGGAATGATCGGAGGTGGCTGCTCCTCCAATTTCCGGAGCCGATCGATTTGCATTCTAAGCTTCGCCGGTAGTTCCGGTTCTGGTTTCAGCGACGCGCCCAGTCTCTTGCCAATCACTCGAATGATTGCCCGGCAGTGGACGTGGTCGATGTCGATGCGGTTGCGCATGACGGAGCCTCCGGTTCGGTAAGACAACGCCACCGGCAGGCCGACAGCAGCCCAGTACGCTCCCCCCGCAAACGATCGGGGCGCGGCTGGCGATTAAGTGTAATCCGAGACCGCCGCTTTTGGCTATCTGGCGCGAGCGCTTGTAGAGAAAAGCGGGTCGGCGACCTTTGGCTATCCGCGACATGCGCCGTGTTAATTACCGGCGAGCGACGGTCTCATGCTTTTAAAGCCTCGTAGGCGAACTTCGTTCCTGATTTCTGATCGCGACGGCGATGTTCCATTCGGAAGGCCAGTCGTGGGCGCTATGGCGGCAACTTCCGATGCGGGCGAAGACATCGAGCCGCGCGGCGTTCGGGAACCATTTCTTAGACTGCCCGGTTAGTTTCTGGGGCGATGAGGGAGCCATCGCCATGAGGACCGAATATATCGCCGCGATTGTGATGGCTGTTCTTGCCGCCGGTAGTGGGCTGGCAGTCAATTCTGTCGGGTCGCGGCCTTCCGAAAAGCAGTCCACGCCGGCCGTCGTGCAACTGGTGGACCGATTAGCTGGGTCCGTGGATCCATTTCTTCGGTCTGGTGGCTAAACAGCTGGCGCAACTCAAACGCATTGATGCGTGCCTAGAATTGGCCCGAGGGTTGAATGCGGCCGTCGTGCACCGGCTCGATGCTGCGATCGCGACAACAGCGCCCGCCGCACTCTGAGCGCGCCATTCAATCGCAGATCGTTGTCTCAGCTTCGAGCGACGAGGGGCCGGTGCACGTTGATGGGCGGAAGCAATGGGAGACTTTGAGGTGTCCGATCGACGATGGTGGCCCTCCCGATCAGATCAGCGGCTAGGGCGGTGAACGCCGACGAAATGAGCATCGGAGCGGTGATGACCTTCACTCCGTGGGGTCTCCACAGGGAGGTTGGCTAACAGGCGTTAACCGGATTTGCGCTGGTCAGTTTACCTTGTTGAAGGTTCGAACCGCTAGTCGGCGTCCGTGAATACCAAGAGCAGCTTCTCGCGACATACAGGGATCGTCTAGCCCGCATCGAACGCGGCGAAGTCTCGTATAGCGCAGAGGAGCAAGCGGTCGAAATCCAGCGCATAAAGGCGGCGATTAAACTCATTAAGCAAGACTTGGAAGGCAGACACTGAGCCGACCGCGCGAGGAGGTGTCGGGATCATTTGCAGGCTGCTTAGCGCAAGCATACGCGCCGGAATGACAGGCCGCGATCGAAGCGTTGATGTTGGTGGTTCATGTGGATGGCTCGAGGACATTCGCGCACATCGGCATGGCTGCGAGCTTTGATCGCGCAATTGATCTCGATGCCTTTAGCGTCTCAGTCGGCGTTGCACCCAATTGTGCTTGCAGCCAGTAGTGTGTGATTTCGCGCTGTGGTTGGATTTTTGGCTTGGCGGCAGCAGCCTTGAGTTGTTTGACGAAGTATTGCCGAAACAGACGGCTGCTATATTACATTGTAGGTAACGAGCCCTGCTCCTTTCTTACAGCGGCAAGCAAGTGAGCCTATCGCCCTTTGAGCGTCTCGAATTGGCGCAGCCTGTGAATGGGCTCACATCCGACAGCCACCGACAGGGCTAAGCTCATCCGAAATTTCGTGGTGGAAATATCTTTTACAGTGATAGTCAAACGACGGGGGCAACGATGCCCGCCATATTCGACCTGCTCTATCGAGAATACTGCCGCGCCCGCCTCGCTGAAATGCGGAAGCAGCTTCTGATCGCGGGTCAAAGTCCTGAAATCCTACAAGCGGACTGCGATGCCGCCGACGCTGCCGATCGGAGTTGCATTGACAAGCAGCACGAGATCGGTCACGGGCCACCGAATTGAAGCGGCCACAAGACAAGGGGCTCTCGAAGAATGTCTTATTCAGCGGGGAGATTTAGGGCTTCACCTATGGTGCGGGTGCACGCGGATCGTGCTGCATTCATCCGGCAGCGATCAGGATGGCATCGTGCTGTTGCCAGAGCTTGATGCTGAACTGGCGCAAAGAATGGCCGCTACTGCGTAACAAGCAACGGCCCACAAATGCCGCGCGCCCCTTTTGCCCAGCGATCTCTGATCTTTGTCAAGGAGACCAAAAGGTCAGTCATGGTGGACGATCTAACTGCCTAGTCTAGGCGTCGACGATGTCCGATCCACGATCATTAACGCCGGAGATAAAGTTCCGCCGAGGCATTGGCCAAGCCGGTGGTCTGGTCGCAATTGGCGTGATCTATTTCGCCCTGGCAAAAGGCGGCCTTGCTCTCGCCTCTATTCATCCCAGTGCAACGCCAATTTGGCCACCGACGGGGGTCGCGCTGGCGGCGGTGCTGTTGTGGGGATATCGGACTTGGCCCGCAATTTTCACGGCGGCGGTGATCGCCAATGCGACGACCGCCGGCTCCGTTGCCACCGCAATTGCGATTGCGACCGGCAACTCTCTTGAAGCGGTTGTTGGCGCGTACCTGATCAAGCGATGGTCGGGCGGATGCAATACGTTTTCGACGCCAAATTCTGTCGCGAAGTTTGCTCTGATTTGCTTCGTGATCGCGACACCGATCAGCGCCAGCCTCGGACTGACCAGCCTGGCAATCGCCGGGTACATCGAACCGACCAATTTCGCAAACGCCTGGGTCACATGGTGGCTGGGAGATGTGACCGGCGCGCTGGTCATTGTCCCCGTTATCGTGCTTTGGGCATCAAGCCACTATCACGCTTTCAACCGCAATGAATTTTTGGAGACGGTCGGCGTCCTCGCAACCGCGGCGGCTGTTGGACTCATTGCTTTCAGCCCCCTGATCGAGCAAACGCCGAGTCGAGATCCACTGGGTTTTCTTGCGATCCTACCAATGTTGTGGGCGGCGCTGCGCCGCGGTCCACGTGACACCGCAACGGTTGCGCTGGTGCTTGCGGGCATGACGATTTGGGGGACGCTCACGGGCGGCGGTCCCTTTACGACCGCGGATCTCAACGCTTCATTCCTACTGGTGCTGATGTTCCTGATCAGTATTACCGTTCCAAGCTTGTTACTGAGCGCCGACGTTGAGGTGCGCAAGAAAGCGGAGGAACGTCTGCGCCGCGCGCAGATCGACCTCGAACGGAAGGTCGCAGAGCGTACGCAACAGCTGGAGCTCGCCAATGCAGCAAAATCGCGCTTTTTTGCCATGGCGAGCCATGATTTGCGGCAGCCACTACATGCACTAGGCCTGTTCGTTGCACAGCTGCGCACGCCGCTCAAATCGGGTGAAAGGACAAAGACGATCGAGCAGATCGATGCAACGCGCAAAGAAATGGATGAAATGTTCAACTCGCTCCTGGATATTTCCAGGCTCGATGCCGGGATCCTTACCCCCAAAATTACCGAATTCCCGATCGCACGTCTGTTGCAAACAATTGAGACGAGGTTTGATCGAGCAACGCGAGAAAAAGGCTTGCGCCTACGCGTTAGGCGAAGTGACGCCTGGGTGCGGAGCGACGCCATGCTGCTCGAACGCATACTGCTCAATCTGGTATCCAATGCTGTGCGCTATACATTGCGGGGCGGGGTCATCGTCGGATGTTGTCGGCGCGGTGAAATGTTGCGTATCGAAGTATGGGATAGCGGTCCCGGCATTCCTGAGGATCAGAAGCAGAATATCTTTGGCGAGTTTTTTCGACTTCCTGCCCCAGAACCGAACCGGTACGGCGGCCTGGGGCTTGGCCTGGCTATTGTCGACAGGCTCCGCCTACTTCTCAACCATCAAATCGACTTAGCTTCGACTGTGGGCCGAGGTTCGCGATTCGCGATCCTGGTTCCGATGGTAGATGAATGCGCCACGTCCACCGAGCCCGTCGACTTACCTCGCCCTGCGGCCTTTGCGGTCGAAGGCAGGGTAGTTCTTGTTATTGCCGATGCGCCAATGGTGCTGGAAGGAACAGCCGGATTGCTAGGCAACTGGGGATACTCCGTCCTTACCGCCGGGTCCGACGAAGCTGCACTTGTCCGACTTGCTGAGCACCAACAACGCCCCGACCTTATAATCTCGGATTATCATCTTGCGAGCGGAACGACCGGGATCAGGGCGATCGAACTAATTAATGCGGCGTTGGGCTCATCAATTCCAGCCATTCTTATCAGCGGCGATACGGCACCTGAACCATTACGTGATGCTAACGATAGAGGATACATTTTGCTGCACAAGCCGGTCGACCCAATGCGGCTCCGCGCTGTCATGCACGAGTTATTTAGGGATCATGACAACAGGAGAGACACCGGGGCGGCTTTATGATTCAGATTTCGGCGGCAACTCCCAGCCCATTTTTCCGACTTTTATTACTGCTTCGGTGCGGCTAGTTACGTTGAGCGCCTTGAGAACGACCGTGATGTGGTTCTTCACTGTCGGCACTGCCATATTCAGGATATTGGCAATGGACTTGTTGCTTTTTCCCTTCATCAGGAGCCCAAGCACTTCAATCTGCCGATCGGTCAATCCGAGACTCTTGGGAGAGTCGCGCGGCGCTGGCTTAGTTGTAAGATGTGGAGATGTTGTTTCCTCCAGAATTTCCGAGGGAATGTAAATACCGCCGGAGAACACTAACTTGATGGCGTTGAGCATGACCTCACGTTCGGTAGTTTTCGGGATGAAACCCAGAGCGCCAAGTTCGAAAGCGCGCTTGACTGTGTCTTGATCATCCGAGGACGAAAGAATGATGATCGCAACGGTCGGATAGCGGTCTCGCAGTTCGCGGAGGACAGAGAAGCCATCTCGATCAGGCAAATTGATATCCAGCAAAATGAGGCTGATGTCGGGATGTTCCTCGACTATGTGCATTGCCTGACGGCTGTTCGAAGCTTCAAATACGACCACTTCTCGCTTCAGTTGTTTCAGGACAGCGTGCAGCGCCTCTCGAATTAACGCATGATCGTCGACAATAAGAACCTTCATAAAAAGCTCTCCGTCATCCCATTGCACGGAGATCCAATTAAAAGAAAATCATACACCCACTCTCGGGTCTTTTGGCGAGGAAGAGGCTTGCGGAAGACTGGCTCCCGAAACCGTCCATCCTCCATCCTTGGCCCAACCAGCGGTTCACCGGCAGGCACTCAAGGTAGGAGCCGAATGCCGTTCCGTGCTGTAATTGTAATCACCTCACGGCAGTACACCGAAAAAGCGAACGCGGACCACGAGAGCCGCGGGGCTCAGAGTCTCCTTCGACTATGCGCAATGGTGAAATGTCCGTGATGTGGCGGACGGATGTCCGAGACCTGTACGGTACCTTGATCATAGGACCTAGGAACCTCTCTGTGTGGACATCCGGCTGATTGACGCGCTGTGCCGTTGAACGATGATCGTCAACGGACCGCCTTACGCGCTAGGAGGTTCTATCAAGAACCGCCATATATAATCGTTATCGCAATAGCTTTCGTGGCCGGCGTGAAGCAGCTCTGGACTGCGGCGATTGTCACGATCCGGCAGTGCGGCGGCGATGTTTTTATCAAATTCGGTCCCGACAACCAAGTTTGAGCTGGTCATCAATCTCAAGACATCCAAGGCGCTCGGCGTTGACATTCCGCCCACGCTGCCCGCCTCGTGCCGGCGAGGTGATCGAATAAAGATGCTGTTTGCTCCGGTGCGCGAATCCGTCTGCGGCGCTGATCCAGTGTCAGCAGTCGCGCACGCCTTCGGGCCACCAGCGAAAAATGTGGGTCAGGATGCGAATTAGTCCTCCGTGAAGAAT
>NZ_VSTH01000209.1 GCF_008123965.1 Bradyrhizobium hipponense | reverse complement strand
AAGCTCGGCGCCGGCGCCGACGTGGTCTCCGGCGGCGAATTGAAGCGCGCGCTGGCCGCCGGCATCCCGGCAAGCAAGATCCTGTTCTCCGGCGTCGGCAAGACGGAAGAAGAGCTGCGCGCCGCGCTCGCCGCCGACATCCTCTGTCTCAACGTCGAATCCGAGCCTGAGCTGGAACTGCTGTCGCGGCTTGCGAGCGAGATGGGCAAGACCGCCCGCATCTCGGTGCGCGTCAATCCGGACGTCGATGCCGGCACGCACGCAAAGATCTCCACCGGCAAGTCCGAGAACAAGTTCGGCATTCCGATCGCCTATGCCCGCGAGGTCTATGCGCGCGCGGCAAAACTCCCTGGCATCGAGGTGACCGGCACCGACGTGCACATCGGCAGCCAGATCACCGACCTCTCCAAGATGGAGACCGCGTTCCGCATCCTCTCCGAGTTCGTGCAGACGCTGCGTGCCGACGGCCACAACATCTCTCATGTCGATTTCGGCGGCGGCCTTGGCATTCCCTATTACATGGACCGCGAGGCGCCGCCGGCGCCCGATGCCTATGCCGCGATGGTCAAGCGCGTCAGCCACAATCTCGGCTGCACGCTGATGTTCGAGCCGGGCCGCATGATCGTCGGCAATGCCGGCATCCTGGTTGCGAAGGTGATCTATGTGAAGCACGGCGACGGCAAGAGTTTCGTTATCATCGACGCCGCCATGAACGATTTGATCCGCCCGACGCTGTACGAGGCCCATCACGATATTTTGCCGGTGACGCAGCCGGCCAAGGGCGCAGCCACGATCACGGCCGATGTCGTCGGTCCGGTCTGCGAGACCGGCGACTATCTGGCGCTCGACCGCACGCTGCCGACGCCCAAGCCCGGCGATCTCCTCGCCATCATGACCGCCGGCGCCTATGGCGCGGTGCAGGCCGGCACCTACAATACGAGGGCGCTGGTGTCGGAAGTGCTGGTGAAAGGCGATCGGTACGCAGTGGTACGTCCGCGCCTCGAAGTCGAGCAGCTGATCGCGATGGACACGCCGGCGCCGTGGCTGTGACACGCGGACGGGCGGCGCTCCGCGGCGATGAGCGCGGAGACCGCCCGTGTTCATCGCCGCGGGTGTCGACCGCACCTACTTCTTGAACCGGTCCCTGATTGCGGCGAGGCCGGAATCGTAGACGCCGTTGAGCGCGTCGATCGCTTCCTTTTCCTTGCCGGGATCGGGTGTGTAGGTGCCGGTCCAGGTCACCACCGACACGCCTTCACCCCTTGCCGTAACCTTGATGGTCGACTTGTACTGGCTCACCGGCAGCGGGCTCGACAGGAACGCGTAGGAATAGCTGTAGCCCCTGTCGTCACGCGCGGTCTGCGACTCGACGAAGGAGGCCTTGCCGTCCTTGGTGACGAGCGTCCGGGTCGGCGGCGATTTGCCGTCCTCGATGCACTGACCGACCGGCGGCAGCCAGTCCTTGATCGCGCAGAACGGGCCGATGACGGACCACACCTCAGCGGCGGCGCCGCTGACCTCGATGCTGTGCGTCAGGTTGGCTGCGGAAGCCGGAACGACGCCGGCGCCGAGAACGATGGCGCATTTCATGGCGTTGCTCAGCGAGGCGAGGAATCTGGAAGCGGTTGCATCGTCTTTCTTCATTTAAATCTCCTACATTTGACAGGCGGTGCCGCGGCGCGCCGCCTTGCTTACAATGCCGGTTCGGATAGACGCCGCCCGCGGTCCGCGGCCAGTTCAGAGAATGAATCGAGCCTGATACAGAAACTGAACTAGGAAGCCGCGCGCGCCGGCCCTAAGGTCCCGGCCTCTCTTGTCTCGGAGGCCCGCATGACCATCGGCAGCTACAGGCAGTTCTGTCCGGTCGCGATGGCGGCCGAGATATTGTGTACGCGGTGGACCATCGTGCTGCTCCGCGAACTCATTGCCGGTTCGACTCGTTTCAACGAGCTGCGCCGCGGTGTTCCGCGGATGTCACCTGCGTTGCTCTCGCAGCGGCTGAAAGAGCTCGAAGCAGCCGGCATCGTCATGCGTCGATCGTCGGCTTCCGAGCGTGGAGTGCTCGAATATCAGCTGACGGCGGCCGGGCGCGAACTCGGCCCGATCGTCGAGGCGTTCGGCGTCTGGGGCCAGCGCCGTATCGAATCGCATCTGTCGCTTCAGCATCTCGACGTCCAGCTGCTGATGTGGGACATGCGGCGAAATCTGAATACGACGCCTATGCCGAGCCGCCGCAGCGTCCTGCAGTTCGCCTATCCCGAGTTACCCGCCACGCAGCGCCTTTGGTGGCTGATCGTCGATCCCAACGAGAGTGTCGATCTTTGCTCCATCGATCCGGGTTTCGAGGTCGATCTCTACGTCTCGGTCGATCTGCGCACGATGACGGCGATCTGGATGGGGCTCGAAACCGTACGCGCTGCCGTTGCCAGCCAACGGATGCTGCTCACCGGTGACCGGCAGCTTGCCGCTGCCATGCAAAGCTGGCTGGGGCTCAGCCCGTTCGCCAAGGAACGCAAGCTGGCAAGCTGACGGACGCCGGCGCGATTCAGTATCTGTATCGCCGGGCTACAGTTCTCGTACTGGTCCGCCGCCGCCGTGTTCTGGCACATCGGTGCCATACCCTACGCCAATGAGGCAGGGGCAGACATCGAGTCAGGAGACACGGCATGACAGCCTATCTGATCGCAGACATCAAAGTGACCGACGGAAAATGGGCGTACCCGACTATGCGGCCTCCGTTCACGACCTCGTGCACAAGCACGGTGGCAAGTACCTCTCGCGCAGCGGCAATGTGAAGACGCTGGAAGGCGCGCCGCTCGACACTTCGCTGATTGCGATCATGTCGTTTCCCTCGGCGAAGGCGGCGGAATCCTTCGTTGCCGACCCCGCCTATGGCCGCTTTGCGGCGGCGCGCCGGAGCGGTAGCGACAGCCGTTTCCAGCTCATCGACGATACCGATCTGGCCGGCACGATCCCTTATCTCGCCAAGGCTTGAACTGCGTCTCGGCAGGAACTCGGACCCGGCCGCAGGCGCAGATCGTGCCCGGCCAACACAGGAGATTGGAATGAACGATTCACTCGCCGGCGCCGGCCCGCTTCGCATGTTTTTTCGTGGCTTGCAGCGTGGTCTTTCTGGTCGGACTTTCCGGCGCCGCCTCGGCCCGGGTCACGCGCTGCGACATCACCTGGGTCAGCTGCAACAACAACGCGGCGAAATGCTCCAGCGAGAGGCGTTGCATGCGCAGGTGCGATGAAAAGTACATCAAGTGCAGCGGCGGCGCGGCCTCCCTGCAGCTAGATCAGCCGATCGACCAAGTGGAACTCGGCCGACGCCGCTCGTAGCAGTTGTCCTTTCACACCGTAGATCGACCCGACGAAGACAACGCAGCGCCGGTCACCGGCGCTGCGTTTGTCGTGTTGGCGCTAGCTGGGCGACTTCGCACCCACCACCACGCCCGCCTTCTGCTCGATCGGCTTGATCGCCGCGGTGAAATCCGAGTCGGCGCCTTCGGTGCTGATCACGGTCTCCCACAACCGCCCGACCGCGTCGGCGACCTCCATCGACAGGCCGAGTTGCTTCATCTCCTCCAGCGCCAGCCGCACGTCCTTCACCATCAATCCGGTGGCGAAGCCGAAGTCGAAGCTGCGCGGCAGCACCGCGCGCGGAAACTTGTCGCGGCTCGCGGTGTTCATGCCGGAGCCGGCGTTGATGACGTCGATCATCACGGCGGGATCGAGCCCGGCCTTGACCCCCATCACGAGGGCTTCCGACGTCGCCACGATCGCGGTGGCCGACAACAAGTTGTTGGCGAGCTTCATGGTCTGCGCCGCGCCCGGCTTCTCGCCGATGAAGAACACTTTTCCGATCACGTCCAGCGCCGGCTTCAATCGCTCGAACTCCGCCTTGGGCCCGGACACCATCACCGCCAGCGTGCCCTTCTCCGCCCCGCCGACGCCGCCGGACACCGGGCTGTCGATCTGCACGATGCCGCGCTTGGCCAACAGACCGTGGATCTTCGATGCCATCTGCGAGCCGACGGTCGAAAGGTCGACGAAGCGTTTGACGGATCTGCCCTCGATCACGCCGTTCGCGCCGGTCGCGACCTCCAGTGAAGCTTGCAGCGACGGCAGACTCGCCATCACCGTCTCGACCCGGTCGGCGACGTCCTTCGGCGACGTCGCCGCGCTCGCACCGCGCGCGACCAGCTTGTCGACGACCTCCTTGCGCGTGTCGCACACGACGAGGCGATTTCCAGCCTCGACCAGCCGCCGCGCCATTGGAAAACCCATGTTTCCAAGGCCGATGAATCCGATGTCCATGGTGTTTCCTTGTGTTTGTTTTTCGTTGTTGGTTGCTCGGTGCGCGCCGTGCCCTCCGCCGTCGTCCTGGCGAAAGCCAGGACCCATCACCCCAGGGAGAGATCGTTGCGCGCGGTGGTAACTCCGAGTCCCCGTAACCAAATGCGACGGTGGCTATGGGTCCTGGCTTTCGCCAGGACGACGATCGCGAGGGACGCGACGGCCCTCACTCTTGCACTCACGCCTTGCCATCGATCTCCGCGAACACCTCGCGCGCAATGCGAAAGCTGTCGACCGCGGCCGGCATGCCGCCATAGATCGCGACCTGCAACAGGATCTCGCGGATTTCGTCGCGGCTGACACCGTTGGTAAGCGCGCCCTTCAGATGTGCGCGGAATTCGTGCTGCCGGTTGAGGATCGCAATCATCGCGATGTTGAGCATGCTGCGGGTCTTGCGCGGCAGTTCCTCGCGGCCCCACACCGTGCCCCAGCAATATTCATTGAGCATCTCCTGGAACGGACGGTTGAAGTCGTCGACGTTCTTCAGGGCGTTGTCGACATAGGCCTCGCCCAGTACCGCTTTGCGGACTTCCAGGCCCTTGTCGTGCATCTTCTTGTCCATGGCGTTTCCTTCATTTCTCTTGCATGTTCCTTGGATCGCGGCGCGGAAATTACGGGGTTGGGCCGGAGCAGTCACGTCCTCGTGTTATGCGGGAAAAGGGGTGTCTCCCGTACAGGAACGGATGCCTCAGTGCTGCCGTTGTGATAGGCTTCTGTACCGGGCAACCTGGAGAGCTGATTGAACGGCGTCACCCCCGACCCGTCAGACCCGATCCGCGATGGCGACGCTCTGTCGCGGCTGAAGCTGGCGCAGGCCCTCGATCGGGCCACCTATGCCATCGCGTGGGAGCGTGCCTGGCCGCATTTGGCGCGCCTTCTGACTGTTGCCGGCCTGTTCCTGGTGGTGTCCTGGGCCGGTCTGTGGCTGGCGCTGCCCTTCGTCGCACGCGCCATCGGTCTGGTTGTCTTCGCCGGATTCGCCGCCGCCGCCGCCTTTCCGCTAATTGGTTTTCGCTGGCCGAGCCGCGAGCAGGCGCTCGCGCGGCTGGACCGGGGCTCTGGCATCCGTCACCGCCCCGCCACCACGCTCACGGACACGCTGACGTCGCAGGACCCAATCGCGAAGGCGCTGTGGCAGGCGCAGCGCGCGCGCACGCTGGCCTCGCTCAAGCGCATCCGCGCCGGCCTGCCGCACCCGCGGCTCGCGCTGAGCGATCCCTGGGCGCTACGCGCGGCGGTCATGGTGATGCTGGTTGCGACCTTCTTCGCGGCTGGGGACGAGCGCGCGATGCGCGTCGGTGCCGCCTTTGACTGGAACGGCGTGCTGGCGCCGGCCAACATTCGTGTCGATGCCTGGGTCACGCCGCCGCTCTACACCGGCAAGCCGCCGGTCATCCTGTCGGCCGCCAACAAGGAGGCCGCGGCGCTTCCCGCCAGCGGTCCGCTCGCCGTTCCCGCCGGCTCGACCCTGATCGTGCGCTCCTCCGGCGGCAGCCTGGATGTGACCGTCTCCGGCGGCCTCAAGGAGGTCGCCCCCACCGAGGCTGCGCCCAAGGGCACCAACGAGAAGCATTTTGCCATCACCGGCGACGGCACCGCCCACGTCCGCGCGCCCTCGGGCCAGCCGCAATGGGCCTTCACGGCAACCCCGGACCGCGCGCCGACGATCGCGCTTACCAAGGATCCGGAGCGCCAGGCCCGCGGCGCGCTCCAGCTCTCCTACAAGATCGAGGACGATTACGGCGTCACTGGCGCCGAAGCGCAAATTGCTCTGCGCCCCGCCGACGCCAAGCCTGCTGACACCAAGCCTGCTGACACCAGGTCTGCTGACACCAGGTCTGCTGGCGCCAAGGATGGTGCCAAGAATGGTGCCAAGGATGGCACGAAGGACGGCAGCAAGGACGCCGACACCAAGGTCGCCGCGCGGCCGCTGTTCCAGCAGCCGCGATTCCCGCTCGTGCTGCCGAACGCGCGCACCCGCAACGGCCTCGGCCAGACGGTGAAGGACCTCAGCGAGGACCCCTATGCCGGCGCCGACGTGACGTTGACGCTGACTGCCAAGGACGAGGCCGGCAACGAGGCGAAGAGCGATCCCTTCAACATGCGCCTGCCCGAGCGGCTCTTCACCAACTCGCTCGCGCGCGCGCTGATCGAGCAGCGCCGCATCCTCGCGCTCGACGCCAACAAGAATTCCGACGTCTACGCCGCGCTCGATGCGCTGATGATCGCGCCTGAATTGTTCACGCCGGATGCCGGCTGCTATCTCGGCCTGCGCAGCCTGGCACTCCAGCTCGAAGCGGCCCGCACCGATGACGCGCTGCGCGATGTCGTGGGCAGCATGTGGGCGTTCGCGGTCACCATCGAGGACGACGGTGTCGCCGGCAGCGTCAACGCCGCGCTGCGCTCGGCGCAGGATGCGCTCAAGCAGGCGCTCGAACGCGGTGCCAGCGAGGAGGAGATCAAGGCGCTGACGCGAAAGCTGCGCGAGGCGATGGCTGGAAAGGTGCGCGACGTCGCCCGGCGCGCCGAGCAAAATCCGCTGGGAGCCCGGCAGCCTTTCCCCGCGGAGGTCCAGCTCATTCTCGACAAGGCGGTGGAGTTGCGACAGAAGACCCAGAATGCCACGGCGGCGCAGCTCGAGGAGCTGGCGCAGCAGCAGGACGCCTTGCGCGAGCAGCTCCAGGCCTATCGGAAGTCGGCGAACAGCCGGGCGAAGGCGCCGGGCGACGGACCCAATCAATTTACGCGAGACCGGAAATGCGGAAGTTAGCACGCGTGCCAGTCTTGCAGGCGATGTGGATCGCCTGCCTTGCCCTCCTGTTGGGAGGCTTCCCGGCCGTCGCCGCTCAGCAGGATCAGGATCCTGATGCACTGCTCGATGGCGCGGAAAAGGCAATGCAGGACGCCGGCGACAACCTCCGGCAGAAGGAGTCTGGGCGCAGCCTGAACAATCAGTCCGACGCCATTCAGAAGCTTGAGGAATACAAGCGCGCGACTGAAAGAAGCCAGTCGTCCAATCGCGATCGCTCCGTCATTACCCAGCGCGATTTGGACGAGATGGTGAAGCAGATCGAGAAGCTGGCGCGCGAGGGCAATCGCGAGGCGGCCCAGCGCATGCTCGAGCAGCTCGCGCAGATCATGGAAAATCTCCAGATGGCGCAGCCCGGGCAATCCGGCGACAGCGACATGGAGCAGGCGCTCAACGAGCTCAGCGACATGATCCGCAAGCAGCAGCAATTGCGCGACAAGACCTACAAGCAGGGCCAGGACTCCCGACGTGACCGCTCGCGCGGAAAGCAGCAGGGCGACCAGTCGATGTCCGACCTCCAGCAGGACCAGCAGTCGCTGCGCGAGCGCCTGAAGAAGCTGCAGGACGAACTCGCCAAGCGCGGCCTCGCCCAGAAAGGACAGAAGGGTCAGAAAGGGCAGCAGGGTCAGCAAGGCGACCAGGGCCAGCCCGGCCAGAACGGCGATCAGGACGGTGACCAGGGCGATGACGATGGTGGCCTCGATGCCGCCGATGGCGCCATGGGCGATGCCGGCTCCAAGCTCGGTGAGGGCAATGCCGACGGCGCCGTGGACTCGCAAGGAAAGGCGCTCGATGCGCTGCGCAAGGGCGCGCAGAAGATGGCCGAGGCGATGCAGCAGGGCGACGGCGATGGTCAGGGCGACGGTCCCGGCAATCGCGCCGGCCGCCAGCAGAGCGGCGGCAATCAGACCGATCCGCTCGGCCGCCCCCTCCATGGCCGCGAGTTCGGCGACGACTACACCGTCAAGATCCCCGGCGAAATCGACGCCCAGCGCGTCCGGCGCATCCTCGAAGAGCTCCGCCGCCGCCTCGGCGACACCTCGCGTCCGCAGATCGAGCTCGACTACATCGAGCGGCTGCTGAAGGATTTTTAGAGGCGGTAGCCTGGCTGTTCCCCAAGGTCGTCCTGGCGAAAGCCCATTGGCGCTAAAATA
>NZ_VSTH01000208.1 GCF_008123965.1 Bradyrhizobium hipponense | reverse complement strand
AAGAAGGAGGCATCATGAAGTCATCGGCTCGCCGATCAGCGCGTGCCATTGATCGACGGGAAGCTGGCTGGTGACGATGGTGGAGCGGCGGCCATAGCGGTCCTCGAGGATCTCCAGCAGGTCGTGGCGGGCCGCGGCGTCGAGCGGCTCGAGGCCCCAGTCGTCGAGGATGAGCAGATCGACGCGGCCGAGCGCACGCAGGAGCCGGGGGTGGCGACCATCGCCGCGCGCCAGAGCGAGATCGGTGAACAGTCGCGGGACACGCTGATAGAGCACGGAGCGATTGTCGCGGCAGGCCTTGTTGCCGAGCGCCGAGGCGAGCCAGCTCTTGCCAACGCCGGACGGCCCGCAGATCAGCAGGTTGGCGTGGTGGTCGATCCATTGGCCTTCGACCAGCATGGTCAGCAGGCTGCGGTCGAGGCCACGCGGGGTGCGATAGTCGATGTCCTCGACGCAGGCCTGCTGTCGCAGCTTGGCGTATTGCAGCCGCTTCGACAGCCGCTTGTCGCGTCGCAGCGACGCTTCGCGTTCGAGCAGCAGCGCCAGCCATTCGGCGTGGCCGAGGCTTGCGGCCTCGCCGCCGGCTTCGATGTCGGCGAAGGCCTTGGCCATGCCGTGAAGGCCGAGCGCGTGAAGTTGATCGAGAGTCGGATGCGTGAGCAAGGCACGATCTCCTAATTGTAGTAGCGCGGTCCGCGGATGTTGGGATGGAGGATCGGCGGATCGTCCGCGGTGCGCTTGGGTGAAGGACGCCGATCGAGATTGTTGGCGAGGATCGATTTGACCGAGCCGTAGGTGCGCGCGCCGATGTCGATCGCTCGCATGGCAGCCGCATCAAGCCGCTCCTGCCCGTAGGATCGGGCGAGCCGGATGATGCCGAGGCAGGCGCGGAAGCCCTGCTCGGGGTGTGCGCGCTCATCGAGGATCAGGTCGCATAGCGCCGCGGTGGCTGGCCCGATCGTGGTGGCGTCCTTGCGGATGCGCTCGATGGTCCAGCCGGCGTAGCGCCGATGACTGGACGCCATGTGCTCCGGCACGGTCGTGTGCTTGTGGTTGCCGCTCATGCGCTGATGCGTTGCGATCCGCTCGCCCTTGTGGAAAATCTCGACGGTGCGGGCAGTGAAGCGCACCTCGACTTCGGCGCGGACGAAGCGATGCGGGACGCTGTAGTAATGCGCCTCGACCTCGACGTGATAGTCGATGCTGACCCGGCAGATCCGCCACTCGGCGAACACGTAAGGGCTCTCCGGCAAGGCCTGGAGCGCCGGCCGGTCGATCTCCTCCAATAGCTTGCGGCGGGTGACGCCGAGCCGCCGGATCGGCCGCTCCTCGTTGAGCCGGGTCAGCAACTCGGCGATCGCCGCGTTGACCTCGGCCAGGCTGTAGAATGTGCGGTGGCGCAGCCGCCCGAGCAGCCAGCGCTCGACCATGAGGACTGCCTGCTCGACCTTGGCCTTGTCCCGTGGCCGTCGCGGCCTCGCCGGCAGAATGGCGGTACCGTAATGCGCCGCCATGTCGGCGTAGCTGCGGTTGATCTGCGGATCGTAGCGGCAGGCCTTGATCACCGCGACCTTGGTATTGTCCGGCACCAGCAGCGCCGGCACGCCGCCGATCGCCTCGAAGACGCCGACATGGCCGCTGATCCAGTCGGCGAGCCCCTGCGTCCAGGTCGCCTGCGCGTAGGTGAAGCTGGATGCGCCGAGCACCGCGACGAAGATCTGCGCGGCGCGCCGCTCGCCGGTGCGCCGGTCGATCACCACCGGCACGCCGTCGCCCGCATAGTCGACGAACAGCTTGTCGCCGGCCGCATGCGACTGGCGCATCGTCACCGACAGGCGGCCTTCCCAGGCGCGGTAGAGTTCGCAGAACCGCGAATAGCGATACCCGTCGGGCTCGCTCGCGATGTACTCCTCCCACAGGATCGACAGCGTCACGTGCTTGCGCTTGAGCTCGCGATGCACCGCCGCCCAGTCCGGCTCCGCCTGCCGGCGATGGCCCCGCCGCGTGCCGGAACCGGCACCGGCGCTGGCGAACAGCCGGGCCTCCAGCACAGCGTCGGTGACGTCATCGGGCAACGGCCAGGTCAGCCCCGCCGCCTCGAACCGGCGGATCGTCAACCGCACCGTCGAAGGCGCCGTTCCCACCCGCCGCGCAATCTCGCGGGTCGGCATCCTGGCCGACTTCAATCTGATCACATCGCGCACATGGCGCATCGCAAACCTCTCCGTCGGCATCCAGGTCCCCCTTCGCAAAGCCGAAAGGCGGGACCGTATCGGAGCCAGAAGAGGCCTCGTCACCCCCGGGCGACATCATCCCGGAATGGTGGGCGAGATCATCTCGGAATGGTGGGCGACATCAAATCGGAACGGTGGGCGAGATCATTCCGGAATGGTGGGCGACATCGAGCGGAATCAGCAACCTTGCTCGATGCGGCCGGTAAAACGAGGTGCGTTCTTGGCCTCGCGCTCGATATTACCGAAAAGCGTAAGTTGCTGGATGCTCTCAAGATTGAGGCGGAGCGCTACTGCGCCCTCGCCCAGATCGCTGGCGGCTTATTATGGACCGGCAGTTCCGACGGTGGCGTCACGGCGCTCTCCAATGCCAAGGAAACCGAAGATCAGGGGTATCTTGCCAAAGACTGGGTGGATCTCGTTCATGAAGAGGAGCGCGACACAGCTCTTAGAGAGTGGGCGGTCTCAGTTAAGACGGAGGAGCCTTACAACGTCGAATGTCGGTTGCGGCAACCAGACGGGGCTTATCGCTGGCACCGGTGCAGGGCGGTGCCGCTTAGAAATGGCGGGCCGTGGCGTCAGGGAGTGGCTCGGTGTCTGGATGGACGCGCACTACGATATACTCTCAAGGGCGCGAAGAGGCGTCTCAAAGCTCACCGGCAGGCAATTGCGCGCCGCCCGCGGCATGCTGAACTGGTCGGTGAAGCAGTTGGCCCAGCGAACGGGGGTGTCTTCCGCGGTCATTCGGCGGCTGGAGGAGTATAACCACACTCCTCCGATGTCCGACGAGTTGATGGAAACCCTGCGAAAGACATTTGGGGATGCCGGAGTTGAATTCACATTTCCCCTGGTAGGTAAGCCAGGTGTTCGGCCGCGATAGCTTCAAAGCCTTGCCGGGCCCCTATGAGGAGCTTCAGTCGTCGCCTCCTTATCTCGTCTAACTTCCCCGATAGCTCGGCGCGCGCTTTTCGAAAAACGCATTCATTCCTTCCTGTTGGTCGGCGGTGGTGAAGGCATGGCGGATTGCTTGTCGTTCGAATTCAAGGCCCGTGTCCAGAGTGGTCTGAAAGGCGGCGAGAACGGCCGCCTTGGCGAGCTCCGCCGAACGCGGCGGCTTTTGTGCAATCACCTCCGCGATCTCGATCGCTCGCGCCTGCGCCTTTCCATTTTCAACAACTTCCGCGATGAGGCCGGCCTGCAGCGCCGCACCCGCGGAAATGGATTGGCCGGTCAGGATCATCAGCATTGCCAGCGATTTGCCCGCAACGCGAGTCAACCGCTGGGTCGCGCCGTCGCCTGGCAATATCCCGATATTGATTTCAGGCTGCGCGAACAGCGCGCCTTCGCCTGCAACGAGAATATCGGCCAACATCGCCAGCTCGTGACCACCACCGAAGCAAATCCCCTCGACGGCAGCAACAAGCGGCTTGGGGAAATCGGCGATCTCCCGCCAGGCAGAGCGTCGCGGGAAATTGTCGATCGCCTCGAAGCCACGCTGCTGCATCTCCTTGATGTCGGCTCCGGCAGAGAAGAAGGCATCGCTTCCGCAAAGGACGACACAGCGCACATCCTGGTCGAAAGCGGCGTTGCGGCAGGCTGCCGCAAGCTCAGCGATCAGCTCGTTGCTCAGGGCGTTTCGTTTCGACGTCCTGTTCAACGTCAGAACTCGGACATAGGGCCGAGGACACGTCGAGAGAATAGAAACGGACTTCGCGGTCATGCCGAGCGTCTCCTGAAATGAACCGAGGAAATCTCCTTTTATTATGAAATCGATTTCATTGCAATTGTAGCGGCTACTGATCCCGCGCTTGCTGCCGCCTTACAGGGCGTTCGCCCGGCCTCGGCGGTGCCGTCGATGCGCGCATGACCAGCCGGTACGGCAGCAGGACGCTTTTCGGAACCGGGCTTCCCGAGATGGCATTGATCAGGTAATCGGCGGCACCTCGGCCGATTTCGGCGGCCGGAACGCTGATCGTGGTCAGCGGCGGGTCCATCTGGGCCGCGAGCTCAATGTCGTCAAATCCCGTAATGGAAAGCGACCCCGGCACGGCCAACCCCATCTTGCGGGCTTCCGCCATGGCGCCGATGGCAAGCGTATCGGTCGTGCAGATCACCGCCGTTGTATCGGGATGGTCGTTCAATAGCTGGCGAAGCGCGCTGCGCCCTTGTGCGAGCGAGTAATCAGCCTTGATGATCTGGGTCGGCTTGAGCGGGATGCCCGCTTCAGAAAGCGCGCGCTGAATTCCATCTAACCTGGCGCGGGATCGGTCGTTGGAGGCAGGAACAACGTTGGCGATCGCTCCGAAATGGACATGGCCAAGCCTTCGGAGATAGTCGGTCATTTCGCGGGTGGCGCTCTCGTTGTCGATCCCAATGGCGGGAATGCCGCCAACTGCCTTGGAAACATAGGTCGTGATCACGGGGACAGCGGCCTGCTCGATCAGCGCCCTGAGCTCGCGTTCATGAGAGCCGCCGACCAGCACGATGCCGTCGATTCCGCGTTCGATGAGGCTCTGCAGCTCCTGCAATTCACGCCGCTGGTCATATTGGGAATTCGCGATGAATAGCGTGTAGCCGCTTTCGCTGAGGCGGTTCTGCAGCGCTTCGACGCCTTCGGCGAAGATGCCGAGCGCCAGCGTCGGAACGATGATGCCAATCGTCCGCATACGCCCTGATTTCAAGGCTCGCGCTGCACTGTCGCGGGTGTAGGACAGATCGGCAATATGCCGCATCACCCTGTCGCGAAGCTCCGGCCGCACGATTTCAGGGTGATTAAGCACGCGCGACACTGTCGCAGGCGAGACATTTGCCTTGCGAGCAACATCCTCGATCTTCACGCGTGGTTGCTGGCGGCCTTTGGGGGCGGTTGTCGGCTTCTTGTCCATCTGGTCTGGTCGATCGGCGAAAAGGCATGGCGTCCAATCAGCTATAAACCATCCAAGCGTCAGCTGTCTCAAGCCTCGCGTGCGCGCAAGCCGCGTTATCCGTGCGTGGATCTCGCGGAATGTCGGCCTGACGGGCCTTTTGCTTGACTCTGCCGTGAACAGGGGGTAGTTCTGAAATCGATTTCATAAATGCAGCAGCAACGCCGTCGCCGTCTTCAGAAAAACCGAAAGCAACAGTATGGTCGATCTTCTGAGGGGCATTCGTGTCCTGAGCTTCAATCATTTCCTAATGGGCCCGGTCGGCGTACAGTTTCTCGCCGACCTGGGTGCGGACGTGATCGCCGTGGAGCCACCCGATGGTGCCTTCCAGCGGAAGTGGGGCGGGGCGGACAAGCGGGTCGATGGCCAATCGATGCTGCTTCTCACTGGAAACCGCAACAAGCGCAGCATCGCGCTAGATCTCAAGAATCCCGAAGCCGTCGCGATTGCCAAACGGCTGATCGCAACTTCGGATGTGATCACAGAGAACTTCCGCCCGGGCGTGCTCGACAAGCTTGGCCTTGGTTATGAGGATGCGAAGAAGATCAATCCCCAGATCATCTACGCAGCAGCTTCCGGCTATGGTCCTGACGGCCCCTACGTCAATCGTCCAGGCCAGGATCTCTTGATCCAGGCGCTATCGGGACTAGCGATGATCACCGGAAACCGCGAGCAGGGTCCGCGAGCGGTGGGCGTCTCCGCTGTCGATCATCACGGCGCCGCCTTGTTTGCAGCCGGAATCTTGGCTGCTTTGGTGAGAAAAGCGCGTACGGGGCAGGGGTGCCGGGTCGATGTCAGCCTGCTGTCGGCTGCGCTCGATCTGCAGATGGAATCTTTTACGTGTTACCTGAACGGCCAAAGGCCAGATGACGTGCGTCAGCCAGGCCCTGTCGCTGGTTGGTACTACGGGGCGCCTTACGGCATTTATGCGACGCGCGATGGCCACATAGCGATCTCTCTCGGATCTCTCGATGTGCTCTCAGAAGCGCTCGGCCTTCCCGCCGATCAGCGGATTCCTGACAAGGAGGCGTACCGCCGGCGGGACGAAGCCTCGGCTGCGATCGCCGCGAACGTTGGCAAGCGTACGACGGCGGAATGCATTGGCTTGTTCGAAGCGCGTGGAATTTGGCACGCGGCAGTTAACGACTATGCCGACGTCGTTGCCGATCCGCAGATCGTCCACAACAGGAATTTCCAGGTCGTCACTGGCGCGACGGGGGCCCCAATCACGCTTGTCAGTCATCCAGTGCGCTACGACGGGGAGCTGCCTGAAGTGCGTTTGCCGCCGCAAAAGCTCGGCGCCCAAACGGAGGAGATCCTCAAAGAGCTCGGCTATGACGCCCGGCAATTGAAGGGCCTTTACGAGACAGGCGCCGTCGGCGCCGCAGCCTCGCATCATTAAACAAAAACATAAGCTTCTCGAAAGAAGCACGCTTTGACAACAGGAGGGAACCATGGGAATAGGACGTAGGCTTGCGCGCGCGCGTTTTCTCGACAACGCTTCTGGTGAGGTTTGCTCTTCGACAGCCACGCAAGCGGAGGCGCCGCTCAGCGGACACGTGAACACTTTCGTTCACAGTCCCGCATCCATGCGGCTTGAGAATCAAGTTGCCACCAAGGCAATGACGGCCGGTCTCGGCGGAGGCGTGGCCCTGGAATGGTTCGACTGGAACGTCTACGGTGTGATGGCCGCGTTCCTGTCACCGCATTTCTTCCCTTCCAGTGATCCCACCACTTCGTTGCTCGCGGCACTCGCCGTCTACGGAGCGGGGTTCTTCGCGCGGCCACTGGGTGCCGCATTGCTCGGTCCGGTCGCTGATCGCATCAGCCACAAACGGGTGATGATGATCTCGGTCACAGCGATGGCGTTGTGCTCGCTACTGATCGCGCTTATGCCGACTTACAAGGACATCGGTCTCACGGCGCCCATCATCTTGCTTCTCCTTCGCCTTATGCAAGGACTAGCCACCGGCGCCGAGGCTGGTGTTGCTAACGCTATCGCCGTCGAGCTGGCGCCCCCGGGCAAGGAGGGGCGCTATCTCGGCCTGATCGGTGGTACGTTCATCCAGCTCGGCATCTTCGGATCCAGCATGGTCGCTTTTCTGGTGAGTGCTTCGGTGGCCCCCGAGGTGATGCGCGAATGGGCCTGGCGTCTACCATTTGCGGTCGGCGGGGTGCTTGGCCTGCTAATTATCTATCTGCGCAGCACCCTTCCGGAGACCTTGATCAATCGTGCGATGCATCGTGACGATGAGCTGTCGCGCGTCCAGCAAACCACCGGCGGTATCTGGAAGACGCTCTGGAATGTGCGACTGTCGCTACTTGCTGTCATCCTGGTGATCGGTTCCGTGCAAATCGCGAACTACGCCTGGAACACGGGCCTACCAAACATGGCCAACACTGTGTTTAAGGAGGATAGCACCTCCGTCTACGGAATCATGACGCTGATGCTCTTGGTCTGGATGTTTGCCGCCCCTCTGGTGGGCGCCTTCGCGGACAAGGTGAGACCCTCGCGCGCATTTACGTTGCTGCGCCTGTTGCTCATCCCGTGCTTCTTCCTCACACTGGTCTATTCGGAGAAGAGCATCTCCACGTTCTTCCTTGTCACGGTGTTCGGCGGCGCCATCGTGGGCTTCAACATGGCCCTCTATAACTTGATTGCTACCACCCTGATGCCGCGCACCGTGCGGACCACGGGAGTAGCTCTTGGTTATGCGCTAGGTGTGTCACTGTTTGGCGGGACCTCACCATATCTGCTGGTGTGGCTGCAACGCGAGCACATCGCCTGGATGTTTCCTGTCTACGGATCGTTGGTGGCGCTCCTGAGTGTGGTGGTCTATCAGATCGCCAAGAGGCGAGGCCACGTCTACATCGGTGGGTGAACCCTGTCTTGCCCCCTCCCGCGCTTCGCGGCGCAAAGAGACCTTTGTTGGACCAAGACCATGTCGAAAAGCAACTATCTCTCTGCGCGCGAGCGCATGCTCGCTCGCATTGCCCAGACTTGGGAGGCTGCAAGCTCAGGCCTACCACACTGGGCGAGCAGTGTGGACGGAAATTGGACTTTCACGTCCGATGGTGATTGGACCGGCGGGGCGTTCGTCGGTGAGCTCTGGCTTGCGCATCTTGCCGATCCCGGGCGGTTCGCAATCGCTGATGCGCACGCCGCGCTAGCTCGGATGTTGCCACGAGCCCAGCGCCGCACGGCGTTCAAGGGATTCGGCTTCTATCACGGCGCCGCGCTCGGCAGCATTCTCTTTGGCGACGCGACCGCACGCGAAGCTGCACTAAGTGCGGCAAAGTCGCTTCAGGAGATGTTCGATCCGCGTCTAGGGCTAATCCCATTGGGCAATGATGCCGAAGAGGCCAGCGCTGTCGGGACCGCCGAGAGCAGCATCGATTCACTCCAGGCGACGGGCCTGCTTTATTGGGCCTCGGACCAGCTGGGCGACTCTCGGATGGAGGAGGTCGCCAATGCACACATGCGACGTGTGCTGGAGATCCATGTGCGCCAGGATGATTCGGTCATTCAATCGTCCACACTCGACCCGCACACCGGCAAGGTTCTCAAAACGCACACGCACAAGGGATATAGCGACGTCAGCACCTGGGGACGGGCGCAGGGATGGGCGATGCTCTACACCGCTCACGCCGCCATGGTTCGTCCGAGGGAGACATTATGGCGCGAATACGCGGTTCGGGTATTGGACTGGTGGATTGATCACGTCCCTGCAGATCTCGTTGCCTACTGGGACTTCGATGATCCGGCAATCCCCCACACCAGCAGGGATACCGCGGCAACTGCCATTGCTGCGGCATCGGCACTGCGGCTGGCCAGCGCGCTAGGTCCTGACGAAGGTTCCAAGTACAGAGAATTCGCCGAGCGCACGGTGACGCAGCTAATCGCGGACTATCTCACCCCCATAGCTCCCGGTGACCAGCGCGCGGCTGGAATGCTGATAGGCGGGTGCTTCACACGTAAAGCCGTCGTGCGCGAAATCGATGCCGCGCGAAACGTCGAGCTGATCTTCGGCAGCTACTTCCTGTTTGAATGTCTTGCCCTCCTGACAGGCTTGGTGCCGCCTGGACGGATCTAATGTAGCTGCGCCGATGCTTGCCAGGTTCCGAGACTGTCATAAGGGCCGCCCCCAAAAAGGCGGGTGCTGTTCTTCAGTCGGCATATTCGTGAAGTCAGTGCAGTTCGACAAACGTGCTTCCAGGCATTCCCCATGACACGTCCGGCCGAACCGCTCGAACCGGTACCGGGATTAATCCTAGTAAAGCCAACCAGTATTTTCTGCGCGGCTATTATCTAGATCACAGCACCGGACTTGCGATCTTTGTCGACGATGTGCCGGTCAAGATGGACACCATGCACGCGGGCAAGGCTACGCCGATCTCTTACCTCGCCGTTGAACGATTTCAGCTCGGTCGGGAACGTGCAAATTGGCCTGATCGACTGCACCGCCAAGGGCTTGGCGCTGATGACAGCCGGCAGCTTTGGCTACCGCGCTTCTTCGGCAAGAGACTTTCATCGTGCGGATAGCTCCCAAACAATGCGGACGTGCCCGCCAGGAATGGTCGGTCGGAAAATGTGCATGTCTCTGACGCGCAGCTTACTCTCATTGATCAAGTTCATGACGTGCCCAACATCTCCCTGATCGGAGAAAATGATATACATCGCTCCCTTCGGACTTAACCAGACGTGCGCCCCTCCGACCGCGGCGGCCATCACCTTGTGATCTTGATCGAAACACGAACGCTCCAGATCGTCATTGGCCTTGCGGTTCCAATAGGGAGCCGCAAAGATAATGGTATCAAATTGTGCTCCAGGTTGTAGCGCAGTATAGGTATCACTCTGGAGGGCTTCTGCTCGATCCGCATAGCCTAATCGCTCGATGTTTATCTTCGTCGTGAGAACGGCCTGCGGATTTATATCGAGAGCGACTAGGCGTCTTGCCCCGGCACGGAGTGCTGCAAGGCCCAGTACACCGGATCCGCACCCCAGATCGAGTACCGCCGCGCCGGGCTCGATATGCCATTTCGAGATCAGTGCGTCCGGTGCGTGGCTTAGGCGCGGTGACAAAACCCCGGGCAGAATGTGCAAAGACATGCCGGCGACTTCGACATCGTGCGGATCATTGTCCAAACGCAGTTCGGCCAGCATTGCATCAACGTCTGTAGTTTGGCTACGTACGGATGCGCCGAGCTGGGTGATCATTTGAGCCTCCATGATTGGTTAGCGAGCGGCGGAAGTAGTCCAGCGCAGCAACACGGTCGGACCAGAAGCCTGCGAAACCAGCAAGCCGCTCAACGTTGCGCTCGATCAGCCGACCGAAAAGGTTGGTCCGCTCGCGCGCGCTGTTGCACCCTGTCGGATATGGCCCAAGGAAGAATATTGCTCATCTGGCCACGCCCACTCGCTCAGTGTCGTGCTTGTCGATAGCAACGGCCGTGCCAACCGGAGCCGGATTAATTTCGAGCTGGGTCTAAACATGTGCCCGCACAGCGGTTGTTACCGGGCTGTTCCAACCATACGATCGAGCGCAAAAAGTCCGCGGTCCCCGGGGACGCTGATCAAAAGCGCCCTAACCACACAATAGGGCTGTCTCCTCAATCTCCATGAAGCCCGAGTACTCGATCGGCATCATCTCAGCCCTGATATAGTCGTGCCGCTGATGTCTGGGCGGCGGGCGATCAAGGTCAGACGCGGTCTCATCCTGATTGTCGCGCCATACATGTCCGCTTGGGAACAAAAATGCCGGAACACGACAAGCGCTGGGCCGTACGTGTGTTTCAGACGCGGAGCGCATTATATTTGGCGAGCGGCACGGCAATTCCTGGATGAGCAACAAGAGCTGCCGCGGCGCCGCAGGGGAGCGGCCGTCGCCCTTCCTGAGCGGCTTCGTTCCACAAGCCGGCGGTCGGCTGGCCTCGGACAATGCTCCGGTTGCTGATCGCGTTAGTCGACCGTGAAGAACCC
>NZ_VSTH01000207.1 GCF_008123965.1 Bradyrhizobium hipponense | reverse complement strand
TTTGCGTTCAGGGAGCCCTCTCGCCGCTGTTGTCGAATCTGATGCTGGATGTGCTGGACAAGGAACTGGAAAAGCGCGGACACCGCTTCGTGCGCTACGCCGACGACTGCAACATCTATGTGCGCAGTCAGAAAGCGGGTGAGCGGGTGATGGCCGGCGTCGAGAAGTTCCTTGCAAAGCGCCTCAGGCTGAAGGTCAACAAGGCCAAGAGCGCGGTCGCCAAACCGAGTGTCCGCAAGTTCCTGGGCTTCAGCTTCACCAGCGGGAGAGAACCGCGACGGCGCATCGCGCCGCAGGCGATCGCCCGCTTCAAGGCGAGAATCCGGGAGCTGACGCGGCGCACGCGTGGACGAAGCCTCGCTCAGACCAGCAAGGAGCTGTCTACTTACCTTGTCGGCTGGCGCGGCTACTTCGGCTTCTGCCAAACTCCGTCGGTGCTGCGCGCGCTTGACGAGTGGATCAGGCGACGGTTGCGCGCCATCGCCTGGAAGCAATGGAAGCGTGGACGCACTCGCTTCGCCGAGCTGCGACGCTGCGGCGTCGGCCGGGACCTGGCGGCAAAAACCGCCGGCAGCCCACATGGCCCTTGGCGGCTGGCAGCGAGCCCCGCGCTCAACATGGCGCTGTCAAAGCTGTTCTTCAGGTCACTCGGTCTCGCTACCGTCGCGGCCCCACAGCCTGCATAATCCACCGAACCGCCGGATACGGACCCGTACGTCCGGTGGTGTGGGAGGGGTGCAGCCGCGAGGCTGCCCCCTATCCCGATTT
>NZ_VSTH01000206.1 GCF_008123965.1 Bradyrhizobium hipponense | reverse complement strand
GCAATACAAGGCGATGGAACAGGCCAAAGACGGCGCTCAGTTCCGCTGGCGGGACGGCGATCAATTCACGCAAGAAATCGAGCGTATGGACGCGCTGCTGGCCGAACTCGCCAAGTGCGGCTTCGACGGCGTCCCCGAGGGCTACCGTCTGTGCAACAATCCGTTCTTCCTGAAATTCTGTCCACGCGTCGTGTTTAATCCGAACGACGAGGGCTTGTTCAAGGGAATCTATCTTCCGCTTGACCTTTGGAAGAGCTTGCATGCGAACGGACGGCTCAAGGGGCCGAAGGGCGGCAACGTTATCGGGTTCGACAACGTCGGAAGGCCGCTCTCCAACACTGAATTCATCTCACTGGTCACCAACTCCTGGGTTGGCACGATCATCTCCCAATCCGCCGAGCTGGAAAAAGTTATCCGGTCGGTTCTCGAAACCGGGCGAACCGTGATCTTCGCGGTCAAGCGGGAGTCGGCACCGGATGATTCAGATGGAATGCCTCAGACGTCGCCGGTCGAGATGCCCTCGCTGCGCTTCAATGACGAGTGTAGGCCGGGCGATCTTTCGTAGCAACAGCAGGTCCAGCACGATCGGGTGCCGTGATCCCTCGCCTTTGCATCGCGCGGCCGCAGCGCAATCGTCGGGTAGAGACGCGATAACAGCCTGACGATGTCGCGTCGAACAATTACAAGGTCGGCATGGGCACAAGCAACCGCCCAAGAGGCGCGAGCAGATGCCAACTCTTTTCGCGTCGAGCGGCATGTTCTCGATCGGCGCATTTTTAAAACCGACAGACCTCTACGGCCGCCTTAAGAAAGATCTGCAAGCCGTAGGAAGTTTGCGAACAGTACGTCCCCTTGTGGGGTGAGTATCGACTCCGGATGGAACTGCACGCCATATGTTGGTTGATCGCGATGGGCGAGGGCCATGAGCTCCCCATCATCCGAGAGTGCTGTCACGGTGAGGTGTCGGGCAGATGACGAATCCAATTCGACGATCAGCGAATGGTAGCGCCCCACACAAAGTGGGGATGGTAGGTCTTTGAACAGCCCCCGGCCTTCATGTGTGACATACGAGGGACGACCGTGCATAGGACGACGTGCGCGCGTTACACGTGCGCCGAACACGCTCCCAATGCACTGGTGTCCGAGACAGATGCCGAGAATTGGCACCTGACCCGAAAATTCGCGAACGACGGCTGTAGATATTCCAGCCTCAATTGGAGCGCCCGGACCGGGGGAGATGACAACCGCGCGGGGCCTGAGGTCAGCAAGTTCGCTCACATCCATCGCGTCGTTCCGGACGACACATGTTGCTGCACCAAGTTTGCGGAAATATCGCGCAATGTTGAAGACGAAAGAGTCGTAGTTGTCGATGATGACAATCAAGATGCACCGGCGTCTTCAGCAACGAATGCGCGAAAAATGCGCTCTGCTTTTGCAAGGCTCTCCTCATATTCGGCGGCCGGATCGGACATTGCCGTTATCCCGCCACCTGCATGCAAGACGGCCTGGCCGTCGTCGATCGTCACGGTGCGAATAGCAATATTTGTATCCATATGTCCATTGAACCCCATGTAGCCTATGGCACCGCAAAACACCTCTCGCGCCACACGCTCGATATCCAGGATAATTTCCATCGAGCGTACCTTGGGAGCTCCGGTAACGGAGCCGCCGGGAAAGCAGGCTCGAAGTAGCCCCACGGCATCCTCTCCCTGTGCCAGCTCACCCGTAACGACGGACACGAGATGGTGCACCGAGGCATAGGACTCGAGGTTGCATAATGACGGGACGTGGACTGAATCGGGCGTGCAAACGCGCGAGAGATCACTGCGCAGGAGGTCGACGATCATGATGTTCTCGGCGCGGTCTTTTTCCGAACTTAGCAGCGTCTCAGCGCGACGCCGGTCTTCCTCGCAATCAGCAGAACGCGCCACCGTTCCCTTGATAGGTCGCGTTTCGACCTGTCGCCCGTCAAGCTTTAGGAAACGCTCGGGCGAACTCGATGCAATGGTGAGCTTGCCATACCGAAGGAGGGCGGCAAAGGGAGCCGGATTCACTTTCCGCAGCTGACAATAGAAGGCTATCGAATCGAATGAGTTCGCCAGGCGAGCGCTGAAGCGCTGCGCAATGTTGACCTGGAAGGCGTCACCCGACAGAATGAGGTCAATCACGCGCTGTACCGCCGCGATGTATCCCTGACGACTGAAGTTCGAATGCCATGAGCCGACTTGGCCTAGTGTCAAATCAGGAGGGCGGGTCGAGACTGTAACCAGCCCAACAAATTCTTCGGCTCTTCGGCGAGCTCTCTCACGCCGGCGAGCTGGATCCTGCTCCGGCCACCCGGTAGAAACGACCCAGCATCTGTCATGGCGGTGATCGAAGCTTATCACGACGTCGTAAAGATGTAGGAGTACCTGAGGCAAGCGATGCCCCCCGATGGCCGGCACCGGCAGTCGCTCCAGTGTCCTGTTCAGCTCGTATCCAAAAAAGCCGGCGGCGCCGCCCTGGAAAGCCGGGAGATCGGCGCGGTGCACTTGCGGATAGTTGGCTAGCAGAGCACGAAGTGCCGCCCACGGATCGCCCACAATGGTCTCTCCGTTGCAAATACCTCTCTCGTCGGCGATCATATAAGTGCTGAAGGGATCGCACGCCACATACGAGTACTGCCCGAGCACCGCGTGTCTCGATGCGCTATCCAGGAAGGTGAGGTGCCTCCGATGCGAGAGGCGTCGCATGGCTGTGACGGGCTCAATCCACTGCAGTTCCACTACATGCATTAGTCTGTCGCTCAGCGATACATGGCTGACTGTGATTCCGCCCGGCGAAGGCGAGGCTTTTGTGCACCCAAATCCCCTACACGCCTGCCAGGTTAAGTAGGCCCGCGGATAGGGCCACATACTGGCTTCGCAACTGTTGTTATGCTGTAATCGGCCGCGAGACGTAGCTCTCGGAGCGGTCTTACCTGCCGGATCGACTCCTGGTAAAGCTCGTGCGCTTTATAGGCTTCGAGTTCGACTTCGTCGTCGAATTCACCGTAGACGATCACGTCAATTTCGTTGCCAAGCCGGTCACTCTTGCGGTTGCGAGCGACCTCAAGCCGGCGTGCGTGCGGGATTTTGGCGAGAACGGAAAGGCCGTCGACCAGTTTGTCGACATGCGCCTTATCTTTTGCGGTGAAGAACACGATGTGTCGAATCATAGTTGACCGCCGGTAGTCCCGAACATTGCGGTTGAGTTCGCCCAAAGCGACAGAAGCCTCATCGCCAAATCATGCAAGACTCCGCCAGCCGTTCAGATGCCACTGCACAGCGGGCGCCCTGCACGATCGCGCTGGCGGTGTTTAGCTGAATGTTCTTCCGCCGCTACTGCGCAAGGTAGACGATGTCTGAGACGAATTTCCGCACCGAAGTTAGGAACCGCGTGTTCATCAATCGCTGAGACAAGTTTCAGTAGGTGCTTCCGTCGACGGTCATTAGCTTCGCGCGGATCTCGTGCATGAATCGGTCTCACTTGCTGGATTGGCGCATAAGAACTGCAGCAAAATGCGCTCGTTCGTTGAATACAGGCGCCATCATAAAACCAGAAGGGAAAGAGCGCCGCCAAGCCCTGAAGCGTCGACATCGAGGCGTGACTTTCAATGGTTGAAATCCGCTCTCCGGCTGAAATCACGGAAGGTGTCGATAGTCTCAGCCATACGTGCGCGCCTGCGAGGAGCTTACCGTTTTGGCGCTGCTCGTCGCCAAGCAACGAGCCCCTGCCTGTCGGCCAAAAATTGCGCGTTTGGTCGTAATTCCGCGATGAAATCCTTCAAAGAAGCTCGGTTGCCGAAAACCACACAACGATTGGTGGTCTCGGCGAGGCGGTTGCCGCACTTCTGATGCGTTCAGGCGTCCATCCGCCTTTCCGCCAGATCGCATTGCCGGACGAATTTCTTGACGCCGGCGCACTTCCGACACTGCACGACCGCTACGGGATTTCCACCGCAGAGGTCGCAAAGCAGATCAAGCAGTGGCTTTAGCGTACCGGCGCTAAGCGCCAATCGAGCCAAGCCTAGGTGAGGAGCTACGCCCGTCGCATGTTGCGGCTGATGGCTCCTGTCCAAATGCCGGTAATCGAGAGCCGGAAACGAACAGCTCAGACAAGTTGCACGGCTGCTTCGCGCGCCGCGCAACGCCGGAAGGCGCGGTCACGCGGTCGACGAGCTCCGGCGCGTTCTCGATCGAGGCGAACCGACCTGGAGTTCTCCCGCGACATAATTCTGCCGGGCCCGACCGGCCGCCGATGCCGCCTGGGAAACGGCCGCAGGATCCGGAATCGACGGATGCGACATGCGTTTCGAAGGCTACCGGGTCGAGACCCGGGAGCACGCCGGCGAATGCCCCGACACCATGCCCCGGCTGATCGAGGTGACCGACGCCGACGGGCGGAAAGCCGCCTACGTGCCGCTTAGTCGCGACGGCAAAGAGGTCGACAGCTGGGCCGTTGTGTAGAAGCTGAAGGACTGCGAAGATCGCTGAGCGCTCAGGCCGCGAGAACGCCGTCTTTCTTCTCTCCGCTTGAAACGATCTGTCCATCGCAGCAAGTTGGTAGAGCAGCGTGCACGGAACACGCTTTCTCCGATCTGCCATCTCGTGGTACTGTCGAGTTACTCAACTTTACCCAACCAGAGTTTGAAAAGCCGCTTACGACCTGACAATGAGGGCTAGCCTTCGCGACACTGCGGCCTCTGGAAGAGGAGGGGGCGCGTGGTCTACGGGCCAAAGAGCCCATCGGAGGGAATCATGCCAAGGAAGCTCGCCGCTTGTCGCGGCCATTCGGCCAATTTTGCCAAAATAACTCTCATCTGCTCCACGCTTTTGGCCGGATCGGCCATGACGTTTACCCAAGCCAAGTCGGACGACATCAACTGGCGCCAGTTCGAAGGCGTGTCGATCGTCTGGGCCTATGACATTCATCCCTATGCCGACGCGGTCGCAGCCCAGTTGCCGGAATTCGAAAGGCTCACGGGCATCAAGGTGACGCCCGAGCTTTATCCCGACGATTCCTATTGGAATAAGTTGACAATCCAGCTCAGTACCAAGTCGCCGAGCTGGGACGTTGTGGGTACGGGCATTCAACCAGCTTGGGATCTTGCACCAGGTCAATTGCTTGAGCCGCTCGACCGCTATCTGAACGATCCGAAGCTCACGGCGGCGGGCTACGACTACAACGATTTCTTCCCTGCACTACGGGATGCACTGACCTGGAAGGTCAAAGAAGGTCAGATCGAGCCGGGAAGCGGACAGGTGTGGGCCATTCCGCATGGCTTTGAGAACATCCAGCTGTTCTACCGCAAGGACATCCTCCACAAGTACGGCGTCAAGGTCCCAACCACTCCACAGGAGATGTCCACGGCCTGCGAAAAGCTGAAGGCTGCGGAGCCCGCGATCACACCTTTGGGGGTGCGCGGCGTGCGATTTTGGAGCAGCATCCACACCGCTGCGATCTCGATTGCCAGATCCTACGGCGTGCATGATTTCGTCGTCAAGGACGGCAAGCTCGACACCGGCCTCGACTCGCCCGAGTCGATCGCGTTCCACAAGGACTATGTGGACATGATCAAGAAGTGCGCAGCTCCATCCTTTGCCAACGACAACTGGTACCAGGTAGTCGATGGCATCAATTCGGGACGAACCGCGATGGCGATCGATTCCAATATGTTCGGCTTTTGGAATGACGTGGCTGGCAAGCCTGCCTCCGGGAAGATCGCATTCGCGCCTCCGCTGCACGCTCCGAACAGCAAGAATTTCGAATCCAACATCTGGATCTGGTCTCTGGCGATGAATGCTGCGTCCCAGAAGAAGGGGGCAGCCTGGCTGTTTATCCAATGGGCAACGTCAAAGCAGGTCGAGCTGAACGGCGCGGTCGCCGGCAAGCTCGTCAACTCTCCGCGTGCCTCGACCTGGAGCGACAAGGCCTGGCTCGAGTATGCGGCAAAGCCGGAGTTCAACAACTTCGTCGACACGTTCAAGACCGTGCAGGACAGGGCCCAACTCGCCTTTACAGCTCGCGTCGGCTTTGCCGAAGCAATGAATGGTTGGGCCGTGGCCATGCAAAAGATGGTCAATGGAGCTGACGTGAAGGCCACGCTAGCTGACCTCGCTTCCGAGATCCGTTCGTCCATGTGAAGCGCGCTGGGGGGGCGGCGAGCATCACCGCCGCCCTTTGCATTTTAGAGATATAATGAGATGGACATTCGAGGATCCGACGGAATCGTGACGCTGCAGCCTTCGGCCAGCCAACTTGCTTCGTCAAAAGATAAGGCGGTCAGGAGCGCCGAGGAGCGGCGTCTTGATTGGTGGAGCATTGCCGCAATCGCCCCCGCTATCATCGTACTTCTTGGCTTTCTTTTCCTGTTTTTCTACGGCGTCTTTCAGTCGCTGACTGATCTCAAGTTCGGTCGGCCGCTGGTCCACTTCATCGGCCTCAGCAACTACGCAGCACTGATTAAGACAGGCGATTTTTGGAACAGCATTCGTGCCACTCTTGTCTACGCCGGATCGGCGGTACTTGCGGAGGCTGTATTCGGTCTCGCACTTGCCAAGCTGTTCGCAACTGAAGTCTTCCTTGCGCGTGTGATGCGGCCCGTCATTCTGTTGCCGCTCGTCCTGCCCCCGATGAGCGTTGCGCTCATGTGGACGACAATGATGGATCCGCAAAGCGGGATTATGAACTACTTGCTGTCCCTTGCGGGGATAAACCGATTTGCGTGGATTTCAGATCCAAACACCGCGATGTTTTCGCTGGTTCTCATTGACGTCTGGACCTATACGCCATTCTTCACGCTAATCATCTTCGCTGGCCTTCAGGGTATCAATGAAGAGGTGAGGGAGGCCGCGCGTGTCAATGGCGCGAAGGGCTGGGCAACCTTCCTGCACATCGAGTTGCCCCTGATTGCTCCATATATTCTGATCGCCGCAGTGTTTCGGCTGATCGAATCCCTCAATCAGTTCGACATCATCTTCGGGACAACGCAAGGCGGGCCCGGAAATAGCACCTCCGTACTTTCGGTGCGAGCTTACATTACCGCGTTCCAGAATCTTGCCTTTGCGCGTGGTGCCGCACTTATGGTCGTCAATTGGATGATCGTGCTGATCGGAACCTTTGCCATGGTGAAGCTGTGGCGCTTCGTTCGGCAGCGCGTAAGCTGAGGAGGCAACGTATGCGATTGAAACGCTCGACCTCCACCAATTTGATTCTAAACCTGCTCGTCGGAATTTGCGCATTGATTCTGACATTTCCACTTGTCTGGATCGTGATGATGTCGCTGAAGCAGCAGGCCGAGATCATGACCTGGCCACCAACCTTCGTCTTCTCGCCAACCCTGGAAAACTTTCGTGTCTTGTTCGATGTCGCGCAGGCGGGTGCCACCAGCTACGGCACGATCAAAGTGGATTTCCTAACGCCGATCACGAACAGCGTCGTCATAGCGATCGGCTCCGTCATCGTCTCTTTGCTCCTGGGCGTGCCTGCCGGCTACGTACTGGCGAGGCGGGACGTACCTTTCAAAGAAGACATCGCTTTCTTCATTCTAGGATTTCGCTTTGCTCCAGCACTCCTGATCGTCATCCCGCTGTTCAGCATTTTCCAGACGATTGGCCTCTACGACACCTATCTCGGCATGATCTGGGTCTACCAGGTTGTCACACTGCCGATGATTGTTTGGCTGAGTCGCTCATATATCGAAGACATCCCCAAGGATATCGAGGAGGCGGCTGCCATGGATGGCGCGAAGCCGTTCCGGGTCGTGTTGCACATCGTGCTGCCGCTTCTGAAGCCCGGGTTGATCGGCGCCTCCTTGCTTATCTTCCTGCTAGCCTGGCACAATTTCGCCCTCGGTTTGATCCTCAGCTCGACCAAAGCACCGGTGACGGTCGCTCTTCTCAAGCTGCTCAATCCGGGCGTGCAGTTCTACCCTGTTATGGCCGCAGGGCTGGTCGTGACGATGATCATTCCCGTCATTCTGATCATCATCGGCCAACGTCACCTCGAACGTGGCCTCACATTCGGTGCCGTAAAATGAGCGCTAGGCCATTGATGTTCTTCGGAACGACGAATCTCGATCTCTGCTTCAATGTCGAGCGACTTCCGACGCCGGGTGAAAGCCTCATGGGAACCTTGGCCCGCAACCCCGGGGGAAAGGGCGCCAATCAGGCTGTCGCCGCTGCCCGGCTTGGTCTTCGGCCAACGTTTTACACGCGTCTCGGCGATGATGATGCCGGACGATTGCTGTTGCAGTCGCTGCGCGATGCCGGTGTTTGCGCGGATGCAATCGAGATCTGTGCGGGGGAGGTGTCGGGTTCAGCCCTGGTTATGGTCGGTGACGACGGCTCCAACATGATCGTCATAGACCCGGGCGCCAATCTCAACGTGACGCCGGACATGATCGAGAGCGCGGCGCGATTCATCGACCGAGAAGCAATCGTCGTGGCCGAAATGGGGATGCCGATACCAGCGCTCAATCGGCTCTTCGAGATGAAATCCGACCGAGGTTTCAAGCTGATCTTCAACCCGGCGCCGGTGAGGCCCGGACTTTCAGCCGCAGCGTGGAGAAGTGTCGATTTTGTCACGCCGAACCAGGCGGAAGCTTTCGAACTGACGGGGGTCGAGGTGGAAGACTTCGAGAGTGCCGCGGGCGTGGCTGCGAAGCTTCTTGATCTTGGGCCACGGGCAGCGCTCATCACCTTGGGTGCGCAGGGGGCCTACTATGCCGATGCAACGAGCTCTTTTGCGCTGCGTGCCTTCCCGGTAAAAGTCGTTGATACCACAGCGGCAGGAGATGCGTTTAACGGAGCGTTCGCCGCATCACTGGCTCAAGGCCTGCCCTTAAGGGAAGCGGTGAGGAAAGCGCTGGCCGTTGCAGCGTTATGTGTGACACGACGCGGCGCTCAAAGCGCTATGCCGACGGTCCAGGCCGTTGACGAGTTTCTGAAGTCCCAAACGATCTTGGAGTTGGAATGACCGAACAGTTCTCAGTTTCAGATAGAACGGTGCTCGTCACCGGCGCCGGCGGTGGGATTGGCTCCGCCATTGCAAATGCCTTCCGCCAAGGAGGGGCGAACGTTGTCGCCACCGATGCCCATCCGGAGAATCTCAGAGACACTCTGGCAAGATTGCCCTATGGCAACGGCATATTGCCGATGGCCATGGATGTTGCGCGCGAAGAAGACGTCGCCAGGGTGCTCGACGAGGTCGCCAAACACTTTGGCCGGCTCGATGTTCTGGTCAACAATGCGGGTGTCAAATCTGCACAGCCGTTGCTGAACGGCAACGCAGAACGAATTGAGCGTACAATCCAGATCAACTCGGTTGCTGTCCTGCGCTGTTCAAAAATGGCCATCGAGCGTTTCATGAAAAGCAAGGGCGGGCGTATCGTCAACGTTGGCTCCTCCTTGTCGTCGCAGGGGGCCGTGTTCAACTACCAGGCTGGCGGAGCTGATTACTGTCTTTCCAAAGCGATCGTTCACGACGTCACGAAGTTGCTTGCCTACGAATGCGCTCCCCTGAACATCAACGTGAATGCGATCGCGCCAGGGATCATCGATACGCCAATGCATGGCCGTCCGCGCGAGGAGACGGAAGCGCGCCACAGCGGCCGGATCCCCTTGGGACGGGTAGGAGTGCCGGAGGATATCGCAGGGCTAGCCGTGTTCCTCGCAAGTCCTGCAGCTTCCTACATGACCGGGCAGATCGTTCACGTGAACGGCGGGATGCTTATGAATGGCTAGTACAGGCTCTCACCTCAACTGGCCGCCAGTCGACGGGATCATTTCGGATCTGGATGGCGTGGTCTATCGCGGGAACGCCGCGATTCCAGACGCCATGGAGGCGTTTGGGCGATGGCAGGCGGCCGGAGTGCCGGTCTGCTTCGTGACCAATAATTCAACGCACACTCCGGGGGACGTCGTCCGCAAAGTGGAAGCGTTCGGCCTTGCCATCGCGCCGAAAGACGTGGTGACGAGCGCTATCACGGCCGCGGAACTCATCCGCGCTAAATACCCGGACGTGACGCGCGTATATGTCATCGGTGCGCCATCCCTTGTGAAGGCCATCGCCAGCGTGGGTCTCGAGACTACCGACCGAAAGCCCGAGGTCGTAGTGATGGGGCTCGATCGCCAGATCACGCATGAGAAGATGCGGACGGCGGTCGACGCGATCTTGAACGGAGCCGCATTCATAGGCACGAATCCTGATCTCCTCTTGCCAACCGACAACGGGTTCGAGCCCGGAGCAGGTGCAACGATCACGGCGGTCGCTGCTGCCACGCAAGTGAAACCCCTGATCGTCGGTAAACCCGAGACGCATATGATCGAGACTGCACTTTCGCGTCTGCGGACAGCTCGCAGTTCCACTTTGCTGATCGGCGACCAGCTACAGACGGATATTCAGGCAGGGAAACGGGCGGGTCTTCCGACCGTGCTGGTCACGACGGGTGTGCCGGTACGGGAGGACCCATCATTGATTCCGCCCGATTTCATCGTGTCGAGTCTGAGGGAGGTTGAGGTGCCGCCGATGATTGCTGGCAGCTCGCGACAAAGGAGAGCGTGATGGCCGATGTCCGCCTGGAAGGTATCAATAAGGCGTATGGAACTATCCCGGTCCTACGGAATATAGACCTGACAATCGATCATGGGGAATTCGTCGTCTTCGTCGGACCATCGGGGTCAGGCAAGTCCACGCTCTTGAGAATGATCGGCGGACTGGAGCGAATTAGCGCAGGGCGGCTGCTGATCGATAACGCGGTCGTCAACGATGTTGACGCGGCCGACCGCAATCTCGGCATGGTGTTTCAGAGCTACGCTCTCTATCCGCACATGACCGTGCGAGAGAACCTCGCGTTCCCTCTGCGCATGGCCAAGGTTGATAGGGTCCGGATACACGCGAGAGTAGCCGAAACGGCTTGTTTATTGCAAATTGATCATCTGCTGGATCGCAAACCTCGGCAACTCTCCGGCGGACAGCGGCAGCGCGTAGCGATCGGCCGGGCCATTGTGCGTGAACCCAAAGTGTTCTTGTTCGACGAGCCCCTGTCCAACCTGGATACGGAATTGCGGGTGCAGATGCGGGTCCAGATTGCCAAGCTTCACAAGCAGCTCGGAAACACCATGATCTATGTGACCCACGATCAGGTTGAAGCGATGACGATGGCCAACAAGATCGTCGTTCTTAAGGATGGCAATATCGAGCAAGTGGGGAGCCCGCATGATCTCTACCACAATCCGGCATCTCGCTTTGTGGCCGGTTTCATTGGCTCGCCCAAGATGAACTTCCTCAATGGCAACATCGAGGCGGCGCACGAGTCGGGCATGAACGTCAGGCTGGACGCGGGTGCGACAATATCCGTTCCCGTCCAACCGGATAAATTGCTCGTTGGCGAACCCGTCACGCTCGGAATCAGGCCGGATGATTTTTCCCCATCCGCTGCGGAGAAGAAAGAGATAGCGATCGAGCTCGATGTCGATTTCATCGAGCATCTCGGCAGCGTCACATACATCTACGGCAACACTGGAAAGGAAGCTGTGGTCGCAAAGGCGCCGAGGTCTGAGCCACCCAAGAGCGCCGGCAAGGTTCGGCTTGCTGCTGCTCCGGCGGACTGCCACCTGTTCACGATGAACGGAAAGGCATTGCGGCGGTTGCGCGCGCCCGCAAATTGGGGGTAACTTTCATTAGTGCCGTGCGGGACGCGGGGGCTCGGTATGCAGACGCGGACGGACCAGGTGAAGGGAGGGGGTATCAGGCAGTTCTTCCGCAACTCCCGTTCGTTTGTGCTTGGGGCGGGAATCGGATCGGGCATGACCGCGAGAGCCGCCGAACGCGCGGGGGCGGATTTCGTTCTCGCCCTGAATGCCGGCCGTTTTCGCGCGATGGGCGGCTCTTCGCCGGCCTCAATTCTTCCAATCCGCAATTCCAACGAATTCGTAGCCGGCTTCGGCCGGACCGAGATACTGCCCAGCACGAAATTGCCGGTATTTTTCGGGGCCTGTACCTTCGATCCGCAGCTCGATATTGACCGCTTTCTCGACCACATCATCAGGTGGGGCTTCTCTGGGGCCACCAACTTCCCGTCCGTCATCCACATCGACGACTACAGGAGATCACTGCTTGAAAAGTCCGGTCTTGGCTACGCGCGAGAAATCGAGCTCCTGGTGAAAGCTGCCAGACGTGGCCTGATGACCATCGCCTACACGCGCACCCAATCCGAAGCAAGACGCATGGTCGAAGCAGGCGCTGAGGCCATCTGCATCAACTTCAGTCTCAACCGGGGGGGCGAGGACGGATCCGTCCCATCGATTAGCCTGTCGGAACTGGCCGCGCGTACGCGCGCCGTTGCGCGCGTGGCTCAATCCATCGATGGAAACGTGATCTGCCTGCTCGGCGGCGGACCGATTACGAAGCCTGACGAATTGTTGGATATCTGCCGCGAAACGGGTATCCAGGGTTTCATCGGCGGCTCTTCGCTCGACCGCGTCCCACTGGAAATGTCGGTCCTTGAGGTCACCTCGGGCTTCAAGACCATTCACTTGCTGCGCGAGAAGGTCGATCTCCTCGAGCGCCAGCTCCAGTTGAGCGGCTTCAGGCACGGCATAATTGCGCAGTCCTCAATCATGAAGCGCGCTCTCGAGACCGCAAGGCGTTTGGCTGGCAATCCCAATCCTGTGCTGGTGTGGGGTGAGACGGGATCAGGGAAGGGGCGAATAGCAAGTCTAGTTCATGCCTTCAGCGACCGGAAAAACACGAAGGCGGCGCTGTTTCATTGCCGACCGGGTCCGGCAATCAATGCGGTCGCTGCCCTGTTCGGCACCGAGAGCGATGAGAACAGGAGACGCCAACTGTCGCTCCTGGAAGCCGCAAGCGATTCTGCGCTCTTGCTGATGCATGTCGATCAGCTGTCGCGGGATGGACAAGAGCGTCTTGCCGACTATCTCGAGACGGGTAGTTTCATGCCGCTGAACGGCGTATCCATTGTAAGGTCAAACGCCCGGATCGTGGCAACCGCAACAGTGGCTCGCGGAGCAGGGTTGGAAAGTGTTCTATGTCCCCGCCTTCTTGCCTTCTTTGTTGGACTCGACATAGAAGTACCCGCTTTGCCAAACCGGCTGGAGGACCTTCCGCAGCTCATTCAGCATTTTACAGTCGAGGCCAAGGGGGATTCGAACGCGCAAACGATGGCAATAGAAAAGTCCGCGTTCTTGGCGCTAGCAGACCATCATTGGCCCGGAAACTTGAGAGAATTGCGTCAGATCGTCAACCAACTTGTAGCGCTGAAAGATACCCATATAGTCGCGGAGGTCCTCAAGCCGTTGTTGAACGCGGAGTTGCCCGCCAAGCGAACATCGGCATTCTCCGAGCGCGAATGGATCATCGAAGGCTTGAAAAGAAACAGGCTCCACCGCGGGAGGACTGCCCGTTCTCTAGGACTTTCAAGGAAAACGCTCTACAACAAGATCAAGAAGCTGAGGATCTTAGAGTAGCAGTCGCCCTCAATTTTTGCGCACGAGCCGCTTCGAAGCCGCCGCGTCCAAGAGCGCGAACTTTGGCATCGACGACCCCTGCTGGCCAAGGCTGACCAGCTCCATCTCGTTGCAAATCCGCAGCTCAAGAGCCTCTTCCGGCAAATAGACAATACCGTGGAGATGCGAACCAAGTCGTCTCTCTGCCGATATGATTTCAGAATCCTTGGCAGCGGCGAACAACGTCTTGAATCCCAGACTCGTAAACCATTCCATCCGCCTAAGTTCCAGCTCCTGGCCGGTATCGACCGGCGCGCCAGCCGTCGACCGCTCAATCATGGAGGCAGGTGGGAAGTTTGTTACGCCGAGGATCCCAGCATTCTTCAAGGATTCGGCAAAGTCCTCCCAGCACGCGAACGGATCGATCATCATGATCGCCGCGTAAATGTGGCCACGCGTTCCCTTGGACACGTTTTGCAAGTCTCGCAGCAGACAGTCGTTCCAGTCGATAATAGGCAAGGTGGCCATGACGAGCATGCAGCCTTTCGGAAGGCTGCGCAAAGATGGTGCGTAGATTTGGAGCGACGCGCCCCTACGGGCGGTCGGCAGAAGAGTGGCAAGTTTGCCGACAGCTGTCACTTTCACCACATTCGACCCGATTTTACTCATCCCCATCTTTCACCGATCTTATACGTGGTTTCGGCCTGGTCTAGATGTGCGCGCACGCGAACGTTTGCTGGCTGGCACATATTCCAACGGGAACTGAACACAGAGAAGTCAACTCGGACCAAAAGACTACTTCTCACGGATTGCGACAGATCCGCTGGCAGACCGGGGTCGTCTGCTTCCTCCCTCGACTTAAGCCGCCGTTGGAGAAGTCCAGCAGCGGCCTCCTTTTTTAGTCTCCGGCCAGTGCCATGGCGTGCGACGCTAGGAGCGGCGTCACCGACTTGGGCCCAATGCCCCCAGAAACGCTCTGCGGCGACGATCACCAGGAGGCTGGAGCCTGAGACCTTCGGAACGTTTATGTGGAAAGCTGCGAGGCGACGGCTGCCCTCGCGACAAGGGGCCCATCATCTTAACTTTAGCGAGACCTCGATCGGCGCTGAGTATCAGCACGAGCCGTTTCCCTCGGCTACAAACAGCATTCCGGAGTATAGCAGGCTGCAACGGACGTTGCGTAGCAGGGGCCTCGGTAGTCGCAGTTTCCTATGCTCGTCACCCATACTGGCCAGCCAACTGCTCTCCTTAGCTTCGCTGCGGCATGGCTGCCATCTAGTATCTTCGTAGTCTCTATGACGCGAAGAAAGAAGTCCTAGGGTACAGACTCAATTGAGCCAATATGCGACGAGAGCGGCGAGCTGAACAGCGGCCAAGAAATTCCGGGCGAGCTTGTCGTATCGTGTGGCGATGCGGCGGAAGTCCTTGAGCCGGCAAAAGCAGCGTTCGATGATATTTCGGCTTCTGTAGGCGCGTTTGTTGAAGCGATGAATGACGACACGGTTGGATTTATCGGGAATGACGGGCTTGGCGCCGCGACCAGCGATTTCGGCGCGAAGGTTGTCCCCGTCGTACCCTTTGTCTGCGAGAAGCGCGCTCATGGGTGGTGCGAGCGCCAGAACATCGGACGCGGCAGCGATGTCGGCATCCTGACCTGGGGTCAGATGCAGGACGACCGGTCGGCAGAGCGGATCGCTCAGCGCATGGATTTTTGTCGTACAGCCTCCCCGCGAGCGGCCGATTGCCTGATTGTGCTCCCCCCTTTTCCGCCGGAGGCACACCGATGAGCTTTGATCGAAGTCGAGTCGAGCGACAGCACGACGGCATCTTTGCCAGGTTTGGCCAGTGCTTGAAAGATTGCGCACCATCGTTCGCGCTTGGCCCAGCGATTGAAGCGATTGTAGATCGTCGTGTAAGGACCGTATTCGCGCGGACAATCACGCCATCGCGCATCCGATTGCAGCATGTGAACAATACCGCTGATGATGCGCCGATCGTCGTCCCGATCCGGCCCCGTCAGTCCCGTCGGCAGATGAGGTTCGATACGAGCCCATTGCCTGTCATTCAGCCAAAACAAACCCGCGCGCATTCTCTCGCCCCCGAATCAAGAACACGGAGGCAAGAGAATCACGTGGCGCTATTTAGGTGCAGACCCTAGCTCTCTCGTACTTTGGTCACCGCTCCTCAAACGATGCGTTCATTCCCTCCTGCTGGTCGGAGCCCGTGAACGCAACCCGGATCGCTTGCCGCTCAAATTCCACGCCAGCATCCGGGGTCGTTTGGCGGGCGGCGAGAACTGAAGCCTTGGCAAGTTCTATCGAATGCGGTGGGTTATGCGCGAGCACATCTGCGATCCCGAGCGCTCGCGCTTTACCTGCTTCCGCGACTTCGGCTACCATCCCCGGCTCGATCGCAGTATGGACCGAAATAGATTGGACATCGAGGATCATCAGCATTGCCAGAGACACGCGGGTCAGGCGTTGAGTCGTGCCGTCTCGGGCAGAATTCCGTTTGATCTCAGGCTGCCCAAAGAGCGCGCCTTCTCCTGTGATGACGACATCGGTCAGCATCGCAAGTTCGTGACCTGCCTCCAAAGCATACCTGCTCTACGGCAGCAATAATGGGCTTCGGGCAATTCGTGATGTCCCGCCAATCGTTGCCACGGGCAGGATTACTGATCGCTTCAAGCCGCGCTGCTGCATTCCGTTAACGTCCGATCCAGCAAAAAAAGAACGCATCGGTGCTGCAAAGCACTATGCAGCGGACGGCCTCATCCGACACGGCATCGCGGCAGGCGGAGGCAAGCGCGGCAATAAACTCATTGCCGAGGGCGCTTCGCTTCGTCGGCCCATTCCGCCCCAAGAGGCGGACGTGCGGGAGAGGAGATGTCGACACACAACGGCGCGGTGAAGAACGTTGATCATCGGCAGATGAGATCGTCCGGGTCCGCTTCAATCCGGCTGTCCACTCGCATCCCAGTCAGAACTTGAAGATGGCGGCGAGCGCGTCCAAGACCCGGGGACCCTCTGATTCGATCATGCTCGTCTGTGAAAAGGCAACAGGCTGAAGCAGCTGCTCGACCAGGACTCGGTTGGGCGCGAAGAAGAAATAGGCTCGTCCGCGAGACACACGAAGCGTCAGCAAGTGGAGCAGAACAGCAGAACGCCTAGTGCGGCTCGAAATCGTCATGCTCGCTCATGCGAGGGGACCGCGTCGCACGCAAGCTTGAGCGCCAATGTGTGGTGGGACGATAGGACCAGAGTCAGAGCTTGGCTCTTTTCGTACTAACGCGTCGCGCTTCAGACAACGTGTCAGGAATCGGACGACGGCGAGATCAGCCAGGCAAACCAAATGGCTGAAGTGTTCCAATTCCGCCGCTTTGGCGGCGAGCCGTGTCGTCTAAGGACTGGTACGTCGCTTGCTTAGTGAGAAGCGGAACCACGTCTTCACGCCCTGGCGGTTAAACACATTCGGCTGTGATGGACCCGGGACATCGGTTCTTTGAATAAGAGGGCTAATAGCATGTCCGGTGTTGCCGCTGCGTTTCTATGTTCTTCAAACAACTCACGGGCGACGGTTTATGATCGCCTGAAGCACATGATTCCGAAACTTGCACTTCGTGGGCAGGCGGGTGTCGGCGTTGCAGCGTTCATGCACAACGAAGGTATTCGATATGCGAGAGCGCTTCAATCATCATGCGACTCCGTGCGCATTGAGCCCGATCAACAGGATCCAAATTTTAGGCCCCATGTTGCAATCGCCCACATTCGTAGCCGATGCCGCGGAACCAGCGATGGCGGCGAACTTCCGCCAATTCACCACAATGCGGGCACCAGCCGCCATTTGGCAATTTCTTTGGATGGAGCTTTGGTCAATGCCCGTGAACTCAGGGGGGAATTGCTTGCCCATGGCTATCGGTTAGGCGGCAACACAGATGCCGAGCTCTTGCTCAAATGGATTGAACGCACTTGTGAAAGAGACTATTGGCGGCACGGTCTGCCCGTCAATTATGAAAACGTCTTTCGCGACATTGATGACCGTATGGATGGCGCTATTAGCGCGCTTTTCCTGGACGGAGAAGGAACTCTGGTTGCATACCGGAATCGATGTGGTTTGCGACCTTTGGAAACTATGCAAACAGATGACGGGTTCTTGCTCTTTGCTTCAGAAAATTGTGCGTTTGCCGGTCTAGAGGGTAAGACACGGCAAATCTTGCCAGGCCACATCAAGTATGTGGACGGGAAAATGGGGTGCTGCGTTGATCGTTCCGTGAGCAACGGGCGATACAAAGCCAAACTCTGCGCCTACGAATCTCTCTACTTAGGAAATCCGAACACATCGATCGAAGGCCAATCACATTTCGAAACCCGTTACAACATCGGCGTCGCCCTTGGCGGCCTTGTTGCGAAGCGACTGCAAGGAGAACCGGGCTCGGCGCTGACAGTCGTTTCCTCGATGCCGCATACCGGAGGGCCATACGCTGATGGTCTGTTTGCCTCTCTCGCCGAATACGGCATGCTCGCTCAGCGTCGGGAAGTAGTCGCAACGCAATTTTATCAGCGAACTCTCATTGGTACACCCAACCAACGAAAGTCTCGCATTGCTCAAAAGTACCGCGTTTCGGGAACTAGCCTTGCTAAAACCACGATAATAATTGCCGACGAGGCCCTCATTCGGGGCGATACCAGTCAGGCTGTCACAAAAATGCTGCTTGCCGCTGGAGCCAAAGCCGTACATTGGGCGATCGGTTCGCCGCCTATAGTGGCTCCGAATTACTACGGCATGGGTATCGACACACTAGATGAGTTGGCATTCTGGCAGATATGGAAACGATTGCCGCCCGAACAGCGCGCGCAAAGCCTTCGTTTTCACAAGATGGAGTCGCAAGTTCGCAAAACCATCGAAAGTAATATTGCCGCATCCATCAACGCAGCCACGATAACGTATCTGCCGTTTCCACTTCTAGTATCGTTGTTGCCCGGCAGCCAAGACGGCTTCGACTTGTCACCGTTTACATTCGAGATGCCAACTCCTGCGGGGCAGGAGCGCGCGAATAGGAATTTGCGCGACCTAGTGGCCGATCTTCCCTATTCGAAATCAATCCCTGCTTGAGGTCAGATCATGATGAAACCCGTTCTCGTCTTCGATTGGAATGGAACGCTGCTCGACGATGCGTACGCACTGCTCGAAACGACCAATGCCATACTAAATCGCTTTGGTCGTGCAACGATCGATATGAAGACGTTTCGGGAACATTGCGACGTTCCGCTATCTCGTCTTTATCGCAGGCTCGGACTGTCGCAAGACGAGCTTGCAACGGTGGATCGCGATGGGAGTGCAATCTTTCACGACGCCTACGAGCTTCTTGCGGATAGAGCCGATCTGCGCGAGGGCGCGCGCAGAGTCTTGGAGTTGGCGCGCCTAGAAGGGGCTTCGTCCATCATCGTGAGCAACCATATAGTCGACCCTCTGCGCTCCCAATTGAGAAGACTTGGAATCAATGACTGCATCGACGATGTGCTCGCCTTTGAAAGCCGCGACACCCAATATAAATCGATGAGCAAAGGAGAGCGGCTTCGTCTATACATGCAGAAGAACAACTTGAAGCCGGCGTCAACCTTTATCATCGGCGATATGCCGGTCGAAACTGATATTGCACGGAATCTCGGACTGATAAGTATATCCATTACCGGAGGATTTGTTTCGGAGTCGCGCTTGCGGGCGGCGCATCCAGACTACACGATTAACAACCTTCATGAGTTGTTGCCAATCTTACGAGACCACGGTTTTTTCGGAATGCATAAATCATGATTGGCGAGGAATCATCACACAGCGTCGCTCCTAAAACGGCCAGGCAGAGAATAGGCCTTATCGGAGCTGGACGCATGGGAACCGGTATGGGCATCAGCCTGTTGCGTCACCAAATCGAGTTGCATATCAAAGCCAATAAGAATCGCCTCGGTGCGGATCGCTTGACTAGTGCAGGTGCCCGTGAACATCCCTCAATCGCTGAGTTGGCGCGGCATGTAAGCGCCGTTGTGTTATCCTTGCCGTCCAGCCGCGAGGTTGAGGCGGTCTGCCTTGGGCAAGATGGCCTGTTCGTCCATATGCCCCAAGGAGGTTTGATACTTGACTGCTCGACGTCTTATCCTGCTTCGACGGTCTCACTCGCTGAGCAGGCCCAAAAACGCGGGCTAAGCTTTATAGATGCTCCCGTAACGCGGAGCCCCGAACACGCAGAGTTGGGCCGTCTCAACGCGATCGTTGGATCCAACGAAAAGGTGTTTCCTGCGGCAGAAGGAATTCTTGCCGCATTTTGTGAGACCGTGCTTCATGTCGGCGAGGTCGGACAAGGTCACAAGCTCAAGCTTGTTTACAACAGCATGACGATGGGGATAGCGGCGGTTGCCGCGGAGGTTTGCCAATTTGCGTGCGGTCTTGACGTCGATCTCGTAACGCTCCGCTCTCTGGTTAGTCGCGGCTCCACGAACAGCGGAATATTTCAAGGCTTCGTGGCCTTTTTGTTGGGCGAGAAACCCGATGTTCTGGCAATCTCAATTGCGAATTCCGCAAAGGATATTGAGTGCGCTGTGCGCCTGGCAGGCGAGAGTGCAATTTCGGTGCCGGTCTTGGCCGCCGCCGCGCACAAACTAAATGTCGAAGTTATTACGGGCAAAGGCGAGCTGACGCTGCCTCACCTGTCCTGCTCGACTGGTCGCCCAACCACGTTCCTGTAGACCTCGTTGCCTACTGGGACTTCGACGATGCGACAATCCCCAACACCAGCAGGGATATTGCCGCCAGTAGCATTGCCGAGGTCTCGGCACTGCGGCTACCATCGGCACTCGGTCCTGACAAGGCGTTGCGGGATTGAGGATCTTCCCAACTCGTCCGAAGACCCTTCCGTCCATTCGCCCAACCCGCGCGCGCGTAGGGAGGCTCAAGACAGTTTCTGAACCTGGCAAGCCTTGGTCGCGTACCTTGATTATATCCGCCCAGGCGAGACCAAGCCCATCAGAATGGCAAGACCATTCAAACAGGGACCAGCTGCCGAAGATCAGCTCGCCGTTCTGCGCGGCGTCGATATCGCGATCGGAGAGACGCAGTATCCCTCCAGAGGCGATCTCAACTGTGCTCTTCAAGCCGCAAGCGGGGTGGAAAACCTCAGCTTATGATCCACGACAAGATGATCAAGGCCGCGGCTATCGTTCGTTCGCGTATAGCGGAAATTGCGTCGATCATGATCTTGGAACAGCGTGAATGCACGCCTGTCGACTTCTGTAAGCGAGCAATGGGTTGGATGGCTCCGGTGCGCCGGTGCGGCCAACGCATTCAGCGGAGCACTGTACGTGTTCCGTTCGAACAAGAGCAGATCGGACCAAGGCGGTTTGGTGGGGAGCAGGGGGTATGCCCGTTGTCAAGACGCTCGAGGAAACGCAATTCTGCTGGCCGAAGATTGCGCCGACCGGGTGCGGCGGAAGTTTATAGTCCCGGTGATCGCGGCCACTGTCGACCACTCAGCAGTATCCTCGCGCCGCGCGAACAGATCCGTCATGATTATCGGTGCATAGAGGGGAGAAAGCATCCTAATGCGGAAAGCGCGCAAGCTCCGAAAAGGCGTTCTTCCAGTCAATGATAGATAACCTTAGCGAGCGTGGGATCTTCTGAAAGGCTGCGGAAAGACGGTACGTAGATTTTCAGGGACGCGCGTCTGGGAGCAACTCCGCAGCACTTTCACTACACCTACCCAATCTTACCCAAAAGCACCCTTTCCCAATCTTATTCCTGATTTCAGCCCGGTCTAAGACCGCCTGGTGTTTAGAATAGTCCGGGAGGAAGATCGTGTCTGACCATTGCGCGGACGACCAGAGGTCAGTCCGGGTTGGTAACTCGTCCGAGCTTGCGGGCGCAGTCGCGATCGTGGCGACGCTAGATACCAAGGGCGGCGAAGCGTCGTACCTTGCGGGCATCATCGAGGCGTGCGGCCGTAAAACCGTCCTGATCGACATCGGCACATCGAACTTGGTTCCGGACAAACAGGCCGATGGGATGGGTGGTCGCGTCGCCTCGCCTGCCGAGCTCCTGAAACAGATCGCCGCAAGCACGCGCAAACAGGTTGGTGGCCTCCTGCAATCAGGCGCGATCGGTGCGATCGTCGGGGTAGCGGGTGGAAAGGGCAGCGCAGTTTTCGGCGAGGTCGTATCGGATTTGCCTTATGGATTCCCCAAGCTGCTGGTGAGCAGCGCCAGGCCAGCGCTACTCGCCGAATTGGCCGTCCATAACGATATCATCCTCTACCCGACCCTGGTCGATCTCCTCGGCATCAACGTCTTTACCGCACGCGTGCTGGAGAATGCAGGGCGCGCTGTTGCGGCCATGCAGCATGCGCCCGCCGAACATGCGCGTAAAAGGAAGGTCGTTGCGATCACGGCCTTCGGCGTGACGACGCCTGCAGCAAATCACTGCGTGGCGCGCCTTGCAGATGCCGGCGCAGATGCGATCGTGTTTCCTGCCAACGGAGCTGGCGGCCGCAAGATGGAGCAGCTCATCGCGGCCGGCGAATTCGACGGTGTGATCGATCTAACCACAACTGAGCTGGCTGACGAAATCGTCGGCGGCACCGCGAGCGCCGGTTCGGATCGGCTCAAAGCCGCGTCGCGCCATTTGGTCCCGCAAGTGATCGCGCCTGGCGCGGTCGATATGGTCAATTTTGGTCCGCCATCCAGCGTGCCTGACCAATTTCGCGGCCGCCAGCTCTACTCCCATACACCCTACACGACGCTCATGCGCACAACGGCTTCGGAGAACGCGAGCGTCGGTCGGCTCACGGCCGAGCGGCTGTCGCATGCTGAGGGACCTGCAATAGTCCTTTGGCCCGTGAAAGGCGTTTCCGACTATGACCGCGAGGGCGGCATTTTCCGTGATGTTGATGCGGACAGAGCTTGGCTCGATGCAGTCAAGGAGAATGTCCACCCCCACATCAAGGTACGTGAACTGAACTGTCATATCAACGATCCCGAATTCGCCGAGGCTGCCGTGACGTGGATACTCAAACAGCTGAGGCAAGGAGACTCATCCCATGCGGATGTTTGAGCGAACCGAAATCCTTTCGAGGATCGCAGGCCAGATAGCGGAGCGGAAAGCAGTTCTTGCGGCCGGGAGCAGCTGCGGCCTCGTCGCAAAGTGTGCCGTCCTCGGAGGGGCCGACATGCTGGTGGTCTACAGCACCGGGCTGTCGCGCCTCATGGGGCTTCCAACAAGCCGGATCGGCGATTCCAACGCGCGTACGCTCGAGCTTGCAGCAGAAATCCGCAACGTCGTATCTTCTGTGCCTGTGATCGGGGGCGTCGAAGCGTGGGATCCTCTTCGGCTCGATCTCGATGCGCTTCTCGACAAGTTCTGGGCCGCCGGCTTCTCCGGCGTGATCAATTATCCAACCATCTCCACCATGGGTGAAAAATGGCGTGACCGCCGCGGCCGCGTCGGCCTCGGCTTCGAGCGCGAGCTCGAGATGATCGCGGCTGCCTGCAAGAAGAACATGTTCTCGCTTGCGTATGTAGCAAGCCCCGAAGACGCCAAAGCCATGGCGAGTGTAGGTGCCGACTGCATCGTCCCCCATGTCGGCGCAACCCGTGGCGGGCTTGTAGGCCACGAGCAGGTGCAGTCCATTCAAGAGGCGATCAGGCGCATTAACGACATCAACGCGGCGGCGAGAAGCGTCCGCTCCGATGTCATCCTGCTTTGCCATGGTGGCACTATCGCGGAGCCGCAGGATACGGTCGAGGTCTACCGATCGACGCAATGCGTCGGGTTCGTCGGCGCCTCCTCCATTGAAAGAATTCCAATCGAACGGGCGGTGAAGGCGGCGGCTGAGGAGTTCAAAGCTGTCCCGCTTCCGCGAAATCACTGATTTAAGCGCAATTGTCGGCGGGGCTGGAGTGAACAAGCCGGTGGTCCAATCAGGCAGAGAAAAGACAGCGGCATTCCCCCGAGCTACCAGACCGGATCAGACTTTCGAGACTGATGTTCTCGTGGTCGGTAGCGGTGCGGCCGGACTGTCCGCGGCACTCTATGCGGCAAAGGCCGGACTGAGGGTGACTGTATGCGAAAAATCTCCGCGCCTTGGCGGCACGACGGCGCTATCGAATGGCATGATCTGGGTTCCTTGCTCACCCCAGGCGCGGTCCGCGAAAATCGATGATTCGCTGGAGAAGGCGAGGACCTACCTACAGCATGAGCTTGGCACCTATTATCGCGCAGGCTTCGTTGATGCCTATCTTGAGGACGGCCCTACTGCGCTCGCCGCACTTGAGAACGGGACAGAGGTCAGGTTCACGCTGGCCTCTGCCCCTGACTATCATTCAAGCCAGGTCGGCGGGGTCGACAAGGGCCGCGCACTGAGCCCTGCACCCTATGATGGGCGGCTCCTCGGCACCGACTTCGACCTGATAGGCGACCCTATCCGGGTTGTGCTCGGCGGAATGATGATCTCATCCAGCGAGGTGAGAAGCTTCCTGAACCCATTCCAATCTTTTGCGTCGCTCAAACATGTCTTGCGTCGCATCAACCGCTACATGCGGGATCGCTTAAGTTACAGGCGTGGCACAGAGCTCAGCGGAGGCAATGCCCTGATCGCGCGGTTGCTGGTGAGCCTGCGCAAGTACGGCGTCGAGATATGGCCAGCATCGCCGCTCATAGAACTCGTCAGGGAAGAGGGGCGGGTCAGCGGGGCAATCGTCAAGCGGGGTGATTCTGCCATTCGCATGCACGCCTCGCATGGGGTCATCCTCGCAACAGGCGGCTTTGCTCGCAACAGCCAATTAAGAGCGGAGCTCAGCCGCGCCCACCAGCACAACGACACCCTGGCCCATCCCGATGTCACCGGTGATGGCATTACGCTCGCGACCGGGCTTGGAGGAGCGATTGACAACAACGTCGCCTCTGCCGGATTCTGGACGCCTGTGTCGATCCTGAAGAGCGGCAGCTCCTCGCAACTGGTTCCGTACGGCTGGCTCGACCGCGGCCGTCCCGGTGTCATCGCTGTGGGGCCAAATGCCAGACGTTTCGTCAACGAGTCCAATTCGTACCATGACATTTGCCTCGCAATGTTCAAAAGCGGATATCCGGCAGACAAGCGATTCTACTTCGTCTGCAACCAGGAATTCGTCCGCTTGAGAGGCATGGGACATTTGCTCCCCTGGCCCTGGACCTTGAGCATCGGGAAATATGCGCGACTCGGTTACATCAAAGTCGGCCGGACGCTTCCGGAGCTTGCAAAGCAGTTGGGACTGGATCCTGGAGAGCTTCAAAAGACTGTCCAAGAACACAACGCGCACGCTGCTGAAGGGCGCGATCCGCTTTTCAAACGCGGTGAATCGGCTTTCAATCGCACGCTCGGTGATCCGGCCGTGGGAACGAAAAATCCAAATCTCGGACCGATCAAAAACGGCCCATTTATAGCGCTGCCGATCGTTCCAGCAACGCTCGGCACGGCGGCTGGATTGGCAACTGATACTTGCGGACAGTTGTTAGACGGACAGGGGATGCCGATCTCGGGCCTCTATGCTTGCGGCAATGACATGACCTCGCCAATGCGTGGAATCTATCCCGGAGCAGGCATCACGATCGGCCCAGCCATCGTGTTCGCCTACCGCGCGGTCAACAGCATCCTGCGATCGGCTCATCACGGGCAAAGGGCCGCGGCTTCCGGAGCGTAACCGTCACGTAGGCTGTTTTCGGTTGCGTGGCGGTACGTAGTAGATGGGGCGGCGAGAGGCGGGGGGCAGGCGACTTCGGCGTTCCATTTGGAGAAACAGGCGCGACAAACAATCTCCGTGTTGTCGCCTGTTAAGACAATATCTTTCTTAACAGAGCGGTCGAGCTGGCCGCCTTGGTTGCCATCTGGAGCTCCTTTGTATGGCTTGTGACCAGGAGCTCACATTGCTTGACTTCGAGGGCAGCATCAGCCTTGCCGATATACTTCCGTTCATCGAAGAAAAGCTTTCGGCTGGGCTTTGGCGCAGCGATGTCGCGGGCCAAATGCAATGGTCGCGCGGCTTTTATGAGCTACTCGGACTGGACCCGCGTCTAGCCACTCCTTCCTACACGGAAATCGAGAGAAGGATTCATCCCGATGACCGCAGCGGGACGCGCTCTTTCGGCGAGAGGGTGTCCAATCGATTGTTGCTAGAAGGTGAGTTTCGCATCATCCGGCCCAATGGAACGTTGCGCTGGATCTACGGCCGGACCGAGACCTTGTGCGGATTCCGATGATCTCGCCCGGGTGTACCGATTTGATCTCGCCCAGGATTCCGAGATGATCTCGCCCACCATTCCGATTTGATGTCGCCCGGGGCGCGAGGCGTTCTGGCTTTTAGATTTCTGGCATCGGTGAAGCGGCGGGGTCAACCTTGAATCGCGGCTTGAGGCCCTTCTTCGTCTGCTGTTGCTCTGCTGTGGGCATGTGGGCAACGCTCTTTGCGTTGTCCAAGCGCATCGGCATGTCCACAGCGCCACTGAGTCAGGCCCTTTGGCCGGGTTTGCGGGTTCGTCGCAGGCTCTCGCCGTTGAGATCGATCCGGTGGGCGTTATGGACCAGGCGGTCGAGGACGGCGTCGGCGTAGGTGGGGTCACCGAACACGACAGAGTACCCCTATTCTTGAGCGGTTCGTGTCTCACGTCACGATCACCGACCCCCATCATTTTCTGTTTGGGCACCGGCTTGAGGTGCTGAAGGAGCGGTCGGGGCGCGGTCCCGCCTACGTCGTTGTCGCGCTGCCGGACGGACGGCGGCGAGCGGTTCGGATCGCGTCGACGGA
>NZ_VSTH01000205.1 GCF_008123965.1 Bradyrhizobium hipponense | reverse complement strand
TGACTAGGGTCCAGACTCAATTGAGCCAATATGCGACGAGAGCGGCGAGATGAACAGCGGCCAAGAAATTCCGGGCGAGCTTGTCATATCGCGTGGCGATGCGCCGGAAGTCCTTGAGCCTGCAAAAGCAACGCTCGATGACATTTCGGCCTTTGTAGGCGCGTTTGTTGAAGCGATGGATGACGACGCGGTTGGATTTGTTGGGGATGACGGGCTTGGCGCCGCGACGAACAATTTCGCCGCGAAGGTTGTCGCCGTCATACCCTTTGTCAGCGAGGAGCGCGCTCATGGGCGGCGCGAGCGCCAGAACATCGGGCGCCGCCGCGATATCGGCATCCTGACCTGGGGTCAGATGCAGGACCACCGGCCGGCAGAGCGGATCGCTCAGCGCATGGATTTTTGTCGTGCGGCCTCCGCGCGAGCGGCCGATTGCTTGATTGTGCTCCCCCCTTTTCCGCCGGAGGCACACCGGTGAGCTTTAATCGAGGTCGAGTCGAGCGACAGCACGACGCCGTCTTCGCCGGGCTTGGCCAGCGCTTCGAAGATTGCGCACCATCGCCCGCGCTTGGCCCAGCGGTTGAAGCGATTGTAGATCGTCGTGTAAGGGCCGTACTCACGCGGGCAATCGCGCCATCGCGCACCCGATTGCAGCATGTGAATGATGCCACTGATGATGCGCCGGTCGTCGTCCCGATCCGGCCCCGTCAGTCCCGTCGGCAGATGCGGTTCGATACGCGCCCATTGCCTGTCATTCAGCCAAAACAACCCCGCGTGCATTCTCTCGCCCCCGAATCAAAAACTTGCAGGAGAGGGAATCACGTGGCGCTATTTAGGTACAGACCCTAGTGAGTTAGTTGAAATGTGAAATCGCATACTCGGTTCCAGTATAGGCGCCGGAAATGAGTTTGTAACAGCTGCATGCCTTTTCCTCGAGGCAGCGACGCTCTCCAATTTGTAGCACGCCGCGCGTTTTACGAATCAGACGTTGTTCCTCAAAGTGGTTTAGCGTCTCAGTTACGCCAGCGCGTCGCAGCCCTAAAACAGAAGAGAGATATTCATGGGTAACTGGAAGCACATGAGCGTCCACAGCATCGCTCGCTAAACAGAGCCACGATGCAAGCCGCTTTTCGCGATCGTGTCGAACGCCGCACAGCCCTGTCTGAGCGCAATGCAGGCTCAGCGCTTGAACGTACCTAAGTAGGTGCTCTCGAATTTCAGGGCGATTGTTCATTAAGCGATGCAAGTCCTCGACGTGGATTCTGTGCGCGCTTCCCGGAAACAGCACAACCGCTTGATATGTCGAAACGTGTCCGCCCAATAACACGGAAGCTCCCACCGCCCCGCGACGACCAATTGTTGCGGTCTCAAGTATGCACCCCGCCGCAACAATCCTCAACGAGACAAGGCCCGATTCTACGAAATAGACGTGATCAAGAGGCCTTTTCGACTCATGTAGGAGCGTACGCTCTCTCAGTACGATTGGCTCCAAAAACTCCCCTATTGCCGCGAGGTCTTGCAACGAGAGCGCCGCCAGGATCGCGTTCTTGACAAAGAACCGCGTATTCGAGCGCACGGCACTCAACCGATGGTTCGTAGCCAGCGTGCCGCTGGCCCGCAAGAAAGCCGAATCTGGGGAGATGTCAAACATACCGAGGACGCCAGATACGTCAGTGGTCATAATGCCGCCTCCTGATGGGTCACCCCGTCGAAATTCACAAACCATTGAACTCGAATCATAACAACGCGTCAGTCCTGATTTGTGCGAAAGTGGGTCCCTTAACGACTAAATCCCGCGCTATCACGCTGCCTTTCGGCGGCTTTCACCAGCTACAGACTGCGCCTCTTACAAATGTATCCCTTGGCTCGCAGGCTGGCTGGTGAGCTGTTAGTGGCTCAAGCTAGATCCTGTGTTCGTTGCTGGTGAGTTTGGCCTCGACCCGGCGGCCGCACCTGCAGCGTCCCCAATGGTCGACGAAGTCGCCTGGAAAGACTGGCGGCAATCTCGCTCGAGCTCGATAACACGCCTCGCTGAACAACAGCGGCTCTGATCGACCCTCGATGGAATAATGTTTGCAGCACGTGCGAGACAAACTCTGCGCCGATTTGGTCGCGAGCGCCTCGCCCTTCACCTTATCTTATCCTGGAAAGGGGATGCGCTCTCCCAGCTCCGACACGTCAGCAAAAGCCACGGCCGATTGGCCGGTTGAATTAAGCGCTCCAGCGCCGACTAGCTCATGATAACTTGCCCCGTGGACTTAATCCGGCCTTGAAGTTCGTTCTGCCCCCGACGAGGACCAGAGCCTGACGGGCAACCGCGTTTTCTGAAGAGCAGATCAAGGGATTTGAATGAGCAGAGACCTGCTTCTCAGTCGCCGATCTGTGCTGCAAGTACGGCGTGAGTGACGCGAGCATCTACCAAATAGAAGGCCAAGTTCGGCGGGATTTGCGCCTTGCAAGCGCGTTGAAGTCTGCCGCTGCGATGACGGCCGCGGCAAAGCCTAGCGAGCAGCCGCGAACCGAGTCTTGCGTGGCGTCCGGTAACGGCCGTTGCGAAGCGTAGACAGGGAGGTTGCAGGTCGAAATCAAGTGAACGGGAAGATAGCCCCGAAATCGAACGTGATCGGAGTAGCCGACCCTGTCTCTCAAAGGGGCGCAATCGGAACCCGCGTCATCGCGAGCGGGCTGAGGTGCTCCCGGGGTTCGTACCGCCAGCATGCAACCAAGGAAGCAACTTGAACAAGGGAGATCCATCCGGTTCAAGGGCAAGCTTGTAGGACCTGCCAAGCCGATCAGGTGAGAAGGGGCTGATGACCGGGTGGAAGGCAGACTGACTGATAGTACTCGGAGGTCGGTAGAGCCGACTACATGGGGAAGCGGTCAGCGGTAGTTGAATTGTTCTTGGGCGACATGGGCTCCATTCAACGGGAGTCACGGCCTTCTACTCTAAGAGAAGATCAGCTGACCATGGAAACGAACTTGAACAAATAGCAGTGAAAGCTCGGCGCGAGCCAAATCTTCGCTTCAGCTCGTTGGCCCATCACATCACGGGTTCCAACTCTCGCCGACCGGGTGACGAGCGGACGCTCGTCGCCGCGGCCGGGAAACAGCCATCGTTTTGGCCGAGTGAGCCGCCAATACGTCCGCAGAATCCTCAAAAGCTGCGGCGAGAGCATAACGTAACGGTCCTTGCCGCCCTTGCCATGCTCGACCCGGATCAACATCCGTTGGCTATCAATGTCGACAACCTTCAAGAGGACCACTTCCGATACGCGCAAGCCTGCGGCATAGACGGTGGTCAGCGCGGTACGGCTCTTGAGGCTTGGGATTGCTTCCAGGAAGCGCACGAGCTTGTCGGCGCTCAGCACGACCGGCAGTTTGCGCGGTTTACGCGCCTAGGCGATGCGCTCCGGAACGGTGTCATGACCAAGCGTCACACCGTAGAAAAACCGCAGTGCGCAGACGATCTGGTTCAGGGCCGGCCAGGACATCCCCGTCGCGACCAGATGAACCTGGAAGGCACGGATATCGTCCAGGTCGAGGCGGTCAGGAGAACGACCGAAATATCGGCTCAACTTCGCTACGGCGGTGACAGATTGCGGACCGTCATGTCCTCGATCATGCGGCGGCGAAGTGGGCTGATCTCAGCTGATCTTCCCCCGAAAAAATGGACAGGGTTAAGCTGCTTTTAGCTCCATCACGATCGGGCTGATATAGCCGATGGCGGAGTGACGACGCTTTCGATTGTAGAAGCCCTCGATGTAAGCAAAGATATCACGTCTGGCTTCCTCACGTGTTTCATAGTGCTGGTGATGGACGAGTTCTGTTTTGAGCGTGTGGAAGAAGCTCTCCATCGGCGCGTTATCATAGCAATCGGCCGTTGAGGTAGGATTGCTGCGTCGCCTCGTGGCCGCCCAATATGCTTCGACGGAGTATCGCAAGATGATGCAGTCCGCCGGTCTTCGGGCCTCGATGAGCCGCAAGGTCTGAATGGTGGATCAAGCCGGCGCCAGGCCGCTGTGTCGCAATGGCCATCGCTAGGGCCGCCATTGGCAGTTCCGCGCCAAATGATCCGCCATCGCCCAGCCGACGATTTTGCGGCTGTAGAGATCCATCAGCGTGGCCAGATAGAGCCAGCCCTGCTTGGTCTCGACGTAGGTGATGTCGGCGAGCCAGATCTGGTTCGGCGCGGCGGTGATGAAGTTGCGCTCGAGAAGATTCGGGGCGATCGGGAAATCGTGACGGCTGTCGGTCGTCCGCACCCGGCGTGGCTTCGCCATGATGGCTCTGATGCCATGGCGGCGCATCAATCGCTCGATGCGACCGCGGTGGCCCCGCGGCCATGAGCCCTCAACTCGGCATGGACGCGCGGGCTGCCATAGCGGCCATTGGTGTCGCGGTGAACCCGCCTGATGTCGTCGACGAGCTCACGATTGGCGGCGGATCGCTGGCTCTCCGGGCGCGAGCGCCAGGCATAATAGCCGGCCGGCGAGACACCGAGCATGCCGCACATGATCGTCACGGGATAGTCGGCGCGGCGATCTTCGATGAAGCGAAATCTCATTTCGGAACTCCAGCAAAGATCGCAATGGACTTTTTTAAAATATCGCGCTCCATGCGCAGCCGCTCGTTCTCCCGCTGCAAACGCGCAATCTCTGCCGCGTGGTCCGCCGACGGCAGCGTCGCCTGCGTTGTGGGGCGCCGCGTCGCCGCCGTCGGCTCCAGCCGGGCCCCTCGCTGCTCCACCCACCGCCGCAGCACGGAATCGCGCAGGCCAAGCTCCCTGGCAACAGATCCGATCGAGCGCCCGCTCGACGCTACGAGATCAACCGCTTGCCGCTTGTAGTCATCCGTAAACGACCGACGTTGACGTCCTTCCATTCGACACCTCCTGGCTCTTCGAGCCTACTACAGGTGTCCATCAATTCGGAGGAGGTTCACAGCCATCGGAAAACCTCCTGTCTAAAGGGTTGGGCTTCGAAAACCCGCAATCCTCTCAGACAGGAGGCAATCCTTGCTATGTCTCCCTACATGCCGCGCCAGCGGCTTCGTTGTGTGCCGGGCATGCTCAATAGCTCGGAAGTGAAAGTCTTCCACCCAACCTGATGGAGGTGAAGGGTTAGTGAAACGCAAGGGCTGCCGTCGCGAGGCGGGGTCTGAAGGAAGCGTGGATCAAAGGTGCGAGCCGATGAACAAAAATCGGATATGAGGCGCAAGCGTCGGACGAGCGGGCGACACATCGCGAAGTCCAGATCCATCAAGGATGCGAAGCGTAGATCCGGCGGTTGTGCACCGAAGGCGATTGAGCTTACCCCGGGAGATCTGCCCGGTGTCGCCCTCGGGCGACTGAGACGACGCGAGGCCGTCTGACCACCGGGCAGAAGTCAGCTGAGGGCGTATTAGGTCAGGCTGTCGGCAAAGCTATTGAGGCACTCCAAGGCCGAAAGGTGGAGAAAACAGATAGGCGGAGCCGCAAACGATGGCTGAAGGCCCGAACGATTGAGAGAGCAAGTAGGACTGGTATCTCGTGAATAGAAAGCG
>NZ_VSTH01000204.1 GCF_008123965.1 Bradyrhizobium hipponense | reverse complement strand
CATGGAATCGATCGTCTAGTGAATCGGGATCAGTCGACCAAGTGTCGGTCTAATCGCAGGTAGGTTGGCGACTTCCGTTGATGGCCCGAATGCGAACGTCGCGATAGCGTCCCGCACGTCGGCTGTCGAGGTGAGACGGGACCTTGCAAAGGCGCAGCCAACTCGACGCGAATGACCCAACTCGGACCCTGCATCATAGGGCCATCCTGTGAACCTCTGCGGCCACTCCTAGACCTAATCTGTGGGGGTCAACGGAGGAATTAGGTTATGGCCATTGTACAATTTACACGCTTCAAGAGCGACAAGCCTGAGGAGATGATTAAGACCGCGAAGCAGGCGAAGGCAATCTTCGAAAAACATGGCGCAGAATTTCTTCGGCTTTCTCGGTTTCACACTGGTACGTGGGCCGGGGAGTTTCTTATCGCTACGCGCTATTCCAGTTGGGAAGTGTACGGAAAGGTACAGGAAGCCTTGGCAAAGGACGAGGCATTCGCAAAGCTGTACGCGCACACAGCTACCTTTGCCGAATTGACTGGCCGTAACATCGCGGTCGGCATCGATCTTTGAGGCTCCGCCGAGAGTTGCCGGCGTTGCTTTCGAGTATTGAGATACTGTGAGCCGCATCGGCCGCGGAGTGCTCTCTTTCAGTTTACGATCCCAGCTGACTGAGCCGCCATCCGTGGTCGATGTCGCCTCTTGTGAAGATGCTATGGGCGAGCGGCGAGAGCATGGCACCATGGGCGCTGTTCAACGGCTACCGATGGAGCCCCCCCATGTCGCAACATTTTCGTTTTGACGCGAGCAGGTCCCTTACCGCTCTCGAGCAGGATAG
>NZ_VSTH01000203.1 GCF_008123965.1 Bradyrhizobium hipponense | reverse complement strand
GGAGCTCATACCGGTTACCGCTATCATTCTCTTATCGCCGAGGCCGATGAGATATTTGCTGCTGACTTCACTCTCACGGCGCGTTCCGACGAGGGTGAGATCATTGCTCTCGCACACGGGCACCATCTGGGTGCACTTTACCGACCATGGTCATGCAATGCTTGGAAACTTTCTACGACTCGCAGAGAGCTTCTGAACATCGCGCCTTTTCACGATTCAGGAACAGAGTGATCGGTTCACCCAGGCTGCTCTAAGCACGAGACGCAGCTCTATGCACGAAGGTTATCTTCTTGCTTTAAGCAATCCATTGAAATGGCGCCTTGTTTGGATGGAATTGCTGCCTCGAAAGACCTTAACACTCAGGTTGAAATGAACCGCGGTCGGTGTCGACTACGACTGGCCCAGTGCGGTTAGGCGGCAGTCTTGAACGCTCAATCCGGAATTTGTCGACGCGCCAACGCGCAGCGCCCACGGGACTGATGATCATCCCGCGCAAGCCGGCTTAAGCCTTACTCAGGACGAAGTCCTTCCCGACCGAGATCGCGCGCAGATCGAGTAGGCAATGCAGGAGAGCCGACTTGCCTGACGCGAGAGCACGCTCGAAAGCTGGTGCGAATTCTTCAGTGAGCTCGACCCGTTCGCCATAAGCGCCAAAGGCCCTTGCGTAGAGGGCGAAGTCAGGATTTCGCATCTGTGTACCGATGATACGGGCTGGATATTCGCGCTCCTGATGATCCGTGCCGTGATGACCTGCTTGAGACACTTTAACTAACGTGGCCAGCGAAGCAGGCATCCCCGCTAGGGAGCAGCAGTCCTTGTCGGTCCGGAAAGCGGGGCCACGATTACGGTCCGACTGCTCTCAGGAATTCAAGAGATCGAGGATGTACCTAACCGCAAGCTCGGTGGTCGGGATGAGAAGGTCATCGGACACGCCGAAGGTCGGCGTATGCAGGTGCGAGTCGTTGCCAGGAGCTCGGCTGCCGAACCAAAAATAGATGGATGGCACACATGCGGAGTAGAATCCGAAGTCGTCGCTGCCGTCTCCGCGCTGCTTCGCGTCGCTGAACGCTTCGTGCCCGGCGGCGTCGTGCACGAGTTGACGGAAACGGTTTACCATTTCGGGATCGTTGACCACCGGCGGCTCACCGGTGCGGATGATCAATCCGGCTTGACCGCGGTGCATTGAGGCGGCACCTTCTGCAATTTCGCGAACGCGCTGGGTGAGCAACGCCCGACGCACTGGGCTGCGGGTCCTGACCGTGCCCTCCATGACGACCGACGGGCAGATTATGTTTGCCGCCTCGCCCCCACGGATAACACCAACGGTGACAACTGCACCGTCGTCGCCTGGCATTTCGCGCGAAACCACCTTCTGCACCTCGTTGACGAAGGTAGCTGCGATAGCGATCGCGTCGACGCCCTTAAACGGCGCCGCGCCATGCGCCATCTTGCCCGTGATCGTGAGCTTAAAAGAATCAGCGGACTTGGTCACCGCGCCTTCGCGCGCGCCGAATGTACCGGCCGGAAGATCCGGAGCGACGTGAAAACCAACCGCCCGGTCGAAGCCATCCAACAGATTCTCTTGTTCTACAGTACGCCCACCGAGCGGCTCAGCTTCCTCCGCTGGCTGGAAGAACACGCGCACATTGCCTGCAAAGTCTTCTCGAATCCGATTGAAGGCAAGCGCAGTTCCGAGCGCAATCGAGCCGTGCATGTCGTGACCGCACGCATGCATCACACCGTCGACTCGCGAGCGATAGGGAAGATCCTCACGCATCTCGCGGATTGGCAGCGCATCGATGTCGCCCCGAACCGCGATCGATCGCTTTGGGCCGGAGGCGGTGCCTTCGATATCAACATACAGGCCGGTATTGTGGAATACCTTTGCGCCATCGATGCCAAAGCGCTGCAAAATCCCGCGAATTCGCTCCTGGGTTTTCCATTCCGCATTCGAGAGCTCTGGCTCGCGATGCATGGCATGGCGCAGCTCGATCACCGCCTCCCGCTCGGCATTCGACAGGAAACTGTTGGTGCGTGTGGTCATTTCGATTTGAACCCTGATAAGCGCCGTTCGAGCGAATGCTATGCGACTAAAAACTATCTCGCCATAGACGAGAGAATCGCCCGAGTTCTAGCTTCTGCGCGCATAGATTCAGCTTGTTCTACTAACTTGGCGCCGGACTTCATCCTGGAAGCTGACAGCCTGCGGGGTCGACCCCTCCTCCGCGCGAATATTTCAATATAACCGTACTATGCGCTTCCTTCCATCCGCTCTGATCAACCCCGAGCGCGCCTTTCGTCGCCGCGCTTTCAGGCTTCGTGCAACATGCCGGCGCCCTGATTGCATCTGCCCGAAACTGCCACCGGCCGAAGAGCCAGCAGCGGATTGAGCACTGGCGCCGATAGTTGCCGTCGTCATGGCGCCCCATCTGCCACAGTCTGAAGAATGGGCGCCCTGGTTCCCGTAATCGGAGTCCAGGTGAGGTTGTGCGAGACCTGCAGCCGCTAGTGTCCTGAACCAGAAGTTCGCAACATTGCCTCGTGTTTTGCCGGGGCATTGTATCGGCAGAAGCGCTCTATGGAAGCGAGGATATCATCAGCGGACTTGGTGCATCGGAAGGATTTGGGATCGGCGTTGTGTCGGTCGATGAACGAAGCGATGTCAGCTCTGACGGCGGCGACGCTGCGATAGATGCCGCGCATGATCTTCTTATCGGTGAGGAGCGCGAAGAAACGCTCGACCTGGTTGAGCCATGACGAGCCGGTCGGGGTCAGGTGCACGTGGCGGCCTTTTAGCCAGCTATCTTTGGATCAATGGGATCTTATGCGTGACGTAATTGTCCCATGACGAGATGGACGTCGAGTTCGCGGGGCACGACAGCCTCGATCTCGTCGAGGAATTTGCGGAACTCGGCGGCACGGTGTCGTCCGTAGCACTTGCCGATGACCCGTCCGGCGCAATATCGAAGGCGGCGAACAGCGATGTGGTGCCGTGCCGCGTGTAATCATGGCTTCTTGGGGCCGGCTGGCCGGGACGCATAGGCAACATCGGTTGGCTGCGCTCCAGAGCCTGGATTTGGGACTTCTCATCCAACACAAAACGATGGCCCGCTCTGGTGGCGAGACGTAAAGGCCTACGACGTCGCGCATTTTGGCCACGAAGTTCGGATCGCTCGAGAGATTGAACGTCTCCATCCTGTGTGGCTGGAGCCCGAAGGCCCGCCAGATGCGCTGCACCGTTGATACCGACAAGTCGCTGGCCTTCGCCATGCCGCGAGAACTCCAGTGGGTGGCGTTCTCGGGGCTGTTTTCCAGCGTCTGCACGATCACAGCTTCGATGCGGGCATCGTCGATGGTACGTGGCGCCCCGGAGCGCGGTTCATCATGTAACCGGCCACACGCCGCTCCACAAAACGCCGCCGCCACTTACCTACCGTCGCCCGGTCCAGGACCAGCTTGACCGCCACTTCCTTGTTCTGACCGCCTTCCGCGCAGGTCAGCACGATCCGGGCTCTCAGAGCCAGTGCCTGCGCCGTCTTCCGCCGCATCGTCAGCGACTTCAGTTCGGCGCGCTCTTCATCGCTCAATGTCAGGCAGGCAAGTCGCGGGTCCGCCATCAGATCCTCCCTCGCTGCTAGCCTCCATCCTTGGCACGGCGAGGCGAATCTACTGCGAATCTAGGATTGCGAACTTGTGACTCGGGACACTAGGGGGCGATCGTGGCGGCCGACATCGACGAGGCCCGCACGACCGAGTTGCAGCTGGGATCTGTGCCGCAGCTCAGACCTGCGACGTCAGTCGGCAGGACGATCTCCGGCGTGTGATCGAAACGCCCGAAATGCGCTCTGGGCTTATCGACCCATTCTGTTCCAATGCAGGCATCGCCGCCGGCTTCCAATCGGATTTCGTCAACGCGCCGGCCGCGTAACGCGTCAAGCACCCAGCAGCCGAACCGCCAGTTTGCGGGACTCAGCAGTTCTTTCGATTCTTGTATGACGGGTGAGGCAAACCTGTCGCCTTCACGCGAAGAGTGTAGACGGAAGTACTCGCGGTCAACAGGCAAGGTCCTCAAGTCACCACCGACTAAGGCAACGTTTACGCAATTCTCCGGCGTCTCAATAATCCAGATCAGCTTCCGGTCCGGCTCGAATACCCACACGCTGCCAGCACCTGTGCAGAAGACTCGACCCGCCTCGTCGACCTTCATTCCGTCAGGGCAACCCGTCGATTTCGTCATGACATGCCAGCGGAAATATCGGCAAATATACGACGCCGGATCAACTTCCCATTTCTGTCGATCTCAGCGCTATCGTGTATTGGAAACATAAAGAGTTCGTTCGTCTTTGGACAGCGCTAGGCCATTCGGATATTCGAGCTTGGCCACTTCTCTGATCGAACCATCGGTCGCGATGCGATAGACGGCACCATGGCCCATCTCACGCTCCTGCAGGGGAATGCGATAATTTGGATCTGTAATGGTGACACTGCATTTTCGATGCGATAGGCACGACGGAGGCCGCCTTCGCAGTTGACCAATCGCCCTTGTAGGTCGAATGTACAGCCGTTTCCTCCTACCGTGTCGCGGACTTTCGTTGGCTTCTCACCCAACACCATGCGACAGAGGACGTTCGATCTCAAATCCACGAAGTAGACGCAGCCGTCTGGATCCCACAGTGGCCCCTCGGTGAACACGAGGCCAACGGCTACTTTTTCAATTTGCGCGGTCTGCACAGTGTCATTCAACATCACAATTTCTTTGGGCTGTTATTGGGCCGAGGATTTCTTGCGAGACCCCGAGCATCAACGCGCTGACTACTTCGTGGATGAACAAGCACGCGATCGCGAGCGACTGCTCGACCCGGTGGGGTGTGCTGGTGCGGCGTGTTGAGCTGCCATGAGGTTGGCGATCCTGTGAAGGATCGTACAACAGCACAGGTGGATCAGACCGTCATGCCCCCGGACACCTCGAGCACGGCACCATTCACGTAGCTGGCTTCGTCGCTCGCCAGGAAGCAATAGGCGTTCGCGATCTCCTCGGGTGTGCTCAACCGGTGCAGCGGCAGGCGGTGCTTCATCTCATTCAACACCTCACCGGAAACCGTGTCGAGGATGGGCGTTATCACGAAGCATGGCGCGACGGCGTTGACTCGCACGCCCTTGGGTTCGCGGCTCCAGGTTTGGTGAAACCGATGACGCCGATCTTGCTTACAGCGTAGTTCGTCCGGCCGAAGTTGCCGTACAGGCCGACGACGAGCTAGCGTTGAGGATGACGCCGCAGCCGCGCTCGACCATCGGCCCACTGACAGCCTGCGCGCAATGGAAGACGCCGCGCAGGTTCACATCGATCACGGCGTTGAGCTGCTCGATAGACATCTTTTGCAAGCGCGCGTCCTTGGTGATCGCGGCGTTGCTCACGAGGACGTCGATGCGGCCGAAGCGGCCGAGCACGCTTTGCGTGAACGATCTTGCGGTGCACGACATCTACCACCCAGCCTTCCGCCTGCGCGCCACTGCCGCACGGCTTCATCGACCCCAGCGCGAGACAGGTCCCAGACGGCGACAATCGCGCCTTCGCGCGCAAACTTGAGCACAGCCGCAAGGCCGATGCGTTGCGCACCGCAGGTGACGATGCAGAATGTCTTTCAGGCGTTGGATGTCATGGAACGGATGTGAGCTGCTGCAGCTGTGGGTAGTGGCGCGTTCGGGCGCACCAAGTGAACACGTCACCTACATTTCAATCACAATCAAAACGAAAACGGGTCTGGCTCGCTTCGCTTACCACCCACCCTGCCGTAGGCGAGGGGAAATGGGCTGTCATCAGCTTCGTCGGCGTGTCGATCAGGCGTGTGATGAGGTCGCGTATAACCTGGATTGCCGCTTCGCGGTCGTAACCGGGGTTGATCCAATCGGGCCGTGCGAGCTGGATCGGATGGTGGATGGCGTCACCACAGAAGATCGCATCCTGCGTCCGCGAGCACAGGTACAGGCCGCAGTGATGCTTTGTGTGACCCTGGAGAGGCATGTAGCGCACCTCGTCCGGCATCTCGTTCTCGAAGGCATGGTTATCTTCGACGAACGTCGCCAGGCCGCGCTCCACGACCGGCAGTACGCTGTCGATCCACGGCTGTTTTCGGGTCGGATGCGTGTTGCCCGACTCGATGGCGTCGCGCCACCATTCGAATTCACCTTTGCTGATCAAGTAGCGGGCGTTGGGGAACGTGGGCACCCATTCGCCGTTTTGCAGCCGCGTGTTCCACCCGACATGGTCGGCGTGCAAATGCGAACACATAACGAAGTCGACTTGTTCCGGAAGGACGCCTGCACGCGCAAGGTTCTGGAGGAAGGGTGTCTGCAGTCGATGCCAGAAGGGAGACTCGGGACGCTCTTTGTCATTGCCGCAGCACGTGTCGAACAGGATCGTGTGGTGTTGCGTGCGGATGAGATACGCATGCGAGCGCGTGATCAGCTTTCTCGTTCCTGGCTCCACTAGACGCGGACCCAGCCAGTGCTCATGTTCCGCAACGTCCTCGGGCGTCACGTCCTTCAGCAGCCAACCCGGTTCGAGCGCCAGATGATCGTATTCGGAAATCATGTCGACGCGAATGTCGCCGAAAATCTGGGTCTTCATGCCACAGCTCCTCTCGCACGCAGTGCAGCTATGTCGTCGTCCTGGAATCCAAAATGTGCCAGCACTTCATCCGTATGCTCTCCCGCCATCGGGGCCCGTCGGCTGGGGCTGTCTCCTATGCCCATCTTGACTGGTTTGCCCATGGTCCGGTACTTGCCGACTTTCGGGTGCTGGTGCTCGACCACGAGCCCCTCGGCGAGAACCTGCGGGTGATCGAACATGTCCCCGATCGATCGGACTGCGATACAAGGCACGTTGCCGTGCATCAGCTGTTCCCATTCGAGCGCGGTGCGCTGCATCAGCGCTTCCTTGATTAACGGTCGGATCTCGTTCTTGAGAGCAGTGCGCTTCTTCAGGGTGTCGAAGCGGGGATCGTCCGCCAACTGCGGAAAGCCGAGATGTTGGCAAAGGCTCTTCCAGAAAGCGGGCGTGGTGGCTTGAAGGTAGAGATAGCCCTCCTTCGTCGGATAGATCCCCGAGTAACTCGCCGGCCACCAACGTTCGACATCGCGAGGCTCGCTGTCCGCCCAGATGAACTGTCCGGCCTGCAACGTGATGGCTGACCGAAGCAGCGAGGCCTTGACATGCTGTCCTTCGCCTGTGCGCAGGCGGTGAACGAGCGCCGAGAGGATCGCAAAAGCGATCATGGAGGCTGAGTAATAGTCCACGATCGAACCGAGCATGACCTGCGGTTTTCCGGCATCCGTTCCTTGCATCGCAGCGATGCCGCTGAAGCACTGCAACATCTGGTCGTAGCCAGGATGGTCCTTGAGAGGGCCGCTGTCGCCGTAACCCGTGAACGAGCAGTAGATGAGATCGGGGCGCTTGCTCCGCAGGGTCTCGTAGTCAATACCGAGCGAGGGGGCAACGGAGGGCCGGAAGTTCTGGACGACGACATCGGCCTTCTCGACGAGTCGATAGAAAGTGGCCAAGCCCTCCGGGTCTTTCAAGTTGAGCACGATCGAGCGTTTGTTCCTGTTCGCTCCCAAAAACTGCCTGTTTTCTTCCAGGCTCGATGGATATTGCCGGGTCGCGTCGCCCCCTGGAGGCTCGATCTTGATGATGTCGGCTCCCACATCACCCAGCAGGGCACACCCATACGGCCCCGCGAGGTACGCGGTGAGATCGAGCACAACTATCCCCTGAAGGGCTTCGGTCATATCTTCCTCTTTGATCCAGGTTTGATTCGCTTGTGGACTGCGGAACTATGCACTCGTACTTCAGGTGCGAGTGCCTGCCGTTTAGTATGCGGGCAGCTCGATTTCGGGAATATCGCCGACGACCATCCCCGCTGCCTGAGCCTTCTTGAGTACATCGATCGCCGACCGGATATTCGCGTAGTCCACCAGCATAGACTTATAACGAACCGCAGCTTCGCCACGAGCAACAGCCTCCGCGAACGCAGAGACTATATCGCGCGCCTCGTCGATTTCGGTTTCGGATGGCGAGTAGATCTCGTTGATCACAGGAATGTGGCTAGGGTGGATTGCCGACGCCCAGGAGGCCCCCATGCGTTTGGATTTCTCGCCAATTCGCCGCACCAAATTGAGGTCATTCAATTGACCCGTCATGCCGCCGGCAATGTGCACAATCCCGGCGGCGCGCGCCTGCAGTACGGAATGCGCTCCGAAGTAAGTTCCGGCCTCGGTCGGGTCTTCGGGCTGCACGCCCAGGGAGCGAGCAAGATCGCCACCCGGCGCGCCCGTATAGCCGGCACGTTTGACCCGCGGCGACGCCATGCAGATCTCGTAGAACCTGTACATCGCCAGTGCAGTTTCCGCGTGCGGGCAAATCTCGATCCGGCCGAGCGGCAGCCCCCGCGACCTCTCCAACTCGCCAAGCACGAGGTCCAGAGCGGCAATGTCTTCCGGCCCTTCAGTCTTGGCAAGACCCACCCCGTCGAGGCCATCGACGACAACCGCATTAACGTCGTCCAGCAAATGCCCTGTGCGCCATCCGTTGAGCCTCACGAAGCGCCCGAAGGAGCCGGTGCGCAGCCCTTGAATGGCCGCGGCGACGGACTCGCGAGCCCCCGCCTTCTCGGCGATCTCGACGGAGTCTTCGAGATCAAACATCAGGGCATCTGCTCCGTATTTCGGCGCTTTCAACATCCAGTCGAGCTTGTGTCCAGGGATGTAGAGCATCGATCGATACAACTTAGCGTCGCGAAACATCTGAGGCATGAAAAACTTCCTTCGTCCGTAACCACCCGCGGGCGTTCGCGCTTTGGTGATAGCAACGTCGCTTGTTACTGATCAGGCTCAGGTGCGCCATTGATCGTCGCTCTTCCGATCGAGCTATCCTCGACCGGCAGATTCCATTTCTTCAAAAGCTGGACGTAAGTGCCGTCTTCGATGAGTTCATCCAACCCCTTCTTGAGAGACTCTCCAAGCTCCTTGTTCTCGTTCATGAACGCCATGCCGTACACAGCCCCGCCGACCGGCTTCGGGAGCATTATGTAGATGCCACCCTCCGACATATTCGAGTATGCGATCGACCCCGCCCCTCCCATGGCTAGGTCCACACGGCCTTGCTTCAATTCCAGTTTTGCCGTCGGTGTTCCGCCATCCATATCGACTTTTACCAGCGCAGGCCGTCCGGTTTTAACGCACACCTCATCATTCCACTTGTCGAGCGATCGAGTCGTTCCAACATTGCCGCGGAACGTCATCACCCGTTTTCCGCACAATGCGGCAGGGGTCTTGAGTTGCTCCGCGTTGGACTTGAGCGCGTAGAACGCATAGGGATCCTTCACGAAGTCAATGAAGCTCACACCTTGCGCACGCCTTGCGGCATGGCCCTGCATCCCCCCTCCGCCGTAGATATCAACGCGCCCGGTCTTGAGCGGAGCGAAGCTCGTCATATCCTGCCAGCTGAAAATCTCCCATTTGACCGTCGCACCGATCTTCTTGGCCATGGCCTCGAACAGGTCCCGGTCGAGTCCAGTAAATTCGCCAGATTGAATGTCCTTGAAAGCGAATGGTGGATAGGTGTTGATATCCCCCGCCTTGATGACCCGTGGGGAATTCTGCGCATTTACGGCGCCCACGAAGAGGCCTGCCGCGGCGAGTCCGCTCATTGCGAGACGGATTGCAATCCTGAAAAGCATTTGATCTCCGTCATTCCGGTTGTAGCTGACCCATCAACTCAGCACGACTGAGATGACGTCTCGCGTGCGGACTTGCGAGAACTTCGTGGGGAGGCCCGCTTTCTACGGCCAACCCACGATGCATGAGAAGGCCCGATTCGCCACTTCACGTGCGAAGTCGAGTTCATGCGTCACGACAATCATGGTGATTGCCCGACTTCAGCGACAGTGCGCATAGGCGCCTACTCCATTCGGCGATTGATAGGAGGACTTCATCCCGCCCCGCCGATCGACGGGATCACAAGGCAGACAGATTAGAGGAGTCTGGGACCGCATTTCTTCAAATTCACCCCAATTGGACATGAATTCCTGCACGATCCGCGGACAAGTGACGTCTTTATGTCCCGACCCCAAGAAGCCCGACGAGTTGAAGCCTGACCTCTATTAAGACGTTTGTAGAAGGCTCTGCTCACCCGGCGCGAGATAGCGTCGAAGGCCTACAGCATGACGGTGATGCTCGATGGTCTGATCCGCGGCCGCACTGACGTAATCAAGGCCCCCGCGCTCGGCCCACAAATCGTCTTCGAGCGCTTGTCCCTGTTCGCTCCAAAAACTGCCTGTTTTCTTCCAGGCTCGATGGATATTGCCGGGTCTTTCGTGGAGGCCGATCTAGAGAGGATGGCGGTAGTCAAGGCCTCGACGGGTTCGGCGGCAACGCGGGGCGTGGTCAGCAGGACGGCCGACAGACGAGAAGACCCCACAGACCAACATCACCGACGCCACGACCTGCCCGCTTGGCCGCGCTGCACTCCCCGAACTTGCGGAGGTAATCTGGTTGGCGTGGCGGTGGCCGCCGCTGGAGTGAATGTGCAGCGCATCGCCGGGGGCTGGCTCGTGCTCAGCCTCACCGGCAACGCGACCGCGGTCGGCATCGCCACCGGCCTTGCCTTGGCGCCCACGCTGGTGTTCGGGATGGCCGGGGGTGGTGTCAACGGCGCGCGGAATCTCCTCAGAAGTGGCGCCGCAAAATTCCCCAGCTTGGCGGGATGGCGATCAGCCGTCGACGTGATCGGCACCTCCGTTTTCTCGGTGGTCGGCCCCGGCGTTTCAGGTCGGCGGAATGGGTTTTGCGGTTGCCTGCGTCTTGTGGCGGCTCGGGGACGAGATCGGCGTGTTCGCGTAAGCGATAGCTCGAGCCCTCGATTTGAATGAAGACAGCGTGGTGAAGGAGACGATCGAGGAGCGCGGTTGCCGAACACGACAGAGTACC
>NZ_VSTH01000202.1 GCF_008123965.1 Bradyrhizobium hipponense | reverse complement strand
TGTCTGAGACGGCGCAGTCAGAAAAGTCGGCGCATGGGCTGGCCGGAGTTCGAGACCCTGACGACACGCTTCCGTCTGCCCGTTCCACGCATCACTCGCACTTGGGCGCAGGCGCGGATATGACGCGGGTTACCCTCGGGAAGAGCCGGGTGCGGGAAAGCCGCCCGCCCGGATCTGTGAGGGCGAAAGCCAAATGGCTGAGCTACTCGACCACGACCCGACGATGCGCGCAGTCTGAACCCTTGGAATCCCTGATTGATAGGCCTCGTCTACCCGCGTATCTCTTTAGAGCCGCACCGGCTGCCCCATCGCAAGCCTACCCGCAACCTCGCTCATTGGAGCAAGGCGCGGAAGGACTCCATGTGCGTCAGTCGCGTTTTCGTAAGCGATGGGCGTGCACCTAACTTTAGGAGGCCCTTAGCCTGCTCCGGATGGCTGCGGTGCCATGTGTCGTGTGAAGATGTTTCAGGAGCAACAGAAGCCGCTAAGCAACATCTTTCAAGCATTCCGCGGCAGCCCGCGAACCTGCATGTTCATGTAGAAATCGAGAACACGGAGCGTCAGGCGCACAAAATTGATCTCCGGACGCTTAATGAGCGTTACGCAAAAATTTCGGCTTCCACAGCAAGCGGCGGCCGAAACGGTGGCGAGCCCGCGTCCCACGTCAAGGTGGCCTTCATCGCAGGCCGGCGCGCCGCCGAACTTCATCCGCTGGATTGAAAAGTGGCCCCAATCTTGCCTGGACAGTCATACACTTACTCGCCCAACTTGAGAGCGGGCACTCGCTAGTTCGATGAGGTCAAGCATGATTGATATTCCTCCCCCTCGAGGCAACCGTTGGCCTAGATTGCCGTTCAACGGTGCTCCTTTAGGTGTTCTAATGATGGAGCGCATGGGAAGCGAAAATCGCCCCTTCATACCCGGGGACACGGGTAATGCCAGCACATGGACTGTCCCTGCGCGCTACAAGGTGGTGCCTGGGTTGAGTGTCTCGCGGATTTTTGCGCCAGACGCCGGCGAAATGCTCTCGACCGTAGTTGAGGCGGCAAAAGAGCTTGCGCGCGAAGGCGCGCAACTAATCACCTGTCAATGCGGGTACTCGATCCAGTATCAAGCGGCAGTCCGCGACGCGGTGGATGTACCCGTGTTTCTGTCGAGCCTTCTCCTCGCGCCTTTTCTCGAAAGGATGCTCCCCCGCGGCAAGGCACTCGGCATCATGGTCGCAAGCAAGTCTGTCCTGACGCCGGACATGTTGGAAGCTGCAGGTCTGCCCGCCAGCCTGGGGCGCAGGGTGGCTATCGTCGGACTCGAGGATACTCCCGCGTTTGCCGAGAGCTGGATTAGGAGCGTAGGTCGGCTGGACGTCAAAGCCGTCGAGAAGGATGTGGTGGATACCGCCGTAGCTCTCGTAAACGACCGGCTCGATATTGGGATGCTGCTACTGGAGTGCGGCGACTTGCCCCCTTACGCCGCCTCAGTCCAGAGTGCGACCGGCCTTCCAGTTTTCGACTATACATCGATGGTCGAGTTCTTCATTGGCGGGTTGGTGCGTAAGCCGTTTACGGGACTGATATAGGGGCACGGCTCAGAAAAGCGGCCGAGGCCGGACGCCTCGGCGGCCCAACATGTTCGCTCGATGCTCAGCCAGAGCGCGAGCCGCCACACAGTAGATGGTCCACGATTTCGGGCATCGCTCCGCTATCCGCCAACTTCTCGGCTGGTATCGTGACAGAAAATGTCGAGCCGCAACTACCGGCGATTTCCGCTTACCTTAGGCACGTGCGTGCGCCACACCTATGGGTAGCTCTCGGCCTATCCGGAGCTTAGGAGAGGCGATCCGGTGCCTCCGATAGCGGCCGAGCGCCTCCAGTATGGGGGCGAGATGCGCCGCGAGGAGGCGATGCAGCCATCTTGCTCTGTCGAAGAGCGGCACTTATCAGACGTGCTACGTGATGGCCTTTTGCTTGCACTGACAAGTGACCATAGTACGCCGCGCTTCGCACGCGACATGGTATCCCTCCGTTGAGGGCCGCCTTGTTTAATGGACGCGAGCGCTGCAGGTCCTAGGGGTAATCCTAGGAGAAGCGCTATGACAATTTCGCGGGCGGAGGTGATCACATCGGTCGAGCGGCGGCGTCGGTGGTCGCAGGGAGAGAAGGAACGGCTAGTTGCGGCATCACTCGAACCGGGAGCCACTGTTTCCGAGGTGGCTCGCAAGGCCGGCCTTCATGTGAGCCAGCTGTTCAGGTGGCGCAAAGAGCTTTGCAAGCACGGTGAGACGAGTATCGCGCGGTTAGTGCCGGTCGAGATTGGGCCGTCTGTGCCGCCGCGGGACGTGGCCGAAGCGCCATTGACGACGGCGCCGGCGCGTCGACGGAAGCCCGCGCAGCCAAGCCGATATCGATCTTGTTTCGGTGATCTTGTCCATGGAATCATGTTGCCCGATTTGCCTTCAGCGGACCGATGACCGCTAGGTGTCCAAGAGTATCTTCTTCCCACACTGAGTTCGCGATCGCGCCGCCCAAGATGGACTCACGCGCTGGGCTGTGCAGTTACGGCTCACAGGAGGCGCGCCATCGGCTTTGACCTGCTCGCCAATTAATCTCGCAGGCTTGCTGGCCGATGAAATTGGCTCTTTGCGCATTTCACCGGCGCGTCCGCCACTGCATCGAGCTTTTGCCGCGTATTGGCGCGAAGGAGACGCGACAGCGGAACGATAATCCGAACGCTTGATCCGCCGGCATTGCGCGGTGGGCGCGCCTGCGCGAACCGCGACCGCGGTGTGGTCGACAATGATCCCAAGCTCGTGTGCAAGAGGGCGCAGAGCCGCAACCCGAATTCGCACGCGACGCACACGATGAGCTGAGAGGCGATAATCTTGTGAGCCATCACTGCGACTATTTGGGAGGCGATACTGATGGTATTTTCTATTCAAGGCTTGTGCCAAGTGCGAGAGCTTGAAATTAAACCTGTTTGAGCGAACCGACGTCGTGAGTCCGACGGACTGTGTCGCGATCTGGCAGCCGGCGTCAGAAAGGCTTCACGACCGGGTCCTTAACACCACGGTTTCAAGCTTTCGACGGACTAGGATCACATGGCCAAGGTGCGGGACATGGTTGGCATCTATGTCTCACCACCAGAGCATGTGTCCTTTCATTCGGCGGTAGATCTTGGTTCTCACTCGCTTTTTGACGCAGTTCTCGCGTCTATCTGGCGCTCTGCTGGGAGGAGGAGACTCAGGCCCAACTGATTTCATCGCAGCTTAGGCCCATGAAACACTGAAACATGCTTTCGCAAATTTCGAGGAGCTGGCACGAAAGATGCTGGGTTGTTCCCTCTGCCCGAGCGCGCGGCGCAAGTCGCTCACTGGCCTAACCGAAATGTCGGAGGTGGTTACGTTGAACGTACAGGAGACCTGAGGAATTCGGGCATTCACAGGCCCACCAGGAAATGAAGCAACGACGCGCATCTTGAAGAAGTGGTCTCGCGCCGAAGGTCAAAGGGGTGAACGGGAATGGCAGCGATCTCCGAGCAGCAAGCCGATGTCTCGGAAACCCATATGATGGAGCTTCTTAGTTGGATCACTGAAGCGCCCGATCTCCGGGGGCTGAGGAAAATCGAGTGTGGTGCCAATGTGGGTTCGTCAGAGTCCGGCGAGATCATTTTAGGTGGTGTCAGCCTTGCATGCATGCCGCCGGGTTTCGCTTTCTCGGACGGCAGCATTGCCAGTCCCGCTCGCGCATGTCTCGGCGGACCAGCGAGCCTCGGGCGAACTCTCGGGGATCGAACAAATATTGAGCCGTTTCCGCGACTTCTTGATCAAGCAAGTCTGTGTTGAAGAGAGGAACCAAATGACCAAGTTCCTCAACCATACTGAGCTTCGGCGGCTCGCGAAGCGGCGCTTGCCGCGCGGCATCTTCGAATACATCGATAGGGGCACCGAGGACGAGAACGCGCTCCTACATAACCGGCGTGCCCTGGACAGAGTGCTGATTAAGCCTCACATGCTGACCGGCGACGCAACTCGCAGCCAAGTCGTTTCGCTCTTCGGTCAAATTCATGACGCGCCGATCATTGTCGCCCCGACCGCCTTTGCCGGGCTCGTGTGGTATCGCGGAGAGATAGAACTGGCCAAAGCCGCCGCGGCAAATGACATACCGTTCTGCGCCGCAACAGAAGCGATCACCTCTGTGGAAGAGATCGCGGCAGCAAGCACAGGTCCGATTTGGTTTCAGCTCTATCTATGGGAAAATGAAGAGCTCTCGCGAGACCTACTCCAGAGGGCATGGAACAGCGGCGTGCGGACATTGGTGGTGACATGCGACAACCCTGTCACTGCCAACCGGGAATACAACACCCGCAACGGCTTCGGCGTACCCTTCAGATATTCCGCCCGGAATGTCTGCGATGTTGCTCTCCATCCGCGCTGGGCGCTCAGCGTATTTGCGCGCTACCTGGCGACAGGCCACGTGCCGGCGCGCGCAAACTATCCACCTGCCTATCGCAGTAGCATATTGGGCAAGGGTAAGGCCCTGCCCTACGAGCCCAATCTTGGCTGGGGACACATTCGTAGGCTCCGCGATTTCTGGAAAGGCAATCTTGTCTTAAAGGGCATCCTTCGCGTGGAAGATGCGATTCTCGCAGCGGAACTCAACGCGGACGGCATTATCGTCTCAAATCACGGCGGACGCAGCCTAGACAGCGCCGTGGCACCGATCGAAGTACTGGCGGAAATAGTTGACGCAGTCGGTGAGCAGATGACAGTGATTGCCGACAGCGGCGTCCGGAGAGGCAGCGATGTTCTAAAACTTCTTGCTATGGGGGCGAAAGCTGTCATGGTTGGTCGGATTCTTCTATACGGCACCGCCGTCAGCGGAATGCCCGGCGCGAGCCGAATGATTAGGATTTTGCGGCGCGAACTCGACACTGCTATGGCCATGAGCGGTTGCAACGATCTCCGCAAATTGAACAGAAGCCTCCTCGAGAGACCCGGTCAGTCTGGGAGCTGATTGGCAAGGATGCAGCCGGCGGTGAACGTACCGCAATTGAGGTAAGCGAAGCTTCCTCCGATCGGGTCTGACCCCGCAATCTGCACCGGGCGACGGAATGTCTGGTTAAGGATCGCGATGCATTTCCGACCTCTACGACTTGCGTGCCCAACATTGGGCACGATGCATCAGATGGACAAGCGATTTATGCATGATCGAGACGAGGATTGCGGAAATCTGCTACGTCGCGTGCCATTCTTCCGTCCCGGCCAAGGATCTCGCAGCCGCCGCGCGGGGGTGTCAAGATTCGCGCATTGGCGGCAACCGCACGACCAGCCCTGGGGCGCCCACAGGTAATCCTCGCCCTTGGTCAATAAATGCCAGCTGAGCACAGTGAGCTTGCCAGGTGGACCACGGCGAGTGCATGATTAGCTTCCACCGAATATTGGTAGGAGGAATTCGGCGAAGGCAGATCATATGAAGGTCGCGATGATGACGGCCCATTAGGAGGTATGGGCTACTGTGAGGCCATAACACATGATGGAATCTCTCCTCGTGCCCAAAGTAAGCGGTGAGCGCCTCGGTGAAGTCCTATTGGCGTTCTACCGCGCACCCTTTAGTGTCTTGATGCTCGAGCGCATGGTGTCCGGAATCGCCGACCGCTACCGCTGAGGACGACGGTTCTGTCGCAACGGAAACTTGACGCGGCGCCTCGCCGATCATTCAGCAGGCACCAGCCTGTGAAGAACTGTTTCGACGTCGCGGTCGACATGGTGCTGGTGTTTAAGGCCGATACCAGCTTCGACGACTGGCCGATATCGTCGCATTTGCCGAGGCGCGCTGGTCGGAAAGGTGTGCTGAGTGGATTGCGGTATATGTCAGGGCTTTGTGCGCGATCAGCGGCCGAGGCGATCGTCTGCGCCAATCTGAAGGTCGCTGTCGCCGCGACGTGTCGCTCTGCGGACATCAACTTGTCGACCGAGATGGTCCGGGCATTGCGGCACTGCCATTCGCCCAAGCTGCGCGATAAGCATTCAACGCTTTCTACTGCCGCAGCTATGGAACCAGCGCTTATTCTCAGTCAACGTAGCAACCCGGAGGCGACCGCCGATCTCAGTGCCAAGATATGCCGAAGGCGTAAGCCGCAACGAGCTGTTCACACAAATCGACAAGCCGGCGCTCGAATGCCTTTGCCTCCGCTGTGGACGATAATGTCGAGTCCCCGGTCAGCTTCGCGGGATCACGTCGAGTTCGCGAAGAACTTGAGACGCGCATCACTGACCGAAGGGTCAAGATCCCGTACAACCTCCTCATGGCGGGCAGCCACACCTACTCTAACGTACCTGGCGCCCATTGCGGAAGCATGTGCCGAGCGCGCATAGGACATGGAAATGCGGATTACACGAGAAGTGGACACGATCGTCAAGGCAATCATGAGGCGAAGCCTCGGGCCAAAGAAAACTTGTGCCCGAATCCAGGCCGCCTTCCGGTGTCGAAACGACATCGGCGCGACCACCTCGGCTCGATCACGTCGATTCTGCAGCACGGGGGGCGATCGCACCTTCACAAAAGAGACTGGACAGCCCACCGATCCGCACAGCAAAATACGCGGCACCGATTGCTCTCGCTTAAGGAAGAAGAGATGACGTTGACATGTCTAACCTATGATCCTCCTTCGCCGGGCCGCCACCCGATGTACTCGAGGTGATGTGGGTTGCCGTGGCACGGCTCGACGGTGTGGAAAAGCAGCTCCCGGTCGAGAACTGGAACGAGATCATCGGCGATAGCACATCGCCGCACAACGTCACTTCAAGGGCGGAAGCCGACGCAAAGCTGAGGCTAAGCGTCAGACTGCTTCAGATGAGCCCGCCACCAACCTGATGGTCCCTGCGAGACCGTCTCAGCAGGCGCCCGAAATGATTGGCATCCTCGGCGGATTGAAGCGCTAGAGCTGGCCGGATCCGCCCGGAATCCAAAGTCGGTCTCGTTGGAATGTGCGCTGTGCGAGAAGACGGCAAGCCTGGATCTGTGAGTGCTAAAGCCAACTCGCTGAGCTATTCGACCATATCCGATACGGGCCGCGTCGCAGGCGCACCCTGATCTGATCTGCTGAGAATAGCGGCGTCAGCTTACCATCTGTCAGCTAGAAAGCGAGCTGATCTGACGGCCAATCGAGCAGCCATTTCATTCTTAGATGCTGCCACTGCGGGGACGCCGTTAACGTGAACGCATCTTACTCTACTCTCGCGCGCTCTCGCCTATCCGCTTTGGTAGCTGTCAAGCGACGTCGATAATGGTTCTTGAGCCAACCAGCCGAGCAGTGCGCAAGATTGACAGAACTTCCATGAGGACAGCGCCTGGATGAACATGCATCGCGGGACCTCCGCGCGTGATCAGGGAAGGCTATTCGCGGCATCGGCACCATGGGCAACTAGTTCAAATAGGGCGTTTAGGCACAAATATTAAAGCATGAAGGTCGATCAACTCGGGGTAAAGTGAACATGCCTGACTGGTTTATTGGCGAACTACGCAAAGTATTCGACAAGAGCTCAGTGCTGACCGACACCGACATCGAGCCGCGCTATTATCACGATCTGGCGGGGCAACCGGTCGACAAGCCACGAGCGGTCGTCCGTCCTAGAACCACGGAACAGGTCTCGGCTTTCCTGCGGCTCTGCCACCGCGAAAGAGTGCCCGTAGCGACGCAAGGCGGCATGACAGGGTTGGTGCGCGGCGCGCTGCCGAACTCGAGTGAGATCGTGCTATCGATGGAGCGCATGAATGCAGTCGAGGAAGTAGACACCTTGGCAGGCACTGCCGTTGCACAGGCCGGCGCACCGCTGCAAAAGATCCACGAGAAGGTTGAGCAGGAGGGCTACATGTTCCCAATCGATCTTGGGGCGCGCGGTAGCTGCACAATCGGCGGAAACATTTCCACTAATGCCGGCGGCAATCGCGTTATCCGCTATGGCATGACGCGGGACCTGATTCTTGGTCTTGAAGTCGTTACCGCCGACGGCATAGTGCTGCAGGGTTTGCGCAAACACATCAAGAACAATACTGGAATTGACCTGAAGCAGCTTTTCATCGGCAGCGAGGGAATCCTCGGCGTCGTAACGCGAGCCGCATTGCGCATCTTTCCCGCACCTGCAGAGCGGCAAGTGGCGCTTTGCGCCGTGCCCTCGTTTCCTCAAGTCACCTCATTCCTGAGAATGGCGCGAAAGCATCTTGGCGGCGAGCTAACAGCGTTCGAGTTGATGTGGAACGAGTACTACCGCCTCACCGTCGAGCGCGTGAAAGGGGTGATCGGGCCGCTACCCACGCATTACCCGTTTTATGTGCTGGTTGAAGCGTCCGGTGATCACGTCGATCGCATCCATGCCGATCAGGAGAAGCTGCTCGAGGCCGCGATTGTCGAGAACCTGATCGTCGACGCAACGCTCTCGAACACGAACGCGTCCGCAGAAGCGATGTGGCGCATCCGCGATTCCAGCGGAGAACTTGCCCGCACTTTTCGTTACGCTGCACGGATCAGCTTTGACGTCAGTCTCGCGATCGACAGGATGGATGAATATACGAGGGCGATCGGCGCAAGCATCAAGACGATCGACACCAGCGCGTTCCTGATCGTCTTCGGTCATGTGGGTGATGGCAACCTGCATCTCGACGTGCATCACGAGAACACTCCCACAAAAGGTGAGGACCTTGAGAGACTCGTTTATCAAATCACCGGCGATTTCGACGGGTCGATCTCGGCCGAACACGGGATCGGTATCCTGAAGCGCCCGTATTTGAAAATCAGCCGGACACAAGAAGAAATCGAAACGATGCGTATGCTCAAGCGTGCGTTCGATCCGAATCATATTCTAAACCCGGGACGCATCTTCACGATGTGAATGGATGGTCTGCTCCAAGCGCGTGAAGATATTTTCTCGGCCGCAGTGAGCGAGCCCTCATTCCGAGTTACGTTTGTACTCATCTGCGGACAGCCGGTGAGATGCAATAGGGTATCCTGCCGTCTGTCCAAGTCTAATATAGAACGGGAGCAGCCAGTTTCCTGGGAGTTTGCGGACTGGAATTAAATCATAGACGGACGTGGTCCGCATCATGTGGTTTGCGGGCGCTACGGTTACCAGCATGCGCGGCTTGCGAGCAGCATCTGTTCGAGCCAAGATCTCTTTGGCACGCGCGTCTGTTGACTTGTCGCACGACGGCGTTGCTGCCGATCATGAGGAGGGGCCGAGGCGGGTTCCTCCATCTGTCGCGCCGATGGAGCTGACAGTCGAGGGCCAGATCCGGGGTACCGGCGGCGCGTGCTCTTAAGATTGATAAAAGTAGATCGAATACAGAAGCAGATCATAGGAATATAAAGGAACATGAGGCCCGGCGTTCGGTCTCCAATTTTGTGCCGCAAGCATGGCGTCACCGACGCCAGCATTTTCAAATGGAAAGCCAAGTTCGGCGGAATGGAGGTCTCGGAGGCCAAGTGGCTGAAGACGCTGGAGGACGAGAACACGCGGCTGAAGCGGCCGTTAGCATGCGCCATGCTCAAAATCTGCGCCGCCGTAAATTGATAGACGGTCGACATGGCAGCGCTGGTGCGGCCCGCCCCGGTAGGGTCGGGGAACAAAGCCTCGGTGACAGGCATCGAAGAATTCGATGTAAAACGTCCAATTTGATGATGTCTTTAGGTCGGTTATAGCCCGTGGTTTGATGACCACCGGAATGGCTGCTTTCGCGCATGAGAGCTCGTGCGCTTTTGGCTTACAATGTGCGCCGGATCCGCGTCCAGCGCGGTATTCCGCAAGAGCAATTGGCTTACGATGCAGAAGTCGATCGCTCCTACATGAGCGGACTTGAGCGCCAACAAGCGGGCGCGCGGTACGATCACAACTATCTGGCTCTGCCGGCCATCATGACAGGAAAATGCCTTCTTGTCGCACCGGAAATCATCGTCAGTGATCTGGTGCGCGGGGGCGCGTTGCAAATCATCCCCGGCTCCCGCGCTCCAAGTGGCATGCAATATCGCGCCTATGCCGTAGATCGCAGCGCGCACCCCGAGATCGCACGTTCTTTTTGCCGATGGCTGGCTCGTCTTTGTAATAAGGTAGCACTTGCGCAGGCTGCCTGACGTCTGGCGGTGTCCCTCAATCCGGTACAGCGGGAGATCAATGCTCAAGCCGAGAGCGCTCAACCTAAGAGAACTATTCGAGCACGGCCGTCAAAGCCCACGGAGATAGCGCCCCTCTTTTGCAGTAATCAGGGCGCCCATAATGAGAGATCGGAGCGCAAAGACTTTATCCTAGCCGCCATCGTGCCATGTCAGCAGAAGAATTGGCAGGCAGAATGGAAGGTAGGCCGTTTATCGCGCCGCAACCCTTTACTTGTCATCCCTACTCGTGCGTTTGTCGAGCAATGCTCGCCAGCGAAGGCGCATGAGGCGCCGCCCTAGTTTAACAAGTCGAATGGTTCGGCTGCGCAAATCGTCTGTTTTCCAGGCGCGCTCGGCGATACGATGGCTTCCAAACAGGCCTTGCGCGATTTGGCGGTAGCTATTTCCTTCCCGCCATTCATCCACTGCGCGCAGCGCAAGGATCAGCCGACGCTGCTTCAAACCAGGCAAAGCGAGAGTGTCATTCGGCCTGCAATATTGACCCCCGTATTGCCGCA
>NZ_VSTH01000201.1 GCF_008123965.1 Bradyrhizobium hipponense | reverse complement strand
TTTCTGATGCGCCAACCCTCGACTTCGTGCTTGCCTCTTTGGATTGCCGACTCCAATGCGTGGGTTGGTGAGCCCGCGCGGCGTTCATCCGGTCGATAAAATGTCCCAAAATGCTTGCCAATAATGTCTTCCGGGGTGTAGCCGATGATTTTTTCTGCGGTGCTGTTCCAACTTGTAACGTGCCCTTCTTTATCAACGGCAAAAATTGCATAGTCGACAACGCCTTCGATGAGAACTTGGAAGTGGCGTCTAACGCTGTCGAGCGCCAAATTTTTCCGTTCAATCTGACGGTTCAGTTGGTCCTGAACAGAAAGCAAATGGGCTTGAGTATTTTGGCGTGTCGCAATTGCAGCAGCCAAAACAAGAGGCGGCACTGGTACGCTGATCGAAAGCACAAGTAACGATAATAGGGCTCCGTTCGGATCCGTTTTCGGAAATGGATCGCTACCTACCGAGAAACCCCACACGGCCATTCCGAAGAAAATGAGCGCGGCCGTGGCGACGTTGCATCGATTGCCGCGCAAACCGGCCCACATCAACGGTAGCAAAACGAGAAAGCCAAGAAGGCTCCGATACGGCAGCAGCACGTTGAGGTCGTTGCCGATAAGATCACTGCCGATGAGCGGGCTGTAAGCAACGATCCCGATTATGCTCACGAGAGCAAAGACGGCGATAGATTCCAGCAGATTCCATTTGGAGGAACGAGGTAAGGGCTTCATCGTCGGGAGCACGACGACCGGAGCAATCACTAACGTCCCGGCAGCGTCTGCAAGCCACCAGGTCAACCAGGTGGCGACAGAATCGGAAATGACTGGCTGGCCGGCGAAAATGACTCCTGCCAGAGCGATGGCGGAACTGATGATCGTGGTCGGCGCAAAGGAAATGATTGCAAACTTCGCGATACCAGAGGGGGTACCAAACGTCTGGCGACCGTTCGCGCAGCGACTAATCAGCCATGTCCCGGCAAACGCAGCGAGGAGAGTACCGATCCCAATGGAACCCAACTCCAGGAGCGATCGGTCGGCCATGAGGTAGGGCGAAAGAGACCCCACCAAAATCGCGGGCCAAATCCGGTAGCCGCGCAGCAGGACCAGCGCGAGCGCAAACCCGGTCGGTGGCCACAGTGGCGTCGCGGCCGGATTCACTGCGGGCAAAAATTGCGCGGACCCGGCAAGGCCAATGTAAGTCGCGGCGACCATAAAAAGCTCGACCGAGTAGGTTGCAGCACTCCGAGCGCTGCCAAAAGCGGAAATGTTGACTTTATCAACCCGCGCCCTTTCCATCACAAGCCTTTGCGGTGGGCACCTCAAAAATCCGGTGGGGGTCCCGGTCCACCGTCCAATGTCACCCGAAAGAGGGTGATCGCATTCCCACTACGTCGACGACCCGCCAAACACTCAATTCAGTTTTGACCAAAGCAGGGCCGCTTGGCAACTTTCGGAACGCGGGGCCCTCCAGCAGTACTACTGACCTAATAGCGGAGGTGCAGGAGGAGACGAAAGGGTGCACGGCGGCCCCGGAAGCACGAACAGGTCGGATCCTGCTGCACGTCAGTGAGATCATCGGCAATCATTTTCTCCGTTGATGATCAGCTTTCGTCGCTCGAATGACAGCTTTGGGTCTTGGCTGTGTGAAAACGCCAGGACGCTTGGCGGCGATAGAACAAGTTATTCGCTCAGACTGTCTTCGCGGTCAAACTCGCAAGCGCATTGAACTTAGATTCTAGCTGAGTTTCGATCTTTCGCGTTTTCACGCAGCCAGGGTCAAAAGCGTTGTTTTGAAGGTCGGCTTGTCACTTCCGGTCTATCGTCAACTTCAGACATGTCGCTGCGCTGTGCTGGCCGACGCTATGTGCCAACAACTGACCTTTGTTTTGATTTGCTTTAGCCTACGCAAGTCCCGCGATGATCTTGTCAACGTCCGCTTCCGGGAACACCTTGACCGAAGTCGTCCGTACGTTCCCGATGGCGGCCAGCGACAAGAGAAACTTGGCCATGGCCTCATCGTCGGTGGCCTCGGTGTGGATGATGAGGTCATATGTTCCCATGGCGAGATAGCCGGCCTTGATGTCAACGCCAAACTTTTTGCCCAACTCCCTGGCGGCCGCTCGACGCTGCGGCATTTCCTTGATGCTCCGAACACCTTGCTCGGTAAAATTGCAGAGAAGCATGTACGTGGACATGACAATTCTCCTTTTACAAAGAAGCAATGGACTTAACGGATCCACGTCGTGGATTATGCCACACTGCCTGACCCCGCCCAACCACCAAGATCCCCTCAGGGCGGTTCGAAAGCGGCTAGGGGTCAATCTCGACCGAATTGGGCTGTCCGCGTGTCGTCGGGTTTTAGCGCCGTTAGCAGCCGAAGTGCGGACTACCCTCAATTTCGGAAATATTCAGGCGTCGCGCAAACCGTCGTGAAGGGCCATTAGCGACCATACCCCCTCCACAGTCTGATGTATCCTAGAGTTGAGCTGCTTATCGGGACGTGCCGAGGTCTTACCAGAATTGAGGCCGATTGTTTAAGGCGGAAATTATCCGGTATCAGGAGCTCGCGCCGCAATGAAGTTGAAAACCAAGGTTTGGACGGCCGCCCTCGCCGCCGCAATGGCGATCGTCCTCGCCCTGGGCGGTGTGGAAGTAATCGTAAGCCGAACAAAGGTTAGCCCAGAGGCAATTGAGTTATCGGTGATCCACGCAGATGACGCTGTCGAACGCGCGTGGAAGTTGCCGGCTGCCGCATCATTTAGGCATGAGGTTTCTTGGCAGTCCAACGCTTCTCTTTGCGGCCCGTCCAGTCTAGCCAACGTATTTCGTTCGTTCGGCGAGGAGGCCGCAAGCGAAAGATCCGTTTTGGCCGGAACGGGCCCTTGCTGGACTGGCTTCTGCATAATAGGCCTGACGTTAGATGAGCTTGCTGGTCTCGCGCGCGCTAAGACACGTCGTAGCGTGATCATACTTCGGGACATGAGTGCAGAAGAATTCCGAGAACATCTGAAGCGCTCCAATGATCCAGCCCACCGTTACATCATTAACTTCGATCGGAAGATGATCTTTGGAGCGGGGGGTGGCCATCACTCTCCGATAGGCGGATATCTCGAAAACCGGGATCTGGTTTTCGTCCTGGACGTCAATCGCGATTACCGTCCATGGCTTGTGGAGCGCACGCGCTTGTTCGATGCATTGAATACTTGGGATGGGGATAAGAAGCGTGGCATGTTGCTGATCGAGTAGCTGCCCGCTTGACCGAGTGACGTGTGACGTCCCGGTCTCAAAGAGTCGGAGTGGATCAAAAGCGGCGGTCCGGCGTTCGCATACGGCAGGTGCGATCTACCCTTGATAGCGGACCTACCTACGCCCGCGACGCCAACTATCCGTGCGCCGATCCGGTCCCTGATGGAGTTCGCGAAATTATCAGGACGCCGCACACGCCCATCTCGCGAGCGGCAAAGCCGCACCGTTGAGCCTCGTGGTGGCAGGCACCACCCGTAAATTTCCCAAGTGTTGGCAGCCAGGCGCACTGGTTAAGTGGTCGGCAGGGTTTGAGCGCCGCACCATGAAAGCACCGAAGCCAAAGCAATGGGCCGAGCACGAGGTCAAGCAATTGTTCAAGCTGGCCCGGGCAGGAGCTGGCGTATCGAAGATAGCAGCCGAGCTGGGCCGTCACGCCGGATCAGTGAGGCGAATGGCAAGAGCGATGGGGATACTGTTGAAGAAGTAGCCCCGCGCCTCCTGCCGGCGGAATGAGGGCCGCAGCGCCAAGCCCGATGAATGTCAGAATAATCGGCGGATAGCAGCCGTCTGTTTCGGCAATACTTCGTCGAACAACTCAAGAGTGCCGCCGCCAAAGCCAAAAATTCAAGTATAGCGCGAAACGACTTACCACTGGCTGCAAACACAATTGGATGCAACGCGACCTAAGACAGTCGGCAGGCCGAAATTGCTGCCCGCCCTTTGCATGATCCCGCTACTCGTTGGGTGCTTGCAGCGCCGTCTCTAACTCGGCAACGATGTCGTGCAGGAGGCCGAGTGCGAGGGGATCGGTGACGTCGCGCTCCATCATGCGGTAGCGCATGATCTGATCTTGAAGCTCTCGCTGATCCTCGTCATCGTCCATAACGCGCTCCGCAATTAAGAGAGACGCCGAACGAGCGCGGATGGTTGCGGGAACTTTGAAAAATACTAGCCGGAATTGAGGCGTCCTATGTTCCGTGCCGGATCTGTTCAGAACATCCCGATCAAGGCAAAAAAGCGACCTCGATCAGGAACGTGGTGCCCATAATGGCAACGGTGAGAAACACGTCGCCTGCCGGTAGATGGGTCATTGTGCGCCTCGCAAGTTGCGAAGCCCCGAAGCCAATAGCCAACCTCCCGACATTGGGAATGTTTCAGTTCCAAGCGCGTTTAGGCACAAGATGCCTAACGCATTTCGAGTTCCCTGATCGCCAATGCCGCAATTTCCGCCGGGGCAAGGACATCGCTTTGCGCAATCTGGATGATCTTGCTCGCGACCATTTCCGTGAGCGGGTCGTCGCGATCCTGGACGCACAGCGTATGGAGCGCCCGCTCGTAAGCTGCCGTGATGCGGCTGACCATTTCCGGCTTTAGATCGACGGTTTGTAATCGCAGGTAGGTAGACATTTCTTGCCTCCTAAGCCCACGCGGGAGCGCATAATAGCATGGGAACTCGGTTAGCGATCCGTAGAAATGCGAATGCGCCGCACCAGCGGGCGGACCACGAACAAAAAGAACGGCCCTCGCAGGAGCAACGAAAGGCCTTACGCGTTTAAGGCGGCAGGGAAGCTGTGCACATCCAGAGCGGTCGCAACGATGGCGGACAGCCCACCAACCCGCGCCCATGGTTCGGCCCCGGATCTAAACCCGGAGCATCGCCGGGCGATCTGCGACGAGATCGGCCAGCAGCTTCGCGGGACGCTTGCGGACGATCTCACCCCGTTACCATCGCGTCTGGAAGGCATGGTGGAGCGGCTGACCGAATTAGACGGCGACGCACCGTCTCCCGCGCTGCATCGCCAGGGCGATGCGCCATCCCGGCCACTCTCGAAATTTGTGTCGGCGCTTTGGCGGGTCCTCCGAAGCGGGCCTTGAAGCTCGGGGACGCGCGACCGCACCCCTTTCGGATATCTGGCGCGGGCGTTTCCTCGCTTTTGTTGCTCCGGGAAATAGATAAAGGGCCGGTTAGAGCATGTTTGGCGGGCGTGGCGGGCGCTTTCGCAGCCCGATCGCTACAAATTTTTGTCGCTGTTACGTGGGGCCTATGCCCAAGAGCGCGAGGCGGTGCTGCGGCAGCATGGCGGCCGAGCCGATGGGATGAGCGTGACGAGGTTCTCTGACCTGGCGCTAGTGAGGCCGACCTTCAACGGTATCGGCCATAAACACTCGCTGATGGCTTAGCGGCCCGGGGGCTACGCGGCCGATTTTGTTTTTTGACCCCGCGCCCCGACGCTACTAGCGCAGCAGCTCCGGTTTGCCCCAATAGCCGCCGCGACGACGAAGGCGGCGAAAGTCCGGGTTGGGTCAAAACCGGCGGTAGACGCTAAGCCGGATCGGCATCCGGTTTGCCACTGGCAGCCGACATGACACGTCTTCAGGCGACCTTCGCCTTCGGGGCCAACAGGCGACATCAACCGTCGCGGCGTCCGTTCAAGCTTTCGTGCTCGATAGGCCAAATTAAGCACGCGATTAGGTAGGCGCCATCTTCGTGCGTAACTTGCATTCGATCACGACCAGCCAAGCCGCCATAGCCGTGCTGTTCCGCGTCATCAACCGCTACGTCGGCAACTTACCGCCGATGCTTTGGGCATGCGGCCACCGCCGCGCACGCGCTGGACCGCCAGTCGCCAAGATACGCAATACGTCGCCGTACTGGCGCGGGGGCTCGAGCCCCGAACGGCGATGCCTCGTTCTCGCCGACAGCTTCGCGGTGCATGCGCAGAGCGCAACTCGGAGACCAAAAATAAGCATGGCATTTGGTTCCGGCGGCCGCTGTTCGCATTTTGGGAGGGGGAACGCTCTCGGAACCTCTCGATTGATGAGTTGAGACGGCCTTGACGCCACGCGGCGGCGTGTCGCAACGTCGGTTTGCGGAGGTGCCGACATGGAGAATTCTGTAGCTGGGTACTACGGATCGCATTTCTTCAAGGAGCAATCAGGCGGGTCTTTCGAGGCTGCGTCGGTGATTGTCCCGTTGATTCTTCGACTCTTCAAAGTGAATTCGGTCGTTGATGTCGGTTGTGGCGTCGGGGGCTGGTTGCATGAATTCGCTACGAACGGTGTAAGCGATTATCTCGGAATTGACGGCGACTACGTGCCACGGGATCAGCTCAGAATTCCGTCCGAAAGGTTCAAACCTATGGACCTTCGAGCCATCACCGACGTCGGCCGCAAATTCGATTTGGCGTGCTCGTTAGAGGTCGCGGAACATTTGCCCGAGAGCAGCGCCAACGAATTCGTTTCCGCCCTCGTGGACGCCGCACCCGTTGTGCTGTTCTCCGCTGCGGTCAAAGGTCAAGGCGGTAGAAACCATCTGAACGAGCAGTGGCAATCCTATTGGGCAAAGCATTTTAGTAGCCATCGTTACGTTGCATTCGATTGCGTCCGACCGCAGATATACCGTGATCGCCGGATTCTGCCTTGGTATAGACAGAACCCTCTCGTGTATTGTCGGGAGGGCTATTATCCCGAAGGTTATTCCCCTGTAACCAGCACCTTCGATCTAGACCGCGTCTTGCCCGACTACTTTGAGTATAAGCTACAGGAAGTCACTGAAGGCAAAAGTGCGGCAATTGCGCTGAGACATCTGCGCGGAAACCTTGGGGTCCTGGCGAAAGCAGTGAGACGTCGCTCCGGCTTCTAACGCCTCGTTGCCTCGCTGCAGAGTCTTATAACGAGGGGAGCGGGACGCCTGGATGCGAGCGTCACGGGGATGAGGCGAGGCGCTGCCAACGGTCATCTTCGACTCTGCCTTTGCAGAAGTCGATCAGGCGCGCTCGAACAAGATGTCGTAATAGGCCCCACCGGACGCGCGCTTTGCAAACCGGTCCTTGCGCTTCACCAGAAAACCAAAAGGCTTCAGATACGAGCATAATTGGTCGACCGTCGCACAATTCCGATATGACTCGAAGTCTGCCGCTTCGGTCTTAATGAATCTGAATTGCCGTAGAATTTCCTTCGCGCCCTGCAGAACCAACAATTCCGAGCCCTGAGTGTCTAATACAAGAGCATCGTATCGACCGGGATCAACCCCCCACGTTTCCAGAGCGGTCTTCAAGGTCGAAGACTTCATGCTGATGTCGCGGATGTAATGTACATCCGGCCAAATGTCCTTGTGGCTGTGCAAATCCAGAATGGACGACGAAAGGCCGCTATTGTTCGCGACATGAAAAGTACAGGATTTGCCATCCGCATCCGCGATCAGCGCATTGATTGCCGTCTGGTCTGGCAGGGAACGGACGTTTCGTTGAAGGCTTTCGAACTGTTCTGGTATAGGCTCTATCCACGCCACTTTGAGCTTGTGCCGCGTGTAGAGGTCTCGTTCTTGACCAGTATTTGCTCCGACATGGATCACGCCGGAACATAGCTTTAGATAGTCGTTTGGATCACCGTATAAGCGGCGGGAGATGTAGCGCCGCAATCTACCAGCAATGTGTCGTGGAGCCGAAAGCATATTCTACCTGTTCTTGTGGCCTGAACAGCTCATGGGACAATTGAACCTGCCGCAGGCAGTCAGGTGCACCGTTGGGCCGGTTTAGGTATCATCAATGTCGGGCGCGCCGCACAGTTCCAGTAAGTTCAGGGCAGTGGCCCAAGGCAGAATGGGAAATCGAGCAAACGGGAACTGGAAGCGACCCGTTAAGTGTCTGTTTCGGGGTCATTATTCGTTTTGACAGTGTGACCGACGCTTCAGGTCTTCCCCGGGAAGCGGACATTCACCGAACCGGTGGCTAGGTCTTAAACGAGCCAGAGGACTAAACCGCTCGCGCGGTAGGGCGCTTGGGGCGGGCATCTAGCGACTATCGAGGGCGTAGCGTGCGGAAGCGTCCTGTCTTGAGATCGAGGGTATCCCTCCGTTGAGGGCCGCCTTGTTTAATGGACGCGAGCGCAGGTCCTAGGGGTAATCC
>NZ_VSTH01000200.1:3925-4812 GCF_008123965.1 Bradyrhizobium hipponense | reverse complement strand
CGTTCTTCACGGACGACGAATTAGATCACAAGGGGGCCATCGTACGGGAGCCAAGGCCATGATTTCCCACCCAAGGACCCACAAGGGAGCGGTGCTGATCGCGGCGTACGCGATGTTTGCCTGCATAGCGGCATTACTGTCGGTCAACCTGACATCACCCACCAGCGCCGCGCTCGGCGCGGACTGGCAGTGCAGCCGGTTTGCGCTCGTATTCACGACCTGCACCCCGGTGCGTGCACACGAGACCGTTTCCACTGGCGTGCGCAAGCGGCGGACCTAGCTAGGTGAGCGCCCGGCCTCGGCGAAATGCGCGGTAAACTCGGTCTCTTGGGGCCGGGAACGGGCAAGGCGGCCTGTGTCGTCGAATCTGGCCGGGCTTGGCTGGACATCGGGCGAGGCGGACCCGCATCGCGGGCTTCCTAACTAACTAAACCTAGGGGGTTTGGCCCCGTAGGTTTTCCACACATTCTGCAGCCGTCACCAGATCGCGACACAACGGTAGACACAAGCGCAATTATCCATTGATTTTATTGCGCTTTTTGTCACAGACCGCTCCCTGCGCAGTGGCTTGACGGCTTATGCCGTGCTCTCCCGGGAGCCGAGTTCCTTCTGGCCTCCCTCGCCCCCACGAATTGACGACGCAGTCCACCCGGTTGGGCTCGCTAACGCCTCCGCGAAAAGCTTGACCGTAGCAACGACGGCCAGGACCACACGTCTATATTTTGGCATTCGGTGAAACACGCCGAAACTACAAATACCCTTTAAAACAAGCTCTTTTCGCCTAGCCTGTTTCGGGATGCTTCGGCGGGTTTCGTCAAATCTAGGGCCCGGCCCTAGGGCGTCCAGTGTCCGCGTGACGAACTGAACGCCCCAAAGCCGAGCCCTTT
>NZ_VSTH01000200.1:0-3712 GCF_008123965.1 Bradyrhizobium hipponense | reverse complement strand
CGAGCAGGCCCGCACCGAGGTCTATGCCCTGAAAACCCGGATCGGCAACGGCGAGAACATCGCCGAGAGCCTGCGGCAGCAGAAGGCGCACCGGGCAAAACAGGGCAAGACCGTCTCCGAGATCATCGAGGAGCGGATCGAGTGGATGAAGAGCCCGGTCAAGAAGCCGGACGGTGAGATGCGGCCCCGGCTGGAGAGTTGGGAGAACACCGCCAGCCATCTGCGGCGCTTCCTCGGCCCAAAGCTGGGCCGGAAGATCGCAGCCGAGGTCACCCGAGGCGACATTCAGGCGTTGTCGGACGACATCGTGGCGGGTCGGCACGGCGGCAAGCCTTCGGTCAGCAATGCGCGTCACATGCGTAAGGCGGCGTCGGGCATGTTCCGATGGGCATTGCGGCGCGAGTACATCACGGCCAACCCCTGTAGTGATCTGAAGCCGCTCGACCCGGAGCATCCGCGCACCCGCGTGCTGACCGAGGACGAGATCAGGACCTTCTGGCACGGCCTCGACCGGGACGACCTGATGGCGTCTTGGGACCGCAGGACCCGGCTCGCGCTCAAGTTCGAACTGGTCACCATGCTGCGCTCGGCCGAGCTACTCGACGCGCACCGCAACGAACTGATCGACCTCGACGGCGAGCAGCCGCGCCTCGACGTGCCACTGAAGCGGGTCAAGAAGCGGCGCGTCATCCAGCAGCCGCTGTCCGATCTCGCGGTCGAGATCATCCGGGAAGCCTTGAGGGGATCGAATAAGCAATTTGTCTTCGCCTCACCCCTCGGCGATCAGCCGCTGCATCGGAAGGCGATGGCCGACGCGCTGCGCGGCATTAAGCGCAAGGGCAAGGTCACGACACGCGGCATCTGCGATATGCTCGGCCTCAAGCCGTTCACGCCGCACGATCTGCGCCGGACAGCGGATGCAGGAGGTTCTGTAAGACGTTCCCCGCCACCCCCGGGGCCGTTCGGTTGAGGGGCCTCATCTCTCATCCGATGATACAAAATCCGGGGTCTTACTGAATTTCGCCTCGCGGGATGGCGAGCTATATAGGGCTTTGACAATTCAGAGGTTCACCTCCTATCGTCAATGCTGGGTTGAAGTTTTGCATCCGTATATTTGCGGATGTGGGGGTTGGAAGTGCAAGCAATCGAAAAAGTGCGCAGCGTCGCCTCGCAAACACTGGGGCGGCTCAATGCGGTTACCCAAATCGCAGTTATCGTGCTCGCCTGCGTTCTCGTTGGCGGATTGATCTTTTGGCTCTGCAATGAGCTTGTCTACTACTATGTCGCGCGGAGCTACACCGAAGAACTCGCCGACGCTTACGATTTAAATCCCGGAGTCACCCGGACAATTCTCTGGGCCAGCTTTGCGGCCATCGTGGTCCTCGCGGGCTATTTGTTTTCATTTTCGAAGCAGAAGCGCCGAGTCGGTTACGCGGGCCTCCTCGCGCTCGTCATCGGACATTCGCTGCTGCTTGGACGTATTGACGCGAATTTTCGGAAGAACGGTGTGGCCGAGAAATGCTACGTGATGACTCGGACGAGCATTAAAACGCTGAACCGCGTCGGGATTGATTCCGAGACCGGGCGTGAATGCCGCCCTCTTACCCCCCAGATTGCCGAGAAGATCGCGGAATATAGAAATGGCCATCGGCCAAGGCAGATCACATCAAATGATCCGACATTCTTCGATCCGACCACAGGTGAACCGGTTGCTTGGTACTCGAAGGACGATAGCGGCCAGATCGAATTGTTTGACCTGATGGGCTTTCATCCGAAGACAGGTGGGGAACTGGTCCCGATCACGCGGGAGGTCGCAGAGGCATGGAACGCCCAGACTGCAAAGGTAGTTCGGCGCGTACCCGTGCGAGTAGACGATCCTGAGAAGTATGGTTTTTTCGATCCGACGACGGGAGCTACAAAGATTTGGTACTGGCGCAGCGAGAGTGGAGATTATGAGTTTTACGATGGGCCGGGTTTTCATCCTCGATCCGGTGACCAGTTCAAGATCGTTACTCGGGATGTCATCTCGGAATGGCGTCAACAGCAGGAAGCGGTTGCAGCGAGGAAAAAGGCTGAGCAGGAGCAACAGGAGAAAGAGGCACGTGAGCGCGCGCAACGGGAATTTCAGCGCTCGCTAGAAGCCGCCGAGCGCGAGCGTCAGGCAAGAGAAACTGTTGCCGAGGAATTGCGGCAACGGCAGCAAAGCGGAAATGACTGCGACCGACTCGCGGCTAACCCCACCGACGTCAGAAGGACAGGCGAGGGCGTACCTTTCGACGCTTTGAAGCACCAAGCCGATCAGGCCTATGAGGCTTGCAGTAAGGCGGTTGCGACGTTTCCCACAGAACTCCGATATCAATACCAGCTTGGTCGCGCCGCCCAGTTCAAGGACAAGAGGCAAGCATTCGATATTTTTGCGCGGCTGGTCCAAGCAAACTACCCTGCAGCGTTTGACAATCTCGGCGGGATGTACCTCTACGACCGAAAAGATGCGGCAACGGCCATCACCCTGTTCAAGCGTGGCAGCGCGCTGGACGATGCCGACTCGATGGTGAGCCTCGTTGATCTTATCGACAAAGGATTGGTCCCGACTCCTAATCCGGAACAGACCAAGCTGGCCTTGTTACACCGAGCCGCTGAACTCGGGCACGCGGGGGCACAGCGAGGGTACGAACTGGAACTACAAAAGGCCAATCAGGATCGTATAAATCAAGCCAATCAGCAGCAAATGATGCAGTTGTTCGGAGCGTTCGTTCGCGGTGTGGCAAGATAATGTGAGTGCGCGGGGGCAAGGGCTGGGTTGGGCCACCGAAGCCTTCCAAGGCGCAGGGCATGCATGAGACTTGGCGCGGTCCGCCTCGCGGGCAGCTTCTATGGCGCACCGACTATGGTGCCGAATGCTGTGGTCGCTCCGATCCACCCGAAGCCGATGCCGGTGATCCTGACCGATGAGGAGCGCGACGTGTGGATGCGCGCGCCATGGGATGAGGCGAAGGCGTGGGACGAGTCGTAGGACAGTCTGCCTCGATATGCGATGTCGGCTCGAAGTGGAGGACCGTCACGCGAGGGGGCCGGGGGGAAATTTCCGGCGTCGGCCTATCGATGGTCCCTCGGATTTTTTCTGCATTTTTTCCGTGACCCCCATTAAGCTGCACATTGAATCCAACTAAGGGGACAGCCTGATGTCGGAGATCGACCCATATACGCTGGAAGGCCATCTCTCGAAGCTAGTAGAGGACTGCGAGTCCTTGACGATCGTGTTCGGCGTGCAGAATGCATGCACCATGTACCCGCCCTACACCATGGGGAGGGATTTCATCGCTGGGAGCGATCATACGGACCACGCAAAAGCTAGGCCTCTCGTGGCGCCGTTCAACAGCATCCAACAGATCATCTGTCACCCGACCAAGAGCTAGATGATCAAGCCCTGCACATGGCAGGGGCTTTTACGTCGCTACACGCTATTGACCCGGAGCAAAGCTCGACGCGCCGTGATGGGCGCCCCGGGTTTGAGGATTTGGAAACGCCGCCTGCATCGCGTGCCCCGGGCTGAAGCCAGATGCGCCGTGATGCCCGCCACGCGAGTGCGGGCTTGGAAACGCCGCTTGCATGGCGTGCCCCGGGGTCGCGGTAGATACCGAACTGCCGTGGCCCACACCAGCCGCGCCGCCATGTCCCACATTTGCACCGCCGCCATGTCCCGCTCCTGCAC
>NZ_VSTH01000020.1:1276-2741 GCF_008123965.1 Bradyrhizobium hipponense | reverse complement strand
CTCGGCTGGGTCGCTCGGCAGTTGATCAGGCAAATCACTCATTGGCCCGAGTCTGCCATGCTTCGCGCCTCGATGCAGCGAAGATTTTATCTCCTACGCAAGCGCTTTCGGCTGCGGGATTCGAGGCGCATGCATGCGTGTCCAATCCATGCCGGCCAGAAGCGCCGACAACTGCGCGGCGTTCATTCGCATGACGCCGTCAACAACCGGCGGCCACTTGAAGGCGCTGCCCTCAAGCCGCTTCCAATACAGCACAAGGCCACTGCCATCCCAGACGACGATCTTCACCCGATCAGCGCGCTTTGCACGGAAGACCACCGCCACGCCCTTCATCGGATCGTGGCCCAGCGTCTCCTTCGCCAAGAGCGCCAGGCCATCCGCGCCCTTTCTGAAGTCCACAGGTTGGGTCGCAACGTAAATCGTGAGGCCCGCGGGTGGCATCAGCATGAACGTGTCCGTCGCAGAGCCATGAACACGTCACTTAGCACCGCAAGGCCAGGCGTCCCGCGTACCTCAACCCGTGCACCCTGGAACTCGACCGTAACAACAGCTGCTTCCGCCGATACGGAGGGCTCCGCAGCCGCGGGTGCGACGATTCCGACACCAAAGGCACAAACGATAAGGTATCCGCCGAAGCCGGCAGCACCAACTGGCCCAAACGCGCTCGACGCCGCCAGTCATGCACCTGCTGGGGCCGGCAGCCATGGCGGCGGGCGACATCTGTGACAATCGCGCCCGGCTCGAAGCTTTCCGCGGCAATTTGTGCCTTCAAATCGTCCGGCCAGCGCTTTCGACCTGCACCAGTATACACTTCGATACGCGGCGACGGTCGTCTTATGTCGTCCGAATGGTCGTCCATTGTGAGCCCCCTTGCAGAAGATGACTCTTCTAACGGTGCTCCCAAGACCGCGCACAAACAATCTGAACGGCCGCCGCGCTACGCTTACGGTGGACAGCATCAGCATCGGGCTGATCCTCCCGGACACCGTCTCAGTCTGGCTCAGGGTTGCGCTCCCAGCCGCCCTGCTCGCGGGCGGGGACGAGTTCATTAGCGTCACGGACCAGGTGCCTTTGTCGGCAAGCCATCAGCACCGCGATGGCGGCACTACGGGGTCGGGATACGAGGCCCTCGTCCCACGATGTTCTGACCGAGCTGCCCAACCGGACCGCCTCACGCTTCCCCAGCTGTTTAGTCCGGCGAAGTGCTCGTCAGCGACACCTGCGCTGGGGACATACCGACGAGTTCCTCGTAGCGGCGAGCATCGGTCGCGCCCTCGGTGTTGATCAGGAAGACCCGAGCATCTCGTCCAAGACCGACCTTGTCCCGCAGGGTCTGGTCGGAGGCCACCTGCAGTAAGCCGGCGAGACCAACACCACCACTTTCGCCTGAAACGACAGCAGGGTCGTCATCTCTGGGATTCGCAAGCCGCCTCATGACGCTGATCGCGTCCTCGTCGTCGACAGT
>NZ_VSTH01000020.1:0-1194 GCF_008123965.1 Bradyrhizobium hipponense | reverse complement strand
GCTTGGACGAACACATGGGTCGGGGCTCGGGGCAACTGGCGCAGTGCTTCGCTTACCAGGGCGGTATATCCCTGCATCACCAAGCCGGGGATGCGCTCGTAGCCCGGCCAGGATGTATCAGACACCGTGATCCAGCCGTTTTCCGCGGCAACTCGCGACGCCTCGTCGACGGAGTCGTCGTAGTTGCCATTGACTCGGACCATCTGGGCACCAAAGCGAGCGATCGCGGTGATGCGCTCGTCGCTGACACCTGAATGAACGAAGATGGCGCACTTTGCCCCAACGAGCTGAGCACCTTGCGCCACTGATCTGCCATGATTGCCGTCTGTGGCGCAAGATATCGTCATTTTCCGCGCTACGGCTTTCACTTCAGAAGTTCGCAGCTCTGACACATCAACGTCTCGGCCGAGTCGCCGCGTTGCTTCCTGCAGCACCAGCCGGATTACGGCATAGGAGCCGCCCAAAGCCTTGAAGCTGCCAAGACCGAGTCGATGACCCTCATCCTTGAGATGAATCGAGCCCACGCCGATCTCACGAGCGAGGCCTGCTAATGAAAGAAGCGGCGTTTCCTTATGACCTTCGCGATACCTGAGAAAGCGCTCGACTTCGCGAGCGGCCTCGACACTCAAGGTGTCCGCATCGGCGACATCCAGGATAGCTCGGTAATCGGGATGCCAGTTGAGAAGTAACATGGTTCGACTCTCTCCTGCCAGCAATGGCTCAATATCAACCCATTGTTCTCGAGCATAGCGTCGCATAGCGAGCGCAGGGTGGCCCCAAGTCCCGGCTCCAAAGCTCCTGAACGGCTGACCAGCAGCCTCGCTGCGCTGGCTCTCGACGCATTGAAGTGAGACTGAGCGACCGACAAAGTTGCCTAAAACGATGCTGTCGTCGCCCGCGCCTCACCGGAGCTCTTGAGCCTTTCCGGCTATCAGGTCAACGAGAAAAGCCAATAGGGATGGCAAGCTGGGGATGATGGATGTGATTGATGAAGCGAACGCCTCGGAGCTGCACCCGTCTTGCACAAATCCCCAAGACGTTTTTCTTGGGTTGTCGCGCTCGTGGCCGTCTCCATCAGTCTGTGCGCCGGGGAGCCAATTATTCGAGTGACATCGAAAGGGGTTTTGCGACGCCATCAGCGCGTGAACCTATCCCTCTGTTAGGCTTATCAACCTTAGGGCCCGTCCATAAATA
>NZ_VSTH01000002.1 GCF_008123965.1 Bradyrhizobium hipponense | reverse complement strand
TTGCTGCGTGAGCGCGAAACTCTCTCGCGCTCCTCCGAGGTCCTGAAACCGATCAACTACATGCTCAGGCGCTGGGACGCCTTCGCCCGCTTCCTCGACGATGGCAGGATCTGCTTGACCAACAATTGTGCTGAGCGCGCATTGAGGGGCATCGCCTTGGGAAGGCGCAACTGGACCTTCGCCGGCAGCCAGCGCGGTGCCGACCGTGCCGCCATCATGCTGACGATGATCACGACTTGTCGCCTCAACGACGTCGATCCCAAGGCCTGGCTCGCCGACGTCCTCGCCCGTATCGCCGATCTTCCCGCGTCGCGTCTGCACGAACTGCTGCCCTGGGAATGGAAGCTCCTGCGCCAAGCCGACAAGCCCGCCGGTCAGCAGGCCGCCTGACCTTCACGCAAGCCATCATAGAGCTCGCCGTGCCCGCGCGCATGTCTCAATCAGGCGGTCTTCGTCGTATGCGTACCCTGGCTCAACCTTATCGAGGGCTTCTTCCAAGTTCGCCCGCTCCGTCCTGCGTCACATCCGGGTTACATCAAAGCACGAACTCAAAGAGCGCGTCATGGCCGGAATTGACGACGTCAATCGCCATCCCGTCGTCCATACCTGGTCCTACAAACTCGCCGAGGCCACCTGATATGATTCGAACCAAGGAAACGCTGACCTAGTCATTAGGAGTTATGGCAGCGGTCACGCGCCGCCGAATTTCCAGACCGGGATGCCGAGCTTCTTGGCCTTGTCGGCAAGGTTGTCCTGGATGCCGGTTCCGGGGAAGTGCAACACGCCGATCGGAAGCGTCTCCAACATCGCATCGTTGCGTTTGAACGGAGCGGCCTTGGCATGCTTGGTCCAGTCGGGCTTGAAGGCGATCTGCGGAACCTTGCAGTTGTCGGCCCACTTGGCGGCGATCAGCTCGGCGCCCTTGGGCGATCCGCCGTGCAGCAGCACCATGTCCGCATGCTTGGCGTGCACCTGATCAAGCTTGGCCCAGATCAGCCGGTGATCATTGAAGTCCAGACCGCCGGTCAGCGCCACCTTCGGTCCTGCAGGCAGAAGCACCTGGTTGTCGGCGCGCTTCTTCGCGGCCAGGAAATCGCGACTGTCGATCATCGCGGAGGTCAGATTGCGGTGGTTGACCTTCGACCCGTTGCGCGGCCGCCAGGCGGAATGGGTGTGGCGTTCGAACTCATCGGCGGCTTGGTCGCGCATCAGCTCGAAGGCGTTGCGTCGCTCGATCAGCGTCTGCCCTTCCGCCGTCAGTCGCTCCAGCTCTACGGATTTGATCTCGCTGCCGTCCTGCTCCCGCTGCGAGTGCTGCTGCGCCAGCTCGTTGTCGTCGAGCTCGCGCCCGATCCTGTCGATGGCGCGATGGAAGACGTTCACCGTCGACCAGAGCAGGTCTTCGAGGTCGGGCTCAAGACGGGTATCGGACAGCGCCACCACCAGGGCATCGAAGATGTCGGCGATGCTGCCGGCGAGGACTCGCCCTTCAGGGAGCTGCCGGGGATCGGGCTCATCGTGGAAGGGACGGTAGCCATGGAGCTGGAGTTCCTGGAGGACCTGGTCGGTCGGGGATGAGCTGTTGTGCGGCTTGAAATCGTTGTCGTGGTCGGTGGTCATTGCGGTTTCCCTGGTCGGCTCGACCGCGCCCATCGCGGCCTTCATGGCGACGAAAGCGGCAGGCGGAACGGACTTGCACCCGCAGCGCAGCGGAGGGCCGCAGCCTTGGCGGAGGACCGAAGGGGGCCGACTATTTTGCCTCGCGATGTAAAGGCGGCTCTGCCGCCGACGGAAAATAGTCGGCCCGCGAGGTTGCCGGTCCGGGCCGCCTGCCGCCTGATCGCCCTCTTAAGAAGGCCGTGGGTGCGGTCCTCTCCGGCGCCGAGGGGAAGCATGACCAGCGGCCTCGCGGTAACGAAGCGGCCGCATCGCCCTCATCCGCTCCGGCTATGCCGCCAGCTCCATAAAGCGCGCGACGTCCTGCGCCGCGATCTGTACGCGGCTCGCGGCCCGAAGGGCGTCAAGTCCGAGCAGGCGAAGATCCTCGTTGAAGTCGCCAAGCCGTGGCGAGATCACGATCGCCTCGATCCCGGCCTCCTGCGCCCGGTCGATCAAGGTCGCCATGGCGCCGTCACCGGCAGGATCGTCGTCGCGGGCGATGTAGAGCCGGCGCAGCGTGTCGGGGAGAAGGATGGCGGAGAGGTGCGCCGCCGAGAGGGCTGCGACCATCGGCATGGTCGGCAGGATGCTGCGGAGCGACAGCATCGTCTCGATGCCCTCGCCGGCCGCCATGACTTCGCCAGCTACGCCAAATCGAACGGCGTGACCAAGCAGGTCGCCCATCGCCCGTTTCGGCGTGTCAATCCGCGCCTTGCCGAGCGTCGTCTCACTGAAGCCGTCGGGATCAAGCCAGGTGCGATGCGCGCCGGTCAGGTGGCCGGAGAGATCGGTGACGGCGGCGATCATCGCCGGCCAGGTCTCGGTCGGGCTGTGGTCGTCGGGCCGGTAGTAGCAACGTGGGTGAAAGCGCAGACTTCCGGCTTTGTGCAAAGCCGTAATGCCGCGATTGCGGAGATACGCCTCTACGAGTGTGCCTGCGATCGACCGCGACATGCCGAAGAGTCGCCGTACCGCCTCTGGCGATCCGCGCGGCGCGGGCGATTTTCTCGACCGGAGGCGATTTGGCTCGGGCTCCAGTTCTGGACGCGGCAGACTCAGAAAGCGTCGTGCCTCATTGGCGACCTCGCGAAAGTCAACGAAACCGCAGCTCTCGCGGATCACGTCAAGGAGATCGCCATGTTCGGCCGAGGCGGCATCTCGCCAATGCCCGGCGGCGCCAGCACCGGATTCCGGTCCGCTGAGCCGGACGAACATCGACCGGCCGGGCGTATTGCGGACGTCGCCGACCATCCAGTAGCGGCCCTGGCGCCGCCCGTTGGACAGGTAGTGGCGGCACACCGCCTCGGCGTCACGCGCGAGACGGCGGGCCAGTTCGGAGGCGTTGGCGCGGGCCATCAGGCGGCCTCCCGCTCATCGATGCGCGCGACCGGATAGTGGTCAAGGACCTTCGCCAACACCGCGGCGCCGGTCGCATCTGATGGCACGAACATGCGCAGCTTCCACGAGATGATCTCGCTGAAGAGGCCGTAGGTGCGCAGCCGGTCACGCATCGTATCGGTGAAGCCGGACAGCTCGATGCGATGGGCGCCCATCATGCGGACACGACGGAGCTGCAGATCCTCGGCAAGGTCGAGGACGGTGTGCCCCTCCATCAGCGCCGAGAAGGCTTGGTGTGGGGTCAAGCTGCAGGTTTCGGTCGCGCAAGCGTTCGCGGCCCAGGCCGGCGAGACCCTGCGACCGATGATGCGTTCGCCATCGTCGGTCTGAAGCCGATAGACCCGGGTCGACTCGTTCGGAAGCCGCTTCCAGATCGGCAGCAGCAGACCGGCGACGATGTGGAGAGTGCTCTCAGCGAACTCGGGGACGTCCACGACTTCGCCGTTCCATGCTGCGGCGAATGTCCCGCGATCCGCAGGCTGCCAGTGGCTCTCGTCCATCATCTTCATCGAAGCATGATGGTTCTCCATCGGGCGGATCAGCCGCACGCGGCGTTCGATCTCGCCGTCATCGAGCATGAAGCTTGGCGCCGGAACCTGCACCGCGGCGCGGCCCGAGCGCTCGTTGACCAGTAGCACCGCGCGAGCATTGGCGAGACAATCGAGCGCTTGATCCAGCGTCATGGGACGATTGCGCCGCCGTTCGGTGATCGTGAGCAGCCGGGTTTCCGCGCCGGTCGCAGGATGCGTGTAGATCGAGCGCCGATCGGTGACGAGAAAGCTGTCGGCCTGCAGTGTTTCGAGACCGATGTCGTAGACGCCACTTGCGATAGCGCCCTCGACCTTGGCGTTCAGCAGCTGCTCGAAGGCTGTGAACAGCAGACCTTGCAGGTCGATGGTGAGCGCGAGCAGCCGGTTCAGGAACGTCGTGATCGGCGGCAGCTCGTCCTTGATGCCGTTCGCGTCCGTGAGCTTCAGGCCCGTGGCGTCCTCGAACATCTGGAGCGAGCAGCCTTCTACCTTGCCGCGCACAAGCAGCAGATAGAGCTGGCGCAGCGCATCGCGGGCGTAGTGGCTCTCAAGATTGTCTTCGGGCCGGAACAGGCCCTGGCCGCCGGTCTGGCGCTGGCCGCGCGTGATGGCACCCAGCGTGTCGAGCCGGCGCGCAATGGTCGAAAGGAACCGCTTCTCGGCCTTGACGTCGGTCGCGATCGGCCGGAAGAGCGGTGGCTGCGCCTGGTTGGTGCGGTTCGTGCGACCGAGACCCTGGATCGCGGCATCGGCCTTCCAGCCCGGCTCGAGCAAATAATGGACGCGAAGCCGGCGGTTCCGCGCCGAGAGCTCGGCGTGGTAGCTGCGACCCGTGCCGCCAGCGTCCGAGAAGACAAGCACGCGCTTTGCGTCATCCATGAAGGCGGCGGTCTCGGCGAGATTGGCGAAGGCGGCACGGTTCTCGACGGCAAGGCGGTCACCCTTGCGCACCACGCGCCGCGAACGTCCCGTCACTTCCGCCACGAGGTCGGTGCCGAAACGCTGCACGATCTGGTCGAGCGCGCCGGGAACGGGCGGAAGCGAAGCGAGCCGCTCGATCAGCTCATTGCGGCGGGCGACGGCCTCGCGGCTCTCGACCGGCTGGCCGTCGCGGAAGACGGGCCGCGACGATAGATTGCCCTCGGCGTCGGTGAAGGGCTCATAGAGCTGCACCGGGAAGGAATGGGCGAGGTAATCCAGAACGTACTCGCGCGGCGTGATGTCCACGCGCACGTCGTTCCATTCCTCGGTCGAGATTTCAGCGAGCCGCCGCTCCATCAGCGCCTCGCCGGTCGACACGATCTGGATCACCGCGGCATGGCCGTCGGCCAGATCCCGCTCGATCGAGCGGGCCAGGGTCGGCGTCTTCATGCTGGTGAGCAGATGACCGAAGAAGCGCTGCTTGGCCGATTCGAAGGCCGAGCGCGCGGCCGCCTTCGCCTGACGATTGAGCGTGCCGGTCTCGCCGGTGATGTTGGCAGCCTGCATGGCTGCGTCGAGGTGATTGTGGATGACGCTGAAGGCACCGGCGTAGGCGTCGTAGATGCGCCGCTGCTCGTCGGTGAGTTGGTGCTCGACGAGCTCGTATTCGATGCCGTCGTAGGAAAGCGAGCGGGCGGTGTAGAGGCCGAGTGAGCGAAGGTCGCGGGAGAGCACCTCCATCGCCGCGACGCCCCCCTCCTCGATCGCCTCGACGAACTCGGCGCGGGTCGCGAACGGGAAATCCTCGCCACCCCACAGCCCGAGGCGCTGGGCATAGGCGAGATTGTGGACCGTGGTGGCGCCGGTCGCCGACACATAGACGACGCGGGCATTGGGCAGCGCATGCTGCAGCCGCAAGCCCGCACGGCCCTGCTGCGAGGGAGCGACATCGCCCCGCTCGCCGTTGCCGCCACCGGCATTCTGCATGGCATGGCTCTCGTCGAAAATGATGACGCCGTCGAAGTCCGAGCCCAACCATTGAACAATCTGCCGGACGCGCGAAAGCTTCTCGCCGCGGTCGTCGGACCGCAGCGTAGCGTAGGTTAAAAATAGGACGCCTTCGGCCAACCGGATCTCGCGCCCTTGAGGGAAGCGCGAGAGCGGCGTGACCAACAGACGCTCCATGCCGAGCGCCAACCAGTCGCGCTGCGCATCCTCGATCAGCTTGTCGGACTTCGAGATCCAGACCGCCTTGCGCCGGCCCTGCAGCCAGTTGTCGAGAATGATGCCGGCGGACTGGCGACCCTTGCCGGCGCCGGTCCCATCGCCGAGCATGAAGCCTCGCCGGAAACGAACGGCGTTCGGCGCGTCGTCGCGGGCGGCCGTGACGAGATCGAAGGTCTCGTCTACCGTCCAGGCGCCAGCGAGATAGTTACCATGGGCCTCGCCGGCATAGATGACCGTCTCAAGTTGGGCGTCGGACAGGATGCCGCCGCTGACGAGGTTCGCCGGCAGCCGGGGCCTGTAGCTCGGCTTCGGCGGCGCGACCGAGGCCATCGCGGCCGACTGCACCAGCTTGGTCGGGTGCGTCTGCGCGCCGGGGATCCGGATCGATTGGAGCCGATATTCCTCGTAGATGGCGTCGCTGAGGCGCGCGCCCTTCGGCGTCCAATCGATTGTCTCATAGGCGAGGTCGATGGCTGCGGGATCGGCGACCGACCTGTTAACCGGCTGGGCGGAGGCCCGCGCGAGATAGCCGCGCATGGTGCGAGGCGCCGGCGAGGCTGACATCGGAAGAGCGCCGATTGATGCAATGCTCAGGCGAGGTGGAACGTGTTCGCCGATCCAGTGGAGGAGCGTCGCGACGTCGGGCGCTATTCCCGGCGACTCCGGGAACGCCCTCGGGTCATTGGCCCGCACCTTGTCGATGACGGTCAGGCGCGTCTCGATCGTGGTGCCGTGCTTGGCATAGACCGCGCCAGCGACCGCGGCGGTGAACACCACGCGGCCGCGTTCCTGCAAACGGGTGAACGCGTCGCGCCAGGCTGAGGCTTCGGGTGAGAAGTTTGCACCGGTGATCGTGACCAGCCGGCCGCCATCGGCGAGGCGCGCCAGGGCAGAGGCGATGTGGCGGTACGCCGTGTCAGCCATGCGGCCGGAGACGTTCGCCATCGCCGAAAACGGCGGGTTCATCAGCACGACACTCGGGACGACGGCGGGATCGAGGTGATCGTCGATTTGGGCCGCGTCGAAGCGCGTAACGGAAATGGCCGGAAAGAGGGAAGAGAGCAGCGTGGCCCGGGTCTTGGACAGTTCGTTCAGCGCGAGCCCGCTGCCGGCGATCTCGGCGAGGATGGCGAGCAGCCCGGTGCCTGCGGACGGCTCCAGCACGCGATCCGCCGCCGTAATGGCGGCCGCGGTAAGCGCAGCCAGGCCGAGTGGGATGGGCGTCGAGAATTGCTGGAAAGCCTCGCTCTCGGCAGAGCGGCGCGTGTGGGTCGGCAGGAGCGCCGCGATCTTGTCCAAAGCAGAAAGTCGTAGGGCCGCAGAGTCGGTTTTGCGGAAAAGCGCCTTTCCGTATTTATGCAGGAACAGGACGGTGGCGGCTTCACAGGCATCGTAGCCCATCTTCCAATCCCACGCGCCCGTCGCATCGGATGCGCCGCAGGCCACTTCCATCGCGGCGCGCAAGATTGCGGGGTCGATGCGTCGGCCACGTTCGAGATGCGGGAGGAGCTGCTCCGCCGCAGCGATGATGATGCTGGCGCCCTCGGGAGCGCGGACAGGCGAGATCGGCGCAGCCTGATCGGCCGCGATCGGGGAAAAGTCATTCATGGAGGAAGCCTTATGGAGAGCAGGAACGGGCGAGCCGGCCGGCGCTCTCTCTGACCGCACCGGCTCAAACCTGTCCCGGCCGACCTCTCCCTCTCAGCATCAAGGCCGTGTCCGACATGAGAAACGGCGCCCCACCGGGCGGCGGCGCGCCGTGCACAGAGCGTTCGTCAGTCTGCGAACTGCCAAGATGGCTAGGCTTGGCCGTCGTCAGCGTCGGCGACCGCTTCCGCGAGGTCGCTCGCATCGCCTTCGACGACGGTGACGATGTATTTCGTCATGACACAGCTCCCTCGATCGGATCGTTTTCGCCCGCGAGAACGGCCTCGGCCTTCGCTATGGCGGCGTCCGCCCGTCGGCGCCAAAGTTCGACATCCGCTGAGCCTCCCTCCGGGGCGCGGGCGAGTATCTTGAGCAGTCCGAGCAGCAAGTCGAAATGGTCAGCCTTGCGCTGGACCTGCTCGTCAAAACGTGAGGGAAACGGCAGGGGCCGGCCGATATTGGCAGCGTCGCGGCCTTCCCAGACACCCGTGACAAAGGTGTCGCCGGGCTTTTCGACGTCCGACTTGTTGTCGTCCCAGCTCTCGTCGGCGATCGCGAGATCGCAGGCTTGGTCGAGCGTTTCGGCGTCGTAAGTTCGCTGCCGATAGACCGGCAGGCGATAGGTCGTCTCGATGGTGAAGAGGGGCACGAGAACCTCCATAATAATGCAAAAAGCCCGGCTTGCGCCAGGCTTTGGGGTGAATGGCAGTGAATAGACGCGGGACGGCCGAAGCCGCCCCGCGTAGTCGAGTTATTCGGCCGCGATCATGTGAGGCTCGTCCGCTTCATCGGCCGGAGCTTCCTCGCCGTCTCCGGCGAGGAATTCCGGCAGCGTCTCGCAATCGCCCTCGGGCTCCACGGCGTCGGCGGTTGCCGCCTGGTCGACGTCGGCCATCCGCAGTGGCTCGGGCAGCCAGCCGGTCTCGGCCATGAGGCGTTCGGCCTCCTTGGCCATGTCGCCCTTCTTCAGATGATCGATGAGCTGGGCCGCCCGCTCACCGGCGCCTTCGCGCACAGCCTCGAGGATGCGGCGCTTCGGGACCCGGCCGAGATAGTTCTCGACGGTGGGACGCCAGCCGGCTTCCACCATGTCGAGATCGACGACGCTAGCAATGCGATCGGCGTCGGCGATGCGCTGCTCGACTGTGTGCGGCGTGGCGCCGCCGCCGTATCGGTCGCCCTTCTCGTAGAGCGCGTTCACGCCGAATGAGGCGCAGTGCGCAAAGAGCGTTGCCTGCTCGTCGCCGGTGAGGCCGGTGAGCCAATCCCAAAGGTCGGCCTTGTCCTTCGGCAGGCGCTCCTCCCAGGTCTTGTGGCGCGCGTCGATCGCCTTGGCCGCCGGCGTGTCCTTCAGCCCCTGCGCCTGCACCGGGAAGCTGGCGCTGCGCACGGAGACCTCCATCGCCGTCCCGTTGGAGGAGTAGCGGGAGAAGACATCCATGCAGAATTTGTGCAGCACCGATTGGAAAGCGACCGAAGGCGTGATCGCCAGCTTGTCGCGCAGCGCCAGCGTCCGCTCCGCCGTGAGCTCGGTCAGCAGGCGGTCCGGCAGTGGCTTCACCGCATCATCATCCTCGTCCTCGGGCTCCGCGACCTGCCCGCCGATGGTGATGACGGCGCGCTGGATAGCCGGTGCTGATGGTTCGGCGCCGTCCAGGGCCGCGGCAGCGGGTTCGCCGTCGCTGTTCTGCTCTGGCTCGGTCACGCGCACTTCGTCCTCGGGACGGACGTAGCCGCGATCAACCAAGAGCGTGCCTTCGGCATCGATGCCGACGAACACACCCGCTTGAGCGATGTCGGCCGGCTGATAGATGATGGGTCGATCGTCGAAGGCGGCGAGAGCGGTCTCAATTTCGCCAAGTCGCTGGTCAACCTCGTCGGGCAGCTCATCCACACCGTCATGCTCGGCTTCGAGCCTGGCATATTCGGCCTTGAGCGCCTCGATGGTCGCCTGCTCTTCGGCGGTGAGAGCGGCGGGCACACCATCCAGCTCTCGCAAGCCACGGTTATGGCCGTAGGGGAAGTCGATCGCGACCTCGATCCACTTCCAGCCTTCGGCGGCGATCGTTTCCGCCTCTTGCCTCAGCTTTTCAGCAACCAAGCTGTCGAGCAGAGCGACGTCCTCAAGCCAGCCGCCGTCGTCGGACTGAAATAGGTCGCGCAGCACCGCGCCACCGGCCGCCTCGTAGGCGTCGAGACCAACGAACACGGCGCGCCGGTCGGAGGCGCGCACCGTATTCTCCGTCAACAAGCGGCGGATCTGATAGGGTTCTTTCTGCCAAGAGCCGGAGATAGCCTGCCAGACCAGCTCCTGTCGGCCATGATCCGGAGTGACGGTGAAGGCCATCAACTGCTCGAGCGACATGCCGTCGTCGGCATAGACGTCGAGCAGCGCGGGCGAGACCGAGGCGAGCCGCAAGCGCTGCTTCACGATGTTGATAGAGATGAAGAAGGCAGCAGCGATGTCCTCCTCGGTCCGGCCCTTCTCGCGCAGAGCCTGGAAGGCGCGGAATTGGTCGAGCGGGTGCAGCCCTTAGGTTATGCGTCAACTGTCCTGTTAGCTGGATGGCGTTGATTCTTTTACCTTTCTGGTTGCGCCTTGCATTTTGGGTGTATCTTTGGCGCTGAAGCGCAGCCGTTTGGCGTCAATCACGATGGCTTTCTCGACGGAAGCGATAGTCGCCCTTTGATAAGCGTAGTGCTTTGGCGATAGCCTTGTTGATGTCGTCGAGATTGCAGGACTCCGGGTGGAACTTGCCGCCAGCCCATCGATGCATGGCTTTGTGTTCTTCATGGTCGGGGTCGAGCCAGGCCTCGAGGAAGTTGGCATAGCCGGAAGGCCCACCAGCGTCTTCGGGAGGTCCTGAGCGTGCGGCGGCGATACAGCGAGGATATTTGGCGCTCTCCTCGCGTGCGACGCGCTCCAAGCGCAGCAGATGACGCCAATTATCGCCAAAGTCGTATTCGTAGAGGATCGTGAGAGGGTTTTCCTCGGCATCGTAGGGAAAGTGAAGGTCGATCATCCTGACCTCGGTCGCCTCGAAGGTCCGGCTGTCGGACAGACCGTCCTCATCGAACTCCGGGGCTCCATAAATAAGACCGCCAATATTGAAGTGATGCAAATGGCTGTCGGTCCAGCCAAAGGCGGCCTGCAGCACCTCGTGGAGTTGGGCGAGGTTGAGAGTGATTGGCAATTCGAGAGTGCGGCTGATCTTGGGCTCGATGCCAAGGATATGAACCTCGGCGCGCACAATGAAGCTATCTGGATCGAAGGGGTCAAGCATGCCGCAGATCATGCCGCGCATGATTGTCGCAGGCAATGGATGGGGCGACAATTGTCCTTCGACGAGCGCAGCGACACGAACCGGCAATCGTAAACGACGTCAGGATTTTGGCCCACGCGGGAGGGCCACCGGCTTCATGGCGCGATCGCGCTCAGTGATCAGGCGGGCATTGTGACGCTTCTGCCGCTCAACCTCCGTTTCGGCTTCGAGGATGCACTTCAGCAGGACGGCATTTTCCGTCACCATACGCCGCTCCTCGATCTGCAAGACCTGGATCAGAGCGCACTGCTGGGCGAGTTTGTCTTCCCAGGCCGCCAGCTTCTCGGGGACGATCCTGCGATCGCTGGCGCGACGCAACTCGTCGATCATCGAACGATGATTGGTGTAGATCGCGTTGCGGCCGACACGCGCCTCACGTGCGAGCGTGGCAACGGTCAGACGGTAGGACCGCTTTTGTAGGTCGGGGTGTGTGGGCAGTCCCTTAACCAGGCGCTCCAGAGCCTCCCGCAGCTTGCGGTCCGTGTTGCACAGCCGTTTTTCGTGCGGCGTCAGCGCTGGCATTTTGCCGGTTTTACGCGTCATCGCGTGCATCCTTTCCATGATCGAGATCGCCGAGGATGCGGTCGCATTCGGCAATCCGTGTCTCGGCAAGCTCGCGACTGACCGGGTCGAGGCCAGGATGAGCGAGAAGATCGGCATTGCGATCGCGGCGCGCCTGCCAGACCGGTCGGTGCTTGGCCGTAACGGCAAAGTTGGCGCAGGTGAGACACGTGCTTTCAGTCCTCAGCACGGGGTTCGGCCCTTTTTCATCGCCGAAGCAGGCCGCCGTTTCGACGCGATAGACGCAATAGCCCCAGTCGCAGACCCCGAGGCGGAGATCAGTCTCTTCCATCAGGAAGCGGACGTAGGCCTGGGCATCGCCGTCACGCGTGCGTCCCCGGAACTGCGAGCGAGCGGCAATCATCCGCCCGCCCTTGCCGCCAAGCGCTGTCGCCGTCAGCACCTCTTCGAGGGCGGCGCGCGTTTCCTCCTGAGCATGGCGATCGATCAGGTCGTCGAGAGCGAAGTCGGTCCCAACATAACCGCGATCGGTCATCGCACGGGTGACATGACCGAAGTGCGCCTGAAGCGCATGCAGGCCGGTCCGGTCGCGCTTGCCGACGAAGCGGGCGAAGGTCTTTCGGCCCTGATGCGTGTTCAGATGCCAGGGCTCACCCTGATGATGCGGCAGAGCGATGAACGGCGCGAACTGGTTGTTCAACCGCGATATGATCGTGGAGACGACGGGCAAATTAATCCGGGCCGCGGGACCAATAAGGCCGTTGCTGGCCATCGCCAGAAAGAGATCGGGCCGCCCGCTTTGGGCGCGCAAGCGGGCCGACAGCCGTTCCATGACCAGGATGGCGCGTTCGACCGGCGGCGGCGCGACCCAGCGATGGGCCACGCCATCAGCGCCGTGTGCTGTCTTGTAGATCCGGCCAACGAGATAGGCGAAGCGTTCGCTGCCATCACCTGAGGGATGCTGCTCGATGCAGCCGACTTGAAGCCCGATAATCTCCGAGACCCGGGCGCCGATCAGATAGGCAATGACGACGAAGCAGGCGTCGTAGATACGATCGACAAGATACCGCACCTGCTTGGTGCTGCTGACAGGTACGGCATGCCATGGCGCGTCCTCGCCGGGTAACGTCGAGAATGTGAACGCGGCGATCGCGTCGGTCACGATGAAGCCAGCCTTCGTCTGGCTGATCCCATGCGCAAGCGCATCGTCATAAACGGTCTGCGCCAGCGTCTGCAACGCGATAACATCATCAGCCGGGGCTCCGATCAGTCGCAACGCCGCCGAGACCAGCGGGACGGCGATCTCATCGGGCGTATAGGGCAGCCAACCGCGATCATGACGGAGCACAGGCTTCCCAATGCCCGGGAACGGATCAGCGATCGCCACTTCCGGGAACTTCGCCCCCTGCAGGTAAAGACGTGTCAGCAGGTTGGCGTATTTTTGCAACGTCCCCGACTTCAAGGGCTTATCCGTCTCTTTGCCCGGGCGCGTCGCCATCGATGCTAAGAACCGCTCGCAAGCGTCGCGATCGAGATCGACGAAGCGCCGATATCCTTGCGCTGCCATCCAGCGGATCAGTATCCGCAAATCCTTGAAGACGGAGACGATGGTTGCTTCATGGACATTGCGACGGCCGGGCGGCGGGTCCAGCTTCAGGCTCCACAGGAACAGCTTTGCCGCCTCTCGCCAATCTGTCCAGTGCGGATCGCTGAACCGGCTGTCGTCAGCAAGGATAAAGCCCCAGTCGAGCGAGAAGTCACTCCGGTTGCCGCCCGGGCGGTATCCGTCGAGATGCCAGACCTGATCCGACCACACCGAGCGTGCCGAGATCCGAAGTGGCGAGCGTGTCGCGGCGGGAACAGCGAATGCCGTGGAAGTCGCCATCGTTCACTCCAGCGCCGGCGGTGTTGGCAGCGTCATCATTCGAGTTTCGGCCTCCGCGCGCAGGGATTGCGGGAAGTCCGGCAGGATGTCGTCGACCAGAATGCGCAAGCTCGATGCGTACAGAAGCTCGAAGCGGCGCGGATCGAGGCGTTCACGCGCCCGTTCCAGTTCGCTCTTCGCCTGAAGAATGCGCGCCATGTGTTCCGCGTCGATCGGGATGACCAGTCCAGGGCAGCGCAGACATCCGCCGAAGTGCCGGCAGACCCTGCCAGCCGTCGAACCGGATGCCGTCCCCGCAATCGGATTGAGACAATCATGGCTGAACGGGGCTAGCGCGTTGGCGCCCAGGGCAATCCGCTCGCGCGCCGGATGATCCCCGGTGTCGGTCTCCCTACCGATAATCCAGCCGAGCATTAGGTTCTGCAATCTGGCGATGGCCTCGCGCTGGACACGGCGCGTCTGCGGCCCCTTGATGTAAAGTTCGGTCGTGTCGACGCGAGCGTGATTGAGCACGTCCTGTGTCACGACGATATCGCCGCCGGACGCCTTGTAATATTCGGTGGCGACGCTGCCTCGCAGCAGCACGGCGGCAAAATCCGGCAGCAAAGGCCGTGCCCGTTCGGGTGCCGCCTTATTCCAGATGGCGATCCGAACGTTCGAACGGCTGACGAACGGTTTCAGGGCATGCGACAATGTCGCCTCGGGAATGAGCGTGACTGTATCCTTCTTCTCGCTCTTCACCAGGAATAAACGGTTTCGATCCTGTCGGCTGCCTCGAGATACAAGTGGCGCCGTCATCGCCAACAGCCTGTCGATCAGGTTCGGCGCGGCATACCGGCGACGGCGATCGAAGGATCGTCTTTGCGCGCGCTTGATCATCCGTCCGGCCCGGGGCTTGGCCCACTCGATGATGACGCGATGCTCATCGAGTGGATGCGCCACCTGGCAATCGCGTGTGATCAACCGCAGCGCGTCCGGATTGCCTGCGGTCTGGATCGCAAGGGCAATGAAGAAGGCAACGACCGTTTCTCCGGTCAGGTGAAGATAGCCTCCGAGATGACGCAGCCCCCCATGACGTGCGACTGCCGATATGTTGACCTGGCTCCGGATCGCGAGAGTGCGCGAAGGCAGGACCCCGTCATTCACCCGGGCGAGCGCCCGGATCAGGTCGCAAAGTTCGGGATCGACACCATCAACCGGTCCGCTCGTGGCGAGGATCCTTCGCCCCGTTTCGAAGCGCTCCCAAGCCTCGTCGATCTCCTCGTAACAGGCCCGAAGGATGGCTTTGAGGTCGTCTCCGCCAAGGCGTGTGCGGGGATCGGCATGGCGGTTCGGCCAGGACCGCCAGGGGAAGTCGATACGCGCGGGCAACCGGGATGGATGCCGACGCTTGGTCCAGTCGATCATCTGACGCAGCTGCATCAGCACATTCGCCCGCGACCCCTTCGACCAGGGCTTGTTCGTCTGTCCCGCGATCTGTTGATCCAGCCAGCCGACATAGCGCCCGACCATTGCGGTGGTCAGATCCCCTGCAGAAAGAACATGCCCGTCCTCCACCGCAAAGCGCGCGAAGACGCGCAGCGCCATCCAGCAATGACGCAGCGTGTCGGAGCTCGATGCGGCATGATGATTGCGGAAGGCGTCTGCCAGAAGCATCGCAATGTCTGTCGGCAAACCAAGCTTGCCGAGATCGTAGCGCTTTGCGACCTCGCCCCAACCATCACGAAAGACGGCGACGGTATCGACCAGCTGGTCCAGCACGATCGGTGACGCAGCCGATAGACGCCGATCGATACGCTCACGCTTACCGGCCATCGGGGAGCAACTCACCGTAGAGATAGTCGATGCTGTCGGCGAGTTCCCGGGCATTGAGCTCGACGCAGCGCAGGTAGATCGCCGTGCTCTGGATCGAACTGTGCCCGAGCAGGACCTGGACGATCTTCAGCGGATTGAGGTCAGGCGTGGTTGATGCCTGTCTCTGTAATCGCACCAGCATGGTCATCGCAAAGGTATGGCGCAACCAATGCAGCGAACCCGCCACGCCGGCGGCTCGGAAAGCTTCCGCAAACACCGCCGTCAATCGTGTCTTGCTGACCGCATTCCCCTGCAGATTGAGGAAGAGCGCCGATGGTGGCCGATAATCCGACCGTTGGCGACGCCATGCCCGGACCTGCGGCGTGCGCACTTCGTCGATATAGCGTTGCGTGCGATCGATCAGGCCGATCGGTGGGTAGATCGTGCGAGGCTTGTCGCCCTTGGTGATGGTCAAGGGCACGCCGACCAGCGGATGATCCTCGTCATCAAGATGTGCTGTCTCCGGGACCTGGAAGACGGCTAAGCCGCAAAGCTCCTTGCGCCGTAATCCCGTTGCGAGCGCCCATTCCGCCATCAGACGGTAGGGCATCTCCAACTGGGCGAAGACCCGGCGCAACTGATCGACCCGCAACGGTCGCGGCAAGCGCTCATGCTCGGCAACAGTCAGGATGTTCGCCGCCACGACACCGGCGCGCGCGTTGACATGCGCAAGGAACGATTGTCGGCGGCCAGGGCCCACCCGCACGTCGACAAAGTGGAACGGCAAGGCCTCGATCCAGCCGCGTCCCTGCGCCCAGACATAAAACCGGCAGACCGTGCGAACCCGATCATTCACCGTCGACCGCGCGTATGACCGCTTCGTATGTGGGCTCGGCTGCGACAGCATGCGATTGCGCCAGGCCGCAATCTCCGCCTCGCTCACCGCGCGCCAGTCGAGACCAGATTGCTCCAGACTGTCGAACCAATCATGCAGGTGCTCGCAGTAGGTCCGTATCGTTTCAGCCGCATGGCTGCGGCCCGGTATGGTCGCCAACTCCATCAGCCAGGCAAACGCCGGCTCGATGATCGCCATCCGCTCCGACACCAGAATCGGAAAGCCTGCCGGGATTGCGGCATAGCCCATCGCCGCCTTGATGATCCGCGCCATACTGTCCTCTTTGGTCCTCGCCGTCCGAAACGGCAAAAGACGCCGAGCTCGGCGCAACTCCCTGTACGGCAACAAAGAAGACAGCTTCCCGAACCGGCTGTTATTAAGCGGAGCGCCTGCGGCGCACTCTTTTGTTTAGAATGCGAGGGGTTCCCCTCGCGCTCTCCCGTTCGCCACGTGGCAGGGTTGCAGGACTTCGCCTGCAACCATTTGACTAGGGTCCAGACTCAA
>NZ_VSTH01000199.1 GCF_008123965.1 Bradyrhizobium hipponense | reverse complement strand
GTCGTCCGTGAAGAACGCTGATTTCTGGCTGGATTGATCGCCGGCTCCGTGAAGAGAGCGGTCAGGATTTGCCACAACAAAATCCTGAGCCAGCGGATCAAGCGGCGGAAGTTGTAGCCGGCGGCGGCGAGGACGGCGTTGGCAGCGTCCCCCTGGCGGAGCCAGAGATAATTGCGGCCCATGCGGTGCTCGGCCTTGAGATGGCCGATGACAGGTTCGACGGCGGCCCTGCGGCGCAGTTCGCGCTTGATCTTGGGCGTCACCCCTCGCTTCTGGCCGGAGATGAAGACCCTGAACTTGTGATCGGGCGGCGCGTTGTGGCCGCGGTAGCCCTTGTCGGCGAGAATGCGCGCGATGGTGTTGCCGACCATCGCCTCCATGTCGGGGATGACGGTTTCTAGGGTGTGGCCATCATATGGATTGCCGGGCAACGCCTTTACATGGGTGACGAACTGGCCGCCCTTGGCGCGGCTGATCGTGGTTGCAACGGAGACTTTGACGCCGAACTCGTAAGGCCGATGGGCCTTGCCCTTGCCGATGCATTCGACCTCCGGCGCGTGCAGGGAATAGACCTTCGGCCCGCGTTGACGCTGTTGCTGCTCGCGCACGCGCCGCGCCAGCGGCAGCAGCTTTGCGAACGCCGCCTCGAGCCCGCTGTTGCCATCGATCTTGCGGCCGATGTCGCGGATCACGCGGCCGAGATAGGTCCGCAGCGTCTTGAGCGCCCGGTTGGCGCGCTTGAACTGCTTGGCGTGGGCATAGCGCTGATGCTGGATCAGGGCGAACTTGCCCACCCGCGCATAGGATTGACGCAAGCTCACCCCATGGCGCTGCGCCAGCCGCACCAGCTTCTCGCGCGCCCGGTTCAGAAGCTTCGCATCGGTGGGGAACGTCACGTTCTTGGGCTGAACCGTGGTGTCGACGATCACCCGAGACAAGTCAGACGGCTTGATCGCCTTGGTCCTGGTGGCAACCGACAGGCTCTCCTGGATCAGCGCAGCCAGTCGCTCCTCGCCCATACGGTTGCGCCAGCGCGTCAGCGACGAACGATCGAACACCAGCCGGTGCTGGAAGAACTCCTCGCCGCAGAAGTATTGGTAATAAGGGTTCTCGACCCAACGCTCGCACAGCACTTCGTCGGACAGGTCGTAGGTGTGCTTGAGGATCGCCAGCCCCGCCATCAACCGCGTCGGTAGCGGCGGCCGCCCGGGATCATCGGTGTACACCTCCCCGAACCGCTCCTCCAGGAAGCTCCAATCCACCGTGCGGCCCAGCGTCACCAGCGGATGCTTCAGGTCGATGATCTGATCGAGCCGGGATCGGAAAAGATCCTGCTCTCCCGTTTCCCGTCGTTCCGGTGGCCGCATCTGGTCCCTCGCCAAATCGCTCCCGGACCAGAGAATCACAAATCAAGTTTGCAAGGAATCCCCTTCCGAAGTCCCGATTCTCGGCAAACCCGATTACGCCAACGCGCCATTTCCAGATTCCAAATCAATGACTTGGGAATTCTTCACGGAGGAC
>NZ_VSTH01000198.1 GCF_008123965.1 Bradyrhizobium hipponense | reverse complement strand
GGCCTTCGCCGGGACGACACCGAGAGTGGGACCACTGCACTTACCTCATCGCTGGCTCGCCAACACCATCCGTGCCATCCAGGCGATATCGCCCGCCGTCATCGTCCGCATCGACTGGCTGCAATTCCAGCGCCTTTGCCGTGCCGCGCTTCAAATCGATCGCAACACGTAACGCCGATTGTCCTTCTGTACCGGCCGCGCGTTCATGGGATAGAGTTTTGCGAAGGCGGCGATGTCTGCGGCCGACACCTGGATGGGATCGGTGAGCAGCAGCCATTCGACCACTTCCGAGCAGGGCGGCGTCGTCAGCGAGCCGGAATAGCGGAAGTAGCTGAGCTTTTGCGGCAGCATGGCGCCCGGATGGATGCTGCCGTCGGCCTTCACCGCAGGTCCTTCCGCAGCCGGCATGGTCTTGACGATCGTGTTGAAGCTCGCATTCGGCCTGCCTTCGGCCATCAGCACGCCGACCACGGCGAGCCCGCCGGCATCGTTGCGGTGGACGAAGTGGGCCTCCATCGGAAAATTCTTGCCGCCGATCATGTGCTCGCTCGGCCGGTGGAAGTGCACCTGCAGTAGCTTGTACTTGACGTTGCCGAGCGTCAGCGTGCTTCCTTCCGCGAAATTGAGCTGGATCGTATGCCCGTTGTTGACGATGGTGTCGGCGCTCCTGCCCCAGTTCAGCTTCAGCGTCGGCAGTTGCGATTTGATCGTCGCCTCAATGTCGATCGGCGATTGTTGCAGGCCGGCCGCGCAGGCCTTGTTGGCTGCGTCGAGATCGCCCCATTTGGCCGGGCCGCCGACGCCTTCATAGCTCCAATGCGCGCCTTCTGCGGCAAAGGCCGGCTTGCACAGTGGGCAAAGGGCGAGACCCGCGAGCGCCTTCAATGCGTGACGGCGATTCATCATATTCCCCCTGAGGTGCATTTTGGCTTCTCAATATCGGCGCAACCTAGGCGAAAGGGGGATGTGTCGCAATGGCGATTGCGCCAGGAATCTAATCGCGAATCTAATCGCGAATCTATCGCGCCGGAATCTACTGGCTCGCCCACGCGATTCGCGCGATCCAGGCGATATCGCCCGCCGCCATCGTCCGCTCGGCCTGCGCCGCATCGAGCGGCTGCAATTCCAGCACCTTTGCCGTGCGGCGCTTCAGCGTCGCGACCGTCACCTCGCCGTCTCTGGTCTTCACCACCACGCGGTCGCCGTTGCGGACCGCCGTGCCCGGCGAAACCAGGATGACGTCGCCGTCGCGGTAGGCAGGCTGTAGCGCATCGCCGGAAATCTCCAGCGCAAAGGTGTGGCGGTCCTCGGCGGCGGGAAGCGCGATCTCGGCCCAACCCTTGCCGCTGGGAAAGCCGGACTCGTCGAAAGAACCGGTCGCGCCGGCCTGTGCGAAGGCGAGCAGCGGCACGCAGCGGCGGTCACCGACGTCGTCGCCGATCAGTTTCACGAAAGTCTCAATGGACGATTCGGCCGCCGTGAGCGCCTTGGCGATCGATTCGGTCGAGGGCCAGCGCTCGCGGCCGTCGGCGGTGACGCGCTTGGACTTGTTGAAGGTGGTGGGATCGAGCCCGGCGCGCTTTGCAAGCCCGGACGGCGACAGGCCGGCGCGCGCCGCCAGTCGATCCAGCGCCCCCCAGATCTGATCGTGGGTTAGCATCCTCTGCGCTTTGGCCTGCCTGACCATGAAAAGGTCCAGCCCGTCGCAACTCAGGAAAACTGTCCTCAAATCAACCGGTTTTCCGTTTTTCGCGCAAGGGGTGTGGCTAAGTCTTGAGTTCGCGAGGTGTGGCCTTTACGGTCGCGCGCGGGATTTGAAAACCCGTCAGAGACGAAAAACCCCAAAAGACTCAATGAGCTGACTCAACGGGCAAGCAGGGCTCCGCAAGCGGTGGTCAAGATCTATAAAATCTGTCCGGCCTCGGCCTGGCGCGAAGCGGAACGGCAGGGCGTGTATCGGGGTAGCGCGGATGACACGCGCGATGGGTTCATCCATTTCTCGACCGCCGCCCAGGTTCCCGAGACCCTGCGAAAGCATTTCCTTGGCCAGCGAGCGCTGTTCCTGGTCGAGGTCGATGACGAGGCGCTTGGAGCCGGCTTGCGCTGGGAGCGTTCGCGCAATGGCGAGCTGTTTCCGCATCTGTACGGCGAACTCGACCTCGGCGCGGTGATCGCCGTGACGAACCTCAACATGCGCGCCGACGGCAGCCACGACGTTCCGGAGCTTCTGCCGTGATCCGGGCTTTCGACGCCTTTTCATTGCCGGTGCTGCGCTGGCTCGACCCGGAGGACGCGCATCGGCTCGCGATCCAGGGCCTGCGCTTCCTGCCGCCCGGCAAGCCGCGGCCGGACGATCCCAAGCTCGCGGTGCGCGCCTTCGGGCTCAACTTTCCCAATCCGATCGGCATGGCCGCCGGCTTCGACAAGAGCGCGGAGGTGCCGGATGCATTGCTGCGGCTCGGCTTCGGCTTCGTCGAGATCGGCTCGGTGACGCCGAAGCCGCAAGCTGGCAATCCGCGGCCGCGACTGTTTCGCCTCGAGCGCGACGAGGCCGTCATCAACCGCATGGGCTTCAACAATGACGGCGCGGAGACGGCGCTTCGACGGCTTGCCGCGCGCGCACAGCACGGCGGCATCGTCGGCGTCAATGTCGGCGCCAACAAGGATTCGCCGGACCGCGTCGCCGATTACGTCAAGCTGATCGAGACTTTCGCGCCGGTGGCGAGCTATTTCACCGTCAACGTGTCATCGCCCAACACGCCCGGCCTGCGCAATCTGCAGGAGGGCGCGCTGCTCGACGACCTCCTCGCAAAAGTCATCGATGCGCGCGAGCGGGTGCGCCAGAAGGCCGGCGACACGCCGGTGCTGCTGAAGATCGCGCCGGACCTGAGCCTCGCCCAGCTCGACGACGTCGTGCAGGTCGCCCGGTCGCGTCGGGTCGACGGCATGATCGTGTCGAACACGACCATCGCACGGCCGAGCACGCTGCGCGAGGAGATGCGCGCGAAGGAGCAGGGCGGCCTGTCCGGACGGCCGCTGTTCCGCCTGTCGACCCGCATGGTCGCGGAGACCTATGTGCGCGTCGAGGGCGCGTTCCCGCTGATCGGCGTTGGCGGGGTGGATTCGGGCGGCGCAGCGCTGACGAAGATCCGCGCCGGCGCCAGCCTGATCCAGCTTTATTCGTCGCTGATCTACAAGGGCCTCGGCCTCGTCGACGAGATCAAGCGCGACCTCACTTCGACGCTGCTCCGCACGGGCCGGGATTCGCTGTCCGAGATCGTCGGCGCCGACGCTGCCACTTTGACGGCGGAAGACTGGCCGGGGATGTGAGGCGCACTTCGCCTCTCCCGCGGGCGGGAATCCCCGTAGCCCGGATGGAGGTAGCGCATTCCGGGAATCCGTCCGCGAATACGGACGTCCCGGATTACGCTGGCGCTCCATTCGGGCTACGATTTCGCAAACGTCGCCCTGAACAGCGCCGGATAGCGCGCACCCTGCAAGCCGCCGCGTGCGACGTAGAACGCGATCAGCGCGCACCACAGCCCGACATTGCCGAACGCTTGCAGCGCCAACCAGGTGAGCAGGAAGATCGCGAGCGAGGCCAGCATCAGGTTGCGCATCTCGCGCGCCCAGGTGGCGCCGACATAGATGCCGTCGAAGCCGAAGGCGAACACGCCCGGCACCGGCGCTAGCACGATGAACGGCAGGAAATCGCGCGCTGCCCGGCGGACGTCGTCGCTTGCCGTCATGAAGTCGATCAGGTTTGGGCCGAACAGTGCGAACAGCACGGCGACGACCAGCGCGAAGCCGAGCCCCCACAGCAGCACCAGGCGGGTCGAATCCGCAAATCCCTTGGCGTCGCGCCCGCCAAAAGTCCGGCCGCAGAGTTGCTGGGCTGCATTCGCAAGGCCGTCGAGGAAGAAGGCGCTGACCAGCAAGAAGTTGTTGAGCACGGAGTTCGCGGCCAGCGTGACGTCGCCGGCGCGCGCGCCCTTGGCGGTGAAGAACAGGAACACAGCGATCAGCGCCGCGGTGCGGATCATGATGTCGGAGTTCACCGCCAGCATCCGCATCAGTTTCTCGCGGTCGAACAGGCGCGCGCGAGCAACGGCAAAACCACCGCCCGCGTAGCGGTGGCAGACGATTGCGCCGAGCACGAACCCGACCGCCTCGGACAGCAGCGCTGCCACCGCCGCGCCTGCGATGCCGGTGTCATAGACCAGCACCAGCAGGATGGTCGCCACCATGTTGATGAGGTTGATCGCGACCTGGAGCAGCAGCGCTGGATTGGCCCGGGCTTGTCCGACCAGCCAGCCCAGGATGACGTAGTTGGCGAAGGCGAATGGCGAGGACCAGATCCGGATCATGAAATAGGTTTTCGCGGCGTGCGTGACCCCCTCGCTGCCGCCCATCAGGTCGAACAGCACGGCGGCCAGCGGCAATTGCAGCACGATCAGCGCGGCGCCGATCAGGCCTGCGACGATGAAGCCGCGCACGAGAATGGCGTTCAACTCCTGCGTCTGGCCCGCGCCCAGCGCCTGCGCGGTGAAGGCGAGCGTGCTCATGCGCAGGAAGCCGAACAGCCAGAACAGGCAGTCGAAGATGACGGAGGCCATCGCGACGCCGCCGAGCAGCGCGGCGTCGTCGAGCCGCCCGATCGCGGTGGTCGAGACCACGCCGATCAGCGGCGTGGTGAGGTTCGCGACCATCGCCGGACCCGCGATGGCGAACACCTCGCGGCTGCCGACCCTGGGATGAACGGGCGCGTGCATGTCAGACCACGAGCACCATGCCGTCTTCGGCGGTGAGATGCTGAATGGCGCGAAGGCGCGACAGAACGTCGTCGCTCATATGGGTGAGGACGAGGCGTTTTGCGCCGATTGCGGGCAAATGCTGTTCCAAGGTCTTCAGGCTGAGATGGTTCTTGACCACCTTCTCGTACATATAGGCCTCGGCGATGAAAAGGTCCGCGCCGTGCGCCAGCGGAATGAGCGTTTCCGTCCATTCGGTATCGGCGCTGTAGGCCAGCGTGCGGCCCTCGGCTTCGACACGGTAGGCCAGGAACGGACCACCGGATTCGCCGTGCACGACCGGGTAGGGCGTCACGGTCACTGCGCCGAAATTGCGGCTCTGTTTCGGCGTCAGTTCAATGACGGAGAGGTCGAAGCGCGGCTTGGTTTTGGAGGAGTGCTCGAACAACGCCTCCATCACTTCACGCAGCCGCGTCTCGATACCTTGCGGGCCCGCGATGGTCAGCGGCCGCGTCCGCCGCGAGAATTGTGCGTCGAGCAGGAGGAACGGCAGGCCGGCAAAATGGTCGCCATGGAAATGCGTGATCAGGATCAGGTCGATCGCGTCGAGGTCAATCTCGAGCCGCTTCAGCGCCGGCAGAGCCGACGCGCCGCAATCGATCAGGAAGTTGGCCTCGCTCCCCCAAACGTGGAAGCAGGTGTTGAGCCTGCCGCCCGAGCCGAAGGCGTCGCCGCAGCCGACGAAACGCAGTTGCATCGGCTGCTCCCTAAAGAGTTCAGCGGCCGCGCGGCGTGCCGAACACGCGCATCAACAGCCAGATCGGGACCACGATGACGGCGCCGAGCAGGAAGTAGCGCCACAGCCAGTTCACCGCGTCGAAGCCGAGATCCCAGAGACGCTGGAACAGGAGGCGGATGCTGTAGATGATGTTCCAGGGATCGAAACCGATCGCCGCCAGCACAACGCCGACCAGAATCGAGAGCAGGACCAGGCGAAACGCGACCGCCAGCGGCGAGCCGCCGAGAAAGCGGTTCAGGCCATCACTGCGGCCGCCCGGCAAATCTCTGACGTCGTGGGCCATCGCAAACTCCTTGGGCGGATTCGACCCCATTATAGGGCACCGCGAGGCAGATGGGGAACCCGCAACGGGGCGTCAATCCGCTTACGGGAGTTTAATTCGGGTAGCGCGCCAGAGCTTCGATTTGGGACCGCGTCGCTCGCGGCGGGCTCCGTAACCTCGCCCGCTTGCGGGAGAGGTCGGCGCGTAGCGCCGGGTGAGGGCTCTCGCCTCTGGGGGAATCCCGATGCGGAGACACCCTCACCCCAACCCTCTCCCGCAAGCGGGCGAGGGAGCGCACCTCCGCCGTGGCGGCAATCGAGCCCATCTCAGCACGCTTCAGATCTGGGCGCGTCGCTCGCGACGGGCTCCGTAACCTCTCCCGCTCGCGGGAGAGGTCGCGCCGAAGGCGCGGGTGAGGGCTCTCGCCTCTTGGGGAATCCCGATGCGGAGACACCCTCACCCCAACCCTCTCCCGCAAGCGGGCGAGGGAGCGCACCTCCGCCGTGGCGGCAATCGAGCCTCATCTCAGCACGCTTCAGATCTGGGCGCGTCGCTCGCG
>NZ_VSTH01000197.1 GCF_008123965.1 Bradyrhizobium hipponense | reverse complement strand
CCAGGCGCTGGCGCGCGAGGTCGACGAGGAAACCGGGCTCGAGATCGAGATCATCGGTCTCGCCGGCTGGCGCGAGGTGCTGCCCGCCACGGGCGGCGCCGGCCATTACCTGATCATGTCCTTTGCCGCCCGCTGGGTGGCCCGGGAGCCGGTCCTCAACGACGAGCTCGACGATTACCGCTGGATCGCCCCGAACGAGCTGGCGAGCCTCGGTGACCTCAGGCTGACCGGGGGGCTGGAGGAGGTGATCGAGTCGGCCGCGCGGCTGATAGGGCCTTGAGGTCATTCCGCCCCGCCTTGCGTCCACCGCCTCGAGAAGGCATACACCGGCCGATGTCCACGCGATTTCTGGCCATTTTTGCCCTGCTTCTCGCCTGCGCCTGCGTGCCCGCCCGGGCTCAGGACGTAGCGGCGCCGTTTGACGGCGATCTGCAGCGGCTGGCCGAGATCCTCGGCGGGCTGCATTATTTGCGCGGCATCTGCGGGGCCAACGAGGGCAACAAATGGCGCAGCGAGATGCAGGCGCTGATCGACGCCGAAACCCCCTCCGGCGAGCGCCGCACCCGCATGATCGCGAGCTTCAACCGCGGCTATAACGGCTTTCAGCAGACCTACCGGAGCTGCACGCCGGCGGCGACCGTCGCAGTCCGCCGCTACATTGAGGAAGGCTCGAAAATCTCACGCGATCTCACGGCGCGCTACGCGAACTAAGCGCCCCCTCATCGTGAGGAGCGCGCTTTGCGCGCGTCTCGAAGGATGCAGGCCCCGCTGCCGCAGCGCGGCCTCTATGGTTCGAGACGGCGCTGGCGCGCCTCCTCACCATGAGGAACAGGCCTTCGAACTCGCAGATGGAACCACGACATCGTCTTTGTCCACTGCCATTAACCGTTCTTAAAGATGTGGCCTAGCGGAGGTTAATACGCGTGCTACACCTCTCGCACAGCGCATCGCCGTGGATCGCGCCCCAGCCCTGTCGAGTTTCATGAGCCATCCAGTGTCCTACGCCCCCGCCCGCGCGCCGCTGCCCGATCACGAGCAGAAGCAGGCCGCGCTGAGCTATCTCAACGAGGCCTGGGCCGAGGCGCGCCATGACGGCGTCGATGGCGACTGCCTGGCGCAGGCGAGCTTGTTCGCGGCGCTCGCCGAGCTCGTCGGGACCTATGGCGAGGACGCGGTGGCGAAATTCGTCGAGGGCTTCCCCGGCCGCATCCGCAACGGCGAGTTCTCCGTCGGAATCTCCAGGCAGTAGGCGCGCATTGGCCCGGCGACGACCGGGAGATGTTCTCGACACGATCGGGAATGCTACGGTACGACCTTGAGCGTCGCCTTCATGTTGGGATGAAAGCGACAGTAATATTCCACAATCCCGGCTTTCTTCACGACCGTCGTCCCGGATTTCTTTGCCGGCAGGCCCACGTCGAAGTCGCCGCCTTTGGCGGTTGCGGTGTGCGCAAAGACGTCCTTGTTGATCCACTCGACGGTGTCGCCGATCTTCACGGAAGCCTCAGCCGGCGATATCTCCAGATTCTCCATCGTGATCTGAATCGTCGCGGCGTGCGCCGGGACGACCATCGTTGCGAAGACGACCGCTGTTACGGTCGAAGACAACCGTCCCGGCATCATATCCCTCCCCTACTTCAGCTCGGCCGCGACATGCTCGGCGTGTTGCTGATGGCCCTGGAATATCTTCAAACCCGTCTGCAGCAGGTTCTTCAGTTCCGCATTGCTGGAAGAGGGAATCAGCTGGGTTTCCAGCGCGTTGTTGACGGTCTTGTGGTAGGCGACTTCGTTCTCGACATAGGCCTTGTCGAAGGCTGCGCCTTTCAGCTTGTCGAGCTCGGCAAGCTTGTCGCTCGCCTGCTTCGATAGCGTGCGGCTGGTGTCGTTGTCCTCGGGCGTGACCTTCAGCTTCTTGACCAGTGCGAGCGCCTGTTTGTTGACCGCCTCGTGGTCGCGCACCATGTCTTCGGCGAACGCCTTGACGTCCTTGCTCCTGGCTTTCTTCACCGCCTGCTTGGCGGCGTTGATATCGATCACACCTGCAGTGTAGGCGATATGTGCGATCTGCGGATCGGTGGGCTTGGTGCCTTGCGCGAGCGCAGGGCCGGACAAAAGAGCGACCGCAGCGATCGCCGCGCTCCATCGGACGAACATGGTTTGATACTCCTGTGGTGCCGGAGTTTTCCCGGCTGCTTGCTTGCACAGGGTTGGATGACAATTGCGCGCGAACGTTCCCGAAAAACTACGCGCCGCCACCGAGGCGCTTGAGCACGGCCTCAGTCAGGCGCTCGCAACGCTGGCCGGCAAACGGGAAGGCATCCATCACGACCGGACCGATCTTCTTCTCGACGTTTTCGCGCAACATCGTGCGCGCACGATGCAGCCGGGTCTTCACGGTTTCGGGCTTGACGCCGAGCAGCTCGGCCGTCTCCTCCATGCTCATCCCCTCCATCACGCGCGCGATGAAGACCATGCGGAACACGTCCGGCAATTCATCGACGGCGTGCTCGACGACGCGCTGGATTTCACGTTGGGCCATGGATTTTTCCGGATCGCCTGCGGCGGACGAGAGGGGAAACTGGATGATTTGGGCTTCGAGCGTTGCCTCCGGCACCGATCCCAACTCGACATGCGGCTTCTGACTGCGTACGCGGCCGAGCGCCTCGTTGATCGCAATGCGCGACAGCCAGGTCGATAGGCTGGATTCGCCGCGAAAGCCGTCGAGATTGGTAAATGCCCGGACATAGGTCTCCTGCACCACATCCTCGGCCTCGCTGTCGCTGCGCAAGATGCCACGGGCGAGCCGATAGAGCCTGCGGTTGTTGGCCTGCATGATAGCGCGCAACGCCGCCTCGTCACGGGCCTGCGCGCGGCGAACCAGTTCAGCCTCGGGCGCGCCGGCCTCAAGGACCGGAAATGTTGCGGTGCGATGTATGGGGGTCACGGGCGCGTCTCCAGCTTTTCGGAGATTGGATGCATGTTCGCGAAAAACGTTCCCGGCGATCCCCTAATCCGTCTCGATCGGCAGCGCCGGATCCCTCGCCCATTCGCCCATCGAGGCGTCGTAGAGCGTGAGCTTGTCGTAGCCAAGCTGCGTCAGCAGCAGCAAATCGATCGTCGCCGAGATGCCGCCGCCACAATAGCAGATCACGTCCTTGTCGCGCGTGATCCCTTGGCTCGCGAATTTCGCTTCCGCATCTGCGAGCGACGTCAGCGTCTTGTCGGCGTTCACAAGCGTCGCGGCGGGAACGTTGACGCTGCCGGGAATGCGGCCAGGCCGGCCGTAGCGGCTCGGCTCGAGACCGCGATGGAACTGCGGGCCGAGCGCATTGACGATTGCGGTCGCGGGATCGCCGATCCGCGCCATGACAGTATTCTTGTCGACGAAAAAACCTGCGCGCGGCGCGGCCTTGAAGCTCGTCGCCGGATAACCCTTTGGTGCGCCTGTCTCGATCGGCCGCCCCTCAGCCTTCCATTTGTCGAAACCGCCGTCGAGCACCTGCGCCTCGATACCGAGCGAGCGCAGCATCCACCAGAACCGCGTCGACCACATCATCGTGCCGATGCTGTAGAGCACGATGGTCCTGGATGCATCGAGGCCGTGGCGGCCGAAGGCGGCCTCTAACTGGGCCACACCAGGCATCATGAAGAACTGCCCCGCGGAAGTGTCGGAGAACTCGCCTTGCAGGTCGAGGAAATCGGCGCCCGGGATGTGACCTGCCCCGAACGTCTTGTCGCCGGGCACTGCGCGATATGGCACGTCGCTGCCCGGCGGCACCGGCTCGTTGTGGGTCGTGCAGTCGTACAGGCGAAGGTTGGGATCGCCGAGCATGGCGGCGAGTTGTTCGGTGGTGATGAGGAGGGATGGTTGGGACATCGGACTGCTCTCCCGTTCGAGAGGACGTGTAGACCTCTCCCCTCGTCATTGCGAGCGAAGCGAAGCAATCCAGAATCTTTCCGCGGCGGCGGCCTGGATTGCTTCGCTTCGCTCGCAATGACGAGTGTGGGGAGACATCGCGCCCCTTCGACAGTGATACGGCTACGCCTTCAGTGTCTCCAGAAACCGCACCGGCTCGCCCTGCGAGGCCGTCACCAGTTCGCCCTGCCACATCACGCGGCGGCCGCGGATGAAGGTACCGACGGGCCACCCCGTCACGCGGACGCCATCATAGGGCGTCCAGCCGGCCCTGGAGGCAACCCATTTGTTGGTGATGGTTTCGCTGCGCTTGAGGTCGACGATGGTGAAGTCGGCATCGTATCCGGCGGCGATTCGGCCCTTGCAGGCCATGTTGTAGAGGCGCGCCGGGCCGGCGCTGGTGAGATCGACGAACCTTGCCAGCGACAGGCGGCCCGCATTGACGTGGTCGAGCATGATTGGCACCAGCGTCTGCACGCCGGTCATGCCGGAAGGCGAGGCCGGATAGGTCTTCTGTTTCTCTTCCAGCGTATGCGGCGCGTGATCGGAGCCAAGCACGTCGATGATACCCTGCTCGATGCCGCGCCAGATGCCGGCGCGATGATCGGCCCCGCGCACCGGCGGGTTCATCTGCGCCAGCGTGCCGAGCCGTTCGTAGCATTCGGGCGCGGCCAGCGTCAGATGATGCGGCGTCGCCTCGCAGGAAGCGACATCCTTGTGGTCGCGCAGGAACTCGATCTCTTCCTTGGTCGAGATGTGCAGCACATGGATGCGCTTGCCGGTCTCATGCGCAAGGTTCACCAGGCGCTGCGTCGCCATCAGAGCCGCGGTCTCGTCGCGCCAGACCGGGTGCGAGCGGGTATCGCCCTCGATGCGCAACGACTTGCGGTCGTTGAGGCGATATTCGTCCTCGGCATGAAACGCCGCGCGGCGGCGGATCACCTGGAAAATTCGTCGCAGGCTTTCGTCGTCCTCCACCAGCAGCGCGCCGGTCGAGGAGCCGATGAACACCTTGACGCCGGCACAGCCGGGCGCGCGTTCCAGCACGGGCAGGTCCTGCACGTTCTCGCGGGTGCCGCCGATGAAAAAAGCGAAATCGCAGTGCATGCGGTGATGGGCGCGCTTCACCTTGTCGGTGAACTCGGCCTCGGTCACGGTCAACGGCGATGTGTTCGGCATCTCGAACACGGCGGTGACGCCGCCCATCACGGCGCTGCGCGAGCCGGTTTCGAGGTCTTCCTTGTGCGTCAGCCCGGGCTCGCGAAAATGCACCTGCGTGTCCATTACGCCGGGCAGGATGTGCAGGCCCTTGCAGTCGATCACCTCGGCGGCGGAGGCCTGCGACAGCGCGCCGATCTCGGCAATGCGGCCATTGGCAATGCCGATATCGCGGACACCCTCGCCGTCCTGGTTGACCACGGTGCCGCCCTTGAGGATGACGTCGAAACGCTGGGTCATGGCAAAAGGCCCCTCTCATCCCCAAGCGCAGGGCTCGAGGTCTTGTCGTTTATGCGTTGCGGGCTTACGTTCCGGAGCAACATGTCGCAAGAGATTTTCGCATGAAATCAGCGTTTCTTCCCGACCGGGGCGTGGTCAAGGTCGCGGGCGAGGATGCGCGCAACTTCCTCAACGGCCTCGTCACCACCGACATCGACAGGCTCAAGCCGGGCCTGGGGCGATTCGGCGCGCTGCTGACGCCGCAGGGCAAGATCACCGTGGATTTCCTGATCACGGAGGCGTCCGCGGGCCATGGCGGCGGGTTCCTGATCGACTGCCCGAAGGCGCTCGCAGACACCCTCGCCACCAAGCTGAAATTCTACAAGCTTCGTGCCAAGGTCGTTGTGGAGAACCTCTCCGACGAGCTCGGCGTGCTCGCGGCCTGGGACGGCAAGCTCGCGACCCAGCCGGACCTCGGCTTCGCCGACCCGCGCAACGAAGAGCTCGGCTACCGCATCCTGATTCCCGAAGATCTCAAGCAGAAGCTGTCCGATCTCATCGGTGCCGAGCTCGTTGACGCCGCTGCATACGAGGCCCACCGCATCGCACTCGGCGTGCCGCGCGGCGGGCTCGATTTCATGTACAGCGATGCGTTCCCGCACGAGACCAACATGGATCGTCTTGCCGGCGTCGATTTCGACAAGGGCTGCTATGTCGGCCAGGAGGTCGTATCGCGCATGCAGCATCGCGGCACCGCGCGCACCCGCAGCGTCAAGGTGCTGCTCGAAGGGGCCGCGCCCGAGGCCGGCGCCACCATCCTCGCCGGCGACAAGCCGGTCGGCACCATCGGCTCGACCGCCGACGGCAGGGGCATCGCGCTGGTGCGCATCGACCGCGTCGCCGATGCGCTCGACGCGGGCCAGCCGCTCACCGCCGGCGGCCTTGCCTTGAAGCTGGCGGAACCTGACGTCGTGCGCATTCCAGCCAAGCAGCCTATCGCATGAGCCGTGCTCCCAGCCTCCATGCCGACGGCCTGACGCGCTGCCCGTGGCCGGGCGAAGATCCGCTCTACGTCGCCTATCACGACACCGAATGGGGCGTGCCGGAATATGACGACCGCGCGCTCTACGAAAAGCTGATGCTCGACGGCTTCCAGGCCGGCTTGTCCTGGATCACGATCTTGCGCAAGCGCGACAATTTCCGCAAAGCGTTCGACGATTTCCAGCCGGAGAAGATCGCGCGGTACAATGCGAAGAAGGTCCATGCGCTGATGAACGATGCCGGCATCGTGCGCAACCGCGCCAAGATCGACGGCGCGATCCTCAGCGCAAGATCCTATCTCGACATCATGGAGAAGGGCCCGGGCTTCTCGAAGCTGCTGTGGGACTTTATGGACGGCCGGCCCAAGATCAACCATTTCAAGACCACCGCAAGCGTGCCGGCCTCGACGCCGCTCTCGGTGCAGATCTCCAAGGAGCTGTCCTCGCGCGGCTTCAAGTTCGTCGGTCCGACCATCGTCTATGCCTTCATGCAGGCGACCGGCATGGTCAACGACCACCTCGTCGACTGCCACTGCCACGCGAGCTGCGGCAAGACGCAGCGCAAGCCGCGCCTCAAAGTCAAATGACGGCGAAGAAGACCGCCGCGCGCGACGTGCCATCCCGCGCCTGGCAGCGCATGCTGTCGGGACGGCGGCTCGACCTGCTCGATCCCTCACCGCTCGATATCGAGATTGCCGACATTGCGCATGGGCTGGCGCGGGTGGCGCGCTGGAACGGGCAGACCACTGGCGCACATATCTTTTCGGTGGCGCAGCACACGCTGCTGGTGGAGACCGTGATGCGACACGAGATGCCGCGCGTCGATCAGCGGGTGCGGCTCGCCGCCCTGCTGCACGATGCGCCCGAATATGTGATCGGCGATATGATCTCGCCGTTCAAGGCCGTTCTCGACGGTCACTACAAGGCGGTCGAAAAGCGGCTGCTCGGCGCGATCCATATCCGCTTCGGGCTGCCGCCGGTGCTGACCGACGAAATCACCCAACAGATCAAGGCCGCCGACCGCGGCGCGGCCTATCTGGAGGCAACCGAACTCGCCGGCTTCAGCGACGCCGAGGCCAAACGCCTGTTCGGCCGCGATCCCGGGCTCTCCGACAGCGTCCGCCGCGACTACCTGACGCCCTGGACGGCGGCGCGGGCCGAGAAGCAGTTTTTAGAGCGATTCAGCGCGGTGTTTGCGTAGGTTCAGCAGGGTGGGCAAAGGCGCTCTTGCGCCGTGCCCACCACCTTTTCGCGATTGCGACGAAAGTGGTGGGCACGCTTCGCTTTGCCCACCCTACGAGGGCTCGCTATAATCACCGCCAAAAAGGTCCCCTATGATCCACGTCTGTTCCCTCGCCGCGCTTCCCGAAACTGTCCGCCTTACCGGGGCCAGCCATGTGCTGACCGTGATGGCCAATGTCGAGCAGGTGGCGCGGCCGGTGTCGGTGTTGCCGGCCAACCATCTCAAGGTGTCGATGGACGACATCACCGAGGAGATGGAGGGTTTTGTCGCGCCGTCGGAAACGCATATCGATCAGGTGCTGAATTTCGTGCGCGGCTGGGACCGCGGCGCGCCGCTGGTGGTGCATTGCTTCGCGGGCATCAGCCGCTCCACCGCGAGCGCATTCGCCGCCGTGTGCGCACTAAATCCGAATCGCGACGAGATCGAGATCGCGAAAAGGATCCGCGCGGCCTCGCCGATCGCCTCGCCGAACCGGCGCATCGTCGGCCTCGCCGACCGTGCGCTGGGTCGCAACGGCCGCATGCTGCGCGCGCTCGACGAAATGGGCCCGGGCGCCATGATGGTCGAGGGCCGCCCCTTCGTGATCGAGCTCGAATGAGGCGAGAGTCAAATTGTAGCCCAGTCGGGACTGAGCCCCCTCTCCCGCTTGCGG
>NZ_VSTH01000196.1 GCF_008123965.1 Bradyrhizobium hipponense | reverse complement strand
CTTCGCCGGGACGACAGCGGAGAATTTGGCGCGGGACCGCATTCGCGCTCGTTAGGGCTAGCGCCAGTGCAACAGCCGCATCTCCAGCCAGTTGATCACCCTCCCCACCGCCAATCCGAACACCGACAGGATCACGACGCCCGCAAGCAGTTGATCCGTCTGCATCAGATTGCCGGCCTGGAGCACAAACGCTCCGATGCCATACTGCGCGCCGATCATCTCGGCGCTGACGACGAGCAGCAGCGCCACCGAGGCGGTGATGCGGAAGCCGGCGAGGATCGCGGGCAGCGCGCCCGGCCAGATCACCTTGCGCACGATGGTGGCGAACGGCACGTTGAAGCTCTGTGCCATGCGGATGAGATTGCGCGGCACCGCGTCGACGCCGCTATAGACCGAGATCGCGGTCGAGAAGAACACGCCCAGTGCAATGGTCGCGATCTTCGGCTCTTCGCCGATGCCGAGCCACAGGATCAGCAGCGGCAACAGCGCGATCTTCGGAATCGGGAACAGCGCCGAGATGAAGGTGATGCCGACGCTGCGCGCCAGCCGCGACAGGCCGATGGCAAAGCCGACGGCGATACCGGCCGCGGTGCCGAGCAGCCAGCCGACGCCAATGCGCAAGAGCGAAGCCGAGAGATGCTGCCAGAGCGCGCCGGAAACGGCGAGCTGATAGATCGCGCGCATGATAGCGGACGGCGCCGGCAGGAACAGCGGATTGACGAGGCCGGCGCTACCGGCCGCCTGCCAGATCGCAATGACCAGCGCGAGCGCGATCCAGCCGCCGAAACGGCTGCTCGCCGGCACGAAGCCGGCGCCGCGGAAGCGGACGCGCCGCGCCGGGGCGTCCGTTGTCGGCGTGTCCGTCGTGGCGCGATCAAGCATGCTGCACCTCGCGCTCGGCGTCGATCGCCTCGTTGCGGATCAGCGACCAGATCTGGTTCTGAAGCGCCAGCAGCTTTTCACGCGCAGCGATTTCGCCGCGCTCAGTGCGCGTCATCGGCACACTTACCACCTCGCGGATGCGGCCGGGACGCCGCGACAGCACCACGATGCGGTCGGCGAGGCGTGCGGCCTCTTCGAGATTGTGGGTGACATAGACCGCGCCCATGCCGCCATCGGCGAGCAGGCGGACGAAGTCTTCCATCAGGAGCTCGCGGGTCTGCGAGTCCAGTGCCGAGAGTGGCTCGTCCATCAGCAGGATGGCGGGGCGCACCGCCAGCGCACGCGAGATGCCGACGCGCTGGCGCATCCCGCCGGAGAGCTGCTTCGGATAGGTTTTGCGAAAATCGGTCAGGCCGGTGCGGCGCAAGGCATCGTCGACCAGCGCGCGGCGCTGCCCGGCCGAGAGCTGCGCGTGCAGCAGCGGGAATTCGACGTTCTCCTCCACCGTGGCCCAGGGCAGCAGCGCGAAATCCTGGAACACGAAGGTGAGCGGATTGAGGCTGTCCGCCGGCGGCGATCCGCGCAGCTCGGGCGCGCCGGAAGTTGGCAGCAACAATCCGCCGAGGATCGACAGCAGTGTGCTCTTGCCGCAACCCGAGGGGCCGACGATCGCCACGACTTCGCCAGCACTGACGGTGAAGGAGACATCGTCGAGCACGGCGAGCTCGCCGAAGCGGTGAGTGATGTGGTTGGCGATCAGGTCCATGCGATGAGCCCGCTTTCTTCACCCTCCCCTGGAGGGGGAGGGTCGGTTCGCATGCAGCAAAGCGAAATGCGAACCGGGGTGGGGTGACGGTCTCTCCGCAAGGGTGCTGACGACGGTTGCCGATGAAATACCCTGCAGCGACCAACGCGGGAGAGACTACCGCCGCGGCTCACCCCACCCCGCTCACTCCGGACGATGCTGCGCATCGCCGGCGCGATCGACCCTCCCCGTCCAGGGGAGGGTGGCAGATCGCCCATCGCGAGAATTTGCATCGTCTGCATCAATCCGCCTTCACAAATTCCTTGGCGATGATCGTGTCCGCGTCAAAGCCCTTGTCGGCAAAGCCCTGCTCTTGCAGCCATTTGATCTGGTTGTCGACGTTCTTGACGTCGAGCCTGCCGTCCGGATCGATATAGGCGCAGTTGCCGACCACCTGCTCGACCGGCAGATTGGTGTACTTTGCAATGATCTCCAGCAGCGGTTTTGTCTGCTCGTTGATCGGTGCAACGCCGTCCTTCATCGCAGCGAGGATGACGTCGTGATATTCGCGGTCGGCCCTGGCGAGGGCGCCGAGCAGCTTTGTCACCAACGCCTTGTTGGTCAGCGTCTTCGGCGAAGCGAATACCGCGCCCAATTGCCAGGGCGTCTCGTCGCCGACCCACCCCAAAAATTTCGCGCCGCCCTCGTCCATCAATTTGCGTGCGGTGGAGATGGGAAGCAACGCCGCGTCGACCGTCTCGCCCTTGAGCGCGGCCGCCGCGTTGGACAGTGACTGCAGCGGGATGATCTTCACGTCGGCGAGTTTGAAGCCGTATTTGTCGGCGAGCAGGCCGAGCGAATAGTGAAAGGACGAGCCGACCTGCGTGACCGCGACGCGTTTGCCCGCGAGGTCCTTCGGCGTCTTCAAGCCGGCACCGTAAGCATTGTTGCTGGCGAAATAGCCGATCAGGGGATAGCCGGCCTTCTCGCGGCTCATGCCACCGATCACCTTCAGCACGCCCTTGCCGGCCAGATTATAAAGGCCGGCGGTGAAGGCGGTGACGCCGAAATCGATGTCGCCAGAGGTGACAGCGACCGCGATCGGCTGCGCCGCGTCGAAGAACTTCAGCTCGACGTCGAGGCCGGCTTCGCGAAAATAGCCCTTGTCCTGCGCGATGAAGACCGGCGCGGAGGACGACAGGCGGAGCACGCCGATCCTGGCCTTCAGCGCGTCCTCGGCCCACGCCGTGCCCATTGCCGTGATCGCCACCAGGCTAGCTACCGCGAGCCGCGCAATTCCGATCATCCCGTTTCCTCTCGTGGTTCTCTTGGTGTTCTTCTTCTCTTAGACGTCTTCTTGGTCGATGTCTTGCAGCCGTCACAGCCCTTCGGGCACAGGCTGATCCCGCCCGATGAAGGCGCCCTGTTGTTTCAACGTTTCCTGCAATTTTTCAACCGGGATGTCACGCGGGATCAGGTTTCCGGACAGCGCCAGCCCTGCTGCGGAGCCAGCCGCCTCGCCCATCACGAAACAGGCGCCGGAGACCCGCGCCGCCGACTGGCCCTCATGGGTCATCGAGGCGCAGCGGCCGGCGACCAGCAGATTGTCGACGCCCTCGGGCACCAGCATCCGGTACGGCAGCTCATTATAACCGCGGGATTCGGGGATGGGCGGAAAGGTGAAGACGACATCGCCGGGAACATGGGCCTCGATCGGCCAGCCGTTGACGCCGATGGAGTCGTCGAACGAGGCGCAGCCGAGCACATCCGCGCCGCTGAGCTGGTAGCCGCCCGTGATGCGGCGGGTCTCGCGAATCCCGAGCTGCGGCGGCAGGTCGACGATGTAGGATTTTTCAAAGCCCGGCACGGTGCGCAGGAATTCGAACGCGGCAAGCGCCTGCTTGCGGCCCTCGATCTCGCCGCGGGTGAGATCGTCGGGCTCGATGCCGTTGATGGCATGGCCGTCCTCGCGCGCCACCTGCGTAAAGTTCACCCGCCATTCGATGCCGGACTTCTGCGGCCGCACGATCGCGCTTTTGCGCGGGAATTTGTGGGTGCCGGCAGCCAGCGCCTTTTCCATCAATTGCGGGATGGTCCGCCAGGCCTCGCCAGCCCTTTCGGGGTCGATGCCGTTGAGACGGAGCATCATCGAGGGGTACAGCGGATGGCCGTGCTCGTCGCCGACCTCGAACGGCGCGCCGGCCCAGACCGCCAGATCGCCATCGCCGGAGCAGTCGATGAAGATCCCGGCGCGCACCGCCTGCCGGCCAGCCTTGGTCTCCACCATCAGCGCGTCGATGCGGCGGTCGTCGCCCATCACCACGCCGGCGCCGAGCGCATGGAAGAGGATGTGCACCTTGTGGCTGGCGAGGAGCTGGTCGGCCGCGATCTTGTAGGCCGCGGTGTCATAGGCCTGGGCGAACACCTTGCCGAGGATCAAATGCGGCGCGTTGAGGCCGTTCAAGCGATCGATCCGCGCCAGCAATTCGGACGCCATGCCCTGCACCAGCCGGTGTGCCTCGCCGTAGACATTGCCATGCAGGCCGCAAAAGTTGGTGACGCCGGCGGCGGTGCCCATGCCGCCGAGGAAGCCGTAGCGCTCGATCAGCAGCGTCCGCCGTCCTGCGCGCGCAGCGGACGCTGCCGCCACGATGCCGGCCGGGCCGCCGCCGAGGACGACGACCTCATATTCGCCGTAGAGCGGCACCTGGCGCGCTGGTTCTTCGATCGTCGTGGCCCGCATGGCGCGTCCTATCCCTGAAAATCCTTTGCTTGGCCCGACTATGAATTAACGCGGACCACGCTACAATCCACCAAATTATGCGATCAGCTTTCTCGAATCGCGAAAGGTCGAGATGGACATCCTGGTGAACCTTCAGGCCTTCCTCGCCACCGCGGATTCGGCCGGCTTCTCCGCCGCCGCGCGAAAGCTCAACGTCTCGACCTCGGTGGTGGCCAAGCGCGTCACGCAACTGGAGGCGCGGATCGGAACGCCGCTGTTTCATCGCTCGACCCGGCAATTGCGGCTGACCGAGGCCGGCCAGCGCTACGTGCATCGCGCCCGCAGTCTGGTGGCCGACGCCACTGACCTGCTCTCGCGCATGGGCGAGAAGGGCCACGATCTCGTCGACCATCTCCGCATCAAGGCGCCGACCTCGCTGACGGTGGCGCGGCTCGCGGACGCCTTCAGCGCGTTCCAGACCCAGAATCCGCTGGTCAAGCTCGATATCGTGCTGATCGATCGCCCGGTTGATCCCGTGACGGAAGGCTTCGACATCGCCATCGGTGCCTTCCCGCTTTCCTTCGGCGGCGTCGTTGACGAGCCGTTGTGCGCGCTAAAGCGATTGCTCTGCGCCTCGCCAGCGTACTTGAAGAAGCACGGCACGCCAAAGCATCCACGCGACCTCGTCGATCATCGCTGCCTCAGCTTCCTGCCGACCGGTCCCGAATGGATTTTCGACGGTCCGCGCGGCCGCATCAGCGTCCAGGTCAGCCCGTTGCTCTCCTCCAACGAGGGCCACGTGCTGGTGCGCGGCGCGATCGCCGGCAATGGCATCGCGCTGATCTCGCATTATCTCGTGGCAGACGCCTTGCGCGATGGCACGCTCAAGCCGGTGCTGCCCGACTTTCCAATTCCCGAGCTATGGGTGAAGGCCGCAATCCCCGAGCGGCGGCGCAATGCGGCCGCCGTGCAGGCGCTGCTGACGCTGCTCAAGACCTCGCTCGCACCGTCGCTGTAGCCCGCATGAGCGAAGCGATTTGCGGGACCGCTGGTGGAATTCCCGGATGTCGCTTTGCTCATCCGGGCTTGTATGGGG
>NZ_VSTH01000195.1 GCF_008123965.1 Bradyrhizobium hipponense | reverse complement strand
AGCGTTCTTCACGGACGACGGGATAGCGGGATCGAAGGTCCGCGTGAGACGGCGCGGCCATGAGCACCGCACCGGCAGTCACATCAGGCCCACTGAGCGATGCATCAAACCTGTTTCCGGAAACCGCATCGCCTACCGCTACTGCTGCACCTTCTTGTGACGCCGGCGGGGCAGCGGCTGTTCGTTGAAGGCGTAATAGGGATTGAGGTCGCAGGTCGCGGCAAGGCCCGACGCCGTGGCACGGCATTGCGGCAACGAGGTGAAGGAGCAGTCATAATAGTCACCGCCCCCGCCATTTAAGCCGCCGCCGGTGTAGCGGTGCATGCATACGGGATAGGCCGGATCGTACCTCTGCGCGCTGGCATCGGCTGCGCCAAGCAGCGTGAAGATCGCAGTGAGGGTCAGGAACGGCAGGCGCATGGAGAAATCCTCGAATCGGTAACATCGGCGATGTCGATGCCGACGGGTTCATATGACACAACATCCCGGCGCACGCGACTGTTCCAAGGACAGATGACGGCAAGGTGAGGTGTGGCTCGCGTGACGCACATAGCCGCTCGGCGTTGTTCGCGACCACCACGATAGATACCGTTCCTGGGCTACCTCCCCCGCAAAGGGGAAGGAGCGCAGTGTGAGATGATTTCGCCGTCTACGGGGCCGCTATCCGCCGAGCCCCTGCAACACCAGCCGGTTCAGCCGTGCAGCAAACGCGGCGGGGTCCTCCGGCAACTCGCCATCCAGGATCTGCGCCTGTTCGAGCAGGAGCAGGCTGAGGTCGTCAACCACCTTGGAGCCGGCCTGCGCCTTGGTGATCGCAGTCACCAGCGCATGGCGCAAATTGATCTCCAGGATCGGCTTGGTGGGCTTGCCGCGATTCTGCTGCGCCAGGATGCGCTCCAGCTCGCGGCTCGGCCCCTGGCTGTCGGCGACGAGGCAGGAGGCGGAGTTAGTGAGGCGCGTCGAGGCCTTGACGTCGCTGACGCGCTCACCGAGCGCGGCCTTGATCACGGCGATGGTGGCGGCTTCGTCGGCGACGGGCTCGGCCTTCTTGGCCTCGTCGGTCTCGTCGACGCGCGGGATCAGATCGAGGTTGAGATCGCCTTGGCTCAGCGACTTCAGCGGCTTGCCCTCGAACTCCGATGGCATCGAGGTCCAGAAGGCGTCGACGGGATCGGACAGCAGCAGCACCTCGATGCCGCGCGCGGTCGCCGCCTCGAGCCGGGGATTGGACTTCAGCCGCTCGATGCTGTCGCCGACGAGATAATAGATCTCGGTCTGGTTCGGCTTGAAATCGGCGATGGCGTCCTTGAGCGAACGCTTCTCGCCCGATGTGGTAGTGAAGCGCGACAGCGCGAGCAGCTTTTCGCGGCGTTCGAAATCCTCGTAGATGCCCTCTTTCAGCACCGCGCCGAAGGCGTCCCAGATTTTCGCAAAGTTCTCCGGGTCCTTCTCGGCGAGGCTTTCGAGCTCGTTGACGACGCGGGTCGCCACCGCTTTCCGGATCTGTGTGAGTTGCGGATTGTTCTGGAGCATCTCGCGCGAGATGTTGAGCGGGAGATCCTCGCTGTCGACGACGCCGCGGATGAAGCGCAGGTAACCCGGCAACAGATCGGCATCGTCGGTGATGAAGACGCGCCGGACATAGAGCTTCACCCGGCCCTTGCGCGAGGGTTCGAACAAATCGAACGGCTTTGTCGACGGCGCGAACAGCAGCACGGCGTAGGAGTAGCGGCCCTCGGCGCGATAATGCAGCGTCATCGCCGGATCATCGAATGCGGAGCCGATCTGCTGATAGGCCTTCTTGTAGTCCTCGGCCGTCAGCTCCGATTTCGAGCGCTGCCACAGCGCGCTCGCCGAATTGATCTGGCGCGGCTCGCCCTGTTCCGGCACGAGCTCGATGGGAAACAGGATGTTGTCGGAATAGGCGCCGACGACGCGCTCGATTTCGTAAGTCTCGAGGTATTTCTTGGCGTCATCCTTCAGGTGCAGGACGATCTCGGTACCGCGCTGCACGCGCGCCGCGTCTTCCTCACTGGCGCGGGCGATCTCGAAGCCCGAGCCGCCTGAGGAGGTCCAGCTCCAAACGTCGCTCTCGCCGGCGCGGCGGCTGACCACCACGATTTTCTCGGCGACCATGAAGGCGGAATAGAAGCCGACGCCGAACTGGCCGATCAGGCCGAGGCCGTCTTTGGCCTCCTTCAGCTTCGACACGAACGCCTTGGTGCCGGAGCGGGCGATGGTGCCGAGATGGTCGATCAGCTCCTGCCGCTCCATACCGATGCCGTTGTCGGCGATCGTGAGCGTGGAGGCCGCCTTGTTCGGGGCGATGCGGATCTTGAGCGCGTCGCCCTCACCCAGCAGCGCCGGATTGGCGATCGCCTCGTACCGCAGTTTGTCGCAGGCGTCCGACGCGTTGGAGACGAGCTCGCGCAGGAAAATATCGGTCTCCGAATAGACCGAGTGCACCATGAGGTGCAAAAGCTCGGAAACCTCGGCCTGGAAGGGCTGCGTATGCGCAGCCGTATCTGACGTCGTCATGCGTTTACCCGGTCAAAGGAAAGGGAAGAAACCCGGGATATAACGCGCAGGGAGAAGGGATCAAGTGGACGTGATAGATCGCCTCCCGGCGGGAAAGTGCGATTTGTCCACGGCCGGAGGCGATCAGGTCAAGCAGCGGCCGGGCTGGAGCAGCTTGGCGACTTCGGTCAGGGAGCTGACCATCGGCTCGCAGGCGATCGTCGGCTTGTTGCGACCCTGTTTCTGGTTCTGGTTGGGGAGCAGCACCGGCGGCTTCGCATTTCCGGTCTCGGTCGACGCGGGCACCCGCAGCAAGACGGATGTATCGGCGAGATCGTTCAGGCGCATCGAGACGGTGCGGGTGGGAGCCGAGGCCTGCTTGAGGTCAGCAAGCCGGTCGGCCTTGCCGGCGCGATTGACGACATCGCCGGATTTGTCCGCGACCGCCTGCCAGCGGTCGGCGAGATCGTGGCCGAAAGCCAGCTGCGCAGCGCCAAGCGTCGCGACAATCGCGACGGCTTCCAAAAATCCCTTATAAATCTGTGACATGGCAATCGATCCCTCGCCCCATGGCGATCGCGGGAACAACGCAAGCACAGGACCAGGAGTTCTCAACGGCTAAGATCACTTAACCGTGTGCCAGAAAGTCGCGAGCCTCGGAAAATATTTTGCAACCGCCTGGAACGACTCCCGCGCCCGGGAGTCGTCACAACAGCCGGCTATTCCCCCCTGCCCCATAAGCCGGCGACGTAGGGCGCGACTGTGGTGATGCCAGTCGCGCCCTGCTTTTTTTGGGAGTTCATTTCGCCTTCCCCGCCAGCCACGTCCGTCCCTCGGCATAGAGCTTCTCGACCTCAGGCCCGGTCAGGCCCGGCATGTCGCGCTTGACCTTGTAGCCGATCAGCTCCTGCATGTAGGCGAGATGGCGGTAGCCTTCAGGCAGCGCAGCGAGCGCTTGGCTGTCGAGGCGGAGGGTTGCGGCGGGATCGACCGGATCGATACGGTCCTTCTCGTAGATCGGCTGGCGGCGAACGATGCCCCAATGGCCTTGCCGCTTCTCCAGGAAATCATAAAAGCGCCCGGTGCAGACGACGTCGCAGGGCACATCATGCACCGGCGCGCGCTGCGAGATCGTCATCTTGGTCTGGGCGATGGCGCGATCGCCCGAAAGGTCGATGCTGGTGCCGCCGAGGAAATGCAGGATGCGGACGCCCTTGGCGAACCCCTCCTGGCTGACGCGCATGAAATCCCGCGCCGGCCCCTGAAACCAGGTGGCGGACATCCAGCCTTCTTCGTGCCAGACGGTGGCAAAGCGCTCCCAGTCGCCGGCATCGCGCCAGACCGCCCAGTTCTCGACGAGGTCGCGGATGGCGAGGCGATCGAGGAGTTGCTGGTCCATGCACACGTCTCCGGTTGCGCTGCGGCCGCAACGCGGCCGCTGCACGAGGTATGAGCGGCGAATTCAACGGCCGTCAAGCGCGGCAAAACGACAGGAAAAATCCGGCGCACCTTGCGGTACGCCGGATCGGATCATCATCAGCCAATGTCAGGCCGCGGTTACGCCGCAGGCGCCTTCTTAAGCCGCAGGCGCCTTCTTACGCCGCCGGCGCCCTGGGCGCGCGGTTGCGCGAGTTGCGCTGGAAGAACAGCGCCTGGCTCGCCACCGCCGACACCATCGCTGGCTGGAACGGCTTCGAGATCAGGAACGCCGGCTCCGGCCGCTCGCCGGTGAGGAAGCGCTCCGGATAGGCGGTGATGAACACCACCGGCACCTCGAAAGTGCGCAGCAATTCGTTGACGGCGTCCAGGCCCGACGAGCCGTCCGCAAGCTGGATGTCGGCGAGGATCAGGCCGGGCCGCTTGTTCTTGGCGAGCGCCACCGCGTCGGCATGGGTACGCGCGACGCCGACGACGTTGTGCCCGAGATTCTTCACCAGGCTCTCGAGGTCCATGGCGATGAAGGTCTCGTCCTCGATGATCAGCACGTCGGTGGCGATCTCGGCCGCCATCTCGCGTCCTGCAGCGTCCGCCAGCCGCCGCGTCTCGGCGACGTCGGTGTTGAGGATGTAGGCGACTTCCTCTTCCGAAAATCCCTCGAGCGACAGCAGCAGGAACGCCTGCCGCGGCAGCGGAGTGATGTTCGACAGCCGCCGCTCCGGCGGCATCGGCAGGGTCGCCACCTCGGCGTCATCGTTGACGGAGACCGAATTCCAGATCTGGGTGAACAGCCGGAATAGGCCGACCCGCGGTCCGTGGCTCTCGTCAAGCACCGACGGGTCTCCCAACATGGCTTCCAACATGGCTGCGACATAGGCGTCGCCGGAGGCCTGGCTACCCGTCAGGGCACGTGCATACCGGCGCAACAACGGCAAGTGCTCAGCAACAAGCTGTGAACGGGACATCCCCACTCCATTCATCGGGCCCAGCCTTCGGTGCATAACGAGGGGGAGGCCCTGGTTCCCCCGCACGGCTGATTACGCTCCAGACCAAGAAAAGTTCCGTAAGAGGGGGAACTTTTTATCGAACCTCGCATTGTGCCTAACTAGGGAACGGCTCCCGGTTGAGAAAATTTCTCTATTTTGCAGTCACTTAACTCGGGGAAACGTGGAACAGGTCATGAAAGATCTCAAGTCTCAAGCCAGCAGAAGCACGACCCCCGGCAAGGGAGGGCTCACTCCGGAGATTCAGTCCCGGATCGGGCACCAACTGCGCGCCATGTACGACGACGTCGTGAGGCAGGGGGTCCCGGATCGGTTCGCGGAGCTGATCAAGAAGCTTGATGCGCCGGGAGCGACGCCCCAAGTGGAAAATGACGGGGGCTCTAACGACAACAACAATGGGAGGGATTAATGCCTCTCACGGAATCCCTGCGTAACGACATCCTGGCGGCAGTGCCGAGTCTGCGCGCGTTTGCCATCTCACTCAGCGGCAACGCGGACCGTGCCGACGATCTGGTTCAGGAGACGCTGTTGCGCGCACTCGCCAACATCGATTCGTTCCAGCCCGGCTCCAACCTGCCGGCGTGGCTGTTTACGATCCTTCGCAACCTGTTCCGCTCCGACTATCGCAAGCGGCGGCGGGAGGTGGAGGATGCGGAAGGCAACTATGCCAAGACGCTGAAGACGCAGCCCTCGCAGAACGCACATCTCGAGTTCGAGGAGTTTCGCACGGCGCTCGAAAAGCTTCCGCAGGACCAGCGCGAGGCCTTGATCCTGGTCGGTGCCTCCGGCTTCTCCTACGAGGACGCAGCCTCGATCTGCGGCTGCGCGGTCGGCACCATCAAGAGCCGCGTCAACCGCGCGCGCTCGAAGCTCGCAGCGCTGCTCTATGTCGAGGGCGCCGAGGATTTTGGGCCTGACGAGACCGTGCGCGCCGTCATCGGCAGCAGCGGCGGATAGCGTCCGGCGTCAATCGGACCCAAGCGACACATGTAAAGGCGGCCGTTCAACGGCCGTCTTCGTGCGAGTCCTTCGTGAGAGTCCTTCCTGCGCAGCACGCAAGCGATGCGACAACTCCGTCAGTCCTCCACAAACGTCACGGTATCTGCAACGCTCGCCCGCGAGGTGCGGTAACTGTTGACCTTGTGGGCGTGGTCGGCATAGCCGAACGAGATGCCGCAGACGACGCGGCGGTCGTCCGAAAGATTAAAGTGACGTCGGATCAGGCCGGAATGGCGCGCTAGTGCTGCCTGCGGAATGGTGCCGAGCCCGAGCGCCTGCGCCGCCAGCATGAAATTGCTGACATAGGCGCCACAATCGATAGCACCATAGATGCCGAGCGGCTCGTTGGTGTGGATGATCGCCACATGCGGCGCGCCGAAGAAATTGTAATTCTCCAGCGCCTGTTTCGCATAGGCCGCCTTGTCGCCGCGGGCGATGCCCAGGGTGTTGTAGAGCTGGAAGCCGCTTTCGCGTCGGCGCTCCAGATAGGTACCGACATATTCGCGCGGCGGCGTGAAATCGTAGTCATCGCCAAGACCGCTAGAGGCCTCCTTGTAGATCAGCTTGCGGAAGCGCTCCTTGGCCTCGCCGCTGGCGATGACGACCTGCCAGGGCTGGCTGTTGCACCAGGACGCGGTGCGCTGCGCGGTCTTCAGCACGTACTCGATAGTGGCGCGATCGACTTGCTTCGGCAGGAAGGCGCGGACCGAATAGCGCTCATTGAGGAGCTCTTCGAGCACGCCGATGCGGTCTTCGGTGGAGTGAGTGGGCGATTTCGCATCCATGGCGCGGCCTTTTCGTCTGCGTAGGGTGGGTTAGCCGAAGGCGCAACCCACCTCTTTTGTTTCAACATCGGCAGAAGTGGTGGGTTACGCCGAGCGGATTGCGCTTCGCGCATCCGCAGGGCTAATCTTACTG
>NZ_VSTH01000194.1 GCF_008123965.1 Bradyrhizobium hipponense | reverse complement strand
GCCCTGCGCTATCGCAGCGGTCGGAGCAGATAAAACGGCGGTTGCCAGCAACCATGCGAGCTTGCGTGATGTCATGATTACGTTCTCCAGGCTTGCCCCAAGGCCAATCAGCCCTATTAATCCGGTTGCAGCAGGAGCCGTTCCTCGGGCGGCAAGGTTTGCGGTCAAGTCGAGGCGCGGGCGCCTCGTTCAAGCAACAAATCAGACCATGCAATCGACGAGCCGCGGCGCTTTCGCCTTTGGCCTGTGGAAGCTTTTTGATATGGTTCTGCAGGTGAATGCGGAAATGGATTGGGGAACGGCCAAGTGTCAGTCAGAAACATGCGAAAGACGATCGGGTTTGCCTTTGTCCTGGCGTTGGCCGTGCCCGCGACGGCTTCGGCCATAACGGCAGATGTGGCCCGCACATGTGACGCGGCAGTTGCGAAGGCATTTCCGCCAAAGCAGATTGGCAATCCCGCCGCCGGTAGCACCAAGGGATCTGCTAAGGAACAGCGCGATTATTTCAACAAATGCGTTGCGAATAACGGCAAGGTCGATGATCTGCCAGCGGATACGCCGAAGGACAGCAAGGCCAGCAAATAGCTACCTTCGCGACGGGCAGGGCGAGTAAAATGCGCCATTCGCCGCGTTGATGCGCTCGACGCATTGATTGGGATCGGTCACCGCGCCCGCCACAGTGAAGTCGTAGCCCATGCCTTTGACGACCACGACGTAACGGCCGGGCGACAGCACGAAGTCGTCGGTTTCGGGTTGCAGCAACAACATCCTGGGTTGATCCTCCACCGGGCCCACCTTGTAGGGGAAGGACATGCTGCGAATGACCCAGGAATCGCCGGCGCTGACCATGGCGGCTTTCCCGGTGGCATCGACGCCCATCGCCCGCGAGACCTTCGCGACCACCCGAACCTCGGTCCCACTTGCATCGACACCCCCGTCGGGCCGGAACACAATGAATTTGACGTCTCCACTCGTCAGCGTCGTCGCGCTTGGCGTGTTGATGGCGGCCGAGATCGCGACCCGGCGGTCCGGAATCTTACCGGGGAGCGGCTTGAGTTCCTGGAGCTGGCCCTCGTTCAGGGTGTAGACGCCGAACGTTGTCGGCAAAGGCATCGAGGGCTGCGCAGCTGGCGCCGGCTCCCTCGGGTGATCCGGTGTCCGTTCGAGTGTCTCACTGCTCGATGGATTCGCGGCAGCGGCCGGTTGAGGCTGGGGACTTGTCGACGCACGCTCGGACAATGCTGCGGACCGCCACAGTGCGACGGACTGTGTCCTCAACAGCGGCCAATACGTAACCGCCGCGCTGGCGCCAGCCATGATGACGAGGATGGTGGCCATTCTTCGGATCAGAGAGTTGATGGTGCCGCTCCGCTGGGATTGGCCGAGCGGTCCTGGCGGTGCGACAGGACGGGGCGGGGTGTCCGCAAGCTTCGGAACGGGCGGCGAAGTCGGAACGGGTGCGACAGCCGAAATCGGCGGGGGAGCAGGAGGACCGACCGGCGACGGATCCGACACGACGTCTAGCGCCATGTCTGGCGCTGCGGCCATCGCGTTGCGCTCAGGCGTGCCGCGTTCAAATGAAAGCTCAACCTCCCGAATGGCGCGTTCGAGCACTTGCTGGAGTTCGCGGGATTCCCGCGCGTCGGCATGGGTGAATTGTTCCAGGAGCTTGATGCGGGCCAACTCGTAAACGATCTCGCGGATCTGCCGCGGGTCGCCAGTTGTCTCGCGGATCTGCCTGGACAAAAGACGGACAAACCCGGCCTTGATCGCGTGCGTCCTTGAAGCGCTGGCGGCAGTGTCGCTGGGGTCGGTCATCAAGGCCGATCAAGTAACCCGGAAAAAGCTATTTCGCTAGGCTTTTCCGCTTCTAACCTTCCGCGTGGCAGCTCGCTTTTGATGGCAAGGTCTGCCAAGGGCCGGTCTTGGTCAACCAAAGGTGCTTGCTTTTGGGCAAGAACCTGTGACATTTCGCCGGAGTTCCTCTTTCCGGTGTTTGATCATGCGCGGCGTTTTGACAGCACTTACGTTTTTGTCCTTGATGGCTCAGCCCGCCTTTGCGCAAGGCGTCAAGGATCGGGCCAACGTGACCAGCAGCAGCATCCTGACGACACCGACAAAGAAGACGCAGACGACCGAGGCCGCCTCACGGCCCACCGCCGTCCGGAACCTTACCGGCAGCCTGCCTGCAGGAAAGACGGCACAAGGGGTCTGGAGAGATGGCAAGCTCATCGCCGTGCCTCGGTGAGGTCCCAAGCAACCGTGAAGGAACAGTGATCGCCTCCCTGACGTTCTCGCTCGGGAGATATCTCATGAAACGATTAGTCTTGATCGCTGCTGCGCTACTTGTGCCCGCAAGCATCTGGGCCCCAAGCACCTGGGCCCAGGGCGTCTATGATCCGTCGACCCCCAATCGGAACGTAATCATCGTCAATCCATCGCAGCCCTCGCCAAGCACGGCGACGCCGAATATTCCGAGCCAGATTCAGCCACCTCTGGTCAGCGGAGGGCGCGCGCGGCCCTATTACGGAAACAGAACGCGGGGTAGTGGGTCGAGCAGGCGATAGTCTGGTTATTGTCCGCTAGGCGTCATCCCGCCGCCGGTGGGAAAGTTGCTCGGACTGCTGACGGTCCGCACCTCGACATAGGTCAGTGTGATCGAACCCACGCTAGGGGTCACCTGGGTGATGTCGACAAACCGAGCTCCCGGGAAAAGCTTTTGGTCGAGGCCTTAGAAGATCTTTTCCCGCTCTGACCACAGGACGAAGGGACGAAGTGACCGCCGGCCTTCTGATCGACGGCTTCGTATTGCGTATGGATGACTTGCGGGTATTCGATCTGACCTGCCGTCGCAGACCGCATCCCAAACCAAATGAACAGAGCCAACAAAGCGATGCTGCGATGCTGCGAACCACGATGCTAAAATCCTCGTGCGCTAAAGGACAGACCTTGCCCGTGAATTTGCTTTGTTGCAATCGGCAAAGGTATAGATTGAGGAGGAAGAGATAAGAGACTTCCCGCTAGCCAGTGGTCATCCTTATGTCTCGTCTTGGAGCTATCGCTTGTGCGACCCCTTTCGACATCACCACTCGCTAGCTTATGCACAGCGGTTTGCGGCGCTGTCTCAAGCGGTCATCATTGCTGGTGGACTGGCCGTTGGTCTGGCCCGTTCGCCTCCATGTCTTGCTCAAACCGAGCCAGAGCCCTCGCTTAACGATTACCTTCCACCAAGCGAGCCCGAACTGACGCGCGAGGAATGGCGGCAGTGGATCGAAGATGCAAGGCGACGAGGCAAGGAGGTCGCGCGCGAGCGGCGCGAACACCCCGAACTCTACGTGCCGGTCCCGGAAGATCCAGAGATCGTCGCAACCGAGCGGGTGCTCAACGACGAAAGCTTGCAGCGAGGCGACATCATCGCGACCAAAAAGGGGATGTTCATCTACCAAGGGCGACCTGATCAACCGCGTCGCGAGCAGGACTTTGTGCCGATCCCTCCGAAAGCGGCGCGCTGAAAGTTCAGGGCAAGCCAGTCCGCAAGCTAAATCGCCCGAACGTCAGTACCGCCGCAAAATCTGGTTGAACTTGGGATCGGTCCCCTGGGTGACCTCCAGGAGCAGCGACTTGCCTTGCGGCGTCGCCTGCACGTAGGCCGCGATCAGAAGCTGCTCGTAGCCAGCGCGGTTGGCGAGCGCCGAGCGAATGTCCGATTGCGCCAGCAGCTTGATCTCTTCGTCGGCTGCCGCCGCGCTCGAAGTCACGGTTTGGATCCGTGCGAACGCAACGGCGACCGGCACGGCGCCGGCCAGGTAAGACATTTTCACCGCAGGCGTCACCGGCTCGCCCGACTGCGCCTTCAGCGTGCCGAGCGTGAGCCATAGCGCGGGCCGGATCGGCGATACTTTCAGGGCCGCAACCACGGCATCTTGGGCCGCCTTGTTCTCGGTAGCCCTGCTGTTCGCATCGGCTGCGGGATGGTGAAGAAAGTCCGCGGCTTTCGCTGCCGCGTAGTTCGCAAGCAAGTCGCCATCGAATGAAAACGGCGCCAGAACGCCCGATGAGGCTACATTGACCTTCTCGGGCGGAAACTCGCCCAAGAACAAATCGCTCGCCCGAAAGTTCGATCGCGTGAGATCGCCATAAAGTCCCAATCCGGCATAAAGCAGCAACATCACTGCGATGCAGGCGCCAACGATGCGAAGCAAGATCATGCGGTTCATAATGAATTCGAGAGGCTCGTGAGGCGGGGCGCGGGAGTTGGCCAGCAACTCTGCAAAAGCCCTAAAGTGCGAGCAGACTATCGCCCTGGATCGTGAGCAAGGTCAAGTTGCCGGTCGCATAAGCGCCGGTATCGATATTGATCCGGTTTGGCCGGATATCCGGAGCGCTGACCGGGGTATGGCCGTGAACGACATATTTGCCGAAGCGTCTGTCGGACTCGAGGAATTCCTCGCGGATCCAGAGCAGATCCTCGTCCTTTTGACGTTCGAGCGCTACCCCGGGCTTGACGCCGGCGTGAACAAAAAAGAAGTCGCCACACGCGAAGGACGAGCGGAGCTGCTGAAGAAAGGAAAGATGCTCCGGCGGAAGCGCGCGCCTCAAACCCTCGATCAGCTCAATCTGCTCCTCCGGCGTCGGATTCATCGTCGGGTTAATGCCGTAGGAGACAAGGGTCAGCAGGCCTCCGTAGTGGCGCCATTCCTGCAACCGTGCCGGGTCCTTGAGAACCTCGAGCAGGAAGACCTCATGGTTGCCCTTGAGGCAGACCGTCTCATGCGACTTCGAGCGTTCGATCAGGATATCAAGCACCGCGCGTGAGTCCGGGCCCCGGTCGACATAGTCGCCAAGAAAGACCTGGATGGCTCGTTCGGGAGCGGAGCGAGCAAGATCGGCGTCGATGACGGTTAAGAGGGACTGAAGCAAGTCGGCGCGTCCATGCACATCGCCAATGGCATAGATCCTCACGCCGTCGGGAAGCCGAGGCTTGACGTTCTTACGAAAGCGCTTGGAAAGGCCCATCAGCTGGTCGAATCGCGTCTGGCGTCATGAACGGACGTCATGATCGCTCATAGCAGAACAAATTACGCATCGGTATTCTTAATTGTTTGTGACGGAGTCGCGGCGGTTTTGATTAAAGGATGGCTCGGCCTTTGAGCCGGATTTCAAGACGTCTCGCGTAGCGTTTCCCCAACAAAAATGGGGAGCGCGACATGCGCAAAACTTTAAAGTTCCTGGTGGTTGCCGCCGCTCTATTGGCTGGGGGCCAGCACAAGGCCGAGGCCGCCTTTGTTGGTGCGCCGTTGGCGTTGCGCGGCGCCATCCAGTACATCAAGTTCGACCAGCCGACCTTGGCACCGATGGCGTTCACGATCTTTTGCCTGAAGTACCAGGGCGAGTGTAAGCCGCGACCGCAGCAAATCGTGTTCAGGGGCGGTCGTCTAAAGCTCACGGCCGAACGCATGGCTCTGCTTCAGGAGGTCAATCAGCGGGTCAACGGTGCGATCCGACCCGAGCCCAATTTGGAAGGGCTGCGCGGGGAGAAGTGGCTGCTGCATCCTGCGAGCGGCGACTGCAACGACTACGCCGTGACCAAACGTCACGATCTGATCGCCAAGGGTTTTCCGGCACGGTCGGTGTTGCTCAGTGAGGTCGTGACGACCTGGGGTGAGCATCATCTCGTGGTGGTGGTGCGCACGTTCTCCGGCGATCTCGTGCTGGACAATCTCACCGGGCACATCCTGCCCTGGTCGAAGAAGTCCTATCGCTGGGTCCGCATCCAGATGCCCAAGAATCCGAACTACTGGGCCTCACTTGGCGGCGATCGCAACGCCTAACGGATGCATCACCGCTGGCAAATTCCGGCCAGCCATTATCCGCGGTGGTCTCACCGTGCCAGCTCCGCAGGATTGCCGGACCGTGGCAAGACCCGTCTCTTGAAGTCTTCCGATCCGACAGGATTGGTGCGCTCGCTCCGCTCAACGGCGTCTGCGCGCTTTTTCCTCGCTACCTTTTTCTCGCCCCTTTACGTACGCGACTGCGGCCGCCAGCACCTCGGCAAGGTTCTCGATATCGTCCAGCCGTGAATGTTTCCACCGTGACCACGGACGGCAGGAATCTCATTCACGAATTCCTGGCCGAATGCCCGGTCGTAGGATGATCTGTGCCCGGCAACGACCTTCAACAAACCAGGGAACAAATACATCCAAAGATTGTTAAAGTTGTTGTTTGATCGGTTCGCATTCAGCCGGTGAGCCGTACTTTGAGAGGTGTTTTGTGAATTCCCCCTCCGCACCAACGGGGAGCACAAGATGCGCAAGGCTGCGAGATTCTTGGCGAGCGTCTCGATCGTATCGATTTGGGTTCCGCACCACGCAGAAGCGGACTTGATAACCTCTCCAATGGAGCTGCGCGGCGCAATTCAATACATCAAGTTCGATGCGACGACCCTGCCGCCGATGGCGTTCACGATGTTCTGCCTCAGATACGAGAATGAGTGCAGGCCTCACCGGAGGGTGTTCAGAGGCGGCCGGCTCAGGCTGACGCCTCAGCGCTGGACCGAGCTCAACCAAGTCAACCGTCAGGTGAATCTTGCGATCCGACCGGAACCCAATCTGAAGGGCGTGACAGGCGAGAAGTGGCTTCTGCATCCCGCCAGCGGCGACTGCAACGACTACGCCGTAACAAAACGCCACGATCTGATCGCGAAGGGCTTTCCGGCGCGCGCGGTGCTGCTCAGCGAGGTCGTGGTGCCTTCGGGTGAGCACCATCTCGTCGTCGTGGTGCGCACCTTCTCCGGCGATCTCGTGTTGGACAGTCTCACCCGGCACATCCTGCCCTGGTCGAAGAAGCCCTATCGCTGGGTCCGCATCCAGACGCCCAACAATCCGAACTACTGGGCATCACTGGGCGGCGAGCACGACGCCTGGTAACCCGCGCTTCATCGTGAGGACTGGCTGACGCTCTGCGACAATCCCAGTCCCACGATCACCGCAAGGCAAAGGATTGCTGCCGGGTGCAGCAGTCCCGGACCGGCGAAGCCCTGAACAAGCACGAAGACAAGACAGGCCGCGGCCGCCGCAGGGAAGAACGAGTCGCGGCCGCGCTGCAAAGCGCCGAAGAACAGGCGCATCAAGGCGGTCAGGCTCACCACCGCCGCGGCAAATAGGCCGATCCATCCCATATCGGCGACGATGGCTGTGGCCGCTGAAGGCGCCAATAGAGGCGCACCGGCATCGCTCAAGTAGATCCGGCCTACGGCCGAAAAGGTCCCTGCGCCCGCCCCGAACCACCTCGTATCGGCCAACATGCGTTCGAGCGCTGCTCTCGTTTCAGCCTCGATGTTTGGGACTAGCCGCAAGAGGATGGGCCCGGAACTCTTTTCGAAGAGGAAGGTCAGGACAATCGTTGCTCCGATCAGTGCGGCTACCGACAGTGCGCCGGCCGCCAACGGTGACAGGTCGAGCCGGCGAATGACAAGGATCAGCAGGATCAGCACCAGGCCGAAGACCGCGGCGATCGCGCTGTTCGTGCCGGACAAGCCAAAGCTCGCAGCCGCGCTCGCCAGAGCGCCCACAAGACCGCAAAGGCCGATCGCAATCGAGCGAACCATCGAATGACGCGTTTCGGCCCGCTCAGCGGCCAGCTGCATGACGGCTAAATTGAGCATGACACCAAGGCCGGCAAAGGTTGTCGCCAGGTCAGAGGGCGCGGCAGCCATCAGGCCCGGCGAGATCCAATGCAGATCCAAGGCTACGGCGCCAACCGTTGCTATGCCGCTCAGGACAAAAAGAACCAGCTCGGCGCGGCCGCGGTCGCGGACCACCACGATGGTAACGCTGAGAAGAGCGAGAGCGGCAAGCGCCAAGAACAGCGCATTCAACGTCAAGCCGAGGTCGGCCGTGATTGGCCCAAAGGCCAGCCCGCCCAAGGCATCGTGTACACTCGCCCAGATCGGATGGGCCGAGTTCAGCCAGAGCGGCGCGAGCTGGGCGGCGATACAAAGAGGAATGGCGATCAGAACCCAGCGGCTCCAAGCGGTGGCACGCAGATAGTGCTCGTAATCGGCCTTTCGTGCGCTGAAGGCGGCGGCCAATAGGCTTAAGGCCGCAGCCATCATCCCGAGCTGTACGCCGAATTTGGCGCCGGCAATTTCGAGAGCTGAAGCGGAAACAATAGCGACGATGAGGGCAAAATAAGCGAGGGACAAACAGCGCGCTCGAAGGAATCCTGAACCGGTCAGGTCACCATACAAGCGGTCGATCGGTTTTCAAACAGAGGTGTGGGCGTACAGGGCGGGGAAGCGCTTCATGCATGCTGAACAAACGGAGCTCGCCCAACGATTCTCCGGGAAGCTCTTCGAGCACTGTTGAAGCGATCAGCGGGCGGGCTTGAGTGGACGAGCAAACACGCGGGCTGCACGACGGGCAGCGAGGCCAAAGCGCGCGGCTGAGCCGAACAGATAGCCGGCCTGGAGAGCAACGGCCGCAAGCACCAGGTTCTTCAAGCCTTCAAGGAAGCTGACATCGGCCACCCATCCAACCGGAATGGCGGCAAGCATCATAACGAAGGTAAGCGGCAGGAGCACCAAGACCCGAAAGCGTTGGCCCAGCACAGCACCTACAAGAAAACTCAAAATCAAAAACTCGGTCATCCGAAACACTCCGTGCTCCGGACCCTAGGTTCCGCCCCCTAAAAAGACCCTTAAGTCGTATGGCTAAATTTTGTCTATTGCCCGCAATTTGCCAGCAGCGAATGATAGGCTTCGCGAAGCCCGTTCAAAGCCACCACGCCTCTGATTTCGCTATCGGTTTCTTTGACCACCACGGTAAGCGAGGGCGTCGTTTGCCACTTGCCGGCGGCAAAGGCGGAGACCTCGTCAGGCAAAAGGACGGCGGCACCAGCCGCGGCCATGCTGGCCTCGAACGTCAAGGTGCCTCCTGTCGCGGAGGAAAGCGTGACCTTGGGGTGGCTCTTGGGTGGGAACGGCCAAATCAAGGCCACCAACACGTCGAGCTTGCCATGAGGCGCGCAGCGGACGATCAGGCCGGCGAAGCTGGGGTCGAATTGGGTCGTATCGGCGGTCTTCATGATGGAGGCGAAGCTCTCACCTTCCTTTGTCGCTTGGGTGCGGGTGAACTTCCAGCTCGAGGCGGGCGCCGCTACGGGAATTAGAGGCTGGCCGCGGCAAGCCAGGTCGGCGCCACACGGATCGGCCGGCTGGGGACTCCAGGCAAAAAACAATGCTGCGACTGCGAAAAGCGCCACGTCAGAAATCTATTCAATCGGCCCGAAACGCAGGCGAGCGGGCAGTCAGCTGGCTCCTTATGCGATTGCCTGATTAAGCAGCACACAGATTATGACAAAGGGTCACAAAGGCTTAATGCGGGTTCCGATACGTTGCGCAAGCGCAACACTCTCAACCAGATCGCACCGTTAACCACGCATTTGGGCTGCGAAGCCTTGTCGCAGTTCGCGGCGCACCGTACCAATTGACTCAATTGGGGAACCACCGGGCGCCTTCATGCATGCATTTGTGACTCGTGTTTTGACGCCGGCGCTTTTGAGCGTCGGCTTGGCGCTTGGGGGCTGCTCGACCAATCCCGGCTCGGGGCCGTTAACCGACGACGTTAACAACCACGTCCAGACGGCCAGTGCGCCGGCCTACGAGCTCGTGCCGATCAATCCGGCGACGGTCAACATTCTACATACCCATGAACCGAAGGGTCTCGCGGGGGCGTTCACGGACAAACGGCCGCCGGCCAGCATCGTGTTTGGCATCGGCGACGTGGTCAGCGTCACCATCTTCGAAGCCGCGGCGGGCGGTCTGTTCATCCCGGCCGAAGCCGGCGTCCGTCCGGGCAACTTCGTGACCATCCCCGATCAGTCGGTCGATAATGACGGCTTCATCACCGTGCCGTATGCCGGTCAGGTCAAGGCGGCGGGTCTCACGGCGGTGCAAATCCAGCGCTCTGTCGTCGAGAAAATTGCCAATCGCGCCATCGAGCCGCAGGTCGTGGTGGCGATGGCCTCGCAGCGGACCCAGCTGATCAGCGTGCTCGGTGAGGTCAATTCGCCGGCCCGCTATCCGGCGAGCGCCGCGGGTGCGAAGGATAAGGTGCTCGACGCCATTACCCGCGCCGGCGGCATCAAGGGTCAGGGCTTCGAGACCTGGGTCATGCTGGAGCGTGCCGGCAAGCGGGCGACCGTGCCGTTCGAGAACCTGGTCATGAGCCCGGAAAACAATATCTATGTTCGGCCGGACGACAGCATCTACGTCTATCGCGAACAGCAGAAGTTCCTGGCGTTCGGTGCCAGCGGTCAGAGCGGCGAGTTCAACTTCGATGCATGGCGCATCAATCTCGGCGAAGCCGTTGGCAAGGCGGGCGGTCTGCTCGACGGCCAGGCCGATCCGGCTGCCGTGTTCCTCTATCGCCGCGAGCCGCGTGAGGTTGCTGCCCAGCTTGGCATCGACGTCAGCAAGTACACCACCGAGACGATCCCGGTCATCTTCAGCGTGAACTTCCGCGATCCGGGTGGCTTCTTCCTCGCCACCAAGGTCATGATGAAGAACCAGGACATCCTCTACGTCTCGAACTCGCGCAACGTCGAGGTCACGAAGTTCCTGACCTTCCTCCGAGTGATCATGGCGACCGGCAGCGATGCGGTGAACCTGTCGAACGACGCCCTGATCTTCCGCAACAACATCAAGCTGGCGCCGTAAGGCGGAGCCAACTTGGTTGACGAAAACGATGGCACCGGGCTTTGTCCCGGTGCCATTTTCGTTTAGCAATCACAGCGGTTCTGTTCGAGTTTGGATCAAGGCACCACTGAGCAAGGCTCACCAGTGATCGGTCACCCCGCAGGGTTGCAAGGTCTTCATGCGCTTTGGACGGCAAGCATTCTGGTGTTTCCTGGCTGTGGTCGTTGCGGGTCCCGCTCTGCTTGGCGAGGCTGCCGGCGAAGCTCAGCAGCTCGGTGTCCGCCATCGGATTGACGCGGTGGTCTCAGCTGAGCCCGATGCACCAATTTTTCAGCACCTGCGCGGGGCTAAGGGCGAGCTCTTCTTCACCGTCCGACTGTCGGCGAACGCGAAGGAGAGCCGGTTCTTCGGAATGCTGCACCCCTCGTTCTCAGACATTGTTGTTCCCGACGGCGCGGCCAAACCTCTCGTCCGCCAGACCAAGCTATGGGAGGAAGAGCTCTGCCATCAGCGTCGCGGGCTTCCGAAAGTGACGGTAACCCAGCTCGCGGGACGTTTCGGCGAGGGGGACGGGCAAATCGAGATATCCGGCATCAACCGCCACATCGGGCTTCTGGTCCCGCCGGATGAATTAACCCCCGGAATCAAACTCGATTCGGGAAGTGATAACCTTGGGCTATTCTACGGCTTCCGGGCGCAGACCCGGGTCAGCCGCCTCAACGTGGATCTGAAGATCTATCCGATCGATTGCTTCCTCTAGAGCGAGAGCCAAGGCCGGCCTGAACGACGATGCGCCTTCTTCCCCATATAAGCTGGTCGTGGAGCTGGCCCGCGACCTTCATCCTGTTCTTCGTCGTGGCCGGCGCGCCGTTTCCATTCGGCTCGACCAACGATCTGTCGATCGCGTTCTGGTGCCTGTGCCTGGGGCTCGCCTTGATGGCGGCGCCGACGCGCGACTTGCGCCGACCCCATCTCTGGATGATCGCCGGCATCGGGGTGATCGTGGCCGGATATGCCTTCGTGCTGCATGAGCAGCTGTCCGATCATCCCTGGATCGCACCGTTCGATCCGATCTGGAAACAGGCCTCGGATCTGTTGGGCGTGCCGATTGCGCCGTCGGCGTCCATCGTCAAGAACGAGGCGTTCTTCGCATTGGGCGCGCCGCTTGCGAACATTCTGGCGATCCTGCTCGGAATCACCGTCGGCGCGAACCGCGAGCGCGCGCGGCAAATGCTCTGGGTTATCGCCGTTTCCGGCAGCCTCTACGCGCTCTACGGCGTGCTCTCGTTCCTGATCGAGCCCACCATGATCCTGTGGCGGGACAAGACGGCTTATGTGGGCAGCGTCACCGGCACTTTCATCAACCGCAATACGGCGGCGGCCTATTTCGGCTCGTGCGCGGTGATCTGGATGCTGCTGATCCTGGAGGCCGTCCGCCGCCGTCTTCCGGAGCGGCACCTGATCTGGAAGCGCGTCTCGCGCGATGTCGCCGAGATCCCGCCGCGAAAGATCCTGCCGCAGCTGGCCGCGCTGTTGATTTGCCTGATGGCGATGTTCATGACCGGCTCGCGCGCCGGCGTCAGCCTGTCGCTGCTCGCGATGATCGTCGCCTTCACCATATTCCTGCGCAAGGGCCTGCCGCCGCGGACCGGAATCTGGATCTCGCTCGGCTCCGGCGTCGTGGTGGCGCTCGGCCTGATGCAGCTGCTCGGCGGGCGGGTCTCGAGCCGGTTCGATAGCCAGGGGCTGGTCGATGAGGGCCGCATCGAGGCGTGGAAGTCCACGCTGCGAATCATCGCCGACAATCCCTGGTTCGGCACCGGCATGGGCACCTTCCAATGGGCCTTCCCGCCCTACCGCAGCCCCAACGTCTCGATTCGCGGCATCTGGGACATCGCGCACTCGACGCCGCTGGAGCTCGCCTCGGACGTCGGCATCCCGATGGCGCTTTTGGTGGCGACCGCCTGGGCGGTCATGTTCGTCATTCTGGGCCGCGGCGTGTTTGCCCGGCGGCGCGATGTCATCATTCCGCTCGCGGCCGCGGCGACCGCGAGCCTGTCGCTGCTTCATTCGTGCCTCGATTTCACGCTGCAGATCCCCGGCTATTCCATTCCGTTCTTTGCGCTTTTCGGTGCCGGCCTGGCGCAATCGTTTCGCTCGGGCGAGGCGCAGCCAGAGGCTGCCGCGAGTCCGGCAACGCCGATGGAAGCGGGGCAGAGCAAGGGCGCCCAAACGACGCGGCGGCGCGAGCTTGCGGTTCGCAAAACCGTCTAATTTTGAAGCGGTTACGCTGTTTATGAAGTTTTTACGATACATGGACAGCGGCTTCTACTTACGCTAGCTTCTGCACCGCACAGGTCATTCACCCGCGCTATGTGGTGTACGCCGGGGGCAGCTGATATTTTGGAGATAAGTTATGAGCGTTATCAAGTTTGCGCTTCGTCTGGCCGCGGCCGCGGTACTCGCTGCGACCATTTCAACGGCCGCCAGCGCCGCCGTTTATCCGCCGCAGCGCCAGCTGCCGGCGCAGGTCATTTCCGATTTCAAAGGCTCACCCACTAGCCTGTTGCAGCAATATCCGGGCGCCGGCGCGCAGTTGATCTCGCGCGTGCGCGATCTCGGCGCCTCCGATCCCACGACGCTTCCCGGCCTGATCGCGCTGCTGAAGGATTCCGCGACGACGAAAGACCAGATGCGTGCGATCGTGGCCGGCCTTGCCCAAGTCGCCCGCATGGCCGCGCAGACCGACCAGGCCTACGGCAATGAAATCCAGACCGCGATCGCAGGCATCGGCAACCCTGACGTGATCGCCGCCTATCAGGCCGCAACTGGCGACGTCGCGATCGCTGCGACCGGCGGCGGCGCGGCCGGCGGTGGTACCGGCGCGGGCGGCCCGACCGGAACGAGCGGGTCTGCGAATGGTGGCAATGGTAGCGGCGGCACCACGTTCGGCAGCAACACGACGGCGAACAATGCAACTAACCCCGGCAGCGGTTCGGTCAGCGGTGCGACCAACAGCGTGAGCCCGCGATAAGCGGCTCTCACGGCGGCGTCGTCTCGACATCACGACAGCGGCGCCACGGGCGCCGCTTTGCTTTTGGCCCTGTTAAGGTTCACATGAAATAGGCACGAGTTGCTGTGGTTGCGCCGCATCAATGACGTTCAATTGCAGATGACATGTGCTAGGCTTTCGCGTGGCGTGTGTTTTGTGGGCCGCGTTCGTTCCCGAACGCCGCGGGGCTGTTGGTAGACTTCCAATCCTTTAGCTAATCGATCCATTTCAGGAATTGCTGGATGTTGCAGGTGAACAAGCCACCCTCGGAGATCAACCGCGATTTCGCCGAGGTTGACAGCTCCCCGTCACAGACGCTGACCTCCTATCTCGCCATCGTCCGCCGCCAGTTCCCGACCATGCTGGCGATTTCATCCGCCTGCGTGATCCTGGCGCTGCTCTATCTCTTCACCGCCGCGCCGTTGTTCACCTCGACCGCGCAAATGGTGATCGACACCCGCAAGGTGCAGCTGTTCCAGCAGCAATCCGTGCTGGGCGATGTCGCGGTCGATTCCGCCACGGTGGAGACCCAAGTCGAGATCCTGAAATCCGAGAACATCAGCCTCGCCGTGATCCGCGACTTGCACCTAATTGACGATCCCGAATTCACCGGCAGCGGCGGCGGACTATTGGGGGCCATTGTCGGCTCCATCGCTAGCGTTTTTTCTTCAACCGGAACTCTCTCTGAGTTCGAGCTGACGCGGAGGGCGCTGGAACGTTTTGAGAAGAATCGCACGATTAGGCGTGTTGGACTGACTTACGTTATGGAGATCGGCTTTACCTCAAGCGATCCCTTCAAGGCCGCGAGGGTCGCCAACGTGATCGCAGATGCCTATATCGTCGACCAGCTCGAGGCGAAATACCAGGCGACCCGCCGCGCCAGCGTCTGGCTCCAGGACCGCATCAAGGAGCTGCGCACCCAGGCCTCCGCCGCGCAGAAGGCGGTGGTTGATTTCAAGATCGCCAACAACATCGTCGACAGCGGCGGCCGGCTGATGAACGAGCAGCAGCTCGCGGAGGTCAACAGCCAGCTGATCATGGCGCATGCGGCGACCGCCGAAGCCAGGGCACGGCTCGATCGCATCAACGACATCCTCAAGCAGGACATCCCGGACGCCAATGTCGCCGACGCGCTGAAGAACGACACCATCGTCAAGCTGCGCGGGCAATATGTCGACATGGCCTCCAAGGAATCGATCTGGGCGATGAAGTATGGCTCGGATCATCTGGCCGCCGTCAACCTGCGCAGGCAGATGGCGGAGATCAAGAAGAACATCATCGACGAGCTGAAACGCATCCAGGAATCCTACAAAAGCGATTATGATATTGCGATAACGCGCGAGGAGAGCATCAAGGGAAGCCTCGCCAACGTCGTCTCTGAATCCCAGCTCACCAACCAGGCACAGGTAGCTCTGCGCGAGCTCGAGAGCAACGCGCAGTCCTACCAGGCGATGTATGACAATTTCCTCCAGCGCTACATGGAGAGCGTGCAGCAGCAATCGTTCCCGATCACTGAGGCGCGTGTAATCAGTTCGGCGACGACCCCGCTGGTCAAGAGTGCTCCAAAAAGCCTGGTGATCCTGGCCGGTGCGCTGCTCGGCGGCCTAATCCTCAGCCTCGGTGCCGCCCTGGCGCGGGAACTTTCGGATAATGTGTTCCGCACCACCAGCCAGGTGGAGGAGCAACTCGGCACTAGCTGTATCGCAATCTTACCGGCGCTCGGCGCGGCCGCTTCCGGGCCGGGACTTGGCGCGAAGTTGCTAGGTGGCAAGCTTGCCAGCAAAGGCAACCCGCAGCCGGATCTGTTGCGCTATCTCATCGAGAACCCGCTGTCGCGCTTCGCGGAAGCCGTGCGCTCGCTGAAGGTGGCGGTGGACCTCAATTCCATCGTGCGCGAGAACCGTGTGCTGGCGGTGACCTCGACCCTGCCGAACGAGGGCAAGAGCACGTTGTCAACCAACCTCGCCCAGCTGATGGCACATAGCGGCGCGCGGGTGATTCTCGTCGATTCCGACCTGCGCAACCCCTCGCTGTCGCGCGCGCTGGTGCCCGATGCCAGGATCGGCCTGGTCGACGTCGTCACCCAGAAGGCGCGGCTCGAGGACGCACTGGTCGTCGATCCCGAGACCAAGCTCTCGATCCTGCCAGCGGGCACCACCTCGAAGCTGCTGCACACCAACGAGATCCTGGCTTCGAAGGCGATGCACGCGCTGGTGACCCAGCTCCGCTCGCAATTCGATTATGTGGTGCTGGACATGCCGCCGATGGCGCCGGTGGTGGACGTGCGCGTCACCTCCGCCTTCGTGGATTCCTACGTGTTCGTGGTGGAGTGGGGCAAGACCAGGACGGACGTGGTGCGGTACAATCTGCGCGGCTCGCCGGAGATCCAGGACAAACTGCTCGGCGTGGTCCTGAACAAGGCTAACACCAAGCTGCTCGCCCGATACGAGTCCTATCACGGCCGCTACTACTACCAGAAATACTATGCCCGTTATGGCTATGAGGAATAGCACGCGCGGGTCCTCATGCTGAGGAGCTTGCGAAGCAGGCATCTTCATGCGTGGCTTCGGGGAGGACTCGCTTTGGTCGGGCTCGTGAGTGCGCTCTGGTCTGCTCTCTTGTTGCCCCAGTTCTGGTTGGCGATGCCGCGGAAGGACTTTATAGCACGCGTGATCGCCGACTACCGGTTCAAGCCTGGCACTCTGAACACCACACTAATATCACTCGAGGCGAACTCGGCGCCCTCTGTCCTCCGGAGTGACAGGATCAGGGACGAAGCACTAATTCGACTGCGCTTGGTGGAGGAAACGAATGCGAACAGCCTGCAGGACCGCGAGCGCCAACTCGCATTAACGACCGTGGCCATCAGGAATTCGTTTTCTGCTAACCCAGCAGACGCGTTTCTTTGGCTTCTCTTCTACTCAGCTCAGACTGCAACCAACGGCTTTCAGGCCGAATATCTAAGTTACGTCGAGCGCTCATACCAACTTGGTCCACGGGAGGGCTGGATTGCTCTCCGCCGCAACCGAATGGCGCTGGCGATGTTTCCATTCGCGAGCGAGTCACTCAGAGATATGATTGTTTCCGAATTCGTCGGCTTAGTGGACGCGGGTCTAATTGAGGATGCTGCCTCCAATCTAACGGGGGTCGGCTGGCCATACAAAGACCTGTTACTCGCCAGTCTGGAGACTGCTGATATCGTTTCGCGAGAAGCATTTGCGAAGCGACTGGTCAAGGATGGTGTAAAAGTACCTGTGCCGGGCGTCCAGACGAACGAAAGACCGTGGTAGTGTTCCACTTCAGATCAAAAGTCTTCGTTAGCGTCGTTTGCAAAGTGTTTCTTACAATGATCGTTACGCTGAGAACAATTGACCCTGCGAATGCAGAAAGCACTGCCAAGCTCACCATGCAGGGACCCGCGCACTCGAACTCCGCGGTCATTCGCGATGCGTTGGGGAAGCCTTGTTTGGACGTCGAGGCTGCGGCGCGTCCCCACGTGTCGAATTCAAATATGCTGGATCACGTAGTCAGCGTCAAAAACAATTGTGTTCGCAAAATCAGCGTAAAACTCTGCTATTTCGGCTCCGATAGATGCAATACCTTCGATCTTCAGCCGTACAAAAGGGTCGAAACGGTTCTCGGTACAATGATGAAAATATCGATGTTCCGGTATTCTATAGATCAGAGGTAAGTCAAAATCAGGACTAGGCCCGTACAGTTCGCTGGTGCTTAGCAGAGCTTTCTAGATACTCAAGCGCACCCGGTCGATCCGATTATCTCGCGTGCATAGCATGGTCAATGCTGACTGCTCTCTTGCGCTCCGATCCAACCGTTGCGATGAACTTCTCAATATTCTCGTTGATATCGAAGTGTTGGCAGAACGTAGCTCGGGCAGCGGCTGCCATATCACGCCTTTCAGTTGGAGATAACTTGGCGAAGGACTCCAAAAGAGAGTTGATTCCATTTTGGTCATCGCTCGCGATTAAACCGGCGCCACTATCCGCTATCTCGCGCCAGATGTTTACCTTCTTCGTAATCAGGACGGGCTTACTGCAAGCAAGAGCTTCCACTACCACTATCCCGAAGTTCTCTTGGTGTGAGGGTAGAATGAAGGCCTCAGATCCGTGAAAAGCTCCCCATTTCTGATCTCCATTCAACATTCCAGGCCAATGAATGCGTTCGTCTAGTCCAAGAGATGCGGCATGTGCCTTGAGCTGCTCAGCCCAACCGATCTGATCTGGTCCAGCCATAACCAGATCGAGATCGGGCATGTCTGAAACGACGTTCGCGAACGCCTCGATCAGCAAATCGCATCCTTTTTTTGGATGAATTCTGCTAAGAAACAGCAGAAACTTTCTTGATCCCAATGCCGGCAACTGCGTTCGGAAACTTTCAATCTGCGTCTGTTTATCGCCGGTGACGTCCGCTGTCCCGTAGCCAACAACAACCTCCTTTGCTCGGTAGGGCCAGAAAGAGTTGTGCGCGAGCATACGTTCCTCTTCACACGTAAATAGGACGCCCGCCGCTCCTGCAAGGAGTGGGCCCTCGTTGAATAGCCAAGATACTTGCTTGAAAAAGGTTTTGACTGGAGACGTGCGACGAAACCATGGATCGAGCATGCCGTGAGTATAAACAAAGTAGCGTACGTTGGATGATAGAAGGGACCAGCGCGCCGCTGCAGTGGCGAAATTCCAAAGCCCATTTACGACAACTACATCATGCTCCGGCGCATGCTCTTTTAGCCAATGGATCAACTTGGGCGTATAGCCGTAGTGTACCCAAGGCAATCGCTTTCGCCTTTGCCGGATGTCATGGGGCAATGTTCCGAGGGGAATAATTGGTATGGGCGAGTCCTTGACCCAAGGGTCGGACGGATGGTCAAGAGTGACGACCTGATGTTGATGGTAACGCACAGCTAATGCGGCGCATGAGCGGAATATGCCTTCGACAGGGCCGCCATAACTGGGGTTCGCGGTCGGAATGATATGCAGGATCTTCACTATTCTTTTCCAACCGTAAACAGGGGTATATCGTTCTTCTGAAATTTTTCGTAGTTGCCCGACGGTACCTGTACAAAGGCGGCAAGGCCAGCATTTGTGATTGACTGCTTGGAATCTCGGTAAACCCGTTGGTCATAGACCAACCGAGTCGGGCTGCCGTCATGATGGGGGCAGGTTAACCGCTCGAAAGCAGATCAGCAACTCGACGGGCCGACAAGCAAGCGCGTGATATCGATCTAAGAACGGCCAAGTCTACCTGCTTCGGCCACTATCTGTCCGCTTGCGCAAGAAGATCATGTAGATGGTTTTTAGCGGCGGGGGAGTGAGATACTGCAGTACCTTAAACGTACGATAGATGATCGGACGATTGGCATGGTAACCAGGCTCAGCATCCCAAGTGTAGACGAAGTGCTCGAATTGAGAGGAAGGGAAGTGCTTGAGCAAGGCTCGCCGCGTGTTTAGTCGATATACAGCCGGAAAAATATCTTCCTCCTTTCGCTCCGGTTGGGCCGCTTTCAATACCGTACGAGCAATCGCTTCTGGAACTAGCTGATTGGCGAGCCCGATGTATCCATACTTGTTAGGTGTTCGAGCGCACAGCCATCCACCAGGCTTCAAGAGTCTCTCCAACTCGCGTGCACTAGTCGCCGGATCAGGAATATGCTCGAATGTAAAATCCGAGAATATCAGGTCTGCAATCTCATCTTGCAGCTGACAACTGCCATCTCTATCCAAAAGATAGGCTTGATCGACGGAAGGGTTGCTTAAAACAGCCTCGTCGACGTCGACGCCGATCACTTTCGAAACCTTCCCCTTCAGGTTTCGCAAAGCGCGCGAATACGGACTGCCTAGCTCAATATGGCCAACTCCTCGTCCTGCGCCGAAATCGACAACTACTGAATCTCGGTCGACGAGCGCGTTCACGCGCTGATAAAACGCGACAGTGCCGTCCACTCTGGAGAATCCGCCTGCAGAAAGTTCAGGGAAGAAGGTTGAGTCGATGCTTTGATGAGTCATAATTCGGCGCTGCTTGAGTTGATGCTCGATGTCGTCGGCGAAGCGCGTTGGCACTAGCCCCTTTGGAGATCAATAGTGCGACAGCTACAATCGCCAGCGAATGCAAGACAATTTCGGAAAACCCTACTTGGAAGGGACCACGAAGAACTATAAGGGCCAGCATCGCGGACATGCAAACAATCAATTGCCATGGCGAAAATTCTTCGGAAACAGTAGCTCGCCTCTCCAGCCAATCCAACGTGGCCACCACAAGAAGGGGAAAAATCAATGCTCCTAACAGGCCGAATGCAAAATAACCTTCGACGGGGGGCGGTGAGGATAGATTGTCCGTTCCATAGCCTTGGTACTCTTTCAGGTAGCTGAACATTGTTAACGTTGGATGTTCGCCTTTGTCACTCCAGACACTGCGGGGAACAAAAAAGAGTAGGGCTCCGAATAAGTTAGCCCCGAATGAAATTCCTTGCTCTCGGACCCATACGAGCGTGTAGCAGAGGATGTTGAGTGCGTCGTAATCCATATGCGCAAAGAAGTTTTGCAAGGTTCGTTGATCAACCTTGTACGAATTGTATCGGAAGATGCTGTTAAAGATCGGAGACACAGAAATCGCAGCTAGCACCACGTACACAAGCAAGCGAGACCTTCTCCAACCGAAAATGGAAAGCAACATAAAGCCCAAGAGCGCGGATGACTGGTACCTCGCATGAATGAGCGGGTTATTCACTAGAACCGCCGCCACAGCGAGTACGCCGAAGGCGGCGGTTCCAAGATCGCTCGACCACCGGTAGTTAATTACGAGCCCAATGAGCGCGGCAGCAAGAACGAAAGGGCTCAAAAATCCGTTCAGGACGATTACCCCCGTTTTCGAAGCGTCGTCTGCCAATTGGTCCGACAGTGCCTGGCGGTTCGTCAGCAGAACGGGAAGATAATAAACTAGCAATGCAGCGGTAATGGCAGCTGCAACCACAAACAAGACGAGGGTACTTCGAGGGCGAAATCGTAAGAGGCTGCCACTGAGAAATCGCGGACTAGCCACGGGTCGTAATGGCGCAGGTGCGCGTTGCACAACTGCGATTAGTCCAGCAATTGTGAAGGGGACGCACAACAGCGATGCTTCAAGCAGAATGTCCGTGTCGTTGAAAATCGGCGAGGTCTTCTCTGCAATTTGCTGCAGGGGCGCTATACCGTGAAAAATGAGGTTGAACAGGAAGAAGACCGTGAACAATGGAAAGCCCCTGCCCATCGAAATGAGCAATCCAGTCAGCGCCAATCCGCCATTCACAGCTAGTACGAGTTCGGATAGAAGCGCAAATTCCGCTTGACCGGAGGATACGATGAATGACCAAATGAGGTAGCTGCCCAGCGAAAACCCGAGCACAAAGTCCGTCAATGAAACTATGGTTGCGGTCGGTTGGATTTTCGGAACTGCGGCCCGTCCAGAAAGAGCAGCCATCTCAGCAGTTCTATTTCGTCGCCAAGTGTTGATAAAACATGCACTTTTATAAATGAGCTCCGCTGAAACAACAAGAAGAAAGTTGTTGCCCCTTCAAGGCAACCGGCGAGGATTCTTGGTCAGAGCCGGCGCAGCAGTCTTTTGTTCGTCTGCGCGCCCGCGAGAAGTACAAGCCAAAGCCCTGCCACATAAGGAGGCTCTTGGCCGCCGAGTTTTCGCTCACTGGCATATATTTCGGCGCTCATTCGACAATAAACCTCCTCAGCAGGATCTATATGCGAACTATCTTTCGCCGGCAGCGCTGGGAGGAAAATATCGCGGTTCCGGTGGGTTCATCCGAGAGCGGCCGCTTCCAAGGTCACCTCTGGCGAGTCCTGATTGGTCCGTATTGGATATGGTTCACGATATCCGTGCCGCCGTTGCGGTGGGCATTGATGGTTTCCAGTTCAATATTGGCTCAACTAAACAAGATTCTTATTTGTATTGGTTGCCGTTGTTGGACATGCTCGCTGCGTGTGAGCGTCTTGATGTTACGTTCTCGATTATGTTGTCGCTCGACTGTGCTGTTCTAGCTCGCGACTTGCCTATAACGGAGCTAGCGGATGCACTAGCAAGTGTGGCTAAGCGCATTCCGATTGCTCGCACACCCGATGGACGCCTTATCTTGGGAGCGTTCGCGCCAGAACGGTGGCCGGTTACACGATGGAGACAGCTATTTGCGGAGCTGGCTGCCAAAGGCGAAGTGGTCTACTTTGCCCCAAGCTTCCTAAATGGTTCCGAAGCATTTCCCTACCTGCCTCTCGTGGATGCTGCGTCGATCTGGGGGGGGAATCGCTCCAGCCAATTTGCGGCCATTGAGAGCTTCGCTTTACTCATTCGAGCAGCGGGAAAAGGTTGGATCGCCCCCGTGTGGCCTCAAGACGTTCGGCCGAAGGATTTTTGGTACGTAGAGGCCGGCAACAGCCGGCTTTTTCGGCAGGGATGGGAACGCGCGATCGCAGCCGACGCGGACGCAGTGGCAATTGCTACGTGGAACGACTATTCCGAAGGATCGGAGATACAGCCGTCTACAAGCATACAACATGCATTTTACGACCTGACCGCTTTTTTTGTCGGCTGGTACAAGGAACGAAAGCAGCCATCTATTGCTAAAGATGTTCTCTTTTATTTCCACCGCGTTGAATCGACGGACGCGCAGGCCGGAGGCTCTCTGCAGACGTCGCGATTTACTCGCCGGTTCGACGATCCTGAGTCTAATGAGATTGAATTGCTTGGATTCCTCACAAGCGCTGGGCGGCTTGAGATCGAGACGAGTAAAGGAATCGTCAATGTTGATGCCACCGGGGGAATTACGTCGCTCAGGGCACCCTTAGTCTTGGGTCGCCCGACATTTCGCCTGGTCAGAAGCGGCAAAGCTGAGATCTCATTTGCCAGCGCTTATGAAGTCCGAGCCGAGTCACAATACCAAGACCTTCTTTATCATAGTGGTTCTTCCGATCGTCCCGCAATAGCGTCCTCTGATTGATGTACCAGACCGTCGCTCAGAGCAGGGCGGCGATAACCTTTGAACTCGGCGGGATATCCGGCCACGATCATGCCTGCTTCCACCGACTGCAGCACGGTGCTTCGCGCGCCAACGATCGAGCCCATCCCGATAGTGACCCCTGGCGCAATGAAGCAATCTGCAGCAATCCAAGCTTCTCGCTCGATTATGATTGGCCTGTCGACGAGCCGAAAGGCGATATCTCTGTAGTCGTGCGTTGCAGCACAAAGATAGGATCGCTGAGATACAACGGCGTTGTCTCCTATCGTTATTTCGCCTAGCGAGTAAAGTTCAGCGTTGTCGCCAATCCAGCAATGGTGCCCCAATTTAACTTTCCAGGGGTACGTGATGCGGGCAGATGGTCTAACCAAAACACCCTCGCCGACTTCGGCGCCAAAGAGTCTTAGTAGAAACCTGCGCCAGGCGTAGGCTGGCTGTGGCGACAAGTTGAAGAGCGTCAGTTGAACGGTTTGCCAGAGTATTACCGTGGCTCCTGATCGTCCTCTGAATCCCGGAGGGGCTTTGGATCGTGAAAGGTCCTGGAAGATCGGCCGTTGATCGATCAACATTATACCTCACAGTTGTAGATCTGTAGTCGGGGATGTAAACTTGCCGCTATGATTGGAGCGCACTTGAAACTTGGTTTGGATACCTCCTCCGCGCCCTACGATCCAGGCAAGTTGGCTGGCCTAGTAGCAAGGTCCCGCCCTCCGCGTGAAATATGCAGCGTTCGGATCAAGGTTGCGCTGGCGCTTCGCGGGTACTCCAGAGTACAGGCCGTAAGGTTCTTGGTAAACGTGAGACAAAACCGATCCTGCACTTAGAACCGAGTAGTCCGAGAGCTTCGCCCCTGTGAGGATAACGCACCGCGTGCCGATGAAACAGTAGCTCCCGATCTCGATCGGCGCACATCTTTGTCGCGCTTCAGTTATCTTGATCGAGTGTGTGATTATTTGCGTATTCCAACCAGCAATCGTTGTGAACGCGCCTACGACGACCCTGTCGGTGCAGTCGATGCGATGAGAATTCGTGATGGCAGCTTGATCGTTGATCTGCAGAGATGGAAAACGATCGCTCCCTTGAAATGCATCACTGCTGCTTATCGGATAACCGGATATCCAATTCTTGTTTCCTATGGTCGCGCCGCCCCCGAGTGCAATCTCTTCGAGGTATCGTGCAAAGTTGAGGTGGCCGATTCTACTGTTCGGTCCCATGTTCAGGCGCAGCGTTGCAAGAAGAGAGAAGCCGATCTTAGCGGTTTGATGGATGTGCCAACCGAAAGCGGCATTGAGGATCCAGCGACGCAAGCGCCATGGTAGGCACAAGCACGCGAGCTGCAGCAGGATCATCCTGCGTTTCATGCCAAGCCCCTTCGCCATGATCGTGAGATGAATAGAGCTGATTGAAGTATTAAGCTCGTGAATTCGATGAGGATCAAAGAGTAAATGGAATTTGTGCTGAATACGGGGTAGATCAACAGAACTGGCACAACGTTTGCTATGACCAGGATGATGGTGGTTTCGGCCGCTTTCGACCGAAGGATTAACGCGCGTTGCAATGTCGCCGCTGCGGCAATGCCTATGATGCACGGCGAGTAAGCAGCAAGCCCCAAAGCAAGCGAAGGACTGGACCGGAATAGCGCAAGTGACGATGCAGCAACTGTAATCGTTCCCAGAGCTCCCAACCTGACCGCCGTAGAAGCCAGCAACATGGCAGTCGGCGTCCACTTCTTCCTCCTAAGATCCTCCGCGAAATCTCTGATGTCGACCCTCAGATAGAAGCCCAATGCTTGGTAACCGATACCGATTAGCTGACGGCAGTACAAGAAGAGCGCAACGAGACCAGCCGGCAGAAGCTGTGCTGCCAGCAAGACCTGGACTCGAAAGAGCAAATGGCCCGGGAGCGTCGTTAGCATGTAGGGCAACGAAGCTGTTGCGATGCTGATGACATGTTGCGGCGACAACTCACGGACAGCAGATCGCCATCGAATCTGGGCTGCGATAACTTGGAAGGATACAGAAAGGCAGATGCATGCCGCAAATAGTGCTCCGAGCGCACGCCCGGCAGTCAGCATGTCGAGGCCAGAACAAATAGGAAGCGCGATAGCAACGCCAGCGATGGGGATCGCCTGCGTCAGACCGGATATTCCACTCCGCCCCGCTCCGTCGAGTAAGCCAACTGCGTTGAAGCCATGGCAGAGCATACCAAGGCTGGCGTATTTTAGATATTCGTTGAAGAATGTAGCGGGTTGACTCAGGGCGTAGATGTAAAATGCGCCGGCAAATACCGCTGCTGCGGCGACCCGAAATTGGCTGAGACAAACATAAATCCCAATTGCCGACGGTCGGTTCATGCTTGGGGCGACCACCTCCTTAGCTAGGTAGAGAGCCCCTCCCCAGTCTGCCACGAAAAAAATGAAGGTTGTCAATGCATTGGCTGTGCCAAATTCAGCAATCAGCTCGTAGTGGCCCATCCAATACAGATACGTAGTCGCAGAAAACTGGGCGCCTTGGCCGAGGCCGAAACTAAGCACTAGGAGGATCAGATTGCGGGTCTTCGACGATGATCCCAAGCCATGTAGGAATTTCCAGGATCCAGCTAAAGAAAGGTTCATGCAAAAGACTGCGCGCTTGTCAGTAAGCTGTTGGCCGGGCGAAACTGACGATCACCGTTCCAAGAACGATCTTCACATCCAACCACAAGCTCCAATTATTGATGTACGACAGATCATACTCCACGCGCTTCTCCATCAGCTCGAGCGTGCGCGTTTCTCCGCGGTAACCATTAACCTGGGCCCAGCCGGTGATGCCGGGCTTCACATGGTGGCGGAAGGCGTAGTTGCCGATGATCTGCTCATATTCCGAGTCGTGGGCGACCGCGTGCGGGCGGGGGCCGACCAGCGACATGTCGCCCTTGAGCACATTGAAGAGCTGCGGCAGCTCGTCGATCGAGGTCTTGCGCAACCATTTGCCGATTGCCGTCACGCGCGGGTCGTTCTTTTGTGCCTGCCGAATCGTCGGGCCGTCCTCGAGCACGCGCATGGTGCGGAATTTGAAGATCTTGAAGGCGCGCCCATTAAAGCCGTTGCGGGTCTGACGGAAGAACACCGGCCCCTTCGAGGTCGCCTTGATCAAGATGGCGGTCACCAGCATCACGGGGGCGAACACGATCAGCGCGAGCGTGGTGCCGGCGAGGTCGAGCGTGCGCTTGAGCGCGCGTTCCTTCCACGACAGCGGCGCGCGCCGCAGTTCGGCGGTAAAGGTGTTGCCGGTGCTTTGCAGCGGATAGCGCAGGAAGCGCGCCGCGTGGGTATCGGGCACCAGATGCACCGGAACGGGCAGGATTTTTAGCGCGTCCAGAATGCTGTCGATCGCGTGCTGCCGGCTCCAGTTCATCAGCAGGAAGATGTGCTCGATCCGGTTCTCGCGCGCATAGGCGATCAGCTCGTCAAAGCGCGGCGCGATCGTCGATAGCAGCAGCGGGGAGGCGAGGTCGGTGGGGCGGATCTCCATGATCCGCATCAGCCGATAGCCGTGCTGGGCGAGGTCCATCATGGTGTTGGAGGCCGCCGGCAGCCCGAACTCGGCGATCAGGACCGCGCGGCTGTTGGCGAGCGCGCCGGTCGCAAGCGCCCTGGCGGTCCAGCGGCCGGCCGTGGCCTTCCAGGCCAGCAGCACGATAAGTCCGACCAGGTAGAACGAGATCGTGGTGCCGCGGGAAAACTCGTCGCTCACCTTCATCGTGAAGGCGATCGCCAACAGCGCCCCGAACAGCCCGGTCCATGTCATCACCGTGGTGCGGAAGCTGCGCGGCAGGTTGGTGATGTTCTTGAGGCGATAGCCGCGCTGCACCGTGGTCAGCAGCCCAAAATTGATCGCGACCAACAGGCTTGCTGCGGCATACGTGTCAATCTTGCCGAGCGCTGCGTGAGTGTAGAGGTGGTATATTACCGCGGAGCCGATGCCGCACATCAATATCAATAGTACGTCCACGACTATGGTCAGCCGTTCGATCAAAGTCGGACTCAGCCATCTCGGTCCCGAACGCGAGGGGACCGTGATCAGTTCGTCCATGCGGACCTCCGGCTTAGGAATCGAGCCGGAACGAACGGATGCAATTGTCATGGTCCTGAAATTCACGACCTGCGGAATGATTTACTCGTATTTGCAGCGTATTCGAACAAAGTGAGAGCTAAGACAATGATCAGATAAAAGTAACCCTAACCCGGGTGACTGTACCGCGGCGGATCTGATACCTCAACTGACACGTAAAGTGCATGCGCAGGATTTCCCAGGTGCCTAGATCAAGGTTGCGGCGAAGAGTGAGACGCGAATCCCGGCCGCTCTTGTTGTCCGTCCTTGTAGCCACAGTCGTCGTGGCAGCGGTAATTTTGGCGCTGAGGTTTGAGCCTCTGGCCGTTGGGAAGCACTTCGAGCCGGCCGCGCAAGTGAGTTTGCTGCTCGACGGCTCCTTCAGCGCTCGCTTCGCCGGAGAAATGGTCGCCACACGGCAAGGCTTCTTCGATTCCAATGTCACGCTGCGCGCCGAGCCCAACGATTCCGACTTTGTCGCAACAGTCGCACGTGAACATGCAATTGGCGTGACGAGCGGCCAGAACTTCCTCCTGGCAGCCTGGCGCGGGGTCCCGGTGACCGCTTTCGCGGCAAGCTTCCTGGATACGTCCACGGTAATTTTCACCTTGGAGAGCTCTGGGCTGCGTCGCCCTGCCGATCTGGTAGGAAAACGGGTTGGCTACAGGAAGGCCAGCGAAGGGGACGTGATTTTCGATGCGATGATGGCCCAGCTTGGTCTGCCACGTAGCCAGATTACCAAGGTGCCGGACCGCGACACCTTCGATGCACTGCGTGCCGGTGAGGTGGATGCGATCATCGCTGCAGTTGGCCAGGAGCCGAGGCCCTCTGAGCCGGGCGATGTCCGACTGAATGCGATCAAGCCCGAGCAATACGCGCTTCACGTTCCAGGAATGGTGTATTTTGCAAGATCTGATCTGGTTCATGATCGCCCCTCAGCCGTCGCGCAGGTGCTTGAAGGCATCATTAAAGGCTGGCAATTTGTCTACAGTGACTATGCACGCAGCGTGCCGGTTCTCGTTAGCTTTGACCCGGAAAGACTAAAGTCGGATCGCGTCAAGTTCGAGCTGCAGCAGCAACGAAGACTAATCTTGCCGACCGGCGGGCGGATCGCAGACTACGACGAAAGTCGCTGGAGAACCCTGCGCGATATTCTTATCTTTGCGAAACTAGGGGAGGAAACGGTGCCCCTCGCCCAGTCTGTCGACTATCAGTTCTTACGGGACGTCTACCGTCGGTCCCCCAATCTTGCCGCCCCGGGGACGTGGCCCGCGGACAGGTAGGTCGCAGAAGCCACAGTTGCTCGCTATATCGTTCTAAGCTTCGATTCCGTTAACCGCGCCGGTTGCCTTCCATGAGCTCGGTTGTTAGTCTACCCGCGCTATTTGAGGCTGATTTCAGGGGTAATTCCTGTTTCTTTCGCCGCTAAGTCGGGCATGCAGCGGACGAGTGGGAGATTCGGTCGGGGGTAAGGGAGCTTTACGAATGTTGAAGACGTTCGCGCGGGTTGGTCTTCTGGCGCTAGCTGCGACGCTCTATGCAGCGAGCAGCGCAGGCGCTGCGATGTATATGCCCGCAAGCGCGGCCCTGTTGACGGGCGCATCCCGGGCATTCCCGGTCACCTTTTGGGCTCAACCCTATCCATATCGCTATGTTCCCTCGCGTCGATGCCCGCTGGTGCGCGTCGAGACGCCGTATGGTTGGTACTGGGATCGCGTCTGCATTGCATCCGGAGCCCCCGTTCTCCGCCGCGCATACTGATCGGCGGCGCTGCATTCTTCGGCCTTGTTCGGTCCACGATGCAGCAGCTAGGTCGCCTCTATTTTGTGCTTATGCCCACTGCTTTTTGTGCACGCAGCCGTTGTTCATTATGAATATCTTTGCCGGGTGACAGGCGCTGTCCCATCGTGAAGATGATATTGGTAAGCGCGCACGCCGGCATCGAACAGTTCTGGTGAGTGGGACGGGATTTGTGAAATGCGCCGTGCGCTCTGTTCTTCCGTCATCGGGAGCTCAGTGGAGAGTGTAGCGTGGCGGGAATTAAAACCTACCATCTGTCGGGAAAGCGGGTGTTCGTGGCCGGCCATCGCGGCATGGCGGGCTCGGCCATCGTGCGGCGCCTCACCTCTGAGAATTGCACGATCCTTTTCGTCGATCGTCGTGAAGTGGATCTGACCAAGGAGGAGCCCACGCTGCGCTGGCTTGAGGTAAATCGGCCGGACGTCGTGGTGCACGCGGCTGCAAAGGTCGGCGGTATCGCCGCCAACAACAGTTATCCGGTCGATTTCTTATGCGATAATCTCGCGATCGAGCTCAATGTCATCCGTGCAAGCCACGCGGCCGGTGTGCAGCGGCTGCTCTTCCTGGGCTCGTCTTGCATCTACCCAAAGCATGCGAAGCAGCCGATCACAGAGGACGATTTGCTGACCGGGCCGCTTGAGCCAACGAACGAATGGTATGCGATTGCGAAGATCGCCGGACTAAAGATGTGTCAAGCGTATCGTCGCCAATACGGCGATGACTTCATTTCGGCGATGCCAACCAATCTCTATGGCCATGGTGACAATTACCACCCCGATCACAGCCATGTGCCGGCGGCGTTGATCCGGCGCTTTCATGAAGCAAAGCTGGCGCAAGCGCCGAGCGTGACAGTATGGGGTACCGGCACGCCGCTTCGGGAATTTCTAAACGTTGATGATCTTGCCGATGCCTGCATCTTCCTTCTAAAACACTATTCAAGTGATTTGCCGATCAATGTTGGCAGCGGTGATGAATTGTCGATTGCTGATTTTGCAGCCACGGTGGCTCAAGTAGTCGGCTATCAGGGCCAGCTGGTTTTCGATAGATCCAAGCCCGACGGCACGCCACGGAAACTTCTCGACAGCGCCCGCCTTCGCGCACTTGGTTGGCGTCCGAACGTCTCCCTGCGGGCTGGTCTCGCCGCCGCATACGAAGACTTTCTCCAGGGATGCGGCCGTCATTTGGAGGTCGTGCAGATACCTGACTTCGGTCGGCCCGTTTGATTGCAAGTTTTAAAACCGTGAACATTAAATTGGATGATGGTGGATGCGTATTCTATTTGTGGGCATCAATTATGCCCCCGATCTGATCGGAGTTGCGAAGTACAACACGGAGCTCTGCGAGAGCCTTGTTGCCGAAGGTCACGAGGTACGAGTAGTTACCGCGCCTCCGTACTATCCGGTTTGGAAGATCCCAACCGATTTCAAGACAGCGTATTTCAGGCGAAGGCTTATTGACGAGGTTCGCGTCACTCGCACGCCGATTTACGTGCCCGAGCATCCCTCAGGTGCCAAGCGACTGCTGCATCATGCTTCGTTCGCATTAACGAGCATCGTGCCGATATTGGCGGAGGCATCCTTTTGGCGGCCGGATATCGTGCTCTCAGTTGCGCCATCCCTGATGTCAGGTGCATTGGTCTCCACAATTGCCCGTCGAATCAAAGCAACCTCGTGGCTTCACGTACAGGATTTCGAAGTGGATGCCGCGTTCGAGCTCGGGCTACTCCGGAGCAGCTCACTACGCAAGATGATGCTGAAGGCCGAGGCAGCCATTCTCCGTTCCTTTGATCGTGTCTCCACCATATCGCCACAGATGATAGAGCGCCTGTGGGATAAGGGGCTCGCGCCGGAGCGAACGGCCGAAGTTAGGAATTGGATCGACACACAGGCGATCTTTCCCCGTTCAAAACAGACCAGATATCGTCAAGAGCTCGGTCTGAACCAGCGGGAAGTTGTTGCTCTTTATTCCGGCACGATGTCCAACAAACAGGGTCTCGATCTCGTGATCGAAGCCGCCGCGAGCCTGGAGGCGAGTCATCCGCACATTCATTTCGTCCTGGCGGGCGAAGGGCCTCACAAGCCTCGGCTGATCCAGATGGCGTCTGGGCGTCGGACAATCCACTTTCTTGGATTGCAGCCAAACGAGAGCTTCAATGAGCTGATGGCGACGGCTGATCTCCACCTGATCCCGCAAAAGTCTGAAGCCGCCGACTTGGTCCTGCCCTCGAAACTGGGCGCGATCTTCGCTTCGGGGCGTCCGGTCATCGCGATGGCTGGTGAACGCACCGGGCTCGCAGCTGAGGTGAAAGGCGCCGGTTTGGTCGTTGCCCCGGGAGACGTCCGCGCCCTTGCCGCCGCGATCTGTAAACTTAGCGAAGATCGGGCTCTATGTGAGAATCTGGGTGAAAAGGGTAGAGAGCGCTCAATTGAACGTTGGGATCGTCAAACCATTGTTCGTCGATGGGCTGGCGACATGGAGGCGACGCGTGTCTCAGTCTCGAATGGGGACGTCAAGCCATCGCCTGCGAAAGAAAAGACCGCTATTCCGGTCGAGGATGTGGTTTCCACACTCTGAGGAGCTAACGTCGCTCGAGCTCGCACCGACTTTGCTCTAAGCGGACTGACTGCTGTTAGGCCGAGCGAACGCTGGGCCGCGACCTCCCGAATCATCTCCACTGCGGCGCACATCACTCGTGACGCGGAAAGTATCGGAAACCGCCATTTCTTCGCAGGTAAGACGTAGATCTACAAATTGTTTTGCTGATTTTGGAATCGAACGTTGTACAATTCGGCTTGCCGTCTAGTCCGGAAGCTGCGCTTTGCGCCGAGCAAGAGGCGCACGATCCGATCGCGGTGATCACTGACCAGGCCGAGCAGCTTTGTGGCCCTGGTACCGCGCGATCCTCGACGGACGGGCGGCGAGCCGTCGTGGAGCGCTCGTACCGCTCTGCGTGTTGCTCGCAGGCTGACTGCCTTGGAGGGAGTTGATAGGGGCATCAAATTAGCCTTAACGGCAGCCGCGCCTTGTCAGCCGCACGGGCAGATGGCTCATATGGACCCGCCTGAACGCCTTCATCATACACTTTAGCGTTTTCGCGATATGTTTCGCTACGGCGTTCGAGCCTACATCTCGTTTCGAAGACGCACCTCTTTTTTTAAGATAGCACATAAAGAATTTGAGCGGGAAATGAGGCAATTTTACTCGGTCCAATATTTGCGCGCGATCGCGGCCCTGTCGGTCGTGTATCATCACGCGGCCAGCAAAGCCGGACTACCGACCTTCGCAAGCGCGGCCGGCGTAGACGTGTTCTTTGTCATTTCCGGCTTCATCATGTGGACCGTGACGGAGAATCGGGAGCAGACGCCTGGACAATTTCTTTGGCATAGGGTCGCGCGGATCGTTCCCACCTACTGGTTGTATACGTTTCTGTTGCTCGCAATGGTTTCGGCGGGGCTCACGCAACAAACGGGCATCACCTTTGGGCATATGCTGGGATCGCTCTTTTTCATTCCATGTCACAGTCCGGATGGCCAGCCGTACCCCGTTCTTTATCAGGGTTGGACGTTGAACTATGAGATGTTTTTCTACCTGCTCTTTTCGGTTGCGCTCCTCGCGGGAAAGACTATCCGTCTCATCGCAATCCTGACAACCCTTTCGCTCCTCACGCTGATCGGCACTCTCATCAGCAGCGAGAACGTCATAGTTCGGACCTACACCAATCCAATTCTCGTTGAGTTTGGATTTGGCCTGCTTCTTGGCTACTCGACCAAGCGGGTTGATATAGGTCGCACGCTCTCCAGAAGCCTCGTTGCAACAGGAATTCTCGGTTTTGCACTGGTGTCTGTCGCGACGATTGATCAACCGCGGCTCTTATCATGGGGCGTTCCAGCGGCCCTACTTGTCTTCGGCGGCGTGTTTTATGAGACCTCAGGCAACGTCGTACAGCTGCGGATACCTCGAATCCTCGGCGATGCCTCCTACTCGATTTATCTTGCTCATACATTCGTCGTATCGGCTCTATTCCGCGTCGTGGGGCAAAACCGCTATGGGTTCGTTATCGCTGCTGTCGTCGCCTCCGCCATCGTCGGCGTGATCTCCTATTGGTTGATCGAGAAACTACTACTCAAACTCGCTCGCCGAAAAATTGTGTTCCCGTTTGTGACCAAGGCACAGGCTAGGACGAATCTTATCGCAGTTAGCTCGCCAGAAGGCATCGCTCTGCAGATGGCTTTTGTGCGGTCGCCCCCTCAATCAGAACGCGGTCTTGGTAGTCGTGGCGGCCCAATGGGGAGAGGCTCTCGGCCCAGCAATGGCAACCAGCCGTTCGGCCAGTAATGCGTCTGCTGCGATGGGTCCCTTACGCACCGAAATAATCCTCTATAAACGCATTGTCCGTAAGGCGAGAACAATTATTGATCGCTGCGCGGATTAAGCCGAAGATGAAGTGGGCTGGGGCAGTACCGAGGAGGGCGGCTGATGCCGAGAACTCTCCAGGAACAACTGGATCAGGTTGAGCGCGACATCAAGCTGTACATAGAGTTTGATAGGCGTCGGTAAAGCGGATGAGGTCAGAAACTGGATCGATACTCGCGCGATCCGCCCTACTTCGCGGATGACGAGATATCGCGAGCAGTTGAAGCTTGCTGAAAGCGATATCGTTGCGCTCTACTCCGAAACGATGTCGAACAAACAAGGCCTTGAACTCGTGATCGAGGCAGCGGTCGGACTGGAGCAAAGTTATCCACATATTCACTTCATCCTCGCCGGCGAGGGACCAGATAAGATGAGGCTCGAGCATATGGCCGTTGGACATTCCAATATCCATTTTTTCGGACTTTCAGCCCAACGAGAGCTTCAACGAGTTGATGGCAACTGCCGATTTTCACCTGATTCCGCAGAAGGCCGAGGCGGCCGATCTGGTCTTGCCTTCCAAGCTTGGTGCAATCTTTGCGTCGGCTCGGCCACTCATCGCGATGGCCGAAGAGGATACGGGGCTCGCGGCGGAAGTAACGGGTGCGGGCCTTGTGATTCCACCTGAAGATTCGTCCGCTCTTCAAGTCGCGATTTAGCAGCTTAATGAGGGACCCGCCCTCCGCCGGCATTACGGCGAGGAAGGAAGTGGGATCGACAGACAATTGTTCGTCGTTGGTCGGAAGTCATAGCGGGCGAGCGCAAGTCGACGGGGCAGAAAGGTATCGGAGCTACAAGCGCTAACGACAACATTGGACTTCCAGTGGAGGATGCGGTTCGCTTGCCCTGAGGCATCTGACCTCAACTGCGGCGCGGTTAGGTCGGCTGGCAAAACAAAAGCAGCCAGAAGTGAGTGCGCCAGATGGGCGCTTACTTCAATTCCGTTCAACGATCTACTCCGACGCTACTCGTGACGCGGAAAGTACCGGAATCCGTGCTGCTTGATTAGCTCGTCTCGCTTTGCCGATTCGAGGTCTTCCTTCATCATTTCCTGAACCAGCGTCTCGAAGGACGTCGTTGGCTCCCATCCGAGTCTCTGCTTCGCTTTCGCGGGGTCTCCCAAGAGAGTCGCGACCTCGGTGGGCCGAAAATAACGCGGGTCTACCGAGACGATACATTTGCCGGTAGAGGCGTCATAGCCCTTTTCATCGACGCCAGCGCCTTCCCAGCGGATCCTTATCCCAACTTCGCTCGCTGCAATATTTACGAAGTCTCTCACGGAATGCTGCACGCCCGTGGCGATGACGAAATCCTCCGGCTTCTCCTGTTGCAGCATCAACCACTGCATCTCGACGTAGTCGCGGGCATGGCCCCAGTCGCGCAGCGCGTCGAGATTGCCCAAATACAGGCGCTCCTGCAGACCCAAATGGATTCGCGCGAGTGCTCGCGTGATCTTTCGGGTAACGAAGGTCTCACCGCGAACGGGAGACTCGTGATTGAACAGAATGCCGTTGCAGGCATACATCCCGTAGGCTTCGCGATAGTTCACCGTGATCCAATAGGCGTAGAGCTTAGCGACCGCATAAGGGGAGCGCGGGTAAAAGGGAGTCGTCTCGTTCTGCGGAATTTCCTGAACCAAGCCATATAATTCGGAAGTCGACGCCTGATAGAAGCGCGCCGTCTTCTCGAGCCCCACGATGCGCATGGCTTCGAGAATCCGCAGCGTCCCCAGCCCATCGGAATTTGCAGTGTATTCGGGTTCCTCAAACGACACGGCCACATGGCTCTGCGCAGCCAGATTGTAAATTTCGTCGGGCTGTACCTGAGCAACGATGCGAATGAGACTGGAGGAGTCCGTCAGATCTCCGTAGTGCAGGCGAAATGGCGGATTGGGCTCGTGCGGATCGAGGTAAAGGTGGTCGATGCGGTCGGTGTTGAACAGCGAGGTCCGCCGCTTAATGCCGTGGACTTCGTAGCCCTTTTCCAGGAGCAGTTCAGCCAGGTAAGCTCCGTCCTGACCTGTGACGCCGGTAATTAGTGCGCGCTTCTTTGCCATATCAATCCTAGGAGGTCGAGGCCTCTACGTAATCGAAAATAGAGCTTTAGGGAGACGAAAAGATCGGAAAAATCAAGCTAAGATTAACAGCGTCAGTCGCTCAAACAAGAGCCGCTTCCCGTCGATAACTTTACCCGAAGTGGATGTTACTCTCTCTGAGAGCTTGCGACGAGAAGCCGCTAGAATGACGGCTTAGAATTGACATGTGGAGTATTGTATTTGGCTCGGCGGATTATCCCCCTGATCATGTGCGGCGGTGCCGGCACGCGTCTGTGGCCGGCCTCGCGCGAGGTGCGGCCCAAGCAGTTCCTGCCGCTGTTCGGCGCGCGCTCGACCTTCCAGGACACGCTGCTGCGGGTTTCGGACGCGTCGCTGTTCGATCGGCCGATCGTCATCACCAACGCGTCCTACCGTTTCATGGTGCTGGAGCAGCTCGCCGAGATCGGCATCGAGGCCGACGTGATCCTCGAACCGATGCGGCGCGATTCCGGGCCGGCGATCGCCGCGGGTGCGGTGTTCGCGCAGATCCGCCGGGATTCTGCTCGCCATAGGCTGCCTTCGTCGCAAAGCCGACCGCCGGCTACGGCGCTATTGGCGGCGCGCGCCCGGTCGGCTTTGCTCTACCGAGTACACCAGATCTGCGCGAGATTAAGCGTTAGTGAGGCGGCCATTCAATGATACGCCCTGCAATGACTGCGGCCGGATTTGCAATTGGCCGCGGTTATCGCATCCGTTTGGAACCCGTAGAGTTCCGGATTTCCAATTTTGGAAAGGGGTGTTCTACTGACGGAACACTTAAGTGTTTTCACTGCTCATTGCATCTGCGGAAGTTGCTCCTCCTAGATTATAGAAACGAATGCGCAAGGTAGTTATTTCAATAGGGCCCATACTGGCGGCCGTTCTCACCGTCGTGGCGCTCTGGCCAACACCACATTCGGATGTGGAGCGGCTCGGGGATGGTGTCTACGAAACCATCTGGTTCTGGCGTATCCCGGCCTACGCCCATAATCGAGCCTGGCGCGTGCGCTGGACGTGGAGCGATCCACTTCGCGCACAGGCGAGGTGCTGTCGGGCAACACCGCAGTCAATGATAGATCCGGATGAAATGCGAATTCCGGCCTCCGCTCCCTCCATCGCAAAGCTGGCTGGGTAGTCTACAGCCGAGAGTCGGATGCGATTTGCGCGCAGGCATCGTTTCATGCCTTAACTGAGCGGCGCTTTCGCTGCTTCCCACCTGAGACGACTACGCCGTGCGCGGCAATGCCAACGGGTTAGCGCTTGCTGCTGTCGGAGAGCAAGTATTTCTTCGAACTCATCTCAAATTTATCGTTACATTTTATTACGTATTTAGAGCTTAACTAGGAACCTAACCTTTGATTTACATCTGAAATCGATAGTTTACCTTCTCCTTGAAGTAGCAATTCAAGGACGCCTACAATGCGCCGCACATGGCTCAACCCGTGTCTCGTCTCTGTGCTGGCAGTATGGGCGTGCGGCGCAACCCCGGATGCGAGCAAGGCTGATAACGGCAGATCGGCATCGGTTGTTCCTGGTGGCAAGATCGAATGCTCGCCCAACCGGAAAGCTGGCGAACCGTTCGATCCCCCTTCAACCTCAGCAATACCCCAAACTGAGGCATTCGTTGCTCGAGAGCACTTTAGAGAGGACATCACGCCAGCGGCCCAGGTCAAGATTTCCTGGCTTGGCGCGACCTTCGTGCGCCGGTTCGCAGTCAAGATTGAGACCGCGCGCGATACATCCTTGCAATCGTACACATTGAGGACGCCCTCAAGCGCCACGGAGATCACCGGAGATTTAGGTATTCGCGATGAGACCAGGCTCGCGGATGTTTGGTGCCTTTTGAGGCTGCAGGGCAAAGGAGAAAGCGGTGCGCTGGAAATCAACTCTTCTCCCAACATATTCTTCGTCCGTGATGCTATGGGCGAGCTTGGTGTAGTTGACGCGCTATGGGGAGGGGCTGGCTGGGAAATTGGAGCCAGTCCAATCGGAAGCCAGCAAACTTGGCCTCGTGGCACTCGCGTGTTCTCTCCTTGATGAGCTGTTCTCTCATCCACAATCGGCGAATGTCCGAGAGTTGCGTCGTTATTCTGCGACGCACTTCGATGCTCTCCTCGCGCGGAGCAGGGTGTCCGACGGCAGCTCGCGTCGCGGTAGTCGCGCGCGAAGTGGCCGAGATTGCCGAAGCCGCACTTGGCGCAGACCTTCGTGACCGTCGTCCTCGGCCCGGCTTCGGCCAGCGTATCGTAAGCGTGCACCTGGCGGATGCGCTTGAGATAGGCAGCCGCCGTAATTCCCCGTGACTTCCATCTTGCGCCCGGCGATGCTTGCGGTGATCGGGCCGTCCGCGGCCGGCAAATCGACATTGGCTCGCCCTCATCGTGGGCATCCACGGGCCGGATTCCGGCGTGGTCCGGCTCGACGGCGCCGACGTGCACAGCTGGACGCGCGAGCATTTCGGCCGCTGCGTCGGTTACCTGCCGCAGGACGTCGAGCTGTTTCCGGGCACCGTGCGGGAAAATATTTCGCGTATGGATGAAGATGCTGATCCCGCTGCCGTTGTTGCCGCCGCGCAGATGGCCGGCGTGCATGACATGATTTTGCGCCTGCCCAAAGGCTATGACACCGAGATCGGCGAACAGGGGGCCGTGCTGTCCGGCGGCCAGCGCCAGCGCGTTGGCCTCGCGCGCGCGCTGTTCGGCACGCCGTCGCTGCTCGTGCTCGACGAGCCGAATGCGAGCCTGGATGCGCCGGGCGAACAGGCGCTCAACGAGGCCATCAGGTCGATGAAGGAGGCTGGCACGACCGTGGTGGTCATCGCCCATCGTCCCTCGTTGATGGCGCACGTCGACAAGGTTCTGGTGTTGAACGAGGGCCAGGTGGAATTGTTCGGAGAACGCAGCGCCGTGCTCGGGCAGATCCAGCGCCGGGCCGTGCAGCCGGCGGACACCAAGCATGTCCGGGCGGTGAAGGCATGAGCTTGATCACAACCATCGAGCCGATCGCCCCGCGCGCCCTGTCGCACCGCCGATAACCCCGCAGCCGCCCATCAAGGACCTGGTGCGGACGGCGTTGCGATCTTCGCGGTGCTGCTTGGCGGCTTTGGCGGCTGGGCAGGTTTGGCACCTTTGTCCAGCGCTGCGGTCGCTCCGGGCACCGTGAAGGTCGACACCAACCGCAAGACGATCCAGCATCTTGAAGGCGGCATCATTCGCGAGATTCTGGTGCGTGACGGCGACCTTATCAAAAAGGGCCAGGTGCTAATACGGCTCGATAGCCTGGATGCAGACGCAGATCGCGATGCCAAGCGCGCCAAGGTCGACGCGCTCACCGCGCAGGAAGCGCGCCTGATCGCCGAGCGCGACGGCCGGAAGTCCGTCGGCTATCCGGACGATCTATCCTCCCGCCGCAGCGATGGCGCCATTCGCGAGATCCTGGAGGGTCAGGAGAGGATCTTCGCCGATCATCAGCGCGCGGTTCAGGATCAAATCAGCGTCTGGATGCAACGCAGCGAGCAGTATCGGGCGCAGATGGCATCGCTCGAGTCCCAGAACAAGACGATCGAGCAGCAGATTCCGTTGTTCGAGGAGCAGCTAAACGATCAGAAATACCTCTTGACCAAAGGCCTTTCGCTCAAGCCGAAACTGCTCGAGCTCGAGCGGCAATTGGTCGCCGCACGAGGCGATGTCGAGTCCAACAAGGGTAAGATCCAGTCCTTCCGCGAGCAGATTGGAGAGTCCGATGCACAGATCATGGGCGTGCGGAGTACGCAGGCCAAGGCCGTTTCGGAAGAGCTGAGGAAGGTGCAGGGCGACCGCAATGAAGCGGCGGAGGAATTGCGCAAGTTCATTGCGAAAGCTGGCCGGACCGAAGTGGTCGCACCGCAGGACGGCACCATCCTCAACCTGAAGTTCTTCACCAAAGGGGGCGTCGTGCCGCCGGGCGGGGCGATCCTTGATCTCGTCCCGTTGGAAGACAAGATGGTGCTCGAGGTGAAAGTTCAGCCGCTTGATATTGACGTGGTACGGCCGGACCTGCCTGCGACTGTCCGCTTCGTTGCCTACAAGCAGCGGATCACGCCGACCGTAGACGGGACGGTGAAGTGGGTGGCCGGCGATGCCACGACTGACGACAAGACCAACACGACCTACTATCTTGCGCGTGTCGAGGTGAGCGCCGCCGAGCTCAAGCGCGTCCCGCATGTGAAGCTTTATCCCGGCATGCCCGTCGATGTCTCCATCGTCACCGGCGAGCGGACGCTGCTTGATTACCTGATCCAGCCGCTGTCCGACAGCTTCGCCCATGCATTCCGCGAGCAGTAGCGAAGCAAGACAAATCGGCTTTGGCCGACGCAGCCGTCCTAGCGCCCAATTGGCCCTTCTGAAACCGTATCGATCCGTTCACCGCGTCATTCGATATTTCAGCTTGCCGAAGCGTCGTGAGCGAAAGTCGGATCAGTCGGATTGTGAACGGTATCAATAATGTCGGGGATCATCCGCTCGCTGAATCGCTCGGCATCTCGCCTTTTGCGAATTGTGCGATGAATTTTCCGAATGCATTGTCGGTGACCGCGGAGCCGGGGTTGTCTGTTGCGCAATTGGACTTGGCAGGCGCGGTTATAGATCGGCGTTGTACCGGGCGCTTGTAGTCGCTGGCAGGGATGTCGTCGGGTCATGCGGCGGAGGGCGGTTGTAGAAGTTTGTCCGCAAAAGCCACACGGCCCCGACCTCACTGTTCCCGCGCCGTGCTCCCTGTCACTACCGTCCGGAATTGAGAGCAAACGCACTTGCGCTATAGTGAGCTCTGAAACGCGCAACACGGGGGTCGAACGGGCTACCGCAGATGATCAAGGCAGGGACGATGGCGATCAGGGATTGCGGCGGTCAACTCGGCCGCTCTGTCGGACGACACAAACGAGATCGTGGTTCAGAGTACCGGCAAATACACCGGTGCCCTGGAATTAGGGTTCGCAAGTGAGTGCGTGAATGATCTGCTCGAGGCGCTCGTCCGCGCGGGAGGCGAGCTGCAGCCGGTGCGCGCAAATGCAGCCCAACCGACCAATTCGGTCGGAGCTGCTTCTTCGAAGCTCGCGGCCGTTCCGCAAGCGGAAGCAGCCAATGCGCCGGCCAATCCAGACCCGGTCAGCTCCAAATTCCAAAGAACTGCACGATCGCGGCCGACACGAGCGGCCGCGGCCTGATCCTGTTCATCTCACCCATCGTCTCGATCAGCAAGCTGGTTATGCATTCGCTCCGGATGCCGCCAAAGAGCTCGCAGGAGCGCTCGTGAAGAGCGCAGATGCGCTGCTTGCGCAAGGACAGGCGACCCGAACATGAACTGATGCGTTGCTTGGTTGGGCTCCGCGCCGGTCCTGTGTAAGCCGACAAGTGATCGGAAGAGACCAGGATCAATCCCCAACCCAGCCACAATAGTGGGCAGGCGAGGAGCGGGCTAACGGCCAGTCCTGGGACTTGATTGGGAACTCCCGCTTTGGCAGTGTTTACTCTGATAAAGAACCAAGCTCGAGGGCAACATGCCGAGATTTTTGGCTACAACCGCTCTGACCGTTTCGCTGGTGTTTGTTTCCAGCGCTGCCTATTGCGGATCATATCCATTCGGAGACGAGCCGTACCGGCTCGAGTGGAGCTACGACCCGCAAATCCCGTCAGGATGCTGGAAGTGGAATTGGCAACTATACCAGTGGCAGGACTATTGCCCTGTGTATGTGCATCCCAAGGCCTATATGTATCCGCGAACAGGGGTGGTTCTGCGGACCAAAGGTTAAGCCTTCTGCCTGCAAGCGCCGCGGCGGCGCGGCGTTCCAAGCGATCTCACGGGTGCTCGATCGTGCAGGCGATCTGGCTGTGCTTTCCGAAGTTTAGCAGCGCATTATCGTGGAAGCCGTCGAGCCAGATGCCGCGCCCGGCGTAGCGGTATCCGACGCCCATCGGCACCATGCGGACGTGCACTCCGCCATAGCGCCCGGTGTGCAGCGATGCGGCTACGACCTCGCCCGCCACGCTGACTGCGATCGGGCACAACGGATATTGCCGACCGTTCTCGCAAGCAAAGACGATTTCGGAGCAGCGGCCGATCGCGCCCGGCCCCGAGGCGACCAGGCCAAGGTCTGCTGCCATAGCCGAGCGAGGTGTTGCCATAAGGCATGCGCCGAGAAGAAGTGCCGCCGCAATGGACTTGCCTGGCCGATTGTGCATCGCCGCCCCCAAAAATGAGCAAAGAAATCGGATATCAAGAGAGCAAAAACCGGCACACAGGTCAAACCGTTGATCATCGATTTGGTGCTGATTTGGCCAAGTAACGTCGGCCGTTGCACTTCTGCATCAGGTCAACGCCTTGCACTCATCACGCTGGCTCTGGTCCAGCTTTCCGTATTCCGCCGGATGCCGGCGAAGATTGACCGCGCACAGGCTGGCGTGAGAAGCAGGTCAGGGCGTGAGGGCACGGTCGCGCCATCAAATTAACTCAGACGCAACGTAGTCGCCGTCAAATCTGCGGAGCTTGATTCGCCAGGCACCGCTCTGAACTGGGGACAGGTAGGGGCAATGATTTCGGGGGCGCGCTTGGGGAAGATATCTTGCCGGTATTTGGGTATCGTGATTGCACTCGCGATTTCCTTGAGCTCCGGCGCCAAGGCCGACGAGTTTGTCGGGCCAATTTTTCGCAAGGGCCTGTGGCACTTCGTGCGGACGCTTGATCTTGTCGCACACCGAAAGACAAAGCACCGCTTGGTCGAGCGCGAGCTGACCGCTTGCGTGGATCCGACCATTGCAATGAAGGCCACCTTTGCGTCGCCCTCAGTGGGCACTTGCGTCTCCGCAAAACCCGAGAAGAACGCCAATACCTACACGTTCTCAAACCGTTGCGATTACCTGGGGCCGGTGAGCACGGTGATCACCGTCCACAGCGAGGAGGCGTATACGGAGGTGAACGAGCTCAACAAGGGCGATGTGCCGAGGGTCGAGCAGGTGGTCGCCAAACGTCTGGGCGACTGCAACGACGCTGCCGCTGACGTCCATCGATCCGCAACCCTGTCACACTGATTTTCTCGCGTTGGCAGACCGCCGGGGAAGCTGCAGCCAGCCCGATCTCCGGCCATGTTCGCCGCGCACAAACTCGCCTGTTGCCTCCTCGCGCCTGCTGCTGAAGTATCCAGAGCATTTTCGGGTGAGTCTCGGATGAGAGTTAGTCTTCTTCTCGTCGGCCTCGTTGGCCTCCATTCGGCCGCGCTCGCACCGGTCCCCTGCGCGGTCGCCGGGGATGCGAGGGCCAGCGACGTGCGGATAGAGGCATTTCAGTCGTACAGACGCGGTGACAATTATGGCATTGCCGGCTTCACCCTCGTCAACGACGGGGAAAAGCCGATTAGTTCGATCGAGCTGGGCTGCTGGACCGGCGAGGATCGCGGGCGCCAAAGCAAGGTCGTTGCCTGGCCTGCCAAAGGCTTGGTGCCAGCTCATGGATCGGCGCAGTTTTCAAATGTGAATATCGGTCTAGTCGCGCTGGGTACCAGTCCGCAATGCGAGGTGACCGCGGTCGAGAATTAGTCGTGATCCGCGGTCTTCCTGATCAGATCTTCTGCTGGGCGCCCGGTCGCACCACGTTGACCGTGATCTTCTGAATCTCGGTCCGTCCGCCCGGATATTTCACTTCGATCATCAGGGTATCGCTGCCCACGAAATCGGGCGGGGATTTGTAGAACGCCACGTAGGCCGGGACCTCGAGGGCAAGGCAGGCCTTGTAATTGGTTGCCTTCACCCGTCCCGTCCTGACGACAATCTTGCCTGAGGCCGGTGGGCTGGCCAGGCGGATGGTCGGCAGTGGCCCGGACGTGCAATCCGGCCGGACGTTAATGTAGAGCCCGACTTGGGTGTCCCTGCTTGGCAGGGCTTTGACCGAGCGCTCCACAATTTGTGGTTCGGTCGTTGGGGCATTTTGGGCGCCGGCCTGGCCTGCAACGCCAAGGAGCGCGGCTGCAAAGGCCAACCTACAACCCCGCTTCATCCCCAACACCATTGATCCCGCTCAATCTGTTTCGCCTTTACCACAAAACGACGGAAAATACTGATTAACCAAATCATTTTCTTGACCCCCGATGGGGTAAACAATAGCTTAATTCGATCAATTTGAAGCAAACATGTTGAAATCTTAGTTCAACAGTCGTTATTTGGCGGAGAAATTTATGAACGAGCAGATTCGCTTGGCACAGGCCGCCGGCGCTGGACAGTCGAACGCAACTCCCGCTCGCATCTTTAAGCTCACGAAACCCTTCGCCGACCAGGCCGTGGTCGTCAACGTCGGCTACGACCAGAAAGTTCAGGTCGATTTCTCCGGGATTGCCAACGACAAGATCACGCTGGTCCACGTCGGCGAAAAGCTGATCATTCTTTTCGACAATCAATCGACCATCACGGTCGAGCCCTTCTTCGACTCCAGGCACGATCAACTGGGCAATCTAACGATCGAGGTGGCTCCCGGCCGCGATCTCACCGTTGCCGAGTTCGCCGGCGCGTTTCCGATCGCGACCGACAGTTCGGTTTTGCCCGCGGCGGGTGAAACGCTCGGCCTTAATAATGCGCAGGCGAGCGGGGCGGATTTCAATCCATACACGGTCGATCCGCTTTCCCCCGTGGGCACCAACACGTTGGCTGGTCAGGAAGAACTGCCGGGGCTTGAGACCAGCTTTCCGACCGGTACGGCCCTCCAGACGACGATTACGACTCCCGCGCCGACGATTTCCGTCGGCGGCGTGCCGGATCTGGTGGTGGACGAAAGCTTCCTGACCGCTGCAACCAATGGAATTTCCGGATCGGGGGACGGTCCGCTTGGAGTCACCGTCGCGAGCGGGCTCGTGCCCATCACGGTCGACGTTCCTGGCGGTAAGCAATCCCTTACGTTTGCGCTGTCGATCAGTGCGCCTGGCATCGATTCCGGGCTGATCGACTCCCAGACCGGCAATCACGTCTACCTGTTCGTAGAGAACGGGGTGGTTGTGGGCCGCGAGGGCGTGAACGCGGGCGCTGCAGCAGCTGGCCCGCAGGATTTTACACTTTCCGTTGATGCGAGCGGCAAGTTGACGCTGACCGACCTGCGCTCGGTGCACGAGGGCTCCGGCGAGGCAGGCGACGTCAGCGAGGGGACGCATCTGTCGGCTGGCCTGCTGTCCTTGACCGCCACCGTGACGGACAACAACAACCAGAGCGCCAGCGCCAGCGTTGACGTCGGTCCGCACCTGACATTACTCGACGATGGACCGAGCATTTTGGCCTCGGTCGAGCGCGAACTGCCCTTCCTGGGAGTCGACGAGAGCTTCTTGCCGAACGGCACGACGCCAAACCCGACCTTCACACATGATTCAGGCAATTTCAGCGGCGCGTTCTCTCATATCGGCGGCGCCGACGGCGCCACGATCAGCTATGCGCTCGCGGCATCCGGTGCCACTGATGCGACCGGGGTAGATTCCGGGCTTGTCGATTCGGGTACGGGCCACACCGTGTACATGTTCCTGCAGGGTGGCGAAATTGTTGGCCGCGAAGGCACCGATCCGACCAGTGCGGCGAGCGGCGCCGAGGTCTTTACCATCGAACTTAATTCGACCAGCGGCGAAGTCACGCTGACGCAGTTGCGTGCGGTCCACGAGGGCAGCGGCGAGAACCCGGACCTCAACGAAGGTATCAGCCTCGACAGCGTGTCGAACCTAGTGACTTTGGTTGCGACGATCACTGACGCGGATGGCGATACGGCCAGCGCGAGCATGGATTTGGGCAGGCAGATTGCGTTTCTGGACGACGGCCCGTCGATCACGGTGACGGCGAGTGTGGCGGCGGATGCGCTGGTGGTCGACGAGACCAACCTGGCGGGCGACGCGACGGCGAACTTTGCCGACAACTTCACGGTAAGCAGCAACTACGGTGCGGACGGCGCCGGCACGACCAGCTCGGCCTATGCGCTGACGATCAAGAGCGTCGGGGCTGACTCCGGCCTGATCGACGTTGCGACCGGGCAGCACATCTACCTGTACACGGA
>NZ_VSTH01000193.1 GCF_008123965.1 Bradyrhizobium hipponense | reverse complement strand
GTAACCGGTATGAGCTCCCACGTCCGGGGTGATCAGCGGGCGCGCGGGTAGCGGATCGGCATCCAGTACTGGCGCAGCGCCTCCACTGCCGCTGGAATATCGGCGTAGGCGTTACGGTGGGGGTCGGGGCTGTTTGGTGGCGGCCCGAGCAGCGGACGGCCTTGATCGTCGCGACAGTGCCGCAGTATGGGCCGCAGCAGGCGGTGATTGACGTTGCTGGCGTCCAGTAATGGCGCCCACGCCGGCAGCCTGAGCCGCATCGCGGCATAGAACCCCTGGCACCAGGGCCGCGCGTCGACATCGCCATTGGCTTCACGCCGGTGCATTGGCGCGAACTGCTTCGGCGCGGTCGAAAGGGTCTGGCTGATCTCGTTATGGCGCAATGCGACGGCGGAGATCGCCGCGAACTCCGGCGTGTCGCCGTGGTTGAACGCATCGGCATCGATGGCGAGGAGCGGGCAGATCCAGTCGAGCGGGCCCATCGACACCGGTCCGGCCACGATCGCGGCGACGTAGCCGTCGAGCGCGGGAAGGCTGGTGGCGGCAGGATGCCGGTCGACGCGAGCCTGGAGCCATCGCTCGAGCTCCGCAAGGGGCATGGCGGCGGCCGCCATCGACGACGAAGCTTTGCGGCGACGCGGGCTCATGCGGCTCGCCGGTGCGCCGCCTTCCAGTTCCAGGCGAACAGTTCGTGCAGCTGATGGCTCCTGGTTCGCCCGGACACAATGCGCTCCAGCACGTCGGTGAGATAGGCCTGCGGATCGAGTTCGTGCAACTTTGCGGTGTTGAGAATAGAGCTCAGGATCGCCCAGCTCTCGGCGCCGCCTTCGTTGCCGCTGAACAGTGAATTGCGTCTTCCAAGGGCAATTGGGCGCATGGAACGCTCGACCGTATTGCTGTCGACCTCGACGCGGCCGTCGCGGAGAAACAGCGTCAGCCCGTCCCAGTGATTGAGCGAATAGTTGATGGCCTCCGCCAGCTTCGACTGGGAGAAGAGCTGGCCAACCATTGTGGTCAACCGTGCCTTGAGCGCCTCCATCAACGGAGCGGTCCTGGCGCGGCGGACGGCGAGCCGCTGCTCGGCGCTCGAGCCGCGGATCTCGGCCTCGATCGCATAGACCGCCTGCAGGCGTTCGATCACCTCGCGCGCGAACGGCGACTGCGTCGTCTTGAACACCTCGACGAACTTACGTCGGGCATGAGCAAGACAAAAGGCGAGCTGGATCCCGCCGCCATGATCGCGGGCGAGCGCCTTGTAGGCGGCATAGCCATCCACCTGCAGAATGCCGGAAAAATCCGTCAATTGTCCGGCGATCTCCTCCGTGCCACGGCCGGCCGCGAACACGTAGGCAACCGCCGGCGGCGAGGGCCCGCCCCATGGTCGGTCGTCCATGGCATGCGCCCAGAA
>NZ_VSTH01000192.1 GCF_008123965.1 Bradyrhizobium hipponense | reverse complement strand
AGCCCGGATGGAGCGAAGCGAAATCCGGGAATCCATCCGCTCGGCGAGAATCCCGGATTGTGCTACGCTCCATCCGGGCTACGGGACTCAGGCCCCGCGCACGATCTCTCTGATGTGGCCGATCGTCTCCTCGATCTGGTTCGCATTGACATCGAGATGCGTGCAGGCGCGGATGCGGCCGTCCATCATCGCGAGCGTCACGCCGCGCTGGCGGAGCGCGGCGACCATCTTGTCGCCGGGAATGCCGGCGCCGTCGGGCTTGAAGAACACGAGATTGGTCTCGGGCTCCTGCACTTCCACGCCCGCGATCTGAGACAGCCCGCGCGCCAGGGCGCGCGCGTTGGCGTGGTCGTCGGCGAGACGGTCGACGTGGTGGTCGAGCGCGTAGATACAGGCGGCCGCGCAAATTCCGGCCTGCCGCATCGAGCCGCCGAGGCGCTGCTTCCACTGCCAGACCGCGTCGATGAACGCGCGCGAGCCCGTGAGCACGCCGCCAATCGGTGCGCCGAGGCCCTTCGAGAAGTCGATCCACGCCGAATCCCAGCCCGCGGTCATGTCGCGCGGAGAGATGCCGGTTGCCACCGTGGCGTTCAGCAGGCGCGCGCCGTCCATGTGGGTGACGAGGCCGTGTTGCTTCGCGATGGCAACGATCTCGTCCAGCGCGGCCTTCTTCCAGATCGTGCCGCCGCCGATATTGGCGGTCTGCTCGACGCTGACGACCGTCTGCGGCGGCTGGTAGCGGGTGCGGGGGTGCAGCGCCTTGCGCAGGGTTTCCGGTGTGAATTGGCCGTCGGGTCCCTTCAATTGCGTGACCTGAAAGCCGCCGATCGCGGCGTGCGCGCCGCCCTCGCGCGCGATGATGTGCGCGCTCTCATGGGCGAGAATCTCGTCGCCGGGACGGCAATGCACCAGCGTCGCCGTGACGTTGCACATCGTGCCGGACGGCATGTACACGGCGGCCTCCTTGCCGAGCAGCCCGGCGACGCGCTCGCACAGCGCATTCACGGTCGGATCGTCGCCGACCTGTTCGTCGCCGACCTCCGCCCGCGCCATCGCCTCGCGCATCGCCGCCGTCGGCTTCGTCTGCGTGTCCGAAAGCAAATTGATGCGCACCGGCGGCGCCTTGGAATCGACGGGGGGAGGGGTGTAGAGCATCACAAACCGTGTTTCTTCCACATGGCGCGAACTTCGTCGGCACAGGCTAACTCGCCGCGGGCGATTTCAGCTTCTGCCTCTTCTAGTTCGGCCTCTTCCATTGTTGTCAGCTGTAGTGGAGGCCGATCATCAACCTTGTCAAAGGCCTCGTCGAGAGGACGCGTCATGATCAATCTCCATCGATCGCGACTGTAGCACAGGGGGATCGTGGGATGGAGAGGCTGCCTCAAACGAAAAAGGCCCCGGAAAAACCGGGGCCTTTGAATATCGATCTTCCGAGCTATCAGCGCGAATAGAATTCGACGACCAGATGCGGCTCCATCTGCACCGGGAACGGCACGTCGGAGAGGCCGGGGATGCGGATGTATTTCGCGGTCATCTTGCCGTGGTCGACTTCGAGATAGTCGGGAGTGTCGCGCTCGGCGAGCTGGCTGGCTTCGAGCACATGGGCGAGCTGCTTGGAGGCTTCCTTGACCTCGATCACGTCGCCGACCTTGAGCTGGTAGCTCGAGATGTTGACCTTGCGGCCGTTCACCTTGATGTGGCCGTGGTTGATGAACTGGCGCGCGGCGAAGATCGTGGAGACGAACTTGGCGCGGTACACGACCGCGTCGAGACGGCGCTCGAGCAGGCCGATCAGGTTCTCGCCGGTGTCGCCCTTGAGGCGGCTCGCCTCGACATAGACGCCGTGGAACTGACGCTCGCTGATGTTGGCGTAATAGCCCTTCAGCTTCTGCTTGGCGCGCAGCTGCACGCCGAAGTCCGAGAGCTTGCCCTTGCGGCGCTGGCCGTGCTGGCCGGGGCCGTACTCGCGGCGATTGACGGGGCTCTTCGGGCGGCCCCAGATGTTCTGGCCCATACGGCGATCGATCTTGTACTTCGCCTCACTGCGCTTAGTCATCGCGTCCTCTGTCGGTTCATGGTTTGAGGAAACGCGCCCTCCTGTGTGACGGGCTATGCCCGGCACCGACAGGTCCGATCCCCAAAGCTGGAAGGGACAGGACCACGGGTCGCGAAACGCTTCGCGGGCCGAAATCGGCCCGCGAGCAGGCGGCTTTTAGGAGAGTTTGGGGCGTGCTGTCAATGAGAATAGCCGCGAAATCAGGTCCTGACCGCCCGAACCGACTTCGGTCCGGCCGCGCGCAATTCGGTAGCGATTTCAGTGTTCAGCACCTGTTCCAGCCGGGTTAGGACCCGGGCGATCGGGGCGGCGTCAGTGACCCGATGGTCCCAGCGGATCACGACATGGATGGTCTGGTCCGGCGCCACCGCTCCGTAGCTGACGATGAAAGGGCCCGGCGTGATGGCCTGGAGCTCGCCGCCGCCATAGGCGGCCACCGAGGTCACCGAGAAGCTGCCGAACCAGTTCCCTCGCTGTCGGCCGAAATTCAGGCCGATCGCCCAGGACAGGCGCCGCAGCGGCAGCGGCAGCCGGGTCGCCCGCATGATCTTGCGAAACATGGGGACGTCCTCGATCGGCGCCGTCTTGGCGTGCCGGATCAGGGCGTCGACCTCAGCCAGGGGCAGGGCCTCCGGGGCCGCGATTCGCTGCGGCAGCACGCATTCCTCGCCGTCCTCGATCCGGGCGATGGCTATCGACGCCACGCTCTTTGGAAGCTCGTAGAGCATCGGCCACGGCCACTTAGCGTAGACCGTGCGCAGGATCGGCTCATCCCGGGCAACCAGGGCGAAAGCCTTGACGAACATCGCGGCCCAGCCGGCCGGTACGGCCGCGCCAGCGCGGGCCTCGAGCAGGGAGCGGATACGGAGCGGGCGGGACAGCGAGACGAAAGGCACGCCCATCGAGGCGCGCATGAGGTCGACGATGAGGCGGCGCGGCAGCGAAATGTTCTTCGGTTGACCGCGCATCGTTCTCTGGTTCCTGCGGGATTAAAATATGTGCAGCGAGGGGCTTCTCCGCTCGCCGCCTGCTCTAGCATGAACCAACCGGCTTGGGGCCAGTCGGTTCGCCGCATCATGAGGGCGCTGGCGTCGCCAGCGTTTTGGACCTGTCACGATGAAAATTCTCATGATTTTCAATGGCTTATCGGAATTGGTCTTGGCGTCTTGAACTCCCTGGAACGGCCGACCCTGGCAGCGCAGCGGTTCCCGGCAAGACTGGCCGCAACTGCTTAGCGCTTGATCCCCTCGAACGCCGCCAGGATGCCGCGCTGGAATAACGACCAGTCGAAGCCGAGCGCGATCGCGCGGTAGCCGCGGTCGACCAGGGCGTTGGCCTGTTCGGCGGTGCGCGCCACGCCACCGATCGGCACGCCGCTCTTGAGGATGCCGGCTTCGGCGCGCGCGATCAGCTCCAGGAGCTTCGGATCGTCCATCTGGCCGCGCTTGTCGATGGAGGTGGCAAGGTCGCCGGGGCCGATCACCGCGACGTCGATGCCAGGGGTGGCCATGATCTCGTCGATGCGGTTGACGGCATCGACATGCTCGATGGTGATCATGCAGATCATCTCGTCGTCGGCGCCGGCCATGTAGTCGGGCATTGACTGTCCCCAGCGGAACGGCGCGTGGAAAGGCCCCCAGAGGCGGTCACCGCGCGGCGGATAACGCACGCTGCGCACCGCCTTGTCGGCCTCGGCGCGATTGGTGATCATCGGAAAGTTGATGCCGAAGGCGCCGATGTCCATTGGGGCCTTAGCAAGCCAAGGCTCGTTCGCCGCGATCCGCACCAGCGGCATGCAGGGCGTGCCCGTCGTCGCCGCGATCATCGCGTGCGCTTCGGTCAGGCCGATCGGCCCATGCTCGAGATCGACGATGATCCAGTCGAGCGAGCGCGCCATGATCTGCACGGTCTGCACGCTCGGGATGGTCGCGATTGCGCCGAAGGCAGGGCGGCCCTCGCGCCACAATTGGCGCAGACGGTTGAGCGGCGTAGTCGGAGCCGACATGGGAGAAACCTGCAGGCAGATGACGATGGCAGAGCCTAGCAGCGCGCCGCCGGCGCGCAAAGTCAGGCCGGCACGCGGCCGCCGAAGAACGGCGTCAGGGCTGCGCCGAGACCATGCACGCGGTTCGAGGTGAAGATCATCTCGGCGCCGGACTGCACGATGCCGCCGATGTGCGAGCCGAGCAGGTCCGAGACGCGGCGGGCGATCGCAGGTGCCGGATCTATCCAGTCGACCGGCCAGGGCGCAAGCCGCGTCAAGCGCTCGAGCAGCAGCGGGTAATGCGTGCAGGCGAGCACCACCGTATCCGTGCGCGCGCCTGCGTCGGCGGGATCGCCGACGAAGCAGGGGGAGAGCTCGGCCAGAATGGCGCCGTCGCTGATCGTATCGCCGCCGAGCGCGCGTTCTGCGAGCGAGGCGAGCTCGGGCGAGCCCACCAGCGTCACCTCGCAACCCTGGGCGAAGTCGCGGATCAGCGCGCGGGTGTACTCGCGCTTCACCGTGCCCTTGGTGCCAAGCACCGAGACGCGGCGGCTCTTCGAGTGGGCGCAGGCCGGCTTGATCGCCGGCACCGTGCCGACGAAGGGCACGGAATAAACGGCGCGCAGGTGCGATAGGACCAAGGTGGAGGCTGTGTTGCAGGCGATGACGACGAGGTCAGGATCATGTGTGCCGATCAGTTCGCCCATCAGCGGCACCACACGGGCGATGATCTCGTCCTCGCTGTGGTGGCCGTAGGGAAAGAAGGCGTCGTCGGCCACGTAAACGTAATGCGCATCCGGGCGCGCAGCCACGACCTCACGCAGCACCGTGAGCCCGCCAAGGCCGGAATCGAACACCAGGATCGTCGGAGAATTGGTCACGTGATTACCCTACCCCGTCATGGTTACCATTCGGTTTTTGGGGCGGTTTTGCGGCGAATCTTCCTTTTACCGGTCGATCCATACCGTCAGCGGCTATGTGATCGTGCGGCTCAGCGCCACTGGCCTGATCTGGGAAGTCATCAACCCGACGCCGGCGCTGCCGCTAAGACCTCAAGCCGGCAGAAGCGGGGCAGGGCGCCGCTCTGCGCTGCGTCTGTGCACGGCGAAAGTTGACGGCCTTTGCCAAGCCGTAGAAACAATGCGGTGTTTCGCCCGACAGGCAAATGTCGCAGGAGGCGCCATGCTCACCGTCCATCATCTCGGCAAATCGCAATCCGAGCGCATCGTCTGGCTCTGCGAGGAGCTCGACATTCCCTATGAGCTGAAGCGCTATACGCGCGATCCCCTGACTATGCTGGCGCCGGCCGAGTACAAGGCGCTACATCCGATCGGGGCGGCACCGGTCATTGCCGACGGCGATCTCATGCTCGCCGAATCCGGCGCCATCGTCGACTACATCATTGCCAAATACGGCAACGGCCGCCTCGTGAAGCGCCCGGATGATCCCGACTTCGCGCAGTTCCTGTACTGGTTTCACTTCGCCAACGGCACGCTGCAAGCTGGTATGGGCCGGCTGATGCTTCTGAACCGGCTCAAGCTCGCCGAGGACAATCCGATGCTGCTTGCGATCAAGGCGCGCGTCGATCGGGCCTTCGATCTCGTCGATGCCAGGGTGGGCGCCGCCGAATATCTGGCCGGCAGCGGCTTCACCACCGCCGACATCATGATGGGCTTCTCGCTCACCACGATGCGCTACTTCCAGGCCTACGATCTCGCGCGATGTCCGAACGTGGTCAAATATCTCGGCCGCGTCGGCGCCCGTCCGGGCTACCAGCGCGCGATGGAGAAGGGCGATCCTGGCATGGCGCTGCTGCTGAGCTGAGCGGCGACGCCGGGTCGCTCGCGCCGATCATGCGATCCTGTTCGTGGTCGCGGCTCGTTCAGCGCTCAGCTGGTCCTGCAAACGCTGGATGTTTTGCAGCAGGCGCTGGCTGGTGAGGACCAGGAAGTAGTAGCCGAATTGCGGATCCTGGAAGTAGATCTCGAGCAACCGGTCATAGGTGATCGTCAAGACCTGACCGTCTTCGATGCACTCGACCGTTCCGGTTCGCCGGTTATCCGGCGTGAGGAAGCCCAGTTCTCCCATGAGAGTTCCCGGCAAAATCTCGATGTTGATTTCCTTGACGAGGAACTTGCCGGTAACCGTGAGAAACATTTCATTCGCCGGATCGCGCATTTTGAAGAGCGTGTCGCCGCGGCGATATTTCCGTTCGGTCATGAACGGCTTCAGCCACTCGATCGACATGTCGCCTTCGGCGGCATGGCGCGCCTTCTTGACGAGCTTGAGCATTTGCCGCAGGCGCAAGGCGTTGATCGGAAGCAATAAGAGATACAGCAGGAACGTCGAGACATTCGCGGAGAGCGCGCCGAAAAGGGCGAAGAACGCGCAGCCGATCATGTTGGCGACGCGCAGCGGCACCATCGTCCGCATCAGCAGGGTGGCGACGAAGAAGCCGGCGCCGACCGCGGCGAACAGATTGGCAAACGTGATGTTGTGGACCACGATCTCCAGTATCCGATTGAACAGCGCGTCATAGGTGATGTTGTCGGGATCGAGGCCCATCTGGACGAAAATCTTCGCGATCCTGAGATTGTCCGCCGCCGCATTGAGAATGCGGTCGAGGATCGACGAAATGTCTGCGCTGCCGGACGGCATCATAATGTCCTCTGCGTAAGACCGCCGGTCTTCGTCGCTGTCCCGAAGAGGGATAATCGAAATCGGATGACGGGCGTTTGACCAGCATTTCCGGCGGTCCGGCAATTCTATCCCGAACGGCGGATTCGGCAATTGGCCGCCTGTCGCACGCGGGACCCGCTTCGTGCGTTTTCGACACCCGGAAGGGATGGGGCCGTCGGCGTGATCGGAGAGGCGGAGACCGGCGGCTTTACGGCTTGGCGGCGGGCTGGATGATCTGCTGCTCGATCAGGGCCAAATGCCCCGGCAGCGAGCCTGCGCGCAGCATCATGGCGACGCTGTTGGCCTCATTCAGGGTGAAATTGCCGGAGATCTGGCCCGAGCCGCCGGTGATGGGCTCGCGAATCACGGGGGCCGAGATCACCTTGTCGTCGAGCACGATCGCAAAGGGTTTTCCGATATTCTCTTCCGTGACGTGGGCAAAGCGGCGGGTGCCGCGCCCGTTGAAGCGGAACGAGGCGATCGGATCCTGCGTGCCGCTCGCATAGCCGGGGCCGGCGTAGCTGAGGTCGTCGCCCTCAAGCGCGCTTTCCTTGGCGACCAGGTAGGGACGCTTGTCCTTGAACCCGAACAGGATTTCCGCCCCCGCGGGAGGCGTGCCTTGCTGCGCCTGTTCCGCAGGCATCGAAATGTCGATCAGGCGGAAGCTGACCCGGACCTTCTTGGCAAAGACCGCAGTCACGCGCTCCGGCTCCATCACGTCCGGCAGGAAGATGCGGATGCGGTCCGGCCCGTCGGGCTGGACGCTGGTGAGCTTGATGCCGATGTCCTTGAGGCGCTGCTCGATCATGGCGACGGAATCTTCGAGGAGATCGTGCAGCCCGCTGGCGAGTGCAGCGTCAGTGGGCGCGAGTCTGGTCAGGCCGTCGCCGCCATCTGTCACGGAGAGCGCATGCGTGGGCAAATTCTCCGCGGCTGACGCGAGCTTGCGCACGAGTTGCTCGCGCCCCTTGGCATCCGCGATCTTTACCTCGACGCTTCCTTCGCGAATTGCAAGGCCGGAGAACGCAATGCGGCTCTCACGGAGGTTCACGGAGGTTCTTGTAGGCGTCGTCGCGCAATTCGGTGACCACAGACTCGCGCAAGGCGCCGGCATCGACCTTGTAGACGATGCGCGAGCCGCCCTGCTTCTCCATCATGTTGCTGATGAAGGCCGAGACCTTCGCGCGCATCTTGTCGAGCTGCGCCTCCTCGGCCACCGCGGCGCAGGGCAGGGCGATCGCCGAGGCTACGGCGAGTGCGACGAGCAGCCGCGTGATCCGGTTCGGGGTGGGCATGGTGTCCTCAAGTCTTGCGGCAAGGCGCTGGCTGGCGGCCCGGTGCCAGTTCTTGGTCCCCGGATCGTGCGAGGAGGTTCAAAGGACGTTTCAACGGGGCTCGATCGCCGCAGCCGGTAAGGAATAGACGAACGCCAAATCATCCATCATTCTGTCCGCGCGACCGGCAATCGGTCGCGGCCTCGCCTGAACCAATGTCAAAAGACAGGAGGCGGGGAAATGCACCTGAGGGAGGACGGAATTCATGGCGGGCATCCACGCGCTCGATCGGCTCATCGGCAACGACTATCCGGACCTGGCGACGGACGAGGGGCTCCGGGCATTCGAGCAGGTCCCCTACGCGAAGCGCGTCGCGGCCGAGAGCACCTATGACGCCATCAGCTTAGGCGCCGCGCGCAACCCCGATGGGGCCGCGATCCAGTTTCTGCAAAACGCCGATCCGGCCGACACGCCCGTCGTGGTGACCTATCGCGATTTCGTCGCCCGCGTCACGCAGGTCGCCAACATGTTTCACGCGCTCGGCGCGGAAAAGGACGACGTCATCAGCTTCATGCTGCCGCTGGTGCCGGATGCCTTCGTGACGCTGTTCGGCGCCGAGGCCGCGGGCATCGCCAATCCCGTCAATCCGCTGCTGGAGCCGCATCAGATCGCGGAGATCCTGGAGGCCGCGAAAACGAAAATCCTGGTGGCGCTCGGGCCGATGCCGGGCACCGACATCTGGCAGAAGGTCGAGCAGATTCGCCCGCAGCTCAAGCATCTCAAGGCGATCGTGCAGGTGTTCGGCGGCGGCGATCCGGCGAAAGGGATCTTTGCGTTCAGCGATCTGATCAAGCAGCAACCGTCCGACCGGCTCGTCAGCGGCCGCAAGATTGCTGGCAGCGACATCGCCGCCTATTTCCACACCGGCGGCACCACCGGTACGCCAAAACTGGTGCGGCACACTCATGCCAACCAAGTCTATCAGGCCTGGGCGCTCAATTTGCTGCTGAAGCCGAAGCCGGGCGCCAACATGCTGTTCGGCATGCCGCTGTTTCACGTCGGGGGATCGCTGACCCAGGTGCTGACGACGTTGTCGGGCTGTGGCTCGCTGGTCGTGCTGTCGCCGAGCGGATGGCGCAATCCGAATTCGGTGAAGAACATCTGGGGGCTGGTCGAACGCTTCAAGCCGGAGGCGCTGTCGAGCGTGCCGACGGTGCTTGCCGCCACGCTGGCGGTGCCGCCGGGCAATGCCGACATTTCCAGCCTGAAATATGCCGCCGGCGGCGGCTCGGCGATTCCCGTCGCCGTGGGCTCTGCGATCCAGGACAAGCTCAAGCTGCCGGTGGTCGAGGTCTATGGCATGACCGAGACCTCGAGCGTGCACACGCTGGCCTATCCTTCGCGGCCGATCAGGCTCGGTTCGGTCGGCCTGCCGATGCCGTACGCGCGCGTGCGCATTGTGCAACTCGATGCCGACGGTCGCCTGATCCGCGACTGCGCGCCTGACGAGATCGGCGTCGTCATCATGGCCGGGCCCGGCGTGTTCGGCGGCTATCTCAACGACGAACACAACACGGGCGCCTTCGTCGACGAGGTCTGGGTCAATTCCGGCGATCTCGGCCGGCTCGACGCCGACGGCTATCTCTGGATCACCGGCCGCGCCAAGGATCTCGTGATCCGCGGCGGTCACAACATCGATCCGGCGCCGATCGAGGAGATCATGTTCCGTCATCCCGCCGTCGGCTTCGCCGCCGTGGTTGGTCAGCCCGATGCCTATGCCGGCGAGCTGCCTGTCGGTTACGTGCAATTGAAGCCAGGCGCGAAAGTCGAGCCTGGCGAGCTGGAGACGTGGGTTCGCGAGCGCACGCCGGAGCGCGCGGCCGTTCCTGTGCAGGTCATCCCGATCGATCCGATGCCGGTGACCGGCGTCGGCAAGGTATTCAAGCCGCATCTGCGTTGGGACGCAGCCCAGCGCGTGTTCACCAAGGTGCTGACGCCGCTCGCCGGGCGCGGCATCGACTGCAAGGTCAAGGTCGGCGCCCATGGCAGCCACGGCTCGATTGCGACTGTCACGCTTGCGGGCTTGCCGGAGGATCAGCGCGAGGTAGTTGCCGACGAAGTGCACACGCTGCTCGCCCCATTCGTGATGCGGCACGAGGTGGTTTTCGCCTAACCAGCATGGCCGAGCGGGTAGGCCTGATGGGGCCGCGCACAGCGTGGCTCCAGCTCTTCCGATTGGACAACGCATCGCCGCTACCCGCGGATCGCCGCATTGGCCCTTTCGGCTGCGCCGGTCATCGCATCCTTCGCCGATTTCGCACCGTTGACCACCTCATTGACGCCGATCATGAAGGCGTCCAGGATCGGTCTCGATTGCGGATGGAAAAGGATTGCCTTGGCGCGGTCGACATCGGCATTCTGCAAGTTGGTCAGCGCCGCCTCGGCGGCTTGCGAGCCGAACGCCTTCTTGAACCCCTCGCTCGACCAGGCCGACACGCGTGTCGTCGCCAGCCCTGCTGCAGCAGTCTTCAGCGAGGTCGCCCTGCTCGTGGCCCAGAGCAGGAACAGAAAAGCCGCCCGCTTGTTTCGAGATTTGGAATTGATGCACGCCTGCCAGTGCGACATGAAGGGGACGGGTCCGCGACCGGCGAGATGCGGAAAGGTTGCAAACCCAGCTTGCTTGACGACACGGCTTTTCGCTGGATTGGAGATGTCGGTAGCGAAGTTGCTGCTGTCGATTGCCATGGCCGTCCGCCCCTGCAGGAAGTCATCCAGCACGTTGTACCATTCATAGCTGCCGACGCCGGCAGGCCCGGCCTGACTGAGCAGCCGTCCGTACATCTCGACGGCCGCGATCGCCTCCGGGCTCGCGAAAGCGACCCTGTTGTGCTCGACCATGGCCCCACCGTAGGAGAACAGGAAGCCCATGGCCGGTGGGGAGGAATTGCCGCTGGCCTGGGCCCGCATGGCGATCCCCGACATCGCGTTGGCCTTGACCGCCTTGGCGGTGACAAGCAGTTCTTCGAAAGTCTGGGGAATCGGCTGGTCCTTGGCTGCCAGCGCATCCCTGTTGATGAACAGGGTCATCGCCTCTGAGGTAATCGGGACAGCGTACCGTTCGCCGTCCGACCACAGCGGGAAGGCTCGGGCCGTCTTGAGCAGATCGCTCTCGTCATACCAGGTGGGGTCGGTCAGCGACCTGTTGGAATAATAGCCGTTCAGTGGCTCCAGCCATCCGTTCGAGATGCCCTGGCCATAGGTCGTGAACATGAAGACGTCGGGCGTGCTGCTGCCGCGCGCGAGCCTGATCGGCAGCGCGCCGAGGTACGTGGTTTCCAGTTGGAAATCGGTGGTGATATTGATGCCGGTGAGTATGGTGAACTCCGGCAACAGCGGCGTGATCGCAGCCGACCACGGATGGATCGCGCCCGAAAGCGCGATCGTCTGTCCCGCAAATTGCTTCCAGTCGATCGCGGCGCTGGTGTGGATCGCGGCGGCATCCTGGGCAACACTCCACCGCGGCATCATGGCCGGCAGCACCGCCCCCGCCGCGCCCAATCCCTTAACGAAACTGCGCCGGCTGGCCGGCATTTGACGGTTCAGTGACTTTTCACCCTGCGCCATGCTAATGCTCCTTCCCCAAGGCAGTCATTCACGACACGTGAGCGGGGCCGCATCCTACGGCATCGTGGCCCTCGCCAGACGACTTACGGGGTCCGAAGCCGATGTAACCTAGTCAGGTTCCGGCTCACCCTTGCGGGCTTATCCATGCTATCATCCTAACAATGCTCTGGCCTTGGCACCAGAAGACGCGCCGGTCACGCGAGCATGACCCTAGGCAAATGTCAGCCTCTGCTTCGGCCCTATCTTTGCGATGGTTTTCTCGTCCGCTGATCCTTGCGGTCGCAGTGCTTGTGACCCTGTTTGCCGCGACCAGCTTCCTCGGCCTGCAATATTGGCAGGAGCGGCAAGCAGCTCATCACTTCATCGAGCATAGCCGCCAAGTACTCGAAACGCTCGATCGGCTGCGGGCGATCGTCGCGGAACTGGAGACCGAAAGGCGCGGGTATCTCATGACCTTCGACCCCGCCTATCTCAAGGCCTACGGCGTCTCTGACGAAAGTGTCCGACGGGAGGCTCAGGCGCTGCAGACGCTGGTCGAGGACGATCCGTTGCAGGGCCTTCGGGCCGGACATCTGGCACTGACCGTTGCAGCAACGTTGCGCGAGATCGACGAGCTGCTGAAGACGGCCGGTACGTCCGGGCTGGCCGCGCTGGCAATGATCCGCAGCATGGACGAGATCCGCTCGCAAATCGACCAGATGGTGGATCACGAGCGCTTTCGGCTCGCCGACCGGGAGGCGCGCGCCGAAGCATTCGAGCGACGCTGGACCTGGCTGATCGCCGGCGCCGTTGTCCTCGTCGTCGCGCTGGCCGGGGCAGCGCTGGCGCTCGCGCGGCTCGAAGCGAAACGGTGGAGAAAGGCGACAGAGGAGAACATCCAGCTCCAGAGTGATCTTGCAGCACGAGATATCAAGATCAGGCGGCTGTTCGATGCCAACATCATCGGCATCATTATCTGGGAAATCGAGGGGCGCATTCTCGAGGCCAACGATGCATTCCTGCGCATCGTGGGATACGACCGAGAAGATCTCACAACAGGGCGCCTGCATAGGACCGACCTCACGCCGCCGGAATGGCGCGACCGCGACTTGTATACCGTGGCGGAATTGAAGCGGGTGGGGACGGCCGAACCGTTCGAGAAAGAGTATGTGCGGAAGGACGGAAGCCGTGTGCCCGTGCTGATCGGCGGGACTATGTTTGGAGAAGGTACGGATAAAGGCGTCGGCTTTGTCCTTGATCTGACGGCTCTCAAGCGGGCGGAAGCCGAAGCCCGCGAACACGAGCGGCGCTACCGTGAAGCCCTGATGGAACTTGCGCACGCAAACCGCGTCACCACGATGGGGCAACTAACCGCTTCGATTGCCCATGAAGTCAACCAGCCGATCGCCGCGATAGTGGCGAACGCCGAGGCCGGGTTGAATTGGCTGGAGGCCCAACCGCCAAACCTGGAGCGGGTTCGACAGACGTTCGACTGGATCACCAGTGACGGCACGCGAGCCGGCGATATCATCGGTCGCATCCGGGCGCTCATCAGGAGCGCTCCCCCGCAAAAGGAGAATCTGGAGATCAACCAGGCGGTGCTTGACGTCATCGCTCTGACCCGGAGTGAAGCATTCAAGAACGGCGTGTCGGTGCGAACGCAATTTGTCGAGGGCTTGCCGTCCGTTCAGGCAGATCGGGTCCAACTTCAGCAAGTGATGCTCAACCTGATCGTCAACGCGGTCGAGGCGATGGGCGCGGTCAGCGAGGGGGGACGCGAGTTGTTGATCAGCACCGGCAGAGATGCATCGAACGGCGTGCAAGTCACCTTGCGGGATTCCGGTCCGGGACTGGATCCGAAGAATGTGGAGCGTCTGTTCGAAGCCTTCTACACCACCAAGCCCACAGGCATGGGGATGGGCCTCGCCATCTGTCGCTCGATCATCGAGGCGCATGGCGGACGGATGTGGGCCGGCGCAAACGAGCCTCGGGGCGCCGTCTTTCAGTTCACCCTGCCTCTCGCGCCGGACGAGACCGCATCCCGCCTGCTGAGGGCGCGTGAGCCAGCGGGTCTACGCTCTGCGGCCCAATGACGACGAACTCTGCGGTGCCCGCACCTCTGATAGAGGTGCACGCACTGCTTGCACCCTTCGTGATGCGCCACGAGGTGGTGCAAGTATAGCGACCCGAAACAGGATCGGGCTGTGGCCCCACAGGAGGGGGCGACGCTTCGCCGCATTATCCATATCGCCGTTCGAGAGCCTCTATGTGACGGCCATCACATAGTAAGAATTGGCAATTGGGCGATCATCCGAATAGTCTCGTAGAATTGCATTCGGGGGAACGCAAGTGATTCCGTTTCGGCTATTTGCTTTGTTGATTTTTGCCATTGGCCTTTGCTGCGGACCGGCACATGCCGATCGGCGGGTTGCGCTCGTGATCGGCAATTCCGCCTACAAGAGCGTGCCCAAGCTCGGCAATCCCGCGAACGACGCCACCCTGATTGGCGGCATGTTCAAGAAGGCCGGCTTCGATTTCGTTGACGTCAGGCTGGATCTCAACGCCAGCGAGATGCGGCGCACGTTGCGCGAATTCGCCGGCAGGACGCGCGATGCCGACATGGCGGTCATCTACTATGCCGGCCACGGCATCGAGCTCGAAGGCACCAACTATCTCATTCCGACTGACGCGGCGCTGGAGACGGATGGCGATGTTCTCGACGAGACTATTCCGATGGAGCGCGCGCTGTTCGCGGTCGAGCCTGCCAAGCAGCTGCGCCTGATCATCCTGGACGCCTGCCGCGACAATCCCTTTTCCAAGACCATGAAGCGCACGCTGGCCTCGCGCGCGATCGGGCGCGGGCTCGCCAAGGTCGAGCCGACCAGCCCCAACACCATGATTGCCTTCGCGGCGAAGGCGGGATCGACGGCGTCCGATGGCGATTCCAGAAACAGTCCGTTCGCCATCGCGCTGGTCGAACACCTGCCGAAGCCGGGCCTGGACCTGCGCAAGGCCTTCGGCTTCGTGCGCGACGATGTGCTGCGGAGCACCACGAACAAACAGGAGCCCTTCGTGTATGGCTCGCTGGGCGGCGATGACGTGCCGCTGGTTCCTGCCAGGCCGGCCGCAACCGGTCCGCAGGCAAATCCGCAGTCCGAGCTCCGGCGGGACTATGAACTTGCGCTCCAACTCGGCACGCGGGACGGCTGGGAGGCCTTCCTGGCGCAATATCCCGAAGGCTTCTATGCCAACCTGGCCAAAGGCCAGTTGAACAAGATCGGTGCCGAGGAGACGCGCGCGTCGGCCGAACAGAAAGCGAAGTCGGCCGAGCAGGAGAAGGCAAGGCTTATTGCCGAACGCGCCCAGAAGGCCGAGCAGGACAGGGCGGCTGCGGCCGCCAAGGCCGCTGAAGAGGCCCGGATCGCCGCGGAGAAGCAAAAGCAGATCGAGCAGGCGAGGACCGACGCAGCCGAACAGCAGCGCAAAGTGGCGGAGGCTGCCGCTGCAAAAGCACAGGCCGAGAAGCAGGCGGCGGAGAAGGCCAAAGCCGAACTCGCCGCCCGGCAGGCCGCGGAGAAGGCGTCAGCACAGCCTGCGGCAAAGCCGGCAGCCGATCGACAGATTCCCGAGCCAGAGAACCAGAAGGTGGCCGCGCTCTCGCCTGCGCCGGCATCCGCGTTGTCTGCAGCCGATCTGGCGAAAGCCGTGCAGAGCGAATTGCGCCGCGTCGGCTGCCTGTCCGCGGCGGCCGACAGTGACTGGAGCCCCGCATCGCAGCGTTCGCTGACACTGTTCAACAAATATGCCGGCACCCAATTCGATGTGAAGCTCGCCAGCGTCGACGCGCTCGATGCGCTGAAGACGAAGCCGGGACGCGTTTGCCCACTCGTGTGCAACTTCGGATTCAAGGCCGACGGCGATCAATGCGTGAAGATCACCTGCCGGGCCGGTTATCGCGTGGGCGACGACAACGAATGCGAGAAGGTGCAGGAGAAGAAGCCGGTTGCGACGCGCGATGATTCCAAGAAGCGCGATCAGGACCGGAAGCAGTCTGAGTCTACACCCCCGACCTCGCAGGCTTCCGGGCAGATGATCTGCAACCCAGCCGGCTGTAGACCGGTTGCGAAAGGCTGCCGCCTTGGTTCGGTACCCAGTCCAGGCCTCGGAACCGTGAAAATTCCTGGCGAGATCTGCAACTGACTCGCCCGGCTGCGCCCCCTGTAGGGCAGGGCGCCGACATCGACATTGTCTTAGCTAGCCCGCTGGCATCCGTGTCTCCACCAGCCGCACCCAGTATGACGCGCCGTGGCCGAGGATGTTGTCGTTGAAGACGTAGGCCGGGTGATGGCAATCGTTGCCGTCGCCCATGCCGACCAGGATCATGGCGCCTGGGCGCGCTTCCAGCATGAACGAAAAATCCTCGGCGCCCATCATCGGAATGAACTTCTCGTTGACGCGATCGGCGCCGACGATGTCGCGGGCGACCCCGGCGGCAACGCCGGCTTCGCGCGGATGGTTCATCGTCACCGGATACATGCGGGTGTATTTGGTTTCTGCCGAGCCGCCATAGGCGCGGGCGACGCTGTCGGCGACCTCGCCGATGCGGCGCTCGACCAGATCGCGCACTTCAGGATCGAGCGTGCGCACGGTGCCGCCGAGCTCGGCAACCTCGGGAATGATGTTGAAGGCGGTGCCGGCATGGAATTGCGTGATCGAGATGACGGCGGATTTGAGCGGATCGACGTTGCGGGCGACGATCGACTGTAGCGCGCCCACGATCTGCGAGCCGATCAGGACGCTGTCGACCGACTTGTGCGGGCCGGCGCCGGCATGGCCGCCCTTGCCGTGAACGGTGATCTGGATGTTGTCGGAGGAGGCGAGCATAGGGCCGGGCGTGGTCGCGAAATGGCCCTCCGCCAGGCCCGGCATATTGTGCATGCCGTAGACTTCCTGGATGTTCCAGCGGGTCATCAGGCCGTCCTCGACCATCGCCTTGCCGCCGTCGCCGCCTTCCTCGGCGGGCTGGAAGATCATCACAGCCGTGCCGTCGAAATTGCGCGTCTCGGCGAGATATTTTGCCGCGCCGAGCAGCATGGCGGTGTGACCGTCATGGCCGCAGGCGTGCATCTTGCCGGGGACCTTTGAGGCATAAGGCACGCCGGAGGTTTCCATGATCGGCAGCGCGTCCATATCGGCGCGCAGTCCGATGGTCTTGCCGGAAGCGGACTTGCGGCCGCGGATCACGCCGACCACGCCGGTTCGGCCGATGCCCGTCACCACCTCGTCGCAGCCGAATTCGCGCAACTTGTCGGCGACGATGCCGGCGGTGCGGTGAACTTCGTAGAGCAGCTCGGGATTCTCGTGGAAGTCATGGCGCCAGGCGGCCATTTCGTCGGAGAGGGCGGCGATGCGATTGACGATGGGCATGGGGAGGGTCGTTCCTGAAACAGTGCGATGCGTCGAGTTGTCGGCGCAGCGTAACCTGCCATCGTGCCACGGGCAAATCGCAGGCTGTATTTCGCCCCGGCACTCTATACCGCGGAACGTCAGCGACATATCCATAGGACGCGTTGATTTGAAGCTTCGCCCGACGTCATACCTCGTGAAGCTCTTCGCCGCAGCGACTTCGAGAGGAATCGGGATGAACAGTCCGGCGAAGCGCGTCGTGCCAGCAGCCTCTCAAGATCGGTCATGCGGCGCGGACGGTGGTCAGGAATTTGTCGACCTCCGTCTTCAGCCGGGCACTGTCGCTGGCCAGAGTTTGCGCTGACATAAGGACCTGACCGGATGCCGAGCCGGTCTCGGTCGCACCGCGCTGAACATCGGAAACGCTCGATGCAACCTGATGGGTGCCCTGTGCCGCCTGTTGAACGTTGCGAGAGATCTCCTGCGTCGCAGCACCTTGCTCCTCGACCGCCGATGCAATCGCAAACGAGATCTCCGAGATCCGGCTGATGGTGCCACTGATCTCCCTGATTGCGCCGACCGACTCCTGCGTGGCTGTCTGGATGCCGGAGATCTGCTGGCTGATTTCGCCCGTTGCTTTCGCGGTCTGCTCAGCGAGCGCCTTGACTTCGGATGCAACCACCGCAAAGCCTCGGCCCGCATCGCCGGCCCGGGCAGCTTCGATCGTCGCGTTCAGAGCTAGGAGGTTCGTCTGCCCGGCGATGGTGTTGATGAGCTCCACAACATCGCCGATCCGGGTTGCCGCGTGCGACAGGGCATTGACGCGGTCGTTGGTCCTTTTTGCCTGCTCGACGGCTGCCACCGCAATTCTGGCGGCATCCTGCACCTGGCGACTGATCTCGATGACCGAAGAACTCATCTCTTCGCTGGCCGAGGCGACCGACTGAACGTTCGTCGAGGCCTCTTCCGAAGCCGCCGCGACCATCACGGACAGCTCCTGGGTGTTCTCCGCCGTCTTCGTCAGCGTGTTGGCCGCAGCTTCGAGTTCGGTCGACGACGACGAAAGAGTCTCGATGATTTCCCCGACGGCGTTCTCGAACTGACCTGCCAGCTCGTTCATGTCGGCCTTGCGGCGCGCCGCCGCATGGGCCGCCGCCTGCGCCTGCTCGGCGCGGAGACGGTCAGCCTCGATTATGTTGTCCTTGAAGACCTGAACGGCGCCGGCCATCTCGCCTATTTCGTCGGCGCGCCCGACCCCTGGCACAAGCGTGGAGGTTTCACCGCCGGCAAGCTTGCCCATCGCCGCGGTCATTTCCTGGATCGGCGTTGCGATGGCACGCGATGTGAAGAGCGCAATGATGGCGCCCAAGGCTAGGCCGAACGCGAGCAGTCCCCACAAGACCGTCATCAGGAGCGAGATGCCATCGTGCACCTCCTCCTTGGCTTGCGCGAGCATCTCCTTCTGGTTGGTCTTGATTCCTCCCGAGCGCGTGCCGTCGGCGCCCTTCGGCCCGTCAAGCAAATCGAGAATCCTGAGCGCGCGCGGTGCCGCTTCCGTCACGAGGATGTCGACCGGCGCATTCCAGCCCGTCGATTCCCGAAGCGCAAAGATCTTGTCCGAAAGCGGTGCAAGCTCCCCGCGCGCCTTGGCGATCTTGTCAAAGGACACGAGCTGAGCTGCCGTCAGCAGGCCCTTCTGGGCGCTCACCGCCGCAAAGCCCTTCTCGAAGAGTTCCCATGGCCTCGCGAACTTCTCCCTGTCGCTCTTGTCGCCCGACAGGAGATACATGCGGAGCTGAGCCATGGAGGCGGCGAAATTGCCGCGCGTATCCGCCATCGCCTTGAGCACTCGCTTGCGCTCCGGGGTTGCCTCCAGAACCTCCTCCTCGTTGATCATCCGCGTGAGCTCCGAGAAGATCGCCTCGGCGCGGGGACTTGCCTCGGAGGTGAGGAGCTTGCTTGCGGGATAAGCGTCGGGCGTGAAGGCGATCGTCTCGGCCTTGTCCTGGGCGGTGCGGAATTCGGCGAGCAGCGCCCGGACCTGCGCCCATCTCTGCTTGTTCTCCGGATTGGTGAATTGCGTTGCCATTTCGTCGAACGCGGCAGCGGTCGCATCCATTTCCTTCCACATCGCCTGACGGTCAAGCTTGCCCTGCGGATTGCCCGTCAGAAGGTAGCCACGCAACGTCGCGAGCGTCGAATAGACATTTCCGACCAGCTCGGTGCTTGCGAGCGCAACCGGCGTGCGCAGGTTCACCATGCGATCTACAATCCTGGAGACTCCGTCGACGGCAAAAACCGTGTAGCCGACGGAAAGTGCGATAATGGCGCAGACGGCGGTAAAGCCGGCAAGCAGTCGTCCGCGTATGCGCAGGTTGAAATTGAACGGCATGGCAATACTCCTCGATCCCTGCGAACTGCTGCCGCAAGGAATTGGCGAAATGAATTATCGTGCTCCGCCCAATGGGCTGTGGGTTGCGAGGGCAAAGGCGTCGGCGCAGCGGCACCCGCGGCATCTTAGTGTTGGCTTGACCGTGAGGATGAATGCTCGGTCTGCGCGCAACTACCACAGTGTCCCACTTGCGAAGTCCGAAACCCTTGCGTGCAGAGCAGTGTGGGGCAAAATATTTATGCGCGCGTTAAGAAAGAATTATCCACCCCGCATCGGGCGGTCGCAAAAAGTTGTCCTTCAACCCAGCCGCGGGAGCGGAAGTTGCACACGTGAATCAAAATTTGCGTGGCAACGCCATTTGCGACGAAAAAAGACTCAAAATTTGAGTCGGGGGTGGAGTCGCTCGACAATCATCGCGGGCGGACGCCGGGCTTCCCGACATGTGAAAACAAGAATTCGATGCCCGCGGTCGAGAGCGTATTGCGAATAGCCTCCATGGCATCGCCAGGCATTGGCGGAGAATCATTGTAATCCTCGATCCGCCGGATGACCGCGGACGAAATCCCGGTCCGCCCGGCCAAATCCTTCACCGACCAGTTCAGAATGCCCCGTGCGGCGCGGATTTGCGCTCCGGTGAGCCTCGACGATGCCGCGGCACGGCTTGCGAGCTTTTCGTCGTGCACATCGACCGAGACGCCCACCCATTCCCGGATGTTGCCGTCCGGATTGGAGACGGGCACAGCGCTGCAGCGGAACCATCGGTAAGTGCCATCAGGCTGCCGCATCCGATGTTCGGTGGTGTAGGGACGCCGCATTTCAACGGCGGCCGACCATTGATGCAGCGCCGTCTCGCGCTCCTCGCCATGCAATAAATCCAGCCAACCCCTGCCAAAGAAGAGAGGTGCCTGCGGCATTCCGTTCGCATTCGGCAGGGCCGTAATCCGACCGTCAGAGCTGCCGATCCACAACAATCCACGGACAACTTGGGTGAGCGCGCTGTAGCGCTCGGCATCGGTTCTGAGAGACTGCAACTTCTTGCGGTTGGCGGTGATATCGAACATCACGCCCAGAATGCCCGACGGCTCGCCGGAGTCATCGAGCAACAGCTCAGCCTGGTTGTAGACCCAGCGCAACGTCCCGTTCGGTCGAATGATTCGAAATTCGCCCTCAAGCGGAGACCGGTCGAGCATTAGCTCGCTCACATCGAGTTTCGGGCGTCGATCCTCCGGGTGAATCCGTCGGTCCATCTCCGCGTAAGGGCGCATCCTTCCGAGGGTCTAACCCCAGCAGCTCGTAAAAACCGCGCGACCATTGCATTTGGCCGGCGGCATCATAGCGCCAGATGCCAGCGCCAAGCTTCTCCTCGACAAATCGAAGCATATCGGAAGGGACGAGATGCCCCTCAAATTGAGGCATAATAAACCTCCGATTGTAGTTAAGAGTTCACTTCGAAAAAACTCAACTCCGTTAATTTGCGGGATCATACTCAATACCGACAGCGCTTCCGTTTGGCGGTTTTCCAATGCGAATCGGCTTTGAAATTCAACGGGCTCGCTTCGCGTAGCAGGATAGCGGTTGACGTCCCTGACAAATATCAAAAGAACGTCGGTGCCAAACGAATATTCCACTACAAGGTGTTCTGCTCAATTCTTAAGCAGCGCGGTTCCGCTCGACCGCCGCAGGTGCATGCTGCTAGGACGATCGCGCTCCACTCATCGGCGAGTTAGGCTGGTCCTCAGCTCTCGCCGAACACGCGCTTGAAGATCGTGTCGACGTGCTTGAGGTGATAGCCGAGGTCGAACTGCTCCTCGATCTCGGCGTCGGAGAGATGCTTCTTCACCTCAGCGTCCTTCTTCAGCAGCTGCAAGAAGTCGCCTTCGCCGCGCCAGACCGGCATGGCGTTGCGCTGCACCAGCTTGTAGGCGTCCTCGCGGCTCGCGCCCTTCTGGGTCAGGGCCAGCAGCACGCGCTGCGAATGCACGAGGCCGCCGAGGCGGTCGAGATTCTTCTGCATGTTGGCGGGATAGACCAAGAGCTTGTCGATCAGCCCGGCGAGGCGCACCAGCGCGAAGTCGAGCGTCACGGTGGCATCGGGCGCCATCATGCGCTCGGCGGAGGAGTGCGAGATGTCGCGCTCGTGCCAGAGCACGACGTTCTCCAGCGCCGGCGTCACATAGGCCCGCACCATGCGCGAGAGGCCGGTGAGGTTTTCCGACAGCACCGGGTTGCGCTTGTGCGGCATCGCCGACGAACCCTTTTGCCCCTCCGAGAAGAACTCTTCGGCCTCCAGCACCTCGGTGCGCTGCATGTGGCGGATCTCGACCGCGAGACGCTCGACCGAGGAGGCAATCACGCCAAGGGTCGAAAAATACATCGCGTGGCGGTCGCGCGGGATCACCTGGGTCGAGATCGGCTCGGGCACCAGCCCCATGGCTTTGGCGACATGCGCTTCGACGCGCGGATCGATCTGTGCAAACGTGCCGACGGCGCCGGAGATCGCGCAGGTCGCGACCTCCTTCCGCGCCGCGATCAGGCGCTCCTTGGCGCGCGAGAATTCGGCATAGGCATAAGCGAGCTTGAGGCCGAACGTCACGGGCTCGGCATGGATGCCGTGGCTGCGCCCGATGGTCGGGGTCATCTTGTGCTCGAAGGCGCGCTTCTTCAGTGCGGCCAGCACCTTGTCGAGGTCGGCGAGCAACAGGTCGGCGGCGCGGGTGAGCTGGACGTTGAGGCAGGTGTCGAGCACGTCGGACGAGGTCATGCCCTGGTGCACGAAGCGGGCGTCGGGGCCGACGATCTCGGCGAGGTGGGTCAGGAAGGCGATGACATCGTGCTTGGTCTCGCGCTCGATCTCGTCGATGCGGGCGACGTCGAAGGTGGCGTTCTTCGCCTTCTCCCACACCGTCTTGGCGGCCTGTTTCGGAATCGTCCCGAGCTCGGCGAGAGCGTCCGCCGCGTGCGCTTCGATCTCGAACCAGATCTTGAACCGGGTCTGCGGTTCCCAGATCGAGGCCATTTCCGGTCGGGTGTAGCGGGGGATCATCTGACGGCTCCAAAGAGGTGGGCAGGCGCGGCCCAAGGGAGTCCCCAAGCGACTTAAGGGGCGCGGCTCCGGCCAAAACGCTTTTTACGCCGCGATTTAGCAGAGCGGGGAGGACGAAACAAACGCCGCCGGCAAGGTAGCGGGGGATGAGTGGGGCAGCTTACCTAGCCCGGCCCCTACAGCCTGAAGCCGGCCGGGATCAGAAATTAACTATCAATCACGGATCATTGACTGACAGATATTGAAATCTGTCAGCGGGACGTGTATATCCGTTCCCGGACGCTCCGATTGGGCGTCTCGCGGCCACCCCCGGAAGGCCTGAGATCCGAAACAAATGCGGATCGAGGGCGAAATTGAAGAGAGGGGCCCGCGGACGAATGGAGACTTACGACAATGACCACCGAAATCATCAATTTAACCGGGACGATTGGGCATTGGCTCAATTTACTGGTGGCGCGCCAGATCGCGGCGCAGGCTGCAAAACTGCCTCATTAAGACGAGAGCTTTGCGAAACGACCGGCAGGGGCGCATCGGAAGCGGCTCCATCGCCGGGCAACTGAGCCTCAACGGGAACATGGTGCTGGCATGAACGAAGCCGTTATCTTGACGCCGGAGCGGATCCTCGAAGTCACCGAGGATGTGCTCAGGCGCTACGGACTCGCCAAGGCCACCGTGGTTGACGTTGCCCGCGCGCTCGATGTCAGCCACGGCAGCGTCTATCGACATTTTCCGAGCAAGGCCTCGCTGCGCGAGGCCGTCGCGAAACGCTGGCTGGACCGTATCGACGCTCCGCTGCGCCAGATCGCCGAGGAGCAGGGCCCCGCGCCGGTGCGGCTGGACCGCTGGCTACGCACGCTGTTCGCCGCCAAGCGCTCGCGCGTCCTCGACGACCCCGAGATGTTCGACACTTACCTGACGCTGGCGCGCGAAGCCTGCGCGGCCATCAAGTGTCACAAGGACACCATGATCGACCAGATCGCGTCGATCCTGTCCGATGGCGTGAAGCAGGGCGAATTCGCTGTGAGCGACGTCAAGACGACCGCGCGCGCGATCTTCGATGCCACTGTCCGCTTCCACCATCCGGCCCATGCCGACGAGTGGAAGGATGCCGATTTGCCCGCGCGTGTGGATGCGACGCTTGCACTGGTGCTGCGCGGGTTGAAGGCTGCCTAGGGGCGGATGCCCACCCGCTTGTAACGGCTGTTTCAACCTCGTCCCTTGTGGAGCAGAGCGCTTTCCCGCGCCGGCGACGCGTGAGAGGTCCGCTTGGTCGCATGAAATGCGCCATCCGACGGCACGATCGGCGGGCTCTCCGGATAGGTGTTGACTTCGACTTCGACAAGGTCCTTTGACCGCTTTCGTAGCCGGTAGAATGCCAGCTGTTGTTCGAGCATGGGGCAGCGGAAGCTGACGACGGCCGTATCTGGCAGGCGGCAAAGCTCGTCGATGAGTTCGCCTACAGTGATGATAGCGGGATGGGCGGCTACCTTGTGAATGGCCTTACTCATGGCGTTATTCCTCCACTCTGCTACCAACAGAAGCTGAATGAAGTCCGTTCCAATCTGTCCAGCAATAACAGGGCAGTAATCATCGGAACGTCACATGAGACCAAGCGCATCGGGAGCGATGCACGAGGATCTCCGTGCGACAGCATTGCTGCTAAATCTTCGTCAGCCCGCAAGCCGCCGCTAGCCGCACCAGCTGTGCATCCGTGCGTGCGCCGGTTTTCGTTTTGATCAGATAGTGATAGTTTTGCACCGTCTTCACACTGAGATTGAGGTGCGCCGCAATCTGTTCGGTCGTCGCGCCGCCGGCGAACTGTCGCAAGATCTCAATCTCACGTTCGCCCAATTGATCCAGCGCCGAGCCGGTCGGTGACAGGCTGTCATCGGCGAGCACATGTGCGATGTCGTCGCTCATGGCGCGCTCGCCGCGGGCGACGGCGCGGATCGCGGTGACGACGGCGGAAGGCTCGCTGCTCTTGGTGACGAAGCCGCTGGCACCGGCGTTGAAGGCGGCTTTCACCAGCACGGCCTCGTTGTGCATGGTGAAAACGAGAATCCGCGCCCGCGGGCTGCGCGCTCGGATGTTGCGGATCGCCTCCAGCCCGCTCGCGCCCGGCATCGAGATGTCCATCACGATGACATCGGGATCATGCGCCTTGAATGCGGCGTAGGCGTCCGCGGCATTGTCGGCTTCCGCCACGACACGCAGATCGCCCTGGCTCTCCAGCACGCGCCGGTAGCCTTGCCGGACGATCGGGTGATCGTCGACCAGCAGCACGGAGATGCCTGTTGCCGCGACCTCGCTCATCGTGGCCTCACGCGGCGAGCGGGATCATGGCGGCGACGCTCAGCCCGCGATTGGCAGGCAGGATCGACAGCGATCCGCCGGCTGCGGCCAGGCGCTCGCGGATGCCGGTGAGGCCGAAGCCCGCCGACTGCGCCACCCGCGCTGCGTCGCCGCCGCCATCGTCCTCGACGCGGATCAGAAGCGCATCGTCCTCGCCGGCGCGCCGCTCGACGCGCAGGGAGATCTCGCGCGCCGCGCCGTGGCGTAGCGCATTGGTCAGGCATTCCTGGGCGACGCGATAGGCGGTGGTGGCGGCGGGGCCGCTGATGGCGGTGAGGTCGCCCCTGAGATCGAGCTGGATCGTCGGCTGTGTCGCACTCTGTGAGCGCCAGCTGTCGACGAGATTGATGAGGCTGGCCTCCAGCCCGAATTCCTCGGGCAGCGGATTGCGCAGGCGCTTCAGCGCGTCGCGCAGTGAGGCCATCAAATGATGCGTGGCCTGGGAGATCATGCGCGCGTCCTGCGCGATGCCGCTATCGCTGCTCTGCCTTGCGCCCGCGGTCTCGATTGTGTTGGCGAAGGCGAGGATGGCCGAGAGATTTTGCCCGAACTCGTCGTGCAGCTCGCGGGCGAGCGCGCGCCGCTCGTCGTCGCGGATCTCGATCAGGCGCCGCGTCAGCGCCGCGCGCTGCTCGGTGGCTTCCTCCAGACGGCAGCCGAGCGCGTCGACGGCGCCCCCGATCATCGCAAGTTCCACCGAGCGGAAGCGCGGCAGTTTCGTGCGATATTGCCCGCGCGCGATGCGCTCCAAGGCGGTGACGATCGCCCGTGCCGGGGCCAGCGTGTGCGCGATCGCGAGCGAGGCCAGCAGCGCGATCGCCGCCGCCATCAGCAGCGCGACGTCGATCACGTTGAGGATGTACTCCCAGGCGAGCGAGATCGCGGCTGCGGCATCCGGTGTCGCAACGACCGCGCCGGCGGATGCGGCGCGTGGACTGACCGGCCGCACCACCTCGGCGTGGCTGCCAAGGAAGGTGGGCACGATCGATGCGAACCAGCGCGGTGGCGTCTTGCCGATGCCCTGGCTTTGGCCGCAGAGTGGCTTTTCGAATGCCGCCGCGGGCTGGAATTCGACGCAGACGCCCGGCGAGATCAGCTTCATCGTCTCCAGCGTGCGCCAGTCCGGAACCGGCAGCAGATGCTCGCGCGTTCTGCTGCTGCGCAACAAGAGCTCGCGCCAGTACAGCGCCTGAAGCGCCTGCGCGACCCGCTGCGCGGAGGCCGCGGTCGCCCGGTCGACGCTGCGATAGGCGTCGAACGTGGCCCACAGTGTCGCGGCGGCGAGGCACAGCGCGACGATGACAAGCAAACGGGCGATAAGCTGAAGCACAAGGCGCATGCGATCACCCCAAAGTTTGGTAAGGTCAGACTAACAACGCCGCCACGCCTTGCCAATTGCGGGGAACGGCAGGATCGCAGCTCGGGCAAAATTCCCGGGCCGGATTGGGCATGGCTCTTTGGACCCGGCCCGGCGGCTTTGATCTAATGGGCGAGGAATCGCTGGCCGGGAGCAGTGCAGCATGAGTTCGATGACAATTGGACCGATCGCGGGCAGCACTGCCGACCCGTCCGAGCGCAGCGCGCTGCTGTTCTGGATGATCTTCACAGGGCTTTCGATCTTCGCTGTCGTGCTGCTGTGGCGGTTCGGCCTGATCCACCTGATGCTGACCTCGGACCGGACCTACATTTCGAGCGTGATCGCGCTGCTCTATGTCGTCACCTGCGGCCATTGCTTCCTGCGGACCCGGGCGATCGCGCGCGAAGGGGCGGCGGCACGGCGCTGCCGCGCGGTGCTGGCGGCGCCTGACGGCAGCAAAGTGCTCGATGCAAGTGCGACTTCGCTGCCGCGCGGGCTGGTGCGGGATCACATCGAGAGCCTGGTGACCAAGGCCGCGGCGCAGGACTTCCGTGCTGTCGACCAGACGCTGCTGCTGCGGACGCTGGCCGACCGCATGCGCGGGTCCAACGGGTTCGGCGCGTTCGTCTCCGACACGCTGATGAAGCTCGGCCTGCTCGGAACCATCGTCGGCTTCATCATCATGCTGGCGCCGATCGCGGGCCTCGACGCGGCCGACAAGGTCGCGATGCGGTCTTCGATGGGACTGATGAGCGACGGCATGGCGGTCGCGATGTACACGACGCTTGCAGGCCTTGTCGGCTCGATCCTGGTCCGGATTCAGTACTACATGCTGGATGCTGCGACCCAGCGGGTATTCTCGGACGCGGTGGTGCTGACCGAGACCTATGTGACGCCGGCTCTGGAACGCCGGCGTCCGGAAACGCCGTCATGATGGACGACTTCGGTCTCTATCCGCGCGAGGAATCGTTCGATCCGCTGGGCGTGATGCTGTTCAAGGCGCTCCAGGTGATCGCCTTCCTGTTCTTCCTCGCGCTGCTCGCGGTCTCCCCGGACGCCAAGGACGGCAAGATCGACTCCAAGGCGGAGTTCATGATCACGCTGGACTGGCCGGACAATCACCCCGACGATCTCGACCTGTTCGTGCAGGATCCCGCCGGCAATATCGCCTGGTATCGCCACCGCGAGGCCGGCTTTCTCACGCTCGACCGTGACGACCGGGGCGGGGCCAACGATTTCATCATGGTCAACGGCAAGAAGATAGCCTCGCCGATCCGCGAGGAGATCGTGACCGTGCGCGGCATCGTCGCCGGCGAATACACCGTCAACGTCTCGCATTTCGTGGCCACGACCGGCGAGCCGGTTTCGGCCAATGTGAAGGTGCAGAAACTCAACCCGACCGCGCAGGTGATCTTCGACAACAAATTCACGCTCGATCACACCGGCGACGAGAAGACTGCGGTGCGGTTCAGGCTCGATGCCGAAGGAAAGGTGGTCAATGTGGACCAGCGGCCGAAATCGCTGCTGGAGACGTTCCGCAGCAGTTGGCGCAACGGCGCGGATGTCGACCCGAAGACTGGTGTGAGGATACGCCGTGAGTAATTTGCAAGCGGTCATCCTCACGCTGTCGGTCGCCTACGCCGTGATCGGCGCGCTGCTCTTGGTCGTTTTGGTCTACGCGCGACTGCACTGGTCGCTGAAAGCGATCACGGTGGTCGTGACCAGCGCCTTTTATGTGGTCAGCTTCACGGAAATGCGCGGGCTGCTCGGCTGGGCCAGCGCGGACCGCCTGCCGGGCTCTTTCAAGCTGCTCCAGGCCCGCATCGTCGAGCCGCATTCGCTGGAGGGCGATCCCGGCTCGATCTATCTGTGGGTCGAGGAGCTCGACGAGGACAATCGCCCGAGCGGTATCCCCCGGGCCTTCCGCGTCCCCTACAATGACCGGCTGGCCGATAAGACCCACGCGGCACAGAACGAGATCGCGGCGGGGCATCTGCAAGGCGGGCGCGCCGCGGATTTCGGCGGCGGAGAGGGCAGCGTGATCGACATGGTCCGGGAATATGTAACGCCCAAGACGATCATGGAGACGAGCGGCGGCGATTCCTCGACGGGCGAGTTCAGCGCTCCACCGGCCGGCGCGCAAGGCGCCGTGTTCACGCCGCTGCCGCCGCCCCGGATGCCGCCAAAGGACGAGCAATAGGCCCTTCACCATTGCCCCGGGGTGCGCTGGAAAACCGCGCCGCGCTGGCGCATCTTGTTGACCTCCCTCAATTTGGCCTTATCGGCTTTCGATAAGACCTCAAGGGTGGAGGGTGCGTGCTCCTAGCTGTCTTCTCGGATATCCATGGCAACCGGCAGGCGTTCGAGGCGTGCCTGAAGGTGGCCCGCGCGAGAGGCGCGGAGCGGTTCGTTCTGCTCGGCGATCTCGTCGGCTATGGCGCCGATCCCGAATGGGTCGTGGACACCGCGATGAGGCTGGTCGAGGAAGGCGCCATCGCGGTCCGGGGCAACCACGACGAGGCGGTCAGCACGACCAGCGAGACCATGAACGCCGAGGCACAGGTCGCGATCGAATGGACCCGCGGGCGGCTCGACGTGGCGCAACGGCGCTTTCTGGCCGAGCTGCCGATGCTTGTGCAGGACGGCGATCGTCTCTTCGTCCACTCGGAAGCATCGAATCCCCAGCGCTGGCACTATGTCCGTTCGACGGCGGACGCCGCCAAGAGCCTGATCGCCACGCCTGCCCATGTTACCTTCTGCGGCCACATCCACCGTCCGGCGATCTATTCAATGTCGGTGACGGCGAAGATGACGAGCTTTGTACCCAAGCCCGGCGTCGCCGTGCAGTTCCTGCGCGGCCGGCAATGGCTGGCCGTGCTCGGCGCGGTCGGCCAGCCGCGCGACGGCGATCCGTCCGCCGCTTTCGTGCTCTTCGATACGGTTTCGTGCGAGATCACCTATTGCCGCGTGCCCTATGACATCGCGAGCGCGGCGGGCAAGATCCGCGAGAATGGCCTGCCGCCCTGGCTCGCCGACCGCCTGTCACAGGGACGCTGACGGCGATGCCGAAACCCCTGGTCAAGCCGGGCGCCGAGATCGACGGCTACACCATCGGCGAATGCGTCCATGCCGGCGGCATGGCGACGCTGTGGACCGTCACCCATCCCGGCATCGAGGTGCCGCTGCTGATGAAAATCCCGCGGGTATCGGAAGGCGAGGACCCGGCCGCGATCGTCTCCTTCGAGATGGAGATGATGATCCTGCCGCGGCTGGCAGGACCGCACGTGCCGGCCTGTTTCGGCACTGGCGACTTCGCCCACCAGGCCCATGTCGTGATCGAGCGCATTCCCGGGACCACGCTCTACAAGCGGCTGCCCGACCTGCCGTTGCCCTACGAGGAGGCGCGGCAGCTGGTTGCGAAGATCGCGGCCGCGCTCGCCGATTTGCACCGCCAGAACGTGATCCATCACGACATCAAGCCGAGCAGCATCATGTTCCGCGATAGCGGCGAAGCGGTGCTGATCGACTATGGTCTGTCGCACCACAATCATCTGCCGGACCTGTTGCAGGCGGAGTTCCGGCTGCCTTACGGCACCGCGCCCTATATGGCGCCGGAGCGGCTGCTGGGGGTGCGCGACGATCAGCGCAGCGATCTGTTCTCGCTCGGCGTGCTGCTTTATTTCTTCACGACGGGCGAGCGGCCATTCGGGGAAGGCGAGACACTGCGCGCGATGCGGCGCAGGCTGTGGCGTGATCCGCAGCCGCCGCGCAAATTGCGGGCGGACTATCCGCCCTGGCTCCAGGAGGTGGTGCTGCGTTGTCTCGAGATCGAGCCGGTCTGGCGCTATCCGACCGCATCGCAGCTCGCCTTTGATCTCACCCATCCGAGCCAGGTCAAGCTCACCGCACGCTCGGAGCGGATGAAGCGCGATCCCCTCAGCGTGGCGTGGCGGCGCCGCTTCAACCTGGGCGTCATGCAGCCGCGCGCGAAGTCCGATATCGCAGAGCAGATCGCCTCGAGCCCGATCCTGGCGGTCGCGCTCGACACCGAGGAAGGCGCGCTGGAGCTGAACGAGGCGTTGCGCATGACGACGGAGCGGATTCTCGCCACGCTGCCGTCGGCGCGGCTGGCCTGCGTCAACGTGCTCAAGCTCAACCGCATCGCGGTCGACCGTACCCTGGACGAGCAGGGCTCCAACAAGCATATCGACCGCTTGGTGGCGCTCAGGCATTGGGCGACGCCTCTGAAGCTGGACGAGAGCCGGCTGTCGGTTCATGTGCTGGAGGCGGTCGATCCCGCCGCCGCGCTATTGGAATTCGCCGAGGTCAACCAAGTCGACCACGTCATCATCGGCGCGCGGCAGGGCTCCTTGAGGCGTACGTTGCTCGGCAGCGTCTCGGCCAAGGTCGCCGCGGAAGCGACCTGCACCGTCACCGTGGTGCGGCCGCCGCGGATGGCTGCGGATGCGTCCGACGCAGGGGAAGCGGCCGGCTAGGCGCCCTGCGGGGGGATCAGGCCGCGCGGGCGGCGTGGCCGTCGCGCTTGCGGCGGATAGGCCAGGTGAACCGGGGGCCATGCTCGCAATGCTCCGCATGACCGCCGAAGAACTGGATGATCTCGCGGCAGGGTTCGCAATTGAAGAGGTTACGCGACGCGGTTGCCTTGGTCATTTCCTTCAGGCAGTTCGGGCAATGCGGTTTCATGGGGTTTCCCGGAAAAAGGAATTCTCAGTGCCGCCGTGGCGAGTGGAGCGAATGGTCCGGGTCCGAATTGTCGAACCCGGCATCGTCGTTCGGTGCGCCCGCCGCATGCTCGAGGCGGCCCAAGAAATAATCGAGGTTCGGATGCGGGCGGCGCGGGATCCGGCACCGGCGCTTCGGCTGACGTTTCACGATCGCGACCTGCATGGCGTCAATCCCGGAGAAGGCGGGGGTGAGCGATGCGGGCCGAACGTGCCGTGACTTTCACCGGCCCGGCAGATGGGCCAAACACAACAAATGCACTGAAACCAATCCACAACGCCACGCCAGTCCAAACCAGGGTCGTCGTCATGATGTGCTCCCGTCAAAAGCAGGCGGAAGTAACTTGCGATGATTTGCGCGAATCAGTGAAGTCCGGATGAGTACGGATTCAGGTTGTAATTTTAGGCATTGCGTGCCGCAACGCCCGTAAGAACCGCTGGCTTGCGGATGCCTCTGCCGCGTCTGACGATGGCTCAGATCGCTTCGCCGCGCGCGCCCGCGGCCGCGTTGCGGATCGCGGCGATGTTGGTCTTGTAGGCCTCCTGCGTGCCGCCCCTGAACACGGACGTGCCGGCGACGAAGGCATTGGCGCCGGCCGCCGCCAGCGCGCCCGCGACGTCGGGACCGACGCCGCCATCGACCTCGATGTCGATCGGGCGTCCAGCCGTCATCGCGCGGATATCGCGGATCTTGCCGATCGCGGAGGGGATGAAGGCCTGGCCGCCGAAGCCGGGATTGACCGACATCACCAGCACGAGGTCGATCAGGTCGAGGACGTATTCGAGCGTGCTGATCGGAGTTCCCGGATTGAGCGACACGCCGGCCTTCTTGCCCAGCCCGCGGATCGCCTGGAGCGAGCGGTGCAGGTGAGGACCCGCCTCCGCATGCACGGTGATGTGGTCGCAGCCGGCCTTTGCAAACGCCTCGAGATAGGGATCGCAGGGCGAGATCATCAAATGCGCGTCGAAGATCTTCTTCGTGTGCGGGCGCATCGCCTTGATGACATCGGGGCCATAGGAAATGTTCGGGACGAAGTGGCCGTCCATCACGTCGAGATGGAGCCAGTCGGCGCCGGCAGCATCCACCGCCCGCACCTCTTCGCCGAGCCTGGAGAAATCCGAGGCCAGGATCGAGGGCGCAATTACCAGGGGTCGGGGGGCGAAATCTTGGGTCATGGCGCAGTTTCCCGTCGCGGCCGTGTGAGAACAGGCCTCGCCTAACATGGGTCCTTGTGCCCGGCAATGCAGGGGAAGCGGGCTTCCTGTGGGCGGAAATTTCTGCCGTCTGCGGCATGAATTGCCGATGTTCCCGAGCTGCGTGAGGCGTGAGGGAGGCGGATTTCATTGAGCTTTTCGCGCTGGCACGACGCTTGCTAACTTCACTCCGGAACATTGGCTGCGGCATGCCGCATCGGTTGGAGTTGTGCAATGTTGTTCGCGCTTGGTGCCGTAGGCAGTGCGCTCGACGCGTTACAGGCGCTGACGAACTCGAAATCGTCATCGTCGACACAGAAGGCTGGGTCGACGCAGAAGACCGGCTCTTCGCAAGGGGCGACCAACCCGTTCGCGATCGACAGCACGTCCAGCACTGTAACCTCGCCGGTCGGCTCAGGCAAAGGTCCACAGATCGCGCCGGAGACGATGAGCGCGTTGCTTGCCGCGCAAGGTCTCTCGCCTGACAGCGCGAGCAGCGCCACCAACTCGGCGACGTCGAGTTCGACTTCCTCGAAGTCGATGAGCCGCGAGGATGCACTGAAGGACCTGTTCTCGCAGATCGATGCTGACGGCGACGGCAAGATTAGCAAGTCCGAATTCGAGGACGCCCTCGGCGCCGGTGGCACCAACCTGGCGCACGCCGACGACGTGTTCTCCAAGCTCGATGCGAATTCGGACGACGGCGTCAGCCTCGGGGAGATGTCGAAGGCGCTGAAGGGCGGCCACCGCCACGCAAACTCGGGCGACGCGTCCGGCAGCGGCTCGGAGTCTTCGTCGCAGGGAAGCGGCGGGTCGACCTCGACCACGACGACCGCCGCCGACGGCTCGAGCACGACCACCGTTACCTATGCCGACGGGTTCAAGATGTCGACGACGGTCCCGGGCGCGTCCAGCGCTTCGAAGGCATCGGGCGCTGGCAACTCCGCCTATAACTGGTTCGAGCAGATGATGCAGCGCGAGGCGGAGGCATCGTCGGGATCCAAGGCTTCATCCATGTCGATGAGTGTGTGACGCGGGCCTAGTCCGAATATGCGCGCGTGATCTCGCGATAGGTGTAGTGATCGCGGATTTCATGGTTGAAGAACGTCCCCTTCGAGCGCGCAGCCCTGAAGTCGTCGGCAACCTCCGGCGGAACATCCTCATAAGCGTAAATGCGCCCGCTGACGAAGCTTACCTTCAGCTCGCGGGTATCGGGGGCGTAGCGGAAAAAGCGGATCACGGACGACGGCATGACTGTGCACCTTGGCCCGTCGCAACAACGCTGTATCAGGCGTTTGGTTGCGAGCCGAACCGGTCCTTCCACGCCGGCAGCGCGCCCGGGAATGGCAGCGCCGTTGCGTTGTAGACGCCGCGGGCGATCGCGCGCGCAACAACGTTGGCCGCGACCATGCCGAGTTCGGTGAGCTCGACCAGCGGCTCGATCGGCTTCTCGCAGGTGGCTGCGGCAAACAGCACGTCGCCGTCGAGCGGGGCGTGCACCGGATAGATCGCTCGGGCAAAACCGGTCTGGGCGATCATCGCGAGCCGCTTGGCCTGCGCCTTGGTCAGGATGGCGTCGGTGACGACGAGGCCGATCGTGGTGTTCTCGCCGGCGTTTGCGGCGGCTCCGCCCTTGATGCGCATCGCCAGCATGTCTGGCGTGAACTTTTCAGGCAGACCGCGGGCGCCGAACTCACCGTTCTGCTCGAACGGCGCGGCCCAGAACCAGGGGCCGGTGCCGACGGTGACGCTACCGACTGCGTTGACGACCATGATGGCGGCGACCTTGACGCCGCTCCGCATCGTCGCCGAGGCCGAACCGAGGCCGCCCTTGAGGGTGGCTGTGGTGGCGCCGAGGCCTGCCCCGACGCTGCCGAGCGCGAAGTCGTTGCCGGCAGCGGCTGCCGCAGCCGCGGCGTAGCCGAGATCGCGATAAGGCGAGAAGCGGCCCCAGGCCTTGTCGCCGCCATTGAGCAGGTCGAAGACGATAGCGCCCGGCACGACCGGGATCACGGCCTCCCGGATCCGAAAGCCGCGGCCCTGCTCGGCAAGCCAAGCCTGGACCCCGCCTGCGGAATCGAGGCCGAAGGCCGAGCCGCCCGACAGCGTGATCGCGTCGACGCGCTCGACCGTATTGGCGACGTCGAGCAGCGAGACTTCGCGCGTGCCGGGGCCGCCGCCACGGACGTCGATCGCCGCGACCGCTGGCGAATCGAAGATGATCGCGGTCGTGCCGGAGGCGAGTTTCGCATCCTCGGCGTGGCCGACGCGGACACCGGCAATATCAGTGAGAAGGTTTTTCATGGGCGGCACTCCTGCGCTCCAGGCGGTTGGCCTGAAGCGATAGCGCACGCATGCGCCGCGCTCAACTCGCCAGCGCTGTCCTGAGCATCTTGGCGAGCTCGGATTTGCGGTAGGGCTTTGCCAGCAGCAGCACGCCGGAGTCGAGCCGGCCATGATGGACGATGGCGTTCTCCGTGTAGCCTGAGGTGAACAGCGTCTTCAGCTCGGGGCGCCGCCGTGCCGCCTCGTCGGCGAGCTGCCGGCCGTTCATGGCGCCGGGCATGATGATGTCGGTGAAGAGCAGGTCGATCCCGTTGTCGGCATCGATGATGGTGAGGGCCTCGGCCGCATTGGCAGCTTCGAGCGCGGTGTAGCCGAGACTCTTGATCTGGGTCACCACATATTGCCGCACCAGCGCATCGTCCTCGACGATCAGGATCTTCTCGTTGCCGCCGGTGATGGGTACGTTCTTGCTCGCCTCGAACTCGGTCTCCTGCACGCCGCTTGAGCGCGGCAGGTAGATCTTCACGCTGGTGCCGTGGCCTTCCTCGCTGTAGATCTTGACGTGGCCTCCGGACTGCTTGACGAAGCCGAACACCATGCTGAGCCCGAGGCCGGTCCCTTTGCCGACCTCCTTGGTGGTGAAGAAGGGATCGAACACCCGGTCGATCAGCTCGGCAGGGATTCCGGCGCCGGTGTCGCTCACCGCGATCATGACGTAATTGCCGGGAGTGACGTCGGCATTCATGCTGGCATAGCCGTCGTCGAGAAAAATGTTGCGCGTCTCGAGCACCAGCGTACCGCCTTCAGGCATGGCGTCGCGCGCATTCAGCGCGAGATTGAGGATGGCGGAGGTGAGCTGGTTCGGATCGACCAGCGCCGGCCAGGCGTCCTCGGTGAGCTGCGGGTTGATGGTGATCTGCTCGCCAAGGGTGGGATGCAGCAGCTTGGCGGCCTCGAGCGCCAGCGCGTTGACATCGATTTCGCGCGGCTGGAGCGGTTGCTTGCGGGCGAAGGCGAGCAGGTGCTTGGTCAGTTGCGCGCCGCGTTCGGCGGCGTCATCGATCAGCTTGGTGATGGCGGCGAGTTCGGGCCGGTCGGCGACGGCGTCGCCAAGGATACCGATCGTGCCGGTGATCACGGTCAGCACGTTATTGAAATCGTGGGCAACGCCGCCTGTCAGCTGGCCGATAGCATCCATCTTCTGGACCTGCCGGAGCTGGGCCTCGGCGGCCTGCTTGTCGGTCAGATCGCGGCCGATGAAGAAATGGCGCTTCACGGGCTCCGACCAGGTGCCCATCCAGTTCAGCGTGACCTCGTGACCGTCGTAATGGTAGTAACGTGCCTCGAAGCTGCGCTTGATCTGGCCGCGGCGTGCCGCGCGCATCTCGCCCCGCGTCTTCTCGAGGTCGTCGGGATGGATGAATTCGGTCGCGCTGTGTCCGATCATGTCCTCCGGGTTGAGGCCGAGGATTTCCTTCACGCTCGGGCTCACCTGGATGAAATTGCCATAACCGTCGGTGACCAGGATCAGGTCCTGCGAGGTCTCGAAGATGCGCTGACGCTCCTCGATCTCGCGGCGCAGCTTTTCCCTGGACTGTTTCTCTTCCGTGATGTCATGCGCGATTTTGGAGACGCCGATGATCTCGCCGCTGTCGGTCTTAAGCGGAGAAATATTCAGGACGACGTCGAGCGGACGACCATCCTTTCGGATCCGGACCGTCTCGTGCTGGGCGATCGATTCGTTGCTGCCGACCCGGTTGAGGATGCCCCGGACTTCGGCCCTCCGATCCTGCGGCACGATGATGTCGATCGACTTGCCGATGGCCTCAGCGGCGGAATAACCGAACAGGCGTTCGGCGGCCTTGTTCCAGCCCGTGATGATACCGTCGAGCGTTTTCGTGATGATGGCGTCATTGGCAGACTCGACGACGGCGCCGTAGAGCGCGAGGCGCTTGCCGTAATAGTCACGCTCCGAAGCCGATTGTTGGCGCAGCCTGCCGACAAGCCTCACCGTGTGCGACTGGAGGCGGACGTTTTCGATCAGCAGTACCGCAAGCACGAAGGTCGCCGCGCAGAGGCCGTAGAGGCGGCCGGCGTAGAAGCCGAGATCGAACCGGGCGACGTTGACGATCGCCGACAGCGCGATGTCGAACAGCCACGCGCACATCACGACCATGAGCCAGACGTCGATCACGGAATACGGGCGGCGGAACCACAGCGAGACGAGCGCAGCGAAGCTCAAGGACCACACAAAGGACACCACACCGATCATGACCTGCGTGTAGCGGCCGTCGCGCAGCAGGACTGGAAGCATGTCGCGCCCGGCGGTGAGGATCCAGGTGAAGACGATGATGGCGGCAACGACGCCGAGCACGCTGGCGCAGATCGCTTTGGTTGCCGAGCCCGCGATCCTGACACCGCCGTCGGCGTCCTTTAGCCAGGCATAGGCCAGCACGCATAGCGGGAAGGCGCCGTGCCAGATCATGTAGAGCCAGACGGTGGTCTGCGGGCCAGCGCCCAAAAGGCCTGTCGGCGTGAAAAGCCCGGGGAAGGTGAGGGCGTGGACCAGCGCCGCGGCGGCGGTGAACAAATAGCCGGTCGCGAGCAGCAGCAGCGCTCGCGTCCGCAACACCACGAACTGCGACAACAGCAGGACCGCAGTGACGATATCGGCGACGGCGAGGGCGGATTGGTAGCTCGCCACGAAGGCGGGCATTGGCAGCAGCGGGATACCGGCGAAGGGAACGGCCAGCGCGAAAAGGACTGCGGAAACGCCGACGATCGCCGTTGCTGCAGTGCGGTCTGTCTGGGTGGCCGGCAACGTCGACAGAAATGCGCTTCGATCGGTTGTCGCTGGCAGGTCCACGTCTTGTAGATGGGTCTTGAGCATCAGCGCCATCTCATCCGGTCGATAGTTTTGCGTCCATGGTAGCGGTTCTGGGCACACATCGTGAACGGAAACGGCCGAGACACAACCAAAGGTTACAGCTTACTTAATTTTAGTGGGAACGCGGAATGGGGACCGGGTAAGATGCGCTTTACAGGGTGGTGTCATAATGCCCCTCCGCTGCGGCAGGTTCCAGGTTTGGATCATACGATTTTGATCTCAAATATCCGGGAGTTGTTCCCCATGCCTCGCGTTCTCATCATTGACGACCAGAAGGACGTCCGCGCGATGGTTGCGATCGTGCTCCGGGTCAACCGTTACGAGGTCGTGGAGGCCGACTGCGGCGCCGCGGGGCTGAAGGCCTTCACCGAGGCATCCTTCGACGCGGTCATTGTGGACATTTTCCTCGGCGACACCAATGGGGTCGAGGTTATTGCGGTCCTGCGCGAGCGTGTGCCGGGACTCCCCGTCGTTGCGGTGTCCGGGATGACGGCGCTCGATTTCATGGAACAGTCGCCCCACCTCGCCAACGTGGTCTGTCTGCAAAAGCCGTTTCGGCCGAACGATCTTTTGCGAGCGCTCCATAAGGCGCAGGCCGCGGCGGGCGACGAGCTGCCGGCGGCCGTCTGATTGTCCTGCAAAGGCGAAACGCCCCGGACAAGCCGGGGCGTGGTGGTGATTGTATCGTGGCTCGATCCCGGCGAGGCTTCAGGTGCCCTGGCCGCTGATCTCGGTGTAGCCGCCCTTGGCATCCCACTTGTAGACGACATAATCGATCTGCTTGATGTCGCCCTTGGCGTCATACTCGATCGGGCCGATCACGGTGTCCCACTTGCCGGCCTTGATCGCCGCCATGACCTTCTTGGCGTCGGTGGTACCGGCCTTCTTGGCCGCCTGCGACCACACCTGCATCGCAGCATAGGTGTAGAGCGTGTAGCCCTCGGGGTCGATGTTCTTGGCCTTGAAAGCGTCGACGATCTTCTTCGCGGTCGCTTTGTTGCGCGGATCGGGGCCGAAAGTGAACAGCGTGCCTTCACCGGCCGGACCGGTGATGGAGGCGTACTCCTTGTCGGCGAGCGCGTCGCCGGCCATCAGGATCGTCTTGAGGCCCTGGTCGCGCATCTGGCGCAGGATCAGGCCGCTCTCCTGATGGTAGCCGCCGACATAGACGAGATCGATGTTGTCGCGCTTCAGGCGCGAGACGATCGCGTTGAAGTCCTTATCGCCCTTATTGTAGGACTCGTACATCTTCTCGGTGATGCCGGCCTTGTTGAGCGCCTTCTTGGTCTCGTCCGCAAGACCCTTGCCGTAGGTGGTCTTATCGTTGAGGATCGCGATGTTCTTGCCCTTGAAGTTCTTGGCAATGTACTGCGCCGCGATCAGGCCCTGCTGATCGTCGCGGCCGCAGACGCGTGCCACGTTCCACAGCTTGCGCTCGGTGAACAGTGGGTTGGTCGAGGCCGGCGTGATCTGGAGCACGTTGCCGTCGGCATAGGCCTCCGAGGCCGGGATCGACGACGACGAGCAATAATGTCCGGCCACGAACGGGATTTTTGCGCCGGCGATCTTCTCGGCGACCGAGCGCGCCTGCTTCGGATCGCAGGCGTCGTCCTCGATGTTGAGCGCGAGCTTCTTGCCGTTGACGCCGCCGGCGGCGTTGATGTCGGCCACGGCCATCTCGGCGCCGTTCTTCATCTGGCGGCCGAAGGCGGATTCGCCGCCCGTCATCGGGCCGGCGACTGCGATGGTGACATCCTGCGCGAACGCTGCGCTCGACAGCGCGATCGACGCGCCGAATGCCAGACCGATGAGCTTCAGTGATTTCATGAGATACCTCGCGGGTGGTCGCCTGTGGGAGTTGCCGGGCACGCCCGATCCAAACCGGCGCCATTCTCGAATGAAATTGCGGAGAAGTCACCGGCAAAATACGGGCATTGGCCGAGATATTCGCCTCATTCGGCCGCACGCGGGTCTGCGCGGGCGTTCCCGGGCGGACTCAGCCGTGCCGGCCGCCTTCCAGGTAGGCGGCGCGAATCTCGGGGCGCTGCAACAATTCGGCGCCGGTCCCGGCCAGCGATATCAGGCCATTGACCATGACATAACCGCGATGGGCGAGCTTGAGCGCGTGGTTGGCGTTCTGCTCGACGATCAGGACGGTCAGGCCGTCCTGCCGGTTCAGGGTGCGGATCGCATCGAAAATCTGACGGGCGATCAGCGGAGCCAGGCCGAGCGAGGGCTCATCCAACAGGAGCAGGCGGGGACGGCTCATCAAGGCGCGGCCGATCGCCAGCATCTGCTGCTCGCCGCCGGACAGGGTTCCGCCGCGCTGGGCATAGCGTTCCTTCAGCCGCGGAAACAGCGCGAACACGCGCTCCAAGGTCGCGTCCCGTTCGGCCTCGGTGCCGCCGGTGGCGTCCGCTCCCATCTGGAGATTTTCCGCCACGCTCATGCGCGGGAAGATGCGCCGTCCTTCCGGCGATTGCGCGATGCGCAAATGTGCGATCTCGTGCGTGGGCACGTCGGTGATGTCGCGGCCTTCATATAGGATCTGGCCGGCGCGGGCGCGCGGCTTGCCGAAGATCGTCATCATCAGCGTTGACTTGCCGGCGCCGTTGGCTCCGATCAGAGCAACGATCTCGCCAGCCTTGATCTCGACGTCGACGCCCTTCAGCGCCTCGATCTTGCCGTAAGCGGCGCGCAGGCCACGGATCGCGAGCAGGGGAGCGGTCACGACCCGCTCTCCATGACGGCGATCGCCTCTTCCTCATCGGTGCCGAGATAGGCGGCTATCACCTTGGGATCGTCACGGACCTCGCGCGGCGTGCCTTCCGCGATCTTGAGGCCATGGTCCATCACCACGATGTGGTCGGAGATTGCCATCACGACCGACATGTCGTGCTCGATCAGCAGGATCGAGGTGCCGAGTTCGTCGCGGATCGAGAGCAGTAGCTCGCTCAACGCCGCGCTCTCGCGCGCATTGAGGCCGGCGGCAGGCTCGTCCAGGCACAAAAGCGCGGGCTCGGTGCACATCGCGCGCGCGATCTCGAGCCGGCGCTGGTCGCCATAGGCGAAATTGCCGGCGGCATCGTCGGCGCGGTCGAGCAAATTGACCCGCTTCAGCCATTCGGTGGCGAGCTCGATCGCGCGCTTTTCGGCGATGCGGTAGACCGGCGCGCCGATCAGTCCGAGCAAGGTGAAGCCGGAGGCGCGCATCAGCGCATTGTGCTGCGCCACCATCAGGTTTTCCAGCGCGGTCATGCCGGGAAACAGGCGGATGTTCTGGAAGGTGCGCGCCACATTGGCCTGCTTGGCGATCCGAAAATCGTTCAGCCGCTCCAGCGCGATGACCCTGCCGTCGTCGTGGGTCAGGCGAATGGTGCCGCCGCTCGGCTTGTAGAAGCCGGTGATGCAGTTGAAGACGGTGGTCTTGCCGGCGCCGTTCGGTCCGATCAGCGCGGTGATCTTCTTCGGCTCGGCCGCAAACGAAAGCTCCTGCACGGCGACGATGCCGCCGAAGCGCATGCTGAGCCGGTCGACGTTGAGGATCTGGTCGCCGCTCATCCGTGCCCCTCCTTGACGAGGTCGGAGGAGATCGCGTGTGCCTTGGTCAGAAACACGGTCGGTGCGCGATGGCCAATCAGGCCGCGCGGCCGCCAGATCATGATCAGCACCATCGCCATGCCGAACACCAGCATGCGGTAGTTCTCGAGGCCGCGGAACAGCTCGAAGCCGCCGATCATGGCCAGCGCCGCAAGCGCGACGCCGAGCTGCGATCCCATGCCGCCGAGCACGACAATGGCGAGCACCAGTGCCGATTCCTGGAAGGTGAAGGATTCCGGGCTGATGAACCCCTGCCGGGTGGCGAAGAACGCGCCGGCAAAGCCGCCGAACATGGCACCCGTCGCGAACGCCGTGAGTTTCGTGGTCGTGGTGTTGATGCCGAGCGCGCGGCAGGCGACCTCGTCCTCGCGCAAGGCCTCCCAGGCGCGACCGATCGGCAGGCGGCGCAGGCGGATCGTCACCCAATTGGTGAGGAGTGCGAGCGCCAGGATCACATAGAACAGGAAGACGATGCGATGGGTCGGCGAATACTCGATGCCGAGCCTGGCAGCGAGGCCGTTGTCGCTGTTGTCGAGCGGGATGCCGAAGAAGGAGGGGCGGGGAATGCTGGAGACGCCGTTGGGGCCGCCGGTCAGCGACTGCCAGTTGATGATGACAAGGCGGATGATCTCGCCAAAGGCGAGCGTGACGATGGCGAGATAGTCTCCGCGCAGGCGCAGCACGGGAAAGCCGAGCAGCACGCCCCAGAACGCCGCAAGGATGCCCGCGAGCGGCAGGCAGATCCAGAACGACCAGCCGAAATTGGTGGCAAGCAGCGCGTAGGAGTAGGCGCCTACCGCGTAGAAGGCGACGTAACCGAGATCGAGCAGACCGGCGAGTCCCACCACCACGTTCAAGCCCCAGCCCAGCATCACATAGGTGAGGACGAGGATCCCGAGGTCGAGGATGTAGCGCTGGTCATAAAAGATCACCGGCACCAGGAAGGTGAAGATCAAAAGCGCCGGCGCAAGGTAGCGGCCGAGAAAAGACATGCCGCTGCGTACAGCAGGCGGCACCAGGCTGTCGGTGCCGTTGGGGCCGATCCATTGCCGCAAGAGCTCGATCACGATCGAGCCGCCGAACACGACGGCGACGAGGGCGGCGACCTCGCCGAAACGGGTCCAATAGGTGAGCTGGCCCTCGGAGCCCGCCTCGGTGCGGACACCGACCATCAGCGAGAACAGCACCAGCGCGACCAGCGCGCTGATGAGGGACTTTTTCAGGATGTAGGCGATGCCGGCGGTGCGGCTTGCGTGGGTGGTCTCGTGCGGGATGGCTGTCACGCGGCGGTCCGTCAGACTTTTTCGACTTCGGGACGGCCGAGCAGGCCGGTCGGCATGAAGATCAGCACGACGATCAGGATCGAGAACGCCGCGACGTCCTTGTACTCGACCGAGAAATAGGCCGACCAGAACGTTTCGATCAGGCCGATTGCGAGACCCCCGAGCATGGCGCCCGGCAGCGACCCGATGCCGCCGAGCACGGCGGCCGTGAATGCCTTGATGCCGGCGACGAAGCCCATGAAGAAATCGACCAAGCCGTAGTAGAGCAGATACATCAGGCCCGCGACGGCGGCGAGTGCGGCGCCGATCACGAAGGTCATGGAGATGGTGCGGTCGACATCGACCCCGAGCAGCGCCGCCATGGTCTGGTCCTGCTCGCAGGCGCGCATGTCGCGACCGAGCCGGGTGCGCGAGACCAGCCAGGTGAAGATCGCCAGCAGCACGATGGTGGTGATGACCACCACGATCTGGATGTTGGAGAGCTGGATCACGAAGCCGGCCGCGCTCTCATGCAGCGTATAGCCGCCGGTGATGAGGGGCGGGATCGGCTTGACGCGCGCCCCTTGCGCCACCTGCGAGTAGTTCGTGAGCACGAAGGACATGCCGATCGCCGACAGCATCGGGGCGAGGCGGAAGGAGTGGCGCAGCGGCCGGTAAGCGACGCGCTCGATGGTCCAGCCATAGAGCGCAGTGATCGCCATCGAGACCAGGATCACGATCAAGAGGATCACCGGGACCGCAGTGAGGCCGGTGGAGACCAGCAGAAGGAACGTGATCAGCGCGATGAAGCCGCCGATCATGAAGACGTCGCCATGGGCGAAGTTGATCATGCCGACGATGCCATAGACCATCGTGTAGCCGATCGCGATCAGGCCGTAGATTGAGCCGAGCACGAGGCCGTTGATGAGCTGCTGGGTGAAGTAATCCATAGGCTGCCGTACCCAAACCTGACACCGCTCAAAGGGAGCTCTTGAGAAAGAGTTCTTGGGCCCCGGCAGCCCTTGAGCATTCTTCCCGTTTTGTAACAGGAGGGAACTGGCGCCCGCAACTGGCCATCCCCGGCCATTGGGGTTTTGCAGAGCTCATTTCGCCGCGGACGTCGTTTTCTCGGTTCCGCACCAGCGAGGAACCCGGTTCCGCGGGCAACCAAATCAGGTGCCGGTCGTTGTTGCGCTCTTACGTTCAACAAGGGAGTTTCCCCCGATGACGAAGCAGCAGAACCAGATTCCGGGTCAGCAGACTCAGAACCCCGGCCAGCAGCGCCCCGGGCAGCAGCAGGGCGGTGGCCAGAAATCCGGACAGCAGCAGCAGGCCCCGCAGCGCCAGGGCGAAAAGCCCGGCCAGCAACAAGACGGCCAGCGCAGTCAGGATGACTAGACGACCGATTCCATG
>NZ_VSTH01000191.1 GCF_008123965.1 Bradyrhizobium hipponense | reverse complement strand
CGAAGGCCGGGACCCATACCGCGTGATCTATCGGTGAGTTGCTGGTGCTAGTACCGTGGGAAGACTCTTCACTGCCAGTCTTCGCCAAACAAATCCCTGTGGTTATGGGTCCCGGCCTTCGCCAGGCCTTCGCCGGGACGACGAGTGATTTGAGGCGACAGCGAACGCAAAAGCCCGAAATACGTTCCCGGATACTGCGCACGCTTCTAAATCCCCCACCCCGCATTTTCCATCCATTGAAATTCCACGATTTTTTGCCTCGAATGTTTCGTGGCGGCCTTTCCGACGAAACAATTTGGCGGCGCACGAAACCATTTTCCGCTTTTGGTGCAGACGTCCCGAAACGTTGGCTCATTAACACTTTGGTCGAAGGAAACGCCGCTCGGTTGCGGCGCTACGGGGAGCCAGTCAATGCAGAACGTCATCGCCATCAACGCCCAAGCCAGCCAGAGCATCATTGCCGCTCAGGCGACCTCGGACGACATGCTTCTCGAAAGCATTGCCGACGGCAACCGGACGTCGATGCACATCCTTTATTGCCGGCACAATGTGCGGGTCTACCGCTTCATCCTGCGCATCGTGCGCGACGCCACCACGGCGGAAGATCTGGTCAGCCAGGTATTCCTCGACGTCTGGCGGACCGCCGGCCAATTCCAGGGCCGCTCGCAGGTTTCGACCTGGCTGCTGTCGATCGCCCGCTTCAAGGCGCTGACCGCGATGCGCCAGCGCCGCTTCGAGGACATCGACCAGGAAGACGTGCGGCAGATCCCCGATAGCTGCGATACGCCGGAGACCTCGCTCGACCGCAGCGACACCAGCGCGATCCTGCGCGCCTGCGTGGCGAAACTGTCGCCCGCGCACCGCGAGATCATCACCCTCGTCTACTACCACGAGAAGTCGGTGGAAGAGGTCGGGCAGATCATCGGCATTCCGCAGAGCACGGTGAAGACCCGGATGTTCTACGCGCGCAAACAACTGGCCGAGTTGCTTAAGGGCTGTGGCGTCGAGCGCTTTGCTGCCTGAAACTCAAGGATTTCAAAGGGATGGGCCTGCGCCTGCAAGCCTGTCCCGGACACGGAAGTGTTACCGCCGACGAAACAATTGAAACGAAGCACAACATCAGGCGGAAAAACTTCCTCCCTATAAAGCTCATATACGGTTTTGCTTAAACCTCCCAAGACCTCCAGCGACCCGGACGGGATGCCCCCCCTCCGGGTCGTTTTGTGTTTGGGCATGTGTCTACGTGGCGGCAGGCTCTCGCCGCGAGTTCCCGCCTCTCCCGCTTGCGGGAGAGGCCGACGCGCCTCGGGCGATGCGAAGCATCGTCCCGCGCGCGGCGGGTGAGGGCTTTTTCCTCTTGGGGGTGTCCCATTGCGGAGACACCCTCACCCCAGCCCTCTCCCGCAAGCGGGAGAGGGGGCGCACCATCGCGTACGCCAACATTGTCCCGTCACGAACGTGTGACGCTGCGTAACAACTGACGCATCCATCCCGAACAGCCCTCGTGACCCCATTCGCGAGTGGCGCGATGCTCGACCTGATCTTTGCTGTCCTTGCCGGCGTCCTTACCATCGCTGCGCCCTGCACGCTGCCGATGCTGCCGATCCTGCTCGGGGCCTCGATCGGCCACGCCGGCCGCCTGCGGCCCGCGATGATCGCGCTAGGCTTCGTCCTTTCGTTCTCGGCGACCGCGTTGCTGCTCGGCGCAATCACGCGGCTGTTCGACTTCGATCCGAACGTGCTGCGCGAGGCAGCGGCGATCTTGCTGCTCGGCTTCGGCCTGTTGATGCTGTGGCCGGCGCCGTTCGAATGGCTGTCGGTTCGGCTCAATGGCTGGCTCGATCTCGGCAACGCCGGCACCACGCAGCGCGATGGCGCGTTTGGCGGCCTCGTGCTCGGCACCACGCTCGGCCTGGTGTGGACGCCCTGCGCCGGCCCGGTGCTCGGCTCGATCCTGACGTTGGTGGCGGCCTCGAAAAACCTCGCCTGGGCCGGCACGCTGTTGCTCGCCTACGCCATCGGCGCGGCGATTCCGATGCTGGCGATCGCCTATGGCGGGCAGGCCGCGACCACGCGCGTGCGCAGCCTGGCGCGGATCTCGCCGCGCCTGCAGCAGGGCTTTGGCGTCGTCGTGATCGCCTTCGCCCTCGCCGCCTACTTTCAATACGACACGCTGATCGTGGCGTGGGTCACCGGATTCTATCCCACCGGCCAGATCGGCCTGTGATCATCCCATCGTAACGGAGGAAGCTTCCATGACTCTCAAACTGCTCGCGGTATCCGCCGCGCTGATCGGCATCGCCGTCACCGGCGCCGTCATTCCCGGCATCTGCGACGAGGCTGCGCGCGCGGCACCAATGGTGACCGCCGCCGCCGCACAGGAGACTGCGCCCGACTTCGCCGGCATCAGCAACTGGTTCAACTCGAAACCGCTCAACATCGCCGATCTCCGTGGCAAGGTCGTGCTGGTGGACTTCTGGACCTATGGCTGCGTCAACTGCGTCAACACGCTGCCGCATGTCACCGAGCTCTACGCCAAGTACAAAGACCGCGGCCTCGTCGTGGTCGGCGTGCACACGCCGGAATTCCCGTTCGAGCGCTCCGCTTCCAATGTGCAGGCCGCGCTGAAGCGCCACGGCATCAGCTATCCGGTGGCGCAGGACAATGATTCGAAGACCTGGAACGCCTATCGTAACCGCTACTGGCCGGCGCAATACATCATCGACCAGAACGGCAAGATCGTGTTCCAGCACGAGGGCGAAGGCAGCTACGACCAGATCGACCGCACCGTGGCGCGGCTGCTGAACGCCAACAGCTGATGTCGCCTGCGCTGGCTCACGTTGTTGCTTGACTCCACGGACCCGTCCGTGGAGTTTCGCAACCGACGGAATTCAGCCGCCCGACATGGACGACCCGATCCCCAGCAACGACATCCGCCTTCGTGAAGGCTCCTCGATCGCGCAGCGGCTGGTCATAGCCGGCTCTGCGGCTGCCGTTGCGCTCTGTTTCACGCCGGGCCTGTTCACGCACGATGCGCTGGAAGTGATCGTCTCCGTATGCGCGCTCCTGGTGGGAGCAGCGTTCGTCGGCGGCGTCATGCTTGCACCGGCGGTAGTGTGGATCATCACGCCGGATGAGATCCTGATCGGGCAGCAACGGCCTTTCGGCAGGCTCCGCACCAGGGTCGTCGGAAAAGACGACATCAGGGGGCTCCAGGTTGCCGGCAGCAAGGCGGCCAAAGCCCGTTTCCAACTGGCCTTCACGCTTGCCTCCGGTGAACGCCTGACGTCACCACCGATCTCCGATGTCACGCATGTTCGTGACACCGTGGCCCGGATCGCCGCACAGTTCGACGTTCCCGACGTCGAGGCGCCAAGCAATCCGCTCGACGCCAGCAATCCCGAGATGCAGCTCGGCGAACCCCTCGAGCCGTTTTCCGCAAGGGACATCCGAATCGTTGCACTGATCGCCGTCGCACTGTCTGCCGTTCCCTACGCCTACAAGCTCTGGCGCGGGTTGTCGCCGAGCCATGTCGATATCCTGCTGCTGCCGATCGGCGTGATCGCCGCGTTCTCCGTCTACCGATACGCCAACCTCGTGACCGGCGCGTTCTGGATCATCCGTGAGGCGGACATCCGCGTCGAACGCTTATGGGGTGACGGTAGCTTGCGCGCCGACCATATCGAGGGCCACGATGTGAAGGCGATCACGGTGGAGCGCCGGGGCCGGTCCGAGGACGAGCACTGCATCGTCGTGATCAGATTGCAGTCCGGAGGGAGGTTTCGCAGCCCCCGCATCGGCTCGCGGCTTGAGGCGCGCGCCGTGGCCGCTGAAATCGTCCGGCGGCTCGGGATCGCGCCGGAGAATAGCCGGATCTAGCTGGCATCCAGTGCCAATTGTTGAAGTTGATCGCACCGCGAGTTCGGTCTGAGCCTCTCCCGCTTGCGGGAGAGGTCGGCGCGTCCCGGGCGATGCGTAGCATCGTCCCGCGCGCGCCGGGTGAGGGCTCTCTCGTCTTGGAGAGTGCCCCGTTGCGGTGACACCCTCTCCCCAGCCCTCTCCCGCAAGCGGGAGAGGGAGCGCACCGCCGCCTCGGTGGCAATCTATGCTTTTCGCGCCATCCCCTGTTTGTGGCATTGCCGAGCCTCGTCAAAAAACCAAAGCATTCTCGTGACATACCAGCTGGGCGCGCCATCAACTTGCCACGAAGGTGCCCCTGAGTTCAGATGGTTCCGAATGATTTGCGCTGTGGCAGCGGGGAGAGCTTGAAATGACGGATTTTCGTCGCCTGACCGGGGCGTTGGTTGCTGCGATGGGGCTGATCCTGTCCGCGCCGCAAGTCTCCGCCCAGCAGCCGGACCGCGGCGACGAGCCGGGCCTGGTCGCCGACGACAGCTATGAGCTCGATCCGGAATGGCAGAAGCAGGTGGTTTACTTCCGCACGACTGAAGCACCGGGCACCATCATCATCTCGACCTCCGAGCGCCACCTCTATCTGGTGCAGCCGGGCGGGCGCGCGATCCGCTATGGCATCGGCGTCGGACGTGACGGCTTTCAGTGGCAGGGCCTGCTGAACATCGCCAACAAGAAGGAATGGCCTGACTGGACGCCGCCGCCGGAGATGATCCAGCGCCAGCCCTATCTGCCGCGCTTTATGGCCGGCGGCCCCGGCAATCCGCTCGGCGCCCGCGCCATGTATCTCGGCACCACCGTCTATCGCATCCACGGCACCAACCGTCCCGACACGATCGGCACCAAGGTCTCCTCGGGCTGCTTCCGGTTGGTCAACCACGACGTCGCCGACCTCTACGATCGCGTTCCCGTCGGCACCAAGGTCGTGGTGCGGCAGAAGCCCGAGCTCTGAGGGTTATAGTTTGAGCATGATCTTTTCGGGAAGCCGCTTCGCACTTTTCCGGATCATGCTCTCCGCCTTCATCCAGATTCCTTTTCCCGATATTTTCGCGAGAGAGACATGATGCGCACATTTCGAGGCGGCCTGCTGATCGGGCTCGCGGTTGCCGTGCTGGTCGGCGCCCTGGCGGTGATCTATGAGTTCTACGACACCCGCACCTTGAAGCGCACCGTTCGCCGCGGCGAGGTGTTGTGCGGCGTCAACAAGGGCCTGCCGGGCTTCTCGATTCCGGACGACAAGGGCAACTGGACCGGATTCGACGTCGATTTCTGCCGCGCGGTGGCGGCGGCGATCTTCAACGATCCGGCCAAGGCCAGGTTCGTTCCGCTCGACGCCAGCGAGCGCTTCAAGGAATTGCAGAGCCGCAAGGTGGACATCCTCTCGCGCAACTCGACCTGGAGCATGGCGCGCGAGCTCGACTACGACCTCTACTTCCCGGCGGTGGCCTATTACGACGGCGCAGGTTTCATGCTGCCGCGCGCGCGCAACAAGGATACCGCGCTGGACCTGACGGGCAGCAAGGTCTGCGTGCAGTCCGGGACCACCACGGCGCTCAACGTCGCCGACTACTTCCGTGCCAACAACATGAAGTATGACGAGGTGAAGTTCGACAAGCTCGACGACGTCGTCAAGGCCTACGACACCGGCAAGTGCGACACGCTGACCGCCGACGTCTCCCAGCTCTATGCGCTGCGGCTGAACCTGTCGAAGGCCGGCGATCACATGATTCTGCCGGACATGATCTCCAAGGAGCCGCTGGCCCCCGTCGTGCGCCAGCGCGACGACGACTGGATGATGATCGTGAAGTGGACGCTCTACGCGATGATCAACGCGGAAGAGCTCGGCGTCACCTCGGAGAATATCGACGAGGCCTTGAAGTCGAAGAAGCCCGAGGTGATGCGGCTGGTCGGCACAGAAGGAAATTACGGCGAGCAGCTCGGCCTCACCAAGGACTGGGTCGTCCGCATTATCCGCCACGTCGGCAATTACGGCGAGATGTACGAGCGCAATATCGGCGAGAAGTCCAAGCTGAAGATCCCGCGCGGCATGAATCAGCTCTGGAACGCGGGCGGCGTGCAATATGCGCCGCCGGTAAGGTAGGAGGTCTCTCCGCCGTCATTGCGAGCGAAGCGAAGCAATCCAGATTCTTTCCGCGGACACAGACTGGATTGCTTCGTCGCAAGTGCTTCTCGCAATGACGTGCTTGGGGCGCGTGCTTTCATCCTCTCAGGCTGTAGCCCGGATGGAGCGCAGCGCAATCCGGGGCCGTCTCACCGTGCGGATAGAACCCGGATTTCGCTTTCGCTCCATCC
>NZ_VSTH01000190.1 GCF_008123965.1 Bradyrhizobium hipponense | reverse complement strand
TCCAGATTGTCGCGCTATACTTTGTCTATTTGCCAGAGGAGGACGCCTATCGCTGTCCAGCTGGAGAGCAACTGCCATATCGCTTTACGAGCGAGGAGGACGGCAAGCGGCTACGGCGCTACTGGACCACAGCCTGTCAAGATTGTTCGCTCAAATCGCAGCGCACGACAGGGCCAGAGCGGCGGATTCCACGATGGGAGCATGAGCATCTGCTCGACGCTGTGCAGCAGCGCCTTGATGCAAACCCACAAGCCGTGCGCCAGCGTCGCGAGACGGTCGAGCATCCGTTCGGCACGATGAAGGCCCGCATGGGAGCGACACACTTCCTCACCAAAACGCTTCCAAAAGTAGCCGCCGAGATGGCGCTCTCGGTCCTCGCCTACAATATGACACGGGTCATGAACATCGTCGGGACCAAGCCGTTGATGGCTGCGATCGTGGCCTGAGACCGAACCGGTCCTGGCTTCTCACAAACCTCCCTGGGAAAGGCGTTTTTACACGGCCAAGACCCACAGCGGATCTCAGACCATCGAGCTGCCCCTGAGGTAGTGGACAGGCTCGTTGACAGGTCGCAAAGCTCCGCCATATCGCCGTCAATGGTGCGTGATAGCATTCCGCTGAAGTCGAGCTACCGCCGGAAGGCGACGTACACAACCGGCCACGTAGCCGTTAAATCCGGGATCACCTCTCACAACCCGTAAGCCCATTGCGCGCGCCTCATCCTTGCAGCGCTCGACTTGGGCGCCGAACGCGGGATATTTTGCTACCGCGCAGGCCAATCGCATTCGGCCAGAAAGTGCCGCGCATTCCTGTGCATCGGCCGGCTTGGCGCCCGCGATCATGCAAAGCAGCAAAAGAACTCGGAAAGAGCGATGCATCTCAATTCCCAGAACTTGATTGAGACGGCATGAACTCTAGCTCAACCTTGAGTCGCAATCGAGTCTCGACGCGCTGACGGCAGAAAACGAGCGGAAGTCCCACAGTTGCGGGTAGACCGACGCGAATGACCCAATTCAGACATCGGCCTCTCACTGTTCATGTTCCAGCAGTCTTTGAATTGAGACGCCTCGACCAATTGTCGAGGCGCTCGTCGATTTCATATCGTCCGCCAACTAGCCCTTAGACGCTTGCCTCGCCCATTCGAGTGAACTCGCGTTTATCGGCACTGACTCGCTGATATCGACGACCGGAACGACATCAATGTCATTCCAGAAGTTGTACTTTGCCACGAAGGCGGTGATGGCTTTTGGGTCGTTGGCTTCGACCAAAACATAGCCCCCTCGTCCCGCCAAGTTCGCTACGAACGCGTGTATCATCAGCCCCTTCTCTTCATCCGGCGTCCACTTGCTGAACGCAGCAAGAAGCGATTGCGACCCTGCAAAGTTTTGGTCAAAGGAAAGGCCGGCAGTGCGGACTGTATATTCGAGCATGTATTTCATGAAACACCTCCTTCAAAACTGGACAGTGAGCCACGCGACCCATCTAATCTTAAGTGCGAGCGGTCGCGCAAGTGTTAGCAGCGGCGAGAGCGGTCATTGGTCGAGAAGTTGTCCGGTCATGGCCCATCGCATCGGTTGGCGCAGCGACATATCCAGAAATTCGGCGCAACCCGGAAGTCACCGTCAGAGGGCAAACCGACGCGATCGGCGCGTAGCGGTCCTGCGCGAATGGCGCGCCGTCGCGTGCGCCATTCGCTCCTACAATCGATTTCTTGCGAAAAAAAGAGCCTTAAGCCTTCAGGTCCGCGATCCGCATAATCGCGACCACGTTCCCATCATTGAACGCCTGCTCCTTTGTGTCCTTGTTGCAGGTCCAGACAAAATTCTTCTTGCCGGTAAAGGTCTTTTCGTCCTGCTCAAGCCGAAGCTCTCCTTCGGTGATATGGCAGATCATGGCATTCATCATCGGGGGCCCCATGGTCTTCGATCCCGGCTGCATGATGATGTCGCGCATTGAGACGGTCTTAAAACCCGGGATCAGCGATGGTGTCTCGCCATCATACTCACGCACCACCACACCTGGCCACGGAGTCGAGTCCTTGTAGCCCGAAGTTTGAGCGGCGGCGGGCTTTATCATGGCCGCCGTAGCCGCTGCCAACCCGAATGCCAATGCAGACCTTCGATCGATCTTGCTCATCGCTTTTCTCCTTAGGTTACTGCAACAAGCCGCCGCAAAAGCTGCGCGCGTGTGGATGTGAAATCGTGGTGTGAAACCGAAAAGGGGGCGGTCTCAGAGGGTAGCGTACCTGCCGACAGCGCTAGTACTGCTCGTTCGTCCCGAACGGTGACTTCGGCACATCCCGCTTCATGGGCAACCACATTCTACGAGACTGGACGCGCCCTAGAAATGGGTGTTTCGCCCAAGAGGCATAATGCCTCAGTTTGCTTAGGGCCTGAAGATCGGACCCGGTGTCAGCAACTTCACACTGCGACCAACTGAATACGCAAGTCAGTGTCACTGACTGGTCCTGCGGCTGGTCGCAGTAAGGGCGCGGCCACGACGTATTGGCGTCGAGTACGGAGGCGATCATGCTGCTCCCGCAGACGTCCAGAGTTGGCCCAAGGCCGACACGTAGCCATGTCGGCTTCAAAGTCGCCTTTGAGCAAAGCGAACGCGACGAATTTATGGGTGCACGCCATAGTCCCGAACGACGAATTTCGCCAAATTGCTCCCTGGGGTCATGCATTGCATATGCTCGGCCTGAATGATTCGAGACGCCCGCTTTGGCGGGCTCCTCACCATGAGGGTCTGATGTCTCGCCGCAAACGCGACCTCATCCTGAGGGCCCGCCGTAGGCGGGCGCCTCGAAGGATGGCCGCGGCGAACCTTCCTGCCACATTCGTCCGTGCGGACGCGGTGGCTTCTGACTTCAGATCTCCTTCTTCTGCATCGCGCCCGCGATGTAGTCCGCCTGCCGGATCGCCAGCGCGACGATGGTCAGGGTCGGGTTGCAGGCTGCGCCGCTGGTGAACTGGCTGCCGTCGGAGACGAACAAATTCTTGACGTCGTGGCTCTGTCCGAACTTGTTGACCACGCCGTCCCGCGGCTTCTCGCTCATCCGGTTGGTGCCGAGATTGTGCGTGCTCGGATAGGGCGGCGTCGGATAGGTCACGGTGGCGCCGACCGCATCGTACACCGCCGAGCCCTGCTTGTAGGCGTGAGCGCGCATCGCGATGTCGTTGGGATGATCGTCGAAATGCACGCTCGCGACCGGCTGGCCGAATTTGTCCTTCACGGTCGGGTCGAGTGTGATGCGGTTGGTCTCCTGCGGCATGTCCTCGCCGACCAGCCACATGCCGGCCATGCGCGGATAGCCGTCGAGCGCTGCGGTGAACGGGCGTCCCCAGGCGCCGGGATTGAGAAACGCCGCCATGAAGGGCAGGCCGAGCGACAGCGTCTCCATCTCGTAGCCGCCGACGAAGCCGCGCTTCGGATTGTTCGCCGCCTCGTCGCGGATGATGCCGGCCATGGTGGTGCCGCGATACATGTGCACCGATTTCTCGAACACGGCATAGACGCTGCCGGTCATGTGACGCATGTAGTTGCGGCCGACCTGTCCCGACGAATTGGCGAGGCCATCGGGGAACATGGTCGAGGCGCTGTTCAGCAGCAGCCGCGGACTTTCGATCGAGTTGCCGGCGACCGCGACGATGCGGGCCTTCTGACGCTGCATGGCGCCTTGCTCGTCGGCGTAAACCACGCCGGTGACCTTGCCGCTCGCATCGTGCTCGATCTTGACTGCCATGCTGCTCGGACGGACCTCCAGATTGCCGGTCGCCTCGCCCTTGGGGATCTCGGTGTAGAGCGTCGACCATTTCGCGCCGGACTTGCAGCCCTGGAAGCAGAAGCCGATCTGCTGGCAGGATCCGCGCCCGTCGCGCGGCTGGCTGTTGATCGCCATGTTGCCGGTGTGCACGGTCTTGTAGCCGAGCTTCTTCGCGCCGGCCTCGAGCACCTTGAAGTTATTGTTGCCGGGAAGTCCGGGAATGCCGTTGGTGCGGGTCACGCCCATCTTGTTCTCGGCCTTGGCGTACCACGGCTCCATCTCCGCGAGCGTGACCGGCCAGTCCAGCAGGTTGGCGCCGGGAATGTTGCCATAGGTGCTCTTGACCCTGAACTCATGCTCGTCGAAGCGCAGCGATGCGCCGGCCCAATGCACTGTGGAGCCGCCGACCGCCTTGACGATCCAGGCGGGAAGACCCGAAAAATCCTTGGCGACGCGCCATGTTCCCGATGTGGTGCGGGCATCGCTCCAGGCCAGCTGGGAAAAACTGTCCCACTCGTCGTTGATGAAGTCCTGGTTCTCGATCCGCGGACCAGCCTCGAGGATGACGACCTTGACACCCTTCTGCGCGAGCTCGTTGCCCAGCGTGCCGCCGCCGGCGCCGGAGCCGACGATCACCACAACGCCAGAGTCGTTCAGATCGAATTTTGCCATATGCGTTCTCCTGAACCGTTGGGGTGATCTTAAGCTTTCGGCAGCCAGTCGATGTCGGCAAAGCCGCGGTTGATGTAGCCGCCATGCTCGGCGGAGGAGCCCTCGTAGCCGAACCGCGGCCAGACCTCTTTCTGGTTGTAGAGCGATACGACGAGGTCGCCGCGTACCTTCTGGAAGAAGTCGCTCTGCTCGATCTCCTTCAGCAGCACGACGCGATCGGATTCCCAGGGGATTTCCGCGTAAGCCACCTTGTGGCGGTCGCGCGCGTTCTGGTCGAGCCTGCTGATGCCGTCGCTGATCAGCGCCTTGACCGCGGGATCCTTCGCCGCCTTGCCGTCCCACGGCTTGATCGCGGTGATGTAGTAGCTGTCGCCGAGGGCATCGTGCGGATAGATGTCGCGCGCGACCTTCAGCAGCGTCTTCATTGTCGCAGGTGTCAGCGCGCTCGCCTCGTCGGCCCAGGCGCCTTCGATGTTGACGGCGACGCCGGCCGCGACTGCAGCGACCGGCACGGCGGTCGCCGCGCCCTTGAGAAAGATGCGGCGGCTGTGCTTGCTTCGGCGATCGACTTCTCTCATGGGTTCCTCCGTCAATTGTGATTTGTGTTTTGGTCAGTTGAAACGTCCGCCGCGCTGGATCACCTCGATCTTGTAGCCATCGGGATCGCTGACGAAGAAGAAGCGCGCCAGCGTCCTGCCGTCGTGCATGAAGTCGCGCAGCGGTCCCGGCGCGAGTTGCTCGCGTTCGAAGCGCGCATGTTCGGCATCGAGGTCCTCGACCACCACGGCAAGGTGGCCGTAGCCGTCGCCGAGCGCGTACGGTTCCTTGCGATCGAAATTGACCGTCAGCTCCAGTTCGAAAGGCGAGGAGGGGTGACGCAGATAGATCAGGGCGAAATCCCCGAATTTCAGATGGTCGGCGACTTCGAGGCCGAAAGCGCGCCTGTAGAAATCGAGCGAGCGGGCCTCGTCGAGCACGCGGATCATGGAGTGGACCGGCTTTGCCATTCAGTTCAGCTCCTTCAGGAAGGCGATGATGGCGGCGCGCGTCTCCGGTTTCGCCTGCCGGTAGACCATAATCACGCCGGGAATGACGGCTTGCGGATTGCTCAGCCAAGCGTCGAGCCTGGCCTCGTCCCAGGCGAAGTCGGCTCTCGCGAGGCCGTCCGAGTAGTGAAACCCTTCGACCCTGCCGGCCGGCCGTCCCACGATTTTGACCAGCGGCGGGCCTTGCCGCATCGGTTCCGACAGGTTGGTGGTGTGGCACACCGCGCATTGCTGCTTGAACAGCGCCGCGCCGTCCGGCGGCTTTGCAGCCGGCAAGGGCATCTGCGCGTCAGCACCTCGCATCACCAGCATCACTGCGGTGCACAATCCCAGCACGATCGCGCGCATCGCCAAAGTCCGCTCATTCACATCAAATTCAGCGTGCGCAAACTGTAGGCGGCGTCACACATGCGATGGTAGTAGCGGGCTGTTTCGTTGCAGCCGTTGCGAGGCCGAACGTGGCGTTTGCGGCCCGCTGAGATGTTCCGCGCCGCCGCATATGAGGAGCACAATTCCGCGAAACCGCCGCGAAATCCCTCAACGATGACCACACGATCCGGATTGCATAGCGACCGCGCCGTTCGGCTCTCTGCGCGATGGGACGGTCCAGTCCAGGCGAACGGCGAAAAACACCAGCCGCTCATCGCGAACAAAATCCAGGAGAAATGGATGAAGTTAGTGAAGACCTCAGTGATCGCATGCGCGCTTTCGGCCTTGCTCGCGGGACCCGTTCTGGCGCAAGGCGTCTCGTCCGACACCAAGGCGCGTGGCGGCGTGCAGAGCAAGGGCGTCCAGGGCGGCGCAGCGGCAGGCGACGATGAGGAGATGAATGCGCAGCCGGGCGCAGCGGGCGAGAAGATGGGCATGAAGTCGACCAAGGGCACCAAGGGCTCGGCCGGCACCACAGGCAGCGCTACGCACAAAGGGACCGCAGACGATACCACGTCGGGCGGTGCCGCCCCAGGCAAGCGTTACTAGTCTTCCGCGAAACGACAGGCCTCCGGTCGCCCCCGCGGCCGGAGGTTATTTTGGCTGTCCGGGTTGCAATTCCGTGTCGAAAGGGCGCAAGCCGCCCCGGCGCACCGATGATGCCGCCGATCTACCCAAGATGTCAGACAGTTACGCAAACTCACAGGGCATAGCGCCGGCAATTGCCGCCTACTGTGCATGGGGTTGTTTTCGACTTTTTGTTTGGGCGGTCGTGAAGCGCGTCAGGCCGAACCTGATCGATCAGTCGTCGAAGCCGCGGCCGCGCTTTGCCTTGACGTCGCTGCGGTGCTTCTTGCCCTCGAGCCGGCGCTGCTTGGAGGCAAAGGTCGGCCGCGTCTTGCGCCGCGGCGTCGGCCGGACCATGGCCTCGCGCAGGATCTCGAGAAGGCGGTCGATGGCGTCCTGGCGATTGCGCTCCTGTGTGCGGAAGCGCTGCGCCTGGATCACGATGACGCCGTCCTTGGTCATGCGCTGGCCGGCGAGGCGGGCGAGGCGCAAGCGCGCATCCTCCGGCAAGGTCAGCTTGGTGGTGTCGAAGCGCAGTTGCGCCGACGTCGCGACCTTGTTGACGTTCTGCCCGCCGGGCCCGGAGGCGCGGACGAAGCCGATCTCGATATCGTCCTCGTCGATGACGAGATCGCGGGATATCCGCAGCATGGTGGCACCATTCGTGATGCCCGGACATATCCCGGACATCCAGGTTCGGCAATGGCGCCAGAAACGCAAATGGCCGGGCGAGCCCGGCCATTTCAGGACGCGTAGGGAAGGCGTCAGTTCGAAATTCAGTTCGACTTGGGCACCGCTGCCGCCGGTTGCGCGGCGGCTTGGGGCGCGCGGCCGACGACGACGGTCAACAGCCCCTGGCCCCACAGGCGCTTGGCGGCCGTCTTGGCGTCATCAAACGTCACCGCATCGACGATCGCGTTGCGCTTCTCGATGTAGTCGATCGGCAGCTTGTCCTGCTGGTACTGCAGCAGCGCCTGCGCGAGCTTGGAGGAGGTATCCAGCGCCAGCATCTGCGAGCCCTTGAGATAGGACTTGGCCTCGTTGAGCTCCTTCTGCGTCGGGCCCTCGTCGGCGATGCGGCGCACCTCCTTCTCGATGGCATCGATGGTGTCGCCGGCACGGTCGGCGCGCGTGCCGGTGTTGCCGATGAAGACCGCCGAATGCTCCATCCACAGCAGGGACTCGAACACCGAATAGGCCAGTCCGCGCTTCTCGCGGACCTCGCGATAGAGCCGGGAGGACAATCCGCCGCCGCCGAGGATGTGGTTGACGACATAGGCCGCCATGAAGTTCGGATCGCTGCGCTTCACGCCGGGACCGCCGAAGGTGATCACCGTCTGCGGCACGTCGAGCGCCACGAAGGCGCGCTGCGGCGGCTTGGCGGCCTCGATGTCGGGCACCGGCACGAGGTTGGCCTTGGCGGGGAGCGCGCCGAAGGTCTGGTCGAGCAGCTTGCCGAGCGTTGCCGGATCGACGTCGCCGACCACCGCGACCTTCAGTCCGTCCTTGGCAAGCACGCGGCCGACATAGTCCTTCATGTCGGCGACCGTGATGGTCGGCACGCTGTCGAGGTTGCCGTTGGTCTGCCGGCCATAGGGATGATCGCCGAAGGCGACCTCGAGGAATTTGCGGCTCGCCAGCGATGACGGATTGGTGGTCTCGCGGCGCAGCCCCGAGATGACCTGCGAGCGGATGCGCTCGACGTCGGCAGCCTCGAAATGCGGCGAGGTCAGAGCCATCCGCAACAGGTCGAAGGCTTCGTCCTTGTTGTCGCGCAGCATGCGCAGGCTGCCGCGGAAGCTATCGCGGGTGGCGCTGAAGGACAGCTCGATGGCGCGACGGTCCAGACGCTCGTGGAACGTCTTGGAGTCGAGATCGCCGGAGCCTTCGTCGAGGAGGTCGCCGACCAGATTGGCGACGCCAGATTTGTCCTTGGGATCCTGGGCCGAGCCGCCGGCAAAGGAATATTCCATGGCGATCAGCGGCACGGTCGCATCCTGCACGAACCAGGCCTCGATGCCGCCCGGCGAGATCAGGTGCTGGATCTTTGCGGCCGCCTGTGACGGTGAGATCGTGGCCAGCGTGAGCACCGCGCCGGTGGCAACGGACAATGCGATGCGCCGCGCGCGCGAGAAAGCAAAAGGATAGGTCACGAACGCTTCTCCTCGCGCTTGGTGCTAGCTGTGTCCTTGATCAGATAGCCCGTTACCGAACGCTTCTTCTCGAACCATTTCTGTGCGACGGCGCGAACCTGTTCGGCGGTGACCGCGCGGATGCGGTCCGGCCAGCTTCTGATGTCCTCGATCGACAGGCCCGTGCTCAGCGCGCCGCCATACCAGCGCGCCAGCACCGCCTGGTTGTCCTGGGCGTAGATCGCTTCCGCGATGAGCTGGGTCTTGACCCGCTCCAGGTCCTCGGCGCGGACCGGGTTCTGCGCAAGGTCGGCAATGACGCCGTCGACCACCTGCTCGACCTCGGCAAAGCTAACGCCGGATTTCGGCGCGGCCGAGATCGCGAACTGGGTCGGATCGAGCGAGATGCTTGAATAGCTAGCGTTGGCGGAGACCGCGAGCGGCTTGTCGACGACGAGGGCGCGGTAGAGATAGGAATTGCTGCCGCTGCCCATCAACTGCGCCAGCACGTCGAGGGCGGCGCTCTCGCCGGCTGCGGCGGTCGCGGCCGAGGGCACCAGATAGTAGCGCCGCACGCTGGGTTGCTCGACGCGCGGATCCGATAGTGTGACGGTGCGCGGCGCGGCCGGATCCGGCTCCTGCGGGCGGATGCGCCGCGCCGGGATCGCCGGCTGGGCTGCAATCGGCCCGAAATTGCGCTCGACCAGCGGACGGATTTCGGCGGCCTCGACGTCGCCGGCGATGACCAGGATGGCGTTGTTGGGCGCGTAGAAGCGGCGGTAGAAGGCGAGCGCATCCTCGCGGTCGAGCTTCTCGATCTCCTGGTGCCAGCCGATCACGGGCCGGCCGTAGGGATGGTTGAGATAGAGCGCCGCCATGATCTGCTCGTTCAGCCGCGCGTCGGGATTGTTGGCGACGCGCATGTTGTACTCTTCGAGCACGACGTCGCGTTCCGGCAGCACGTTCTCGTCCTTGAGGATCAGGCCGGTCATGCGGTCGGCCTCGAACTCCATCATGGTCGGCAGCTGCTCGCGCGGCACCCGCTGGTAATAGTTGGTGTAGTCGACTGAGGTGGAGGCGTTCTCGTTGCCGCCGACGCGAAGCACGGTCTGGGAGAATTCGCCGACCGGGTGCTTGTCCGTACCCTTGAACATCAGGTGCTCGAGGAAGTGGGCGAGCCCGGACTTGCCCGGTGTCTCGTCCGCCGAGCCGACCTTGTACCAGATCATCTCCGTGACCACGGGGGTGCGGTGGTCCGGGATCACCACGACCTGGAGGCCGTTGTTGAGCGTGAAGCTGGCGGGCGGGGCCGATGTCACCGTGGTCTGGGCGAGGGCAGCGCCGGCCGAAAGGACACTCGTCGAAAGCAGCGCGGCAAGGAGGCGGGCAGCCGATCGGTAAGGGGACATCATGATCCTTATGAAAAGCCGAGCACGGATGTCCGGCTCGGAGGCACGGCATCGTACACCGTGCGGCTGACGCTTCGCGTCACGAAGCAGGGAACGTCAATTAACTCGAAGCAATCATGGGCCAAGCAATCATGGGCCAAGCGATCTTGGGCCACGTCCGCCCGCACGGACCGGGATCGTCCGGTTCGCGCCTCGAACCTTGCCGCGGGACAGGAGCGTTATTGCTCCTTCTCCTTGCCGGACATGACGTCGAAGTAAGTTCGCTTCGAATTATCCGGCCCGGAGCCGTAGGCATAGTTCGGCGACGGCGTCTGATATCCCGGCGGAGGTTCCACCAGCGATTGGCGAGGCGGCTCCGACGTGAACTGCTTGGACTCGGGGTCGCTCCCTTTGAAGAGCTTCCACAGGCCGCCAGTATATCCGAGTTGGGCGGGGCTGAGCGTCGGGTTATTGGTGCTGTTGCCGGGCTGGACCGGGTCGTTGCTCTGACGGGACGGTGCGGCCGTCCTGGCCGCGTTCATCTCGCTCGGCGACAGCGGCCGGCCGGCCTGCCAGTTCTCCGTCGCTTTGGTCGCTTTCTTCCGCGCGGCGATGGCCTCCTTGCGGCGCTTCTCGTCGGGATCCTTCGGCCAGTTCGGCGCAGCGTTGGCCTCGGTCGCAGCCGGCGGCGGCAGGTCGAGCTTGGGCGGCACGACGAGCGGCGAGCGCTCGCGGTATTCGATGCCGGGCTTCTCCATGCTCTTGCCACCGAGGCCGGACATCAGATTGTCGATGAGCTTCTCTTCGAAGGTCATGTCGTCATCGTCCTCGTCGTCGCCGGCGCGGGCTGCGCCCGCCGACATGACCAGACCGACGCCGAGCGCGACAGCGGACAATTTCAATGCTCGCCAGAACCCCTGCCGGGGATCTCGAACCATCGAAACGCTGGTCTCGGAGCTGCGCATCACTGTACCTGTTCCAAATTGTGGCAGATGACCGCGCCGCGCGCGGCCGACCCCGTAGGGCAAGGTTCCGCCTGCCGGCCCGTATCAGCCGGGATCAGGGCGCTTTTGCGGCGGGTACCCCCAGAAAGGAATCATACAATAGCGCCGCCACGCCAGCAACGATGGCCACGTCGGCGAGGTTAAAGACGTACCAGTTAAAGGTATTTCCGCCGATCTCGACGTGAAACAGGGCGAAATCGACCACCGCGCCATAGGCGAGGCGATCAATACTGTTGCCGATGGCGCCCCCGATGATCAGCCCCAGCGCGACGGTCGCAAGGAAGGTGTGCGACCGGGCCATCCAGATCGCCAGCGCAACCACCGCGATGGCCTTGACCGCCATCAGCGCGAGCTGCGCCGCCTGGCTGTCGTTCTGGAGCCAGCCGAAGCTGATCCCGATGTTCCAGGCCAGCACCAGGTCGAAAAACGGCGTCACCTTCACCGCGCCGCGACGGGCGAGGTCGAACACGTTCAGCAGCCAAAGCTTTGAGGCCTGGTCGAGGACGACCGTGACCAGGGCCGAGATGATGCCGGCGCGGAGGGGTGTCATGACTAGAGATCAGACCTCCACCCCCAGCGCCTTCCATTCGCGCAGCGCCTTGGCGTCGCGCGGGGTGACGTCGGGATATTCTGGGTCTTCGCCGACCGTCGGCGAAATCTTCCAGGAGCGGGCGCATTTGGTGCCTTGCGCCTTCTCCACCACGACGGCGACGCCGGCAACGGCATCGAGACGGAACGCGCCCGCCGGCACCTCATCCTCGCGCACCTCGTAGTTCGAGGTGATGCAGATCTCGGCGAGATCGGTATTGAACAGCGTCGCCAGCATGTTGCGGTCGGCGATATAGATCACCGGCGAGGCCTCGAGCGACGAGCCGATATTCTTGGCGGCGCGTTCGAGCTCGAGCGCACCGGTGACGACGCGGCGCACGTTGCGGATCGCCTCCCATTTCGCGGCGAGTTTCTCGTCGCGGAGCTTTTCGAGGCCTTCCGGGAACTGAGTCAGATGCACCGAAGGCTCGGCATCAGGCCTGTACATCCGCCAGGCTTCCTCCGCAGTGAAGCTCAGGACCGGCGCCAGCCATTTCAGGATCGCGTTGCAGAGCTGATCGATCGTGGTCAGCGCCGCCTTGCGCGTCAGCGACGACGGCGGATCGCAATAGAGCGTGTCCTTGCGGATGTCGAAATAGAATGCGGAGAGCTCGCTGTTCAGGAAGGCGGACAGCGTCGCCACCACCGTCTTGTAGTCGAATTCCTGATAGGCCTTGCGGATGGTGGCGGCTCGCACCGCGAGCTCGTGCAGCATCAGCCGTTCGAGCTCCGGCATCTCGGCGAGCGCGACCGCGTCAGCGGGCTTGTAATGATGCAGCGTGCCGAGCATCCAGCGCACGGTGTTGCGCAGCTTGCGATAGGTCTCGACCGTGTTCTTCAGGATCTCCGGACCGATGCGCTGGTCGTCGGTGTAGTCGCAGGCGGCGACCCAGAGCCGCAAAATGTCGGCGCCGGATTCCTTGATGACGACCTGCGGCTCGATGGTATTGCCGAGCGACTTCGACATCTTGCGGCCGTGCTCGTCCTGGGTAAACCCGTGCGTCAGCACGATGTCGTAGGGCGCCCGGCCGCGCGTGCCGCAGCTTTCCAGCAGCGAGGAGTGGAACCAGCCGCGATGCTGGTCCGAGCCTTCGAGGTACATCACGGTGTCCTTGCCACCGTCGACCTTGCGCTTGATGCCGGCAAGGCCGGGGAAGTGCACGGGATCTTCGAGCACGAAGGCATGCGTGGAGCCGGAATCGAACCAGACGTCGAGAATGTCGTCGATCTTCTGCCAGTCTTCGTTCGCACGCGCGCCCAGGAACCGCTCGCGCGCGCCTTGCGCGTACCAGGCGTCGGCGCCTTCCTTTTCGAAGGCTTCGCCGATGCGGGTGTTGACGGCCTCGTCCTGAAGGATCTCGGCGGAGCCGTCGCCCTTCTCGCGGACGAACACGGCGATTGGCACGCCCCAGGCGCGCTGGCGCGAGATCACCCAGTCGGGGCGCGATTCGATCATGCCGTTGATGCGGTTCTCGCCCGAGGGCGGCACCCATTGCGTGACCGAGATCGCGTGCAGCGCGCGCGCGCGCAACGTGTCGCCGGATTTGGAGGCAATATCCGTAGCCCCGGGCTTGCCCGGGTCGTCCACAATAGGCTTGTCCATTGCGATGAACCATTGCGGCGTGTTGCGGAAGATCACCGGCTTCTTGGAGCGCCAGGAATGCGGATATTGGTGCTTCAGCCGGCCGCGCGCGAGCAGCATGCCTTTTTCGACAAGCGCCTTGATCACGGCCTCATTGGCCTCGCCCTTCTCGCCCTTGTCGTTGATGACACGTTTTCCGACGAAGCCAGGGGCATGATCTGTGTAGGCGCCGTTCTCGTCGACCGTGTAAGGGATCGCCGTCTTGATGCCGCGGGCATCGAGATCGCGCGCCTGCGCCGTCCAGGCATCGAAGTCCTCGCGGCCATGGCCGGGCGCCGTATGCACGAATCCGGTGCCGGTATCGTCGGTGACATGGTCGCCCGGGAGCAGCGGCACGATGAACTCGTAGCCGCCGGCAAGGCCCTTGAGGGGATGGGCGCATTCGATCGCGTCCATGGTGTCGCTAGGAATGTCGCGAACTCTCTCAAAGTCCGTCACGCGCGCCTGCTTGAACACCTCTTCGGCGAGCGCATCGGCGAGGATCAGGAGATCGCCGGTCTTGGTCCAATTGTCGGCCGGCGCGTCTGTCACCTTATAAAGGCCGTAGGCGATCTTCGGCGAGAACGAGATGGCGCGGTTGCCCGGCAGGGTCCAGGGCGTGGTGGTCCAGATCACGACGCTTGCGGAGGCGAGCGCGCCATGTGCAGGCGAGGTGACCGGGAATTTCACCCACACCGTATCGGAGGTGTAGTCCTCGTATTCGACCTCGGCTTCTGCGAGCGCGGTCTTCTCGACCACGCTCCACATCACCGGCTTGGAGCCGCGGTAGAGCGTGCCGTTGGCCGCGAACTTCATCAGTTCGCGCGCGATCTGGGCTTCGGCGGGATACGTCATCGTGGCGTAGGGATGGTCCCAGTCGCCGATCACGCCGAGGCGCTTGAACTCCTCGCGCTGCACGCCGAGCCAGTGCGTCGCGTAGGCGCGGCATTCCTTGCGGAAATCGATCATCGCGGCACTGTCGCGGAAGTCGGGCTTCTGCTTGCCCTTCTTGCGATAGTGCTCCTCCTCGACCTTCCATTCGATCGGCAGGCCGTGGCAGTCCCAGCCCGGAACGTAGTTGGAATCGAAGCCGAGCATCTGCTGGCTCTTGGTGACGAGATCCTTCAGGATCTTGTTCAGCGACGTGCCGATATGGATGTTGCCGTTGGCATAGGGCGGGCCGTCATGCAGCACGAACTTGTCCCGGCCCTTTGCGCTCTCGCGCAGCTTCTCGTAGAGCCCGATCTCGTGCCAGCGCTTGAGGATCTCCGGCTCGCGCTGCGGCAGGCCGGCGCGCATCGGGAATTCCGTCTGCGGCAGGAACAGGGTTTTCGAATAGTCTTTGGCGTCGGACTTTTGCGGCTTTTCGGACATGAGGCTGACTGGCTCGGAAGGGGCGCGGAAAATGGATAGCGACTGGAATCGCGAGGTGAAACGACAACATCCCGGTCTTGCGCCGAGCCGGAGCTCAGGCGGAAGCCGGGCCGCTAATCCCTATGGTGCGCCGCGCAAACATGGGCTCTCCATAGCAGCCGGGCCGGGGAAGCGCAAAGGCCCGGCAGGCCGGTTTTGAGCCTCAATCGATGACGCCAAGCCGCGGAAACGCGTCCGGCGCGGCCGCCAGCATGGCGCGGGCGCGGGCGGAGTCGTCGTCCATCCGGCGGATCAGGGCTTCGAGACTGTCGAATTTCAGCTCATCGCGGATAAAGCCGATAAAGGCGCAGTCCAGCGCCTGCCCGTAAAGGTCGCCCTTGAAATCGAACAAGAAGATCTCCAGCAGCGGCGCGCCATTGTCGAAGGTCGGACGGCGGCCGAAACTTGCGACCCCGTCCAGGCGCTCGGCGCCGCGGCCGACCCGCACCGCATAGACGCCATGCTTCAGGCCGCAATTGGCGTCCAACCGGATATTGGCGGTGGGATAACCGAGGTCGCGGCCGCGCTTTTCGCCGTGGATGACCTTGCCGGTGATGAACCAGGGCGCGCCCAGCATGGCGGTGGCTTCGTCGAGCAGCCCCTCGGCGAGCGCGATCCGGATAGCGCTGGAGGAGACCGGCCGTTCGTCGATATCGACGTGCGGCTGGACGTCGACCTCGATGCCGAGCCGGGGCGCCTCGTTGACGAGGAGGCTCGGTGAGCCGACCCGGCCCTTGCCGAAATGGAAGTCGTAGCCGACGGCGATGCCGCTCACCCCGAGGCGCCCGATCAGGTCATGGTGAATGAAGTCTTGCGCAGTGGTCCCGGCGCGGGACTTGTCGAAGGTCATGACCACGGCGCCGGCAAGCCCGGTGCCGGCCAGCAGCCGCAGCTTCGCCGGCTCGTCCGTCAGGCGGAACTGGGGGGTGTTGGGGCTAAAAAACCGGCGCGGATGCGGCTCGAAGGTCAATGCCAGCGCAGGGCGGCCATGCACCCGGCCCATTTCAAGGGCGGCCGCGATCACCGCGCGATGGCCGAGATGAACGCCGTCGAAATTGCCCATGGCGACCACGGCCCCCCGCGGAATCGCGGAATCCGGCGTGGTGTCGCGGATAACGGTAAAATGCGGGGCCATCAGGGGAATTTCTCGAACCGGCAGGACGGGCCGGGACCGTGGCGTGACCGGCCGGATGAAGTCAAGCGGGCGGATGTGCCGGCATCGAACACGATTTCAATCCTTACTGGGCCCCTCCAATTAACGCGCTGTTTAACGCCTTGGTGCTAGTCCTTGACCGTGGAACCGCTGGGCTCCGTCCCGGCAGGTCCGATCGTAATATTCCTTGGTTTGCGTTTGGGGGAGTCGAGATGGCGGTTGATTTGTCGATGCCGGTTCTGGTGGTGGACGACTACAGCACCATGATCCGTATCATCAGGAATCTGCTGAAGCAGCTTGGCTTTGACAACATCGACGATGCCAGCGATGGCTCGGCGGCGCTCAACAAGATGCGTGGCAAGAAATACGGGCTTGTGATCTCCGACTGGAACATGGAGCCGATGACGGGTTATGACCTCCTGCGCGAAGTGCGGGCCGATCCCAACCTCGCCACCACGCCCTTCATCATGATCACGGCGGAATCCAAGACCGAGAACGTGATCGCGGCCAAGAAGGCCGGGGTGAATAACTATATCGTCAAGCCGTTCAACGCGGCAACGCTGAAGACCAAGATCGAGGCGGTCTTCCCGGACATGGCGAGCGCGTAAAGCGCTCGAAGCCGTGAGGTGAATTCGGAATGCCCGGGCGCTTGTCCCGGGCTTTTTGCGCTGGGCTAAGCAGTCACCACTTCAATTCGCGCATCAGCGCCTTCGGCGGATGGCCGAACAATTCCGCCACGGAAGCCGGATCGAGCTGGTCGAGGCCTTCGAATTCCTCGGAATGGATGCCGCGGGTGACGAACAGGCAGTCGATGCCGAATTCGCGCGCGCCGGTGAGGTCGGTACGGACGGAATCGCCGATCGCCAGCACGCGTCTGCGGTCGATCTGGTGGCCCTGGCGTTCGCCGGCAAGCGCCATCGCACGCTCGTAGATCGGCCGGTGCGGCTTGCCGTAGAAAATCACTTCGCCGCCAAGCTCGCGATAGAGCTCGGCGATCGCGCCGGCGCAATAGATCAGTCGGTCGCCGCGCTCCACTACGATGTCGGGATTGGCGCAGATCAGCGTCAGCTTGCGCTCGCGCGCCTTGAGCATCATGCCGCGATAGTCTTCCGCCGTCTCGGTCTCGTCGTCATAGAGGCCGGTACAGACGATGTAGTCGGCCTCTTCCATCGGCGCGAGCATGGCATCGAGGCCGCGATAGATCGAGTTGTCGCGCTCGGGGCCGAGCCAGAACATCTTGCGCCCGGGATGATCGGCGACATAGAGGCGCGTCAGGTCGCCCGAAGAGACGATCGCGTCATAGGTCTCGTCGGCGACGCCAAGCTTGCGCAATTGCCGCTGCACGGAGTCGGCGGGACGTGGCGCATTGGTGATCAATATCACCGTACCGCCGTGGCTGCGATAGGTGTGCAGCGCCTCGCAGGCCTCGGGGAAGGATTCCAGGCCGTTGTGGACCACGCCCCAGATGTCACTGAGCACGACGTCCACACCGCCCACGAGCTCACGCAGGCTTTCGGCGAAATGCAGCGTCGTCATGATGCGCGCGGCCCGTCAGACGCGGCGCGCGAGCGCCGCGTTGCCGGTGATACGCTGTGGCGGAGACGCAGTAGACGTCGCGCCTGGGCTTTGTGTCCCGGAGCCATTGGATCCCTGAGTGTCCTGCGCCTGGGTCGGCGAGGCCCCGCCGGTAGCAGATGCCCCCTCCGGCCGCAATGGCCGGGGCGGCGCGAACAGAAAGCCCTGGCCGAACCGTACGTCAAAGTCGAGCAGGTCGACCACCGCGCGCTCGCCCTCGATCCGCTCGGCGATCAGATCGATGCCGAAGCGGCCGAGCAGGTCCGACAGATCGGACGGGTGGATGTCGGAGGTCGAGGCCTGCCTTGGGTCGAGCAGCAGCGTGGCCGGCACCTTGATGAAGCGCACGCCGCGGTCAGCGAGCTCGCGCGGCTCGATCCGCAAATCCGTGACATGGTCGATCGAGAAACGGAAACCGCGCTGTGCGAGCGCGGCGAGATTCTCGGTCTCGGCGGGGCCGAGATTGCGGAAGGTCGATTGCTTGAACTCCAGCACCAGCGACGGCGCCAGTGCCCGGTTGGCTTCGAGGAAATCGAGGCATTGCGCGAAGGTGGTGGAGTTGCCGAGGGTGGAGGAAGCGACGTTGCAGAACACGCCGACCTCCTTGTTGCGCACCATCAGCCGGCGCAGCACCTGCACGCAGCGCAGCATCACCATGGTGTCGATGCGCCCGATCAGGCCGGAGGCTTCGGCGATGCTGATGAATTCCTCGGCGGCGATCAACTGGTCGCGCTCGTCGCGCGCCCGCGTCACCGCCTCATAGAACCGCACCTTGCGCTGCGGCAGCGTCACCATCGGCTGGAGGAAGATGTCGATGCGGTTCTCGTCGATCGCGTTGCGCAGCGTGGCCAGCATCTGGGTCTGGTTGCGTCCGCCAGCGGGGGCATGGACCATCGGTGCGGGCGCAGGCCGCGGCGCGGACGGGAGCGGCTGCGGCGCAACTAACCTTTGCTCGGCCGTTGCTGGCCTTTCCTCGGCCATTGTCATCAAGTCGATCGGCGCTTCCGGTTGCGACTTCGTCACCGGGATAGGAGCCGGCGTTCCGTCGGCCAGCAGGTCCTCGTGGGTAGACACGGTGGCGGCGAGCTGCCTGACCAGTCCGCCGAGCTCGTTGATTTCGCCGACCACCGACTGGATGCGGTCGGAGTGGGTCGAATTGGCCGAGGCGATGCGCCCCTCGATCGCCGCGAGCCTGCGGCCGAACTCGGCCACCTGGCGGGCGAGGTCGGCGGTGCCGCGCGAGAGGTCGGCGATCTGGCCGCCGACGTCGCTGCGGTCGCGCAGCCGCATCGACACCGCGTTGTAGAGGATCAGGAAGGTCAGCGCGGTCAGCGCCACGATGGCGGATTCGGTTCCGCTGATGCCGGCGACCGAGTAGAGGACAAGCCCGAGCGAGGCCGCGACCAGAACCATGCAGATGGCGATGAAGATCGTCGAAATGCGAATCATGCCGCGCGTTATGCCTCAAGTGCTGACTGCCTCACCCCGGGAAAGCACGGGCCTTGGTCCGGCGCCGTGACGTCTCATGCTCCCCCAAGCAAGCGGACCTTAACATCATTGTTGATTCGAGGGGATAGCAGCCCGCGATGCCGCCGACCGTGAAGGCTAGCGACACCATGTTCAGCGGACGAAGCTGCGCTTCTCGCGCTCCTCATAGGCGACGTTGAGGGCATCGAAGATGGCTTTGACGCCGGCATTGGCGCTCCAGACCGCGAGCACGAGACCAAAGAGGAAGGTGATGCCGAGCGCCGTATTGCGATGCGACACCACGCGCCCGACCTGGTCCTCGACGATCTGAAACGCGCCCTCGGGCAGCATCATCGCCAGCATGTGCAAATTGGCGCTGATGGTCGAGGGTTCGGCGAACAGGCCGTAGGATGAGACCACCGCGGTCACGGCGGGGAAGATCGCCAGCAGCCCGAAGAAGACGACGCCGCCCGCGGTCGCGAGCAGGCGATCGTCGTCGATGCGCTGATAAGTGCGCCAGAAAATATCCTTCCAGCCCGCCCAGGGGATCGCGAACGGGCTTTTGGCGCGGCGGCCGCGGTCGGGCTGCATCGCTGCGCCCGCCGGACTCGTTTCGGGCGAATTTGCCTCACTGTTAAGGTGGTCTCGCGGACGCCCCGGCCGGATCAGGCCGGACTCCTGGAAATACCGTTCCGCGGTCAGCACGAACACCGTCGTAGCTACCACAAGCAGCCAGCTGTCGATCTGCTCGGAGTGCCGCGCACGCATTTAGGTATCCACTCCGTGCCGGTGACGCCGCCGGCGCGCCGCCGTTAATCCCACCAGCCCAACAGCCGCGAGCATCAGGCCAAGCTGCACGGACCGGTTGGAACGAACCGGCCAAGACTTCCCCGACCAGGCCTTGCCGCCATGGCCGCCTTCGCCCGGTGCGAGCGGCACCAGAGGAATCGTCGTCGCGACCTCTTTCACCGCCTGCTTCATAGTTCCTCGCGGAATCCGCGGGGTGGCGATCGCCGCGCGCAGGCGGCTGGCGAGCGGCACGATCGGCTTGGGCTTGCGCCTGATCTGAGCCATGGCCACGCCGGCGCAGGCGGCGGCCAGCACCAGCAGCACCGCGCCGACTGCGCCCAAGCCCCAGAATTGTCCGTACGTGATTGCTGCCCAGCGGTACAAGGCGATCAGGCCGACGAACAAGGCTGCGACGACGAACATGCCCGCCACCGCGAGCAGTCCCGCCGCAACCGCGTAAGACGTCGCACGTCCCGTGGCCTCATTGGTGCGGTCGCGCAGATAGGATCGTGTGGCGCGCTTGAGGTGGTTGAGCTTGAGCGCCACGCCGGCGCGCAGCAATTCGCCCGATGGCGCAAGCATGCGGACATCCTCCGATGCGAGACATTCGTCGGTGGATGAACGTGGCGGAATTTGACTTGTTCCGAGGAGGCGCGGCTGTCGTGGGATCAGGCGAGATCGGCTGCCGCGATCCAGAACACTTCGCCCTCGGACTCTTCGGTGTCGAGCCAGAGCAGCGGCAGCTCCGGAAAGGCCTCGTCGACCAATTCGCGGCCGCGGCCGATCTCGCAGAGCAGGCCGCCATCCGGCGTGAGATGGTCAGGGGCGTCGCGCAGGATGCGGCGGACCACGTCGAGGCCGTCGGCGCCGCCGTCGAAAGCGAGCTTTGGTTCTGCGCGGCACTCCGGCGGCAGCGCCGCCATGCCCTCAGCATCCACATACGGCGGGTTGGTGATGATCAGGTCGTAGCGCGCATTGCCGAGCGGCGCGAACAGGTCACCGCGATGGAGCGTGATCCGCTCGTCGAGCCCGTGCTCGCTGACATTGCGCGTCGCAACTTCGAGCGCGCCCTTGGAGATATCGACGGCATCGACCGCGGCGTTCGGGAAATGATGCGCGGCGAGGATCGCCAGGCAGCCCGATCCCGTGCAGAGATCGAGCACCCGTTCGACGGCCGTTGGGTCGTCGATCAGCGAACCGGCCTCGCCATCGCCGCCGAAATGCGACTCCATGAGCTCGCCGATGAAAGAACGCGGAACGATGACGCGTTCGTCGACATAGAAGGGCAGGCCGCGCATGTAGATCTTGTTGACGAGATAGGCGGCCGGTTTGCGCGTGGTAACGCGCTTATGGATGAGATCGAGGATGGTCTTGCCTTCCGCTGATGTGACGCGGGCGTGGGCGAAGGCCTCGAACTGATCGGGATGCAGATGCAGGGCCTCGCAGACCAGGAACGCCGCTTCGGCGACCGGATCGGTCGTGCCGTGCGCAAAGGCGATCCTGGCTTCGACAAAGCGGCTTACCGCATAACGGACAAAATCGATGAGGGTGAGGAGCTCGCCGCGGCCCACCTTCGCGAGCTTTGGCGCGGCGCGGCCGCGCAGGGTCTTTTTCGAAGTCGTTGCCATCAGGATCGGGTCCAGCGTGCGGCGGCTTCGTCGTCGCGGGCCTGGGCCTCGACCCAGCCGGCGCCGGTGGCGCTCTCTTGCTTCTTCCAGAACGGCGCGTTGGTCTTGAGGTAATCCATCAGGAACTCAGCCGCCTCGAACGCCGCCTGGCGATGTTGCGAGGCGGTCAGCACCAGCACGATGTTCTGTCCGGGCGTGAAGCGGCCGACGCGGTGGATGATGGTGACGCCGCTGAGCGGCCAGCGCGACGTAGCCTCGTCGACATGGCGCTTGATCTCTTCCTCGGCCATACCTGGATAATGTTCGAGCGTGAGCGCCGCAATCCTGGCGCTGTCCTCGTCGCCGCGGCAGATGCCCGAGAAGCTCACGACGGCGCCGATATCGGTGCGGCCCGCGGTCAGGCTCGCGATCTCGCGCGCGACGTCGAAATCGTCCTCCTGGATGCGGATGGTGACGGGGCCGCTCATGCGTCTAACCGCCGGTCATCGGCGGGAAGAACGCGATCTCGCGGGCGCCCGCGATCGCGGCGTCCGGCCTGACATGGGCGTGGTCGATCGCGGCGCGGATCACCTTCGGCTTCTCGAATGCATAGGCATAGGCCTCGCTCCGGCCGGACAGCCAGGCGATCAATTCCTCCACGGTCCGTACGGTCGCCGGCGGCTCGATGGTCTCCTCGGCCTTGCCGATCCGCTCGCGCACCCAGGCGAAGTATTTCAGCTTCATCCTTCATCCTCCTTGATGAGGTGATGGATGCCGGCACGGAAATAGTCGTAGCCGGTGTACATGGTGAGGAGTGCCGAGGCCCACAGCAGCAACAGGCCGATCTGCGTGACCACCGGCACGACCTGGTCGCCGGCTTCGCCAGCAAGCAGGAAGCCGATCGCGACGAGCTGAACCGTCGTCTTCCATTTGGCGAGTTTTGTGACGGGCACGCTGACGCGCAGCGCCGCCAGATATTCCCGAAGGCCCGAAACCAGGATCTCGCGGCACAGGATCACGATGGCAGCCCACAGCGACCAGCCATGAATGATGCCGTCCGCGGCCAGCATCAGCAGGCAAGAGGCGACCAGCAGCTTGTCGGCGATCGGATCGAGCATTCGGCCGAATGCCGATTGCTGATTCCAGATCCGCGCATAATAACCGTCGAGGTAATCAGTCACCGCGGCGCCGATAAAAATAGCCACCGCAACCCAGCGCAGCCAGAGCGGGCCGTCCATGATCGACTGTGCGTAGATGCACCCGACCACGACCGGGATCGCGGCGATCCGGCCGTACGTCAGGATGTTCGGGAGGGACATCGCGCGGCTGGTCGTCCCTCGTGTGGTGGCGATGTTCATCCGTCCTACCAATACCGCTGCAGCCTGAAGGTCAACCGTCCCGCTCCCCAAATGAGACGCGGGATACGACGCCCATATGACCGCGGCCCCCCTTTAATTCATCCCGGTTGGGGATGGAAATACTCGAAGATCCTGCGTGCGCTTTCGGCACTCACGCCCGGAACCTTGCCCAGATCGACGATCGAGGCCCGTTCGATCTCCTTCAGGGTTCCGAAATGGTGCAGCAAGGCACGCTTGCGTGATGGACCGATACCCGGAATCTCCTGCAACCCGGCCTCGCGGATGTCCTTCTTGCGGAGCTTCCGGTGCGAGCCGATGACGAAGCGGTGGGCCTCGTCCCGCAGCCTCTGGATGAAATAGAGGACGGGGTCGCGCGGCTCCAGCTTGATCGCCTCGCGCTCCGGCATGAATAAGGTCTCGCGGCCGGCATCGCGGTCCGGCCCCTTGGCCACCGACATCAGCGAGACCTGGGTCAGCCCGAGGCCTGCGAAGATCTCGCGCACCGCATTGAGCTGGCCGCGGCCGCCGTCGATGATCACGAGGTCGGGCCATTGCGGAAAATCGTCGTCCTTGGTCTTAGCCGCACTCTCTTCGGGCGGATTGATGAGGCGCTTGAATCGGCGCTCCAGCACCTCGCGCATCATGCCGTAGTCGTCGCCAGGCGTGAGCCCTTCGGACTTGATGTTGAACTTGCGATACTGGTTCTTCACGAAGCCGTCCGGGCCGGCGACGATCATAGCGCCGACCGCATTGGTGCCCTGGATGTGGCTGTTGTCGTAGACCTCGATCCGCTTCGGCGGATGCGGCAGGCTCAGTGTCGCGGCCATGGCCTCCAATAGACGGCCCTGGGTCGCGGTGTCCGCGAGCTTGCGGCCGAGCGCCTCGCGCGCGTTGGTCAGGGCGTGGGTGACGAGTTCTTTCTTCTCGCCGCGCTTCGGGGCCGTGACCTCGATCTTGTGGCCGGCCTTGATCGACAGCGCGTTGGCAAGCAGCTCGCTCTCCTCGATCTCGTGCGAGAGCAGGATGAGTTTCGGCGGCGGCTTGTCGTCATAGAACTGGGCGAGGAAGGAGCCCAGCACCTCTTCCGGCGTGAAGGTTTTCTCCGCGCGCGGAAAATAGGCGCGGTTGCCCCAGTTCTGTCCGGTGCGGAAGAAGAATACTTCGACGCAGGAGAAGCCGCCCTCCTGGTGGATGGCGAACACGTCGGCTTCCTCCACCGTGCGCGGATTGATGCCCTGCTGCGACTGGATCGCCGACAGTGCTGCGAGGCGGTCGCGGTAGAGCGCAGCGCTCTCGAATTCGAGCTCGCTTGAGGCCTTCTCCATCTCGCCTGCGAGTTCCTGCTTCACCGCCTGGCTCTTGCCTGACAGGAAGTCGGTCGCCTCGCGCACCAGCGTCGTATAGCCGGGAAAATCGATCTCGCGGGTGCAGGGACCGGCGCAGCGGCGGATCTGGTAGAGCAGGCAGGGCCGGCTGCGGCTCTCGAAGAACGAGTCGGTGCAGGAGCGGATCAGGAAGGCGCGCTGCAACGCCGTGATGGTGCGGTTGACGGCGCCGGCCGAGGCAAACGGGCCGAAATAGCGCCCGGGTCGGCTCTGCGCGCCCCGATGCTTCAGGATCTGCGGCGCCCAATGGTCGCCGGTGATCAGGATATAGGGAAACGACTTGTCGTCGCGAAGCTGCACGTTGAAGCGCGGCCGGAGCTGCTTGATCAGGTTGGCCTCGAGCAGCAGCGCTTCGGTCTCGGTCGTGGTCGAGACGATCTCCACGGAAACCGTGGCGGCGATCATGCGCAGGATACGCGCCGGCTGGGGCGCACTGAGGCGCGCGTAGTTCGACAGCCGCTTTTTGACGTTCTTGGCCTTGCCGACATAGAGCACATCGCTGTTCGCATTGAGCATGCGATAGACGCCGGGCGAGGTGGGAGCGAACCGGACCGCGCGCTCGATCGCGCCATGGCCAGTCGCCAACGGCTCGTCGCCGACTGCGCCGCTCTCTTCCAGGATGTCCGGCAGCCGTGAATCGTCCTCCTCGTCACCGTTTGCGGTGGCGGGATCGAGGTCCGGCGGCGTCAGCGCCTCGGGCGGGGCGTCCGGCGCGCTGCCGCGTTCGGGTTTGCGCGCGCGTGTGTCGTCCGGATTGTCTTTGGAATCGTGAACCATGCGACGAATTTAGGTGCTGGGAGCGCCGATTTGAAGTTCCGGCCGTGCCGCGCGCACAGGATGGCGGCGCACAGTTCCCGGTAACGCTTCCTTAAGTCTGTTAACAGCGCGGTAACCGGACTTAACAGCCCTTTAACCTAAAACTCTCGATAAATCTTATGCAAAAAGTTCTTGGTTCCGTAACCATGCAGTTTGCCTTGCGCGGCGGCGCAGGCATCGCACGGGCTGCGGCAGTTGCGTTGGAGAGTGTGATGAAGGGGTTGGTTGTGGGCGCAGCCGCGTTGGTTGCTGCCGGCTGGACAGCTTCGGCAGATGCCGCCGATCTCAACTACGGGCAGCGCGCTCCCTATACCGTCAATCAGCCGCTCAACGCCTACAGCTGGGCTGGTCCGTATCTCGGCGCCAACGTCGGCTATGAATGGGGATCCGTGGACAACAATCCCGCAAAGCCCTCTGGCTTCGTCGGCGGCGTACAGGCCGGCTACAATTTCCAGAACGGCCCGTGGGTGTTCGGCGTCGAGGGCGACATCCAGGCAGCCGGCGCCGACGATACTTTCGCGCCGTGGAAGTTCTCCAATCCCTGGTTCGGCACCCTGCGCGGCCGCGCCGGCTATGCCCTCAGCAACGTGCTGTTCTACGGTACCGCTGGTCTGGCCTTCGGCGAGTTGCGCGCGCAGACCTTTGGCTGGACGGAATCGCACACCACCGCCGGCTGGACCATTGGTGCCGGCGCGGAAGTCGGCTTTGCGCCGAACTGGAGCGCCAAGCTCGAATATCTCTACATCGATCTGTCGACGAGTCAGTTCGCAATTACAGGCGTGTCGAACGGCTATAGCGCCAGCGTCGTGCGCGCGGGCGTGAACTATCACTTCTGATAGCTAAAGAAGAAAATACCGGACCTTCAGCTTCCCGGCCGCATGCGGCCGGGATTTTTTTTTGCGTCAGGCTCGCTAGGCGAGGATGACCAGGTTGACCGCTTTCGGGCCCTTACCCTTCTTGTCCGGTTCGACTTCGAATGTGATACGCTGTCCTTCGGCAAGGTCCTTCAGTCCCGCTCGCTCCACAGCAGTGATGTGAACGAAGACATCGCGACCGCCGTCGTCCGGCTTGATGAAGCCGTAGCCGCGCTCGCCGTTAAAGAACTTGACCGTTCCCGTCATGGCCATCGGGAAACTCCCCCTCATTGCTCCTCCGCCGCGACGCAGACGCACGTCACGGCATGACCGGGCGTTACGAAGCCCGGGAGCTGGCCATCCTTGGGCAGACCATTCGGTCCGACTGGATCTTTCTTAGGCCTTCACTCCGCCGCAACCATTCGCGGAAGCGGAACGTAAAGCCAGTCACGGAAACAGCATAATACGGTTCTTTGCAGATTGACTACCGCTACTGCATATTTTTCCCAAGACTGCCGGAGCCTTACGGCTTTGGGACGTCCAACCGGAAGCGCGCCGCGCCGCCCTGGCCGAGCGGTACTTCCAGTTCGGGAAGGATCGTCTTGAGCTCGCCATGCAGCGTATAGGGCGGATTGACGATCAGCAGTCCGGTGGAGGTGAGGGCCGCGCCGTCAACCTGCGGCGCCGCGCTGAATTCGAGCCGCAGGCATTTGCCCGGCGGCTTTGCTGCAGCAGCGGCCCGCGCCACCAGTTGCGCCAGCGCATCTGTGGCGCGGCGGCTCTTGGCCGGGTACCAGATTACATAGATACCTGTCGGCCATTTCGCGAAGGCTGTGGAGAAGGCCTCGCCAAGCCGTTCGAACTCGTCCTTTGCCTCGAAGGACGGATCGATCAGCACGAGCCCGCGCCGCTCCTTCGGCGGCACGAATGCCGGCAGCGCGACCCAGCCATCGAGATCGACCACGCGGGCCTGTTCGTCGCGCCGCAGCACGTCGATCAGCGCCTTGCGCGCCTTCGGCTCGAGTTCGCAGGCGACGAGGCGGTCCTGCGGCCGCATCAAGCCGCGCGCGATCAGCGGCGAGCCCGGATAGGCCTTGAGCTCGCCCTTCGGATTGAAAGCGCGGACGATGTCGAGATAGGGCTTGGTCAGCGCGAGGCTTTCGTTCGACAAGCGAGCCTGCATCAACCGTGCGATACCCGTCAGCCATTCGCCGCCGCGCCGCGCCTCGTCGCTTTCGAGATCATAGAGGCCGGCGCCGGCATGCGTGTCGATGACGCGGAACGCGCCCGGCTTGTCCTGCAGATAGGTCAGGATGCGCGCCAGCACGATGTGCTTGATGACATCGGCGAAGCTGCCGGCATGGTAGGCGTGGCGGTAATTCATGAGATGTGCGGCTCACAAGAGAGAATGCGCAGCATCTTCTACTCGTCATGGCCGGGCTTGTCCCGGCCATCCACGCGCAACGAAGGACGTGGATGCCCGGGACGAGCCCGGGCATGACGGCAGTTGGGCCTGCTCTACCCACCCCTGATCGGCGGCATCGTCACCTGGTCGCGGCGGCAGGCGCGGCGATCGTTCTCTTCGCAGGCGCGGAATTGCAGGTCCTTGCTGAGGCAGACGCGGACCTCGGAGAGCCGCGTCCGGTTGCAGGTGACCGAGATGGCGGCATTGCTCAAGCCCGGATTGGCCTTGATGAAGGCCTCCTCGACCTCGGCCGGGGCCACCGTCTTGGCCTGCGACAGGTCGAGATACTCGGCCGGAATCTTGATCGCGGCACGGGCCTTTCGGACCGTCTCGAAATAGTTGCGGTCGGTCAGCCCGGCGCAGGTGCCGTGCTTGTCCCATTCGTTGAATATCAGGCCCGGTGCAGGCATCAGATCGAGCATCGAGGAGACGATGCTGCGGTTGAGCCGCGGCGCCGGCCGCTGGCAGTATTCGGGGAAGCCGTTTTCATATTGCGGCCACAGGCCGTGCACCACGAAGGCATATGGCCGTCCGCCGCACTGGATCTGCGAACGTCCGCCGCGTTCGGCGGCTTCTTCGCAGAAGGAGGGCGACCAGGACAGCGACAGCACGTAGAAATCGAACTCGCCCGGCGCATTCTGCCGTTTGTCCTGCGCCCACGCGCTTGCGGCGACAAAGACCAGCCCGGCGGCCAGGGTGAGCGAGAGCATCAGGCGGGAAAACGAACGCAATCTGGAATGAAACATGGCGACGCCCCTCAACTAGACTGTGCAAGCCAGCCTAGCAGGCGATAGGAACATTTCAAGAACAAATTTCGAGCGGCGCGCCGTCCGTGGCGAGCCGCTCGCGAATCAGGGCTTGGCCGCCCGGCAGGCCGGGTTGTACGCCCAGTTGCGGTCGAGCCCGACCACGCACCATTCGACGCCATTGCCGTAGCCGGCGAAGCCGCCGTCCTCGATGATCGAGAAGTGCACCTTGCGCATCTTGCCGTCATTGAGCATGGCTTCGCCCGTGCAGTAACGGCGCGGAATATTGTCGGACTGCCAGGGCCGGAACGCGGTCTCGCGAACGGCGGCGAAGCCCGTGATCTTCAACGAGGAATTCCAGAACGAGCTTTCCTTCTCCCAGAACTGGTTGGCGATCGTCGGCAGCGCCTTGTCGCAATCGGCGACGTTGCCGTCGTAGCGCGGTCCGCTCAGCCAGAAATTCAGCTCCAGCGGATTGCCGGCCCTAGCCTCATTGAGCGACAGCGCCCCGAGCATGAGGCCGAGCAAAGCGGCAAAACGGAGCGATGTCAGGGAGGAAAGGGCGCGCATGGACAATCCAGACAGCATGATCTGCGAGGGACGGACGGTGCCGTGAAGGCCGGGGGAGGTCAAGTGCAGCGCGGCAACACTTGCCGACGAGTTGACCGCGATGGCACGGCAGAGGGGCCTTCCGTTCTTTTCAGCGCCGCGCCGGCACCGTAAGCTGTCTCCAACCAATTGGAGTGACGGGAATGCGAATCATTGCGGCCGCGGGCCTTCTTGCCAGCCTGGTTGTCTCGGGTGCGTTGGCGAGCCAGTCGGCACGTGCCGATATCCTTCCGGTGCCGCCGTTCAAGGGCAATGACACCGGCGGCATCATCGCCTATTCGACGGCGACGCAGGTCGACGCCCGGCAGGTCGCGGTCGATCACTGCGCGCGGTACGGCAAGGTGGCCAAATTCCTCGCGGTGCAGGGCTATGACGGCGGCTACATCTCGTTTTCCTGCCGCTGGGTGCCCTATGGTGCCGCCGACCAGCCGATCCGCACGCTCTACTGAGGCGGTTCTCGTAACGCCAAGATAACGTCGCCTCATCTCAGCCGGGAGCCTCTCGCATGACGCGCAAGCTCGCTTTGCTCGGTTCGGCCGTTTGCCTGATTGTGTCCGCTGGCGCGGCGGTCGCCGATGATTTGCCGGTGCGCAAGGCCGGTCTGTGGGAGATGAAGATGGTCCGAACCGGCTCGGCGATGCCCGAAATGACCATGCAGCACTGCACCGACGAGAGTGTCGACAAGGAGATGAACAACAACGTCTCTCCGATGGCCAAGCAGATCTGCGCCAAGCAGGACATCAAGAAGACCCCGACCGGCTATGTCAGCGATTCCGAGTGCAACGTCGCCGGCATCAGCACAACCTCGCATGCCGAGATCACAGGCGATTTCAACTCGGCCTACACGGTCAAGACCTCCTCGCACGCACAAGGCGGCGCTGTCGGCGCGGCGGGCCGCGATACGACCATGACGCTCGAGGCCAAGTGGCTAGGCGCCTGCAAGGCGGACCAGAAGCCCGGCGACATCGTGATGCCCGGCGGCTTCAAGATGAACGTTCGCGACGTCGACAAGCTGAAGGCGCTGCTGCCGAAGTAGGTGGCAGTGGCCGTTGTTCGCGCTGTCTCCCTCTCCCCTTGTGGGCTAAGGCGTACACACAGTTTTTTGTTGCCAAGGTGGAATCGAGTCTGATTCCTTTCAGTGCGGTCGACAAGAGGGATGGCCGCAATGGAAGAGATGGATTGGTCAGTCGGCCGCTTTGGCGATGCTCGACTGGCGAAAAGGGGGCGCTGCTGTTGCGGCGCGCCGTTGAACGCGTCACGGTGAAT
>NZ_VSTH01000019.1:167012-218091 GCF_008123965.1 Bradyrhizobium hipponense | reverse complement strand
CACCCATAGGATCTACGAAAAGCCCGCGTCCGGAGCAGGGGAGCCCTGTCCGGGCCAAGTTCCCGTTGCGCGCGCCCACCCCGTGCGCTATCCGGCCGGAAAGGCCTGAGGCGGCTTCGAAAATTTGCCCCGCCCGGCTGACCCAACCAGGACGGAAACCGCCATGCCAGCCTATCGCTCCCGCACCACCACCCACGGCCGGAACATGGCGGGCGCCCGCGGCCTCTGGCGCGCGACGGGCATGAAGGATGCGGATTTCGGCAAGCCGATCATCGCGGTCGTCAACTCCTTCACCCAGTTCGTCCCCGGCCACGTCCACCTCAAGGACCTCGGCCAGCTGGTCGCCCGCGAGATCGAGCAGGCCGGCGGCGTGGCGAAAGAGTTCAACACCATCGCGGTCGACGACGGCATCGCCATGGGCCATGACGGCATGCTCTACAGCCTGCCGTCGCGCGAGCTGATCGCCGACAGCGTCGAATACATGGCCAATGCCCATTGCGCCGACGGCCTGGTTTGCATCTCCAATTGCGACAAGATCACGCCCGGCATGCTGATGGCGGCGTTGCGGCTCAACATTCCCGCCGTGTTCATCTCGGGCGGACCGATGGAAGCCGGCAAGGTCAAGCTGCAGGGCAAGACCAAGGCCGTCGACCTCATCGACGCCATGGTCGCCGCGGCCGATTCCAAGGTCAGCGACGAGGACGTCAAGGTGATCGAGCGCTCGGCGTGCCCGACCTGCGGCTCCTGCTCGGGCATGTTCACCGCCAATTCGATGAACTGCCTGACCGAGGCGCTGGGCCTTGCGCTGCCCGGCAACGGCACGGTGGTCGCAACCCATGCCGACCGCAAGCGGCTGTTCGTCGAAGCCGGCCACACCATCGTCGATCTCGTCCGCCGCTATTACGAGCAGGACGACGCCTCGGTGCTGCCGCGCAACGTCGCCAACTTCAAGGCGTTCGAGAACGCGATGACGCTCGACATCGCGATGGGCGGCTCGACCAACACCGTGCTGCATCTGCTCGCGGCAGCCCATGAAGGGCAGGTCGAGTTCACCATGCGCGACATCGATCGGCTGTCGCGCCGCGTGCCTGTCCTTTGCAAGGTGGCGCCATCGGTTGCCGACGTGCATGTCGAGGACGTGCATCGCGCCGGCGGCATCATGGGCATTCTGGGCGAGCTCGATCGCGCCGGCCTGATCGACACCTCGGTCTCGACCGTGCATGCACTGACCATGAGCGACGCGCTGGAGCGCTGGGACGTCAAGCGCTCGAAGAGCGAAGCGGTGCGCACCTTCTTCCGCGCCTCGCCCGGCGGCATCCCGACGCAGGTCGCCTTCAGCCAGGAGCGCCGTTACGACGAGCTCGATACCGATCGCGAGAAGGGGGTGGTCCGCAACCTCGATCACGCCTTCAGCAAGGACGGCGGCCTCGCCGTGCTCTACGGCAACCTTGCGCAGGACGGCTGCATCGTGAAGACCGCCGGCGTCGATGCCTCGATCCTGAAATTCTCCGGCCCCGCGCGGGTGTTCGAAAGCCAGGACGCCGCGGTGGAAGGCATTTTGGGCGGCAAGGTCGTCGCCGGCGAGGTCGTGGTCATCATCTACGAAGGCCCGCGCGGTGGCCCCGGCATGCAGGAGATGCTCTATCCGACCAGCTATCTGAAATCGATGGGCCTCGGCAAAGCCTGCGCGCTCGTCACCGATGGCCGTTTCTCCGGCGGCTCGTCCGGCCTGTCGATCGGGCATCTGTCGCCGGAAGCCGCCGAAGGCGGCAACATCGGGCTCGTGCGGACCGGCGACCTGATCGCGATCGACATTCCGAACCGCAGCATCACCTTGGAGGTCTCCGACGAGGAGCTCGCCAGCCGCCGCGCTGCGGAAGAGGCGAAGGGAGATGCCGCCTGGCAGGCGACGAACCGCAAGCGCAACGTCTCCACCGCGCTCCAGGCCTATGCCGCACTCACCACCAGCGCCGCGCGCGGCGCGGTGCGCGAGGTCAAGCGTCGCCCGAAATAAGCGCGTCCTTGTAGCCCGGATGGAGCGAACGGGTCGGCGCGAAGCGCCGTCCGAGAGCGCAGTCCGGGGCAAGTGCGAGACCGGACGGGACACCGTCCCGGATTTCGCTTGCGCTCCATCCGGGCGACGCGTCCGGCCGCGTGGCGTCAGCATGCATGGTCAATGAATCCCTATCGATCGCCCGCGGCTCCGCGATCGCGTTAAGGATGCCCCAACGAAGTTCGGCGGCTTTGGATTTCGCGGCGTATATTGCCGCGACCTTCGATCCAAATCCATTTCGGGCAACTGGGGCACCATCACAATGTCTCGTACTCTTGCTGTCGTTTTCTCAACGGCTGTCGCCGCGATGTCGGTGACGGGCTCAGCTTCCGCCGGATGCTACAATTGCTACGCGCCGCCGCCGTGCACGACCTGCTATCAGCAGCAATACGTGCAGCCGCAATACCGCACCGTCGACGAGACCGTGATGGTTTCGCCCGGCGCCACGGTCGCGCATCGCACCCCGGCGCAGTACCGCACCGTGATGGTCCCGCAAACCGTGATGGTCGCGCCCCCTGGCGTCCAGTACGAGCGCATCCCGCCGCAATACGCCACGCGCCAGCGCGTCGAGATGGTCTCGCCGGGGTATTCGTACTACGCGCCGGTGACGACGGGCTGCGCATCCTGCGGGTACTGAGCTAACGCAGCCAAGAACGGATTTTGCGCGGCGCTCCTTAGGGGCGCCGCGTTTTCTATGATGTCGCCCCATGCGGACCCACAAGATCACCTTCGGCGAGATGCGCGAGAGGGCGTTCGTGGCTGCCTGGCCTATTGCTAGCGTTGCAGCCATGAAGCTAAAAAACAGCGGATCGTCGAGGCGCTTCGCAAGGTCTCCAAGAAATATCGGCCATTCATTAAGGCGTTGAACGAAACGGAATAGCCGCGAAGAAGCTATCCGGGTCGCAGTCGGCGCAGCGCATGGTCTGCCAAGCACGCGGGGGCGATAGGGAAGATCAGGCCACAGCATGAAGCATGTCGCGGCGCGGCCCTATGCCGATCCGGAAGCCGCCGCTTCAGCTCGTTCAGTTCGCGGCAAGCGTCGAGCCGGTCCAGGACGGCCGCATTCACATCGAGAAGATCAACGCGCCGTTCATGTTCACGTTCGGTGGCAGCGGCAGTGAGTTCGGCGCCGGCCTCAGATACGCGATCGAGAAGGGCTGGCTCGATCTGCACGAAAGCGGGACCTGTGTGCGGCTGCTGGCGCCTGGCGAGGACCTGCTCGGTCGTCAGTAGATCAGCATGGAAGACAGCCATGCCGTCAGGCACGCGCAGAGAACAATTCCCAGATACGGCAATGCGATGCGCATCGAATATCCTCCGAGACGCTTCCAATGCCGTGTCATCGCATATTCGCGAGTCTGCGCCTAGGCGCTCGGTGAAGGCGCGCTTCTTGTTTCTGACGGACCGGCCCTAAGCCGCTGGGCTTCCTCTCTCGTCAGAGCGGCAAGCCTGTCCAGTTGATTAGCTAATCCGGTGAAGGTCCTTGCGATGTTCTTCAGCAAAACTGCTCGTTCCACAGAAAGATCGGACGATTGAGCAAGGGCCCGGTATTCAATCGCGAGTTCTTGACATCTGGCGGCGTCAAACATGCTTTTTCCCGACAAACAAATGAAAAGCAACATATCAGCAGCTACAATCGTTGCAGGGTAGTGACTAGACCAGGCAATCGCAAGCTGTGTCCCGCCAATAGGTTAATTGGCCTCTGCGCAAGACGAGATAGGCGGCCGGGACGGTAGGCTCCCGCTGGCAGCCTTTTACCAAATTTCCAGTACCGGGATTTACCCGATTGCGTCGCCGCCATGCGGCACCCTATGGTTCGGCCCATTGGCTTATTAGTTGGGGCGGGGGCTCCCTTTGGCTATCTCGATTGCCGTCGCGGAAACGCGATCCTTGTCGCGCGTGTCCACGCGCGCGCTCGTTTACATTGTGCCCTTGTCGCTCGCTGGCGCCTATTTCCTAGCTTGGCCAATTTGGCGCGCACAGTTCTTGATTGAAATCTGGCCTACGGAGTCGTGGAACGCCTATTGGCAGGACACGGCCGCTGCGTGGCGGCCGATCTATCCCGGTCCCGATAGCCTTGCTGGCAATAACTACCCGCCGCTCTCGTTCTATGCGATCGGGGCGCTCGGCAAGCTGCTGGGTATGGACAACCTGTTTGTGGGGCGCGCGCTCTCGCTGTTGGCCCTGGCGGCGCTGGCCCTGGAGGTATTTCTTTCGGTCCGGATCTTGGCCTTGGGCCGCCTCGGCGCGACTGTTGCGGCGCTTTGGTACGTCGCGATGATGGCGCGCAACTCGACCATCTACATTGGCGCGAACGATCCGCAACTTGCTGGCCTCGCCATCATGGGCGCGGCGCTCGTGTATTTCCTTCGGCTTTGCCAGCAGAAGCGGTCTCCCGTGCCCGCGCTGTTGCTGATGGTCGTCGCGGGCTTTTGGAAGCACAACATCATTGGGATCCCACTGACGGCGCTCTGCTGGCTCTTCATCTCATCGAACCGCGAGGCCGTCAGAGCGACATTCGTGAGCGGCTTGGTAACCGTGGCCGGACTTCTCGCCTGCGTCGCCGTGTTCGGGCCTAATTTTGTCCCCGATCTTCTGGCCCCGCGGCAATACAGTTGGTCGAATGTTTTGACGAATGTGGGGCATCTGCAATGGTCTGCGCTCGCGCTACTGATTTGGGGCGCATGGGCGATCTTCGATCACCGCTCCACGCCCGCGAGGTTTACCGCCCTGCACATCAGCATCGGGCTTCTTGCTTGCATCGTGCAATGGTTGGGCCATGGCATTTTCGGGAATGCCGAGTTCGATTTGATATTCGCGCTCGCGATCGGCCTCGGCGTCACCTTCAATCGCATGGAGTCGAGTTACGTTGCGAGAATGATTGGACCCGATCGTTGCCGGGATGCGATGGTCCTTGCGCTTCTGCTGAGGCTGATCCTGACCGATCGGCAGGAAACGGCTCTTCTTTTCCTAAGCCCTGAGTTCCGAGGGTCGCTGTATGCGAGCGAACATAACGTTTTGAACGAAGCCAAGATCGTTGCGGCAATCCCCGGTGACGTCGCCTGCACGATCAAGCTTATTTGCAGGCAAGCGGGCAAGTCATTCGTCGTTGATGAGTTCAGGACGGACGAGATGGTGGCAACAGGGAAGCTCGCCCCCGCCGACATTCCTGCTCTGCTGAGCGCCCAGAATATTTCACTGCATCCCAAGACGCAGCCGACCGGACCCGAGCAAGACACGTCGTTTTCGAGGTGGTGGCGAAGGCGAACGTAACTAATCGTAAAGGCGTATCGCTGAACCGCGAGCTTGTTCGGTGGCGGGAGCCAATGCTTGACCGATCAGGGATGGAGGCAACGATCCCGTCGCACCGCGCGCGGTGCGAAAGAGGTGTTCGAACTCCAGCGCGGGCTGCTTTCCGCAACTACCTGAAGCGGAAGCGGTTGAAGCAGGCAGACAATAACCTGTCGGCTGCGAGCACCTCCTTGTCCTCCAGTCCTGAAAGTGGCCAAACTTGTCCCCAACTACAATCTGTGCGCGGCTGTTCTTGATCTCGGCGCCTGTAAGTGCTTGATGCTGCTGATACGGAAGGGTGGCCGAGTGGTTTAAGGCACCGGTCTTGAAAACCGGCGTGCCCGCAAGGGTACCGTGGGTTCGAATCCCACCCCTTCCGCCAGTATATTGTTCGCCACTGTTCGTGGTCGTTCGAACTCCACAGCAAATTCAGTGACTTACGCCGAAAGACTGTACTTCGCAGTTCGTCGGTGTTCTTCCTAATCGGGTCACTGACCGTAGCTGAAGACCGTGGGTTCGGAGGACGATTCTCTCGGAGGAACAATGGCTGGACGGCTCAAACCACTCGACGTAGAGCGCCTCCTAAAGCTCGGCAAAGACGAACTGATCTTCACCAATCCTGATGGCGGAGCATTCTCCGAAAACGCAATGCTCGCCGTGCTTGATCGTCTTGGCTACGGACACGTGACGGTGCATGGCTTCCGGTCAACCTTTGCAACTTGGGCGGAGGAATGCACCGATTATTCGGACGGCGTACGCGAGGCGGCGCTAGGCGATCAAATAGAAGGTGGTTGCCAGCGCCGCGGCGAGGATCGTCAAGCGTGTGGCCGCTTTCATCATTTTCGTCATGGACGACCTTTCGATGATGAAGTTTAGCCCGCTAACGATCACAACCATGAATGCCACAAGCAACCACATGACGCTCATCCTCTGATTGAGCAGGTGGCATCTGTATCGGGCCAGGTGTCCTAATTTTTCGTTGCACCTTATTCTAACCAGACAGCACCCAACATAGGTCTGCTCAGGGTCAAAATGCGACCTCGCTGGAAGGGCAGCTCTCGGCGCGAAGCGGACTTCGCCGTCGGTAATGCCTAATTGTCGCGACCCAGAGCGCTGCGCGCGCTGTCAGTGGGCGGCACTACTCAAGAACCTCATATTCGAACGCCACGCCCTCGGGATCATTCTCATCGAACCATCTTTCCGCTGCATCGACCGTGGCAAACACCTTGATGCGGTCTGGATCGCCGACCCTCTTGCCGGTGTTGACGTAAACGAAGACGGTCATAGCTCTCCATAGCAGGATGGCTTCGGTTCTTGACATTGATTCAGAATTTCTGCCGCCCGCCGCGGTACTGTCGATCGCGATGCTTGGAGACCAATCCCTCGACGCCCATGCGGCAGGCTGCGCGGAACAGGTTGGGTCCGATCTCGCCGCGCTCAAAGGGCGCAACGGTGATGCCGTCCGGCCGGCGCGCCAGCAACTGCTCTAGTTTGGCTTTGCGCACGTGCAAGGGCAGGGACCGCAGGTCATCGCCACCCATCGCAAGAATGTCGAAGGCGTATAGCTGCACCTCGTGATAGTGCTTGCGGGAGTGCAGCGCGTCGAAGTCGGAGATGCCGTCTATCCCGAGCACAACGGCCCCGCCATCGATGACAAAGTGCTTCTGCCGGTTCTTCAGCGCGGCCGCGGCGATCCACGGATAGCGCCTCGTCCAGTCGCTACCATTACGCGAGAGCAGGCGCACGTGGTCGCTCTCCTGGATAACCTAGAGGCGATAGCCATCCAGAGCTCGTACGCCATACGCATGCGCCGCAGACAAGAATTTCGCGGGCGGGGTCAAATCGCTAAAGTTCAATGAACGTTCCCCGGGCGTTCATGAACCTTTATTCGCTGCGGCGAGTTCTTATCGATGAGGCAGGTTCACGCATGGGGACCGATCAATGAAGCGCCTCCGGTTCAAACCAAAGTCCTCGCTGAAGGTACGGCTTGCTATAGAAGCCCGGCAGTTGAGCGACGAAGCCGAGACCTTCCCACCAGGGCACAAACGAGACAGTCTGCTTAGGAAGTCCCGACAGACCAAAGTTGCGTCCGACATAGTCGAATGGTTGATATCACCGGGTAGATGATCCTGCCGCTCGGCGCGGTGGCCGCAAAGATTGGCTGCATCAGCGGATGGGGGGGCAGAGGATGATCTCCGGATCAGGCCAGGCGAGCGTGACGGCGCTTCCGGTGGGCCGATTAAATCGATAACGCGGCCCGCTCGGCACCGCGCCTAATTCGGCCCGACGACCCTCCCGTCAGCGATAGAGGCTGCAAGGCCGTGGGCGATCAGCTCTCGATTTGCTTCACCGTCGAGATCGGCCATCGACCCTCATGCCCCGCGATCGAGATGCGGAGTCCATGCTCATCATCGAGGAAGACGCCATCGATTGTGCCAGCCTTGCCGTCAGTCAAGACGACGGCCTTGCCGACTAACTCTTTCTCGGCCTCGTGCATTTCACGCAAGATGTTCATGGCTCGTTTGTCGCCTGTGCTCGAGGCGCTCATGGTGCCAACTCCAAACGGGCCGCTGATCTGCGCGTCAAGCGCGGGCGATCTCAATAACCTCGCTGAGCTTGTTTTCGGCGTCGTAGATCTTGACCTGAAGCCGAGGGAATCGGTTCTTCAGCTGTATGTCGGCTTCCAGGGCGCTCGCTTTCGCCGCGAAGGTCGTCTTGACATGACCGTCGACGATAAAGGCATAACCGGTTCTCAGGGGGCAATCGATGCCTTGGTGGTGCGGGCGGACGCTACTGCCGCTACCAGCCTGCGCTTCTCGCGCATGGGAAAAACTCCGCTTGTCGGGACTGCTGATCAACTGCCCGCGGTCCCCAAGGTTCCTGTCACCAGATGCGCCAATGCACAGACGGCGCGCACTCGCGGTCCTGGAATGCAAAACAGTCCGCCCGAAGGCTGCCGGCAAGGCAAAGCGCCGCCCAGTATCGCAAAGCGAACCGAGCGCAAATCGAGGCTCGATTAGGCTGCGGGCGCTTGGCCATACAGAGGAACGGCTATTGCCATATGAGACCTATGCACTCGTAGTTGACGCCGTAGGGATCATCGCTCTCGCCGTTTTGATCGTCGGACAGCGAATACGAAAAGAACGCCGAGCATCCGCCGCATGAAGCTCACCACCGAACGCCCCTTCGCCAACCCGGAAGCCGCTGCACGCAAGCTGGTCGAGATCGCGGCCGGCGTCGCCAGTGCAGGACGTTGATCCGCAAATCGAAGGCGCAGAGCGTATCGATCAGAACGTCGACATGGGCCTCGTCCGCCTGAACTACAAGTTCGGTGGCCCGTTGATTGCGAAGTACTGAACGAGCTTCGATAAATAGCGAAGGGCCGGCTTAAAAAGCCGGCCCTTTTGTTGTGGAGACCGACATGACCAAAACTTATAGTCCCGTCGCGCCCTCCCAGTTAGCTAACGAGCTGAACGCGGCATTCGAGTCGGCTGAAGCTCGCACAATCTGCAGGGCGATCGGGAAGGCGCTCGAGCACTTCAATATTTCAGAAGTCGCAAGACAAACCGGTCTGCAACGAACGAGCCTTTATCGAGCCTTCGGCGACGAACAGCTTCCACATTCTTCAACTGTTCTCGGTGTGCTGACGGTTATGGGATTGGAGATGAGGGTAATTCCCCGGCGACGTCGCAAGAAGTTGCTTAACTGATTGGAGACAGCAGGGCGGAGAGACGGCCCCGGCTTCAGGGGGCTGGATGTTATAGGCCGGGGCCGCTCCGCCAGCTTGGGCAAGCTAGCGAGACAGCAAACCGGATAATCTGGACTCGGTTCCTAACGGAGCTCCAGCAGATCCGGCCGGGCGTCAGTAGCCGCACGTAGGTACCGCTCTCGTGCAGGTCGAGCCAGCCGCGCTCGACATCACCGCGGCAGCCAAAGTAGCGGGCCTAAGTCGAGAGCACCTGTCCCGCGAGCTCGGCAGGCCGCACATCGCCGCTCTTTTCCGTCAGAAGGTCGAGCGCAACCTCGTCATCAGCGCGGCCAGCCGAATCGAAGATCATCAATCCAACCGGGTGGTGATCCGAGAGCTGAAATATCTTATTTGATCCTTTGAAATAGCGGCTCTCTACCTTTTCGCCGGTCCACTGTGAAACGGTTGCCGCGCTGTCGGCAGCAAGCACCGCTGCCAACCGGTTCATTATGCAAACTTCGGCAGTCATGAGAATCCCCCTTGTCGGCAGGATTCCGCAACCGTAGAGTGAGCGCAAGGGGTTAGCGCGCAGGCAGCCGGTCAACTAGGTTGGACAGCACCAATGGCGGCAGATTGATGCCTGACAGCTTCCATCCTGCTCCGTAAAAATGCAGGCTGATGCTTCCGGCCTTCTCAGCCGATCCTAGCTCCAGCGCAAATTCGACGGGCTTGACCGGAGTGATCCGTCCGAGGACGACGAAGATGTTCGAAACGTCTTGGTCCGCGAGCGCTGACATCGTTCCAAAGCTGATATTCTCCGCCGCATTGCGAACGGAGCCGCTTCTCAAGAGCACAGACAAATTCTCCGGCGTCAGGAGCTTGGTCGCGAGATCATCCGCAATCGTCGCGCCGATCCTGTTGATTGCCATTCGCTCAAGTGGACGCACCGGCCGTTTCTGCCCAAGCCGATCGAGATAGGCGGCGACAACCTGATCGACGAGGGAATGACGCACCCGCGGAAGGTCTGTCCTAGCCATGACCTGGGCAACGTCACTGTTCCGAACGGCCGAAACGAGATCTAACAGGGAAACGAAAGCCGACCCGACATAGACCCCGAGGCAGATCACGACGGCCACCAGGATGCCGACGACCCATTTCATGGAACGCCAATCAAAGCCGTCGCGCTTTGTTCCAAGCGACAAAAACGCCCGGCAGCGGATGATGGCTGCGAGTGTTCCGCGAGCGGAGGGCCGCGGCAAGAGGATCGGGCCGGAAGGCAGGCAAGATTATTTCTTCAGGATAAGTCCCATTGCGCGCGCCATTCGCCTTACGGATCCGGCGTGCCGCCCAAGCGCCACCGCTATCTCCGATACGACACGACGACGCGCCAACCACGCAAGCCGCTTTCGCTCAGCTTCTGTCCATTCCTTTGGCTTCGACGATCTCATTTCGAAATGATCGAACGAGCTCGACGCGGGCGATATTGGGAAATTTACGGGTGGCGGCGGGCAAGTAAAAGGCCCGCCGTGCTGCCGCTGGCTTTAGGCTAGTGCAGCACTCTGGCGGCCTCGGCGAGCCGGACCTTCTCTCTCAGATCCTCGAGCTCCCGAAGCATTTTCAGGAGGTCGGGCAGCACGTGTGCACGTTCAAGAATTCGGACCTTTTGTCCCATCGCTCCACGCCTCCATGGCACGCTGACGGCGAGCGACATCAAGGCGTACACAAGCAAATTTTCCCTTGCGCGGGGAATTGCTTTTTTAACCAAATCAGCTGAGCATGTCCGTGGGCTTGGAAACCCGGACCTGGAATACCCGCAATCCATTAGGGATCATGCTCTCGATTGGATTCGAGAGTTGCGGCGACGTCGGAGGCTCTCATGCCAACGACCATGGACGCGCTTGGCGGCGCGGGGCCTTGGAAAGCCCTTATCCTGGAAGCGACCACCCATGACTATCGCAAGACCTATGTTTCCGCCGCGAGCGGAGTCCGTGGATTCGATCCCCAGCCAACCCGCCACCGGACAGCCCGAAACAGGCAAACGCACCAGCGAGTCCCGCAAGCCCGCTGAGGGCCTATCCCGCCGGACCATGCTCCGGCGCAGGGTGCACCGGAAGCGCGACCGGCAGCGGCTGATGACGCACCGGCGGTGGTTGAGGCGTTAAGACTGAGGCCCGCCGGTCCGCGCTGGCGGGCCTTTTCACATCATCGTCTTGCAGGGTACTCGAACAGCGCGCGCTTACGGCAGTTGCGGTTGCCTTGCGCGCCGAAGCGTCGAGTCGACCACGCATTCCGCCACTTTGGCCGCTTCACTGTGTATCCGCCGGCATTCTTCCCGAATTTGTTTGATCTGGCTGTGGTCGCCGTGCAAAACAACCGTCACGTAGACAATCGCGAGGCAAAAAATCACGAACACCGCGATACCAATCGTCCTCATGGCGGCGCCTCAACCTATTCCAGAACCTCGTACTCGAAGGCGACGCCTTCCGGATCGTTCTCCTCGAACCACTTTTCCGCGGCATCAACCGTGGCGAAGACTTTGATGTGGTCCTTATCGCCGACCTGCTTGGCGATGTTGACGTAAACGAAGACGGTCATTGATCCCTCTTCAGTTTGCGCCGCCCCCAATGCGGCTCTTTTCCCTTGGGGTTAAACTCCGGGACGTAGTGTCGGTTCAGCGCCCGCATGACGCCGATACCGGCGAACATCGTCGGGCCGCCGCCTTCGGCCACTAGATTCGCAGGCTCCGGACTTGCGATGTGCGGGCAAAGTGAAGGCGAAGCAAGCTTGCTGGAAGAGCCGGCCTACGCTTGGCCGAGCGCGCCCAGATAAACGCTAGGCCGCTACCGCTCGGCCTCCGGGATCCCGCCGCGGGGTGCCCCAATGTTCGCGGCGGGTGCTCTCCGAACATCGCGAAATAGTAGTGTGAGAAGCGGCCGAGTTCGTAGAAGCCTTGGTGCATGGCCACTGATGCCACCGTGGTCGTGCCTGGCGCGCTGTCGCGCAGAATGGAATGGACAGTGCACAGGCGCTTGTGCCGCAGGAAGGAAACCGGGCCAAGGCCGAACACCTCCTGAAAGGCGCGATGCAAGGTGCGTCGCGACTGTGCGCGAGCGGAGGCGCCTCTGTCCGCGTACCGACGCACCGACGATCGCCTCTGACGGATTTTCCGAAGTTGCCAGACTACCCCTGTTTTGCCCGACGAGTCAAAGACGGCATCGTCGCACGACATAAGTCATTGATCCCGCTGGTCCCAGCTACTGTGCATGGGGTTGTTTTCGACTTTTGGATTTGGCGCTCATGGGAGGACCTTAGGTCCGGATTCGCTCGCCCAATAGGATGCTGATTGCTCAGCTCTTTTGGTTAGGTCCAAATGCACCTTCGCGTGCGTGGCGCGGAACTCTTCCGGCGCTCCCGCGTTGCCTCGTCATGACTGAAGACCTTTCCTTTCGACGCAAACCCCTGACCCCCGAACAGCGCCAGGCGCGTGATGCGACGCGCCGGATCGAGGCGGAAAAGGCCATGCGCGATCACGAGGAGGCGCAAAAGGCGTTTTACGCCAATCGCGAGCGGCTGAGAGCCGAGCGGCTGGCGCGCGAAGCGCGCGACAAGGGCTGATCTGCGCTTCTACGACCTGGCGCCAACCCGCCATGCGAGTGGCGCTCGCTTGAGCGCCTGAACGGCGCCGGCGAATGCACCGCGCGGAGGCGATCGCGCTTCGATCGCTTCAGCCGCGGCGCGGCAATCGTCGGCCACCTTCAAGAGGCCAGTCCGCGCAAGGTCCATGGTTGAGAGCGCCGCCTGCTCCAGGCAGAGCCGCTCAAGCCGTCGAAATTCCCGCAAGTCTCTGTTCATGCGTCGGCCTCGATATCCCCAGACGACATGCGGCCGCGAGTCTCGTTAACAAATGGTAAACGAGCCCGCATAGCCGATCAGGCTGGTCCGGACCTGACGCCCGCGATCGGACCCACCACGGGGGGCGGTCCGACTTATTCAGCCTGCTTGCGCATGCCGGAATCGCTGAGCTTGTCGACGAAGGCAATTCCGATCGCCGAGACCACGAAGGTGAGGTGGATCAGGACCTGCCAAGATGGCCGGCGGAAGACGCGGCGATGCCTGCCACTGCCTGCGGATTGTCCAGCCCCGTGCTATCGTGGCCAACGAGCGCCGCGCGGCGGTGCGGATCGGAGGGCGGGCGGTGTCCTGCAGCAGCTTTGGCAGAGGTCTCGACAGAGGTCTTGGCAAGATCGCGCTCAGCGCCGTGATGGTCTTTGGCGCAGGCGCTACGGAGGTGTCGGCGGGGCCCCTGACGCCGTTTCGCGACGAGGCGCAGGCGCAGCGCTATTGCGCGGGCGACAAGGTTGTGTGGCTGGATTTCAGGAAGGGCCTCTACTACGCCAAAGGGCTGAAGCGCTACGGCAAGGGTTTTGACGGCAGCTTCGTCTGCCTGAACGAAGCCCGCGACAGCCTCTATCGCCGCTCGCTGCTTGGCTTGCGCTGAACGACTCGTGGCCTGAGCCCCGCGGAAGTCCCGGCTAGTTCTGGCCCGGCAGCTTTACAGGTACGTGCGCCGAGGTGCTGATGACCCGGGGACTTCCGTCCGGATAGGTGCGGTCGCTGCGGATCAGTGATTCCAGCACCAGGAAAAACTTCTCGGCGAGCATTTGCGTCACCCTCGTTGGTTATGGCCTCTTGAAATGAGTGGAGGCAACGAGGGCGGAAATTCAATCAATTAAACGGGAGCGGGATCATCCTGGGCAAACACGACTGTTGAGTCGCGGTATGGCTATGGTCTGAACGCAGCGGAGTGTCGTTGGTGTTCAGCCGAAGGCGAGTGCCACGAGGCTTGAGCAGAGCAGAACCAGGCCGCCGGCGGTCAATGCCAGAAAGCCATCGGATACGAAATCATGGTTGCGCATGGACCACCTGCCGCTCTCGTTTTCGATGCTCGATCGGATCGAATAAAAAATGTCCGAACGCGCCGCCTTGAAAGAGGTGATGCAATGTCTCCCGCGCGAGCGCCTCAGGCCCTCGTGCGGTAACCTTCAAACGCATGGGCCAGGAAGATCCCCGCGCTTACCAGACCCATCAGTGCCGAAACCGTCTCGATCATCGTGAAATTCCATTCCGCCCTGCACCCGAGAGAACGCGTGCGGCCCTGCACAGTCAAAAGAATTCCAGTGAAAGTCGCGACAATGGGGATGGAGTGAGGATTCGGCGCAACAGCCTGTTCAGGAGTGGCACAGAGAATTTCCGCCGTGAAGCCGCCCGCGATCAGTAGATAAACGGGGAAGGGCCAACGTCCCGTTTACCATCCCGGCGCGAACCTCGCCCGCTCCCCATTTCCGCCGTGTTCCGGTTGCGATATCGTGGCGACTTCCGACGCGGTGGTGGGCCGCCTCGGAAAAGGGACCGGAAGGCGCTTCCCGCAGCCAAAGCGGTTGGGTAAGTCTCCGGCGAAATGGTATTTGGGGCGAATGGGGATCCGACGGTCAGATTCGGTTTTGCGGGCCGCACGTGGCGTTGCGGCGGCCGCGACCTGCCTCGCGCTCGCCAACTGCGCATCGTCGGGCAAGTTCGCCAGCCGCGTCGATCCGAAATACGGCGTGTCCTCGAGCCCGCGGGTCGTGGCCCTGGGTGATCCCGTTCCGAAAGGCGGCGGCACCTATCGCATCGGCAAACCCTATGTGGTGGCAGGCCGGACCTACGTGCCCGAGGAGGACGTCAACTACCGTGCCGAGGGCATGGCCTCCTGGTATGGCGACGATTTCCACGGCCGCCTGACCGCCAATGGCGAAGTGTTCGACATGACCTCGCTGACGGCAGCGCATCCGACCCTGCCGATGCCGTGCTACGCGCGGGTGACCAACGTCTCGAACGGCAAATCGCTGATCGTCCGCGTCAATGACCGAGGCCCGTATCACGGCAATCGGCTCATCGACGTTTCGAACAAGGCCGCCGAACTGCTTGAATTCAAAGGCAATGGCGTCGCCAGGGTCCGTGTCGAATATGTCGGCCGGGCGCCCCTGGAAGGCTCCGACGACCGCCAGCTCATGGCGACCTTGCGCGCCGGCGTTCCGGCACCGAGCCCGTCCATGGTTCGCGTCGCCTCAGCAAGACCGTTCGTGCCTGAGCTTGCGTCCCCGGGACGGGGAGCAATCCGCGGCGAGGTCCCAATGCCGGAGGGACGGCCCTACAATCTCGGCAACAGTTCTGCCGACGTCGCCTCGATCGGAGCAACCTCGGAGATGTCGGCCTCGAGCCGCAGCCGGGGCCGGGCACTCCAGAACGCCCGCGCCGTGTCCTATGACGAAGATGGCCGCTACGCGACCGAGGGCACTCCGTCCTCCGCCTATGTGTCTGACGGCGGCGCCGCCGAGGCGCGCGGCATCCTGAGCGGCCGCGGCCTGTACTAGCGCGCCGATGCCTCGCGCAGGAACGTGAGCAGCGCGTCGTTCACCTCGCCGGGCCGCTCCTGCTGCACCCAATGGCCGGCGCCCTCGATGATCAGCTTCCGCGTGAGGTTGGGCAGCACGCGCTCCAGCTCGTTGACGCGCTTGGCGCCGATCAGGCCGGTGATGACGGCGTCCTTGGAGCCGGCGATGAAGAGGGAGGGCTGGTGGATCTGCGCATCCTGCCAGGGCGCCGTCAGCTCCCAATTGCGGTCGATGTTGCGATACCAGTTCAGCCCGCCGCGGAAGCCGGACTTGCGGAAGGTTTCTGTGAAATAGGCCAGGTCAGTCTGGCTCAGCCAGCCCGGCAGCGGCTCCTCGGAGGTCGCATGGCTGAGGAAGCCCTTACCCTCCGGCACGAACATCGCGGCGCTGGGATCGGCAAGGCCGCGTCCGCCGAGCACGATGCGCATGGTGCGGGCGACATCACGCTCGAGTTCGGCTTCGGCGACCCCGGGTGTCTGGAAATACTGCCAGTAGAAGTTGGTGACGCCACCCTGGCGGAGCAGGTCGAGCGGCTTGCCGCGGCCGCGGAACGGCGGCGGCACGCTCAGGCCCGCGACCGCCGTGAAGATGTCGGGCCGGAACAGTGCCGCATGCCACGCGACCGGCGCACCCCAGTCGTGGCCGACCACCATGGCCTTGCTCTCGTCGAGCGCCTGCACCAAGCCGACCACGTCACCGACGGTATCGAAGATCGAGTAGGCGGCGACATCAGGCGGCGCCGCACTCTGGCCGTAGCCGCGCATGTCGGGCGCGACGACGTGAAAGCCGGCGGCTGCGAGCGCCGGGATCTGATGCCGCCAGGAGTAGGAGAGTTCCGGCCAGCCATGGCACAGCACGACCAGCGGTCCCTCGCCGGCTTCGCGGATGAACAGGTCGATCCCGTTGGCCTTGATCACGCGGGTGGAAGACATCGCTTTTCCGCCTTGTTTCAGGGGTTTGGTCGCAAAACATGAGGTGGCACGATAGGGGCGCGACGAGAATCGTGCAATCTCACGGACAAGCGGCCAACCTCGTGTTGTTCGCACTGGTTCCAACTGTTAGAACGCCGCTCTCAGGGCTTGGCCATGGCATGTCGTGTTTCTTCGCTTTGTCGCCCCCGGCTCACGGCTGGAGCGCTGGCGCGCGGGCTGTTCGCGGCGGTTCTGATGGCGAGCGTCGGCTGGGGCGGGGTGCTCCAGGCCGCCAACCAGAGCGTCCAGGGCGCCAAGAAAGCGGAAGAGTCCGGTTTTGACGGAGATGCCCCCACCGCGATCCTGACCGAGGCCTCCAGCGGCAGCGTGTTGTTCGAGAAGAACGCCGACGAGCTGCGCGCGCCGTCCAGCATGATGAAGCTGATGACGGCCGAGGTCGTCTTCAACGCCATCAAGAAAGGCGACATCAAGCCCACCGACGAGTACCGGATCAGCGAGAACGCCTGGCGCAAGGGCGGGGCGCCCTCGGGCGGCTCGACCATGTTTGCCGCCATCAACAGCAAGGTCTCCGTCGATGATCTCTTGCACGGCGCGATCATCCAGAGCGGCAACGACGCCTGCATTGCGCTGGCCGAAGGCATCGCCGGCAACGAGCGGATCTTTGCCGCCGACTTCATGACCAAGCGCGCCCGCGAACTCGGCATGACCAAGTCGACCTTCGGCAACTCCAACGGTCTGCCCGATCCCGGCAACAAGATGACGGTGCGCGAGCTCGCTATCCTTGCCCGCCACATCATCCTGGACTTCCCCGAATTCTACAAACTGTTCGGCGAGAAGGAGTACACGTGGAACAAGATCCGCCAGCCCAACCGCAATCCGCTGCTCAATTCGATGGAAGGCGCTGACGGCCTCAAGACCGGCTACACCAAGGAGGGCGGCTACGGCATGGTCGGCTCGGCCGTGCAGAACGGCACGCGGCTGATCGTCGTCGTCAACGGACTGGAAGACCCTGAGGATCGTGCCACCGAAGCCAAGAAGATGCTGGAATGGGGCTTCCGCAATTTCGAGACCCGCACGCTGATCGCGGCCGACCAGCCCGTCGGCTACGCAAAAGTGTTTGGCGGTGAGAGCCGTTCGGTGAAACTCGTCGCCAAGACGCCAGTGAAGGTGATGGTACACAAGAACGGCAGCGACAAGCTGATCGCGCGCGTCGTCTATAGCGGCCCAGTGCGCGCGCCGGTCGAGGCCGGCCAGAAGGTCGGCGTGGTGCGGGTCTGGCGCAGCGGCAATATCGCGGTGGAGACGCCGGTCTATGCGGCCGAAGCAATTGGCACCGGCTCGACCATGCGCCGCGCGATCGACGGCGCCAGCGAGCTCGTGATCGGGATGTTCCGCGCGGGCGCCGAGAAGCTCTGATCATGAGTGAAAGCGCGCTACAGCGGGCGCCCGGACGCGGACGCTTCATCACCTTTGAAGGCGGCGAGGGGACGGGCAAGTCGACCCAGATCAAGAAGCTCGCCAGCCGGCTCAGTGCGGCGAAGCTGCGCATCTTGGTCACGCGCGAGCCGGGCGGCTCGCCCGGCGCCGAAATCATGCGCTATCTGGTTTTGTCGGGCATGGGCAAGCTGCTCGGACCCGAGGCCGAGACGCTGCTGTTTGCTGCCGCGCGCGATGACCATGTCCGCACCGTAATCGAACCCGCGCTCAAACAGGGCACTTGGGTCCTGTGCGATCGTTTCGCCGACTCGACACGCGCCTATCAGGGCAGCCTCGGCAGCGTGCCGGCCGGGCTGATCAACGCGATGCAGCGGGTCACGATCGGCGATCTCAAGCCGGATCTCACCATCATCCTCGACCTACCGGTCGAGATCGGCTTGCAGCGCGCCGCCGCACGGCGCGGCAGCGGCACGCCTGACAGGTTCGAGGGTGAGAACCTCAAGTTCCACGAGGGCCTGCGCGATGCTTACCGCAAGATCGCTGCGGAGGAACCCGCACGCTGCGTGCTGATCGACGCCAATTCCGACCCCGACACGGTTGCCGGGCGCGTCTGGGCGGCGGTGCGCGATCGCCTCCTTCCAACGCCGGCATCGGTGGTCTCAGCATGAGCCGGCGTCAGACCGGGCGCGAGACGGCCATACCGCATCCGCGCGAGACCGGCCGGCTGTTCGGCCATCGCGAGGCGGAGACGGCGCTACTGGCCGCCTATCGCGGCGGGCGGATCCCGCATGCCTGGCTGATTGGCGGGCCGCAGGGCATCGGCAAGGCGACGCTCGCCTATCGCATGGCGCGCTTCGTGCTCGCTCACGGCCAACCGCTGGCGCCGACCGTGCAGCGCGCCGAGAACCTCGCGATCGATCCGAACGATGCCGTGGCGCGGCAGGTGACCGCGGAATCCCATGGCGGGTTGTTGGCGTTGGAGCGCACCGCGAACGATCGCGGAGTGATGCGCACGGTGATTACCGTCGACGAGACGCGCGAGACCATCTCGTTCTTCGGCTCGACCGCGGCGGCTGAGGGCTGGCGCGTCTGCATCGTCGACACCGTCGACGAGCTCAATCCGAATGCGGCCAACGCGCTTCTCAAGATTTTGGAGGAGCCGCCGCAGCAATCGCTGTTCCTGCTGGTGAGCCATGCACCTGCGCGCGTGCTCGCAACGATCCAGTCGCGCTGCCGCAAGCTGCGCCTGCGTCCGCTCGCGACCGACGAGGTGATTGCCGCTGCGGCGGCAGCCGCCGATCTCGATCCGAACGACCCGGCGCTGCGTGAAGGGGCGGAGGCCTGCGAGGGCAGCGTCGCACGAGCGCTGACGCTGCTCGGCGGCGACGCCCTGAAACTTCAGCAGCGCACGGCTGCGCTGCTCGCGCGCCTGCCGCAGATCGATCCTCGTGAACTGCACACGCTCGGCGATTCGCTCGGCACCAGCGACCGCGTCGCGCTTGCGGCCTTCATCGACGGCATCGACCGCTGGATCGCCGAGCGCCTGCATGCCGACGAGGCCAATGCCAACCAGAACCTGCCGCGCCTTGCGCGCCTTGCGGAGGTATGGGAAAAGATCGTCCGCGCCGCACGCGACACCGAAACCTATAATCTGGAGCGCAAGCCCCTGGTCTTCTCGGTGTTCGGCTGGCTGGCGGACGCAACGCGCTAGGCGCAGGTTCGTTTCCAAATTTTCGAGAAGCCGGTAAAGGAATTCGTGGTGGCCACGCGAGCTAAGAAAACCGTCAAACACAAGAGCGGCAAGAAGGCTGTTAAGAAAGCCACGAAGAAGCTCGCGAAGGCGCGCGCCCGCAAAGCCGTGAAGAAGACGAACAAGACCAAGGCGGCCGCCAAAAAGCGCACGAACAAGACCGCAGCGAAACCTGCAAAGAATGCAAAGAAGGCTGCGAAGAAGCAGGTCGCCGCCAAGAAGGCCGTGACGAAGAAGGTTGCCGAGACGACTGCCAAGAAGCCGGCGAAGGCCCCGACAAAGACGGCGGCCAGGAAGGCGGGGACGACCGCTGCCGTGGCGCCGGCTCCCGTCGCCGCACCCCGAGCCGCCAGGCCGAACGCGCCGCGCGCGCCGAAGGCAGTTGCCGCGCCGAAAGCCGCGCCGCCCATTGCGACACCTGCACGCGACAACGTCTTCTACATCACGACTGCAATTGCCTATCCCAATGGCACCCCGCATATCGGCCACGCCTATGAGGCGATCGCGACCGATGTATTGGCGCGCTTCGCGCGGCTCGACGGCAAAGACGTGTTCTTTCTTACCGGTACCGACGAGCATGGCCTGAAGATGATCCAGACCGCGCAGAACGAGGGGCTCGCCCCGGCCGCACTCGCCGCTCGCAATGCCGGCCGTTTCAAGGCGATGGACCAGCGTCTGAACGTGTCGTTCGATCGCTTCATCCGCACCACCGAAGAGCAACACCATCGCTCCAGCCAGGAGATCTGGCGGCGCATGGCTGCGAACGGCGACATCTATGCCGATACCTATGCCGGCTGGTACTCGGTGCGGGACGAGGCGTATTACGCCGAGGATGAGACGCGTGTAAACGACGACGGGGTGCGAATTGGGCCGCAGGGCACGCCGGTCGAGTGGGTCGAGGAGAAGAGCTACTTCTTCCGCCTGTCGGCCTATCAGGACAAGCTTCTGAAGCTCTACGAAGACCATCCCGAATTCATCGGCCCGGACTCGCGCCGGAACGAGGTGGTGAGCTTCGTACGAGGCGGCCTGCGCGATCTCTCGATCTCGCGCACTACCTTCGACTGGGGCGTCAAGGTGCCCGGCGATGAAGCGCACGTGATGTATGTCTGGGTCGACGCGCTCACCAACTACATCACCGGCATCGGCTTTCCCGACGAGAACGACAAGAACTGGCGCTACTGGCCGGCCGACGTGCACATCATCGGCAAGGACATCATCCGCTTCCACGCGGTCTACTGGCCGGCGTTCCTGCTATCGGCCGGCATTCCGCTGCCGAAGCGGGTCTATGCCCATGGCTTCCTGTTCAGCAAGGGCGAGAAGATGTCGAAGTCGGTCGGCAACGTCGTCGATCCCTTCAACCTCGCCGACCTGTATGGCGTCGACCAGATGCGCTATTTCTTCCTGCGCGAGGTGCCGTTCGGCCAGGACGGCAACTACAGCCATGAGGCCATCGTCGCGCGCATCAATGCCGATCTCGCCAATGATCTTGGCAATCTCGCGCAGCGCTCGCTGTCGATGATCGCCAAGCAGTTCGCTGGCGTGCTGCCGGAGCCGGGTGCGTTCAGCGACAACGACAAGGCGATCCTGTCGCAGGCCGACGGCATGCTGGCGGTGTCCCGCGAGGCAATGGCGACTCAGCAGATCCACCACTGGCTCAGCGCCGTGTGGGCCGTAGTGGCGGAAGCCAACCGCTACTTTGCGGGCGAAGCGCCGTGGGCGCTCGCCAAGACTGATCCTGTCAGGCAGAAGACCGTGCTCTACGTCACCGCGGAAGTCGTGCGCCAGATCGCGATCCTAGCCCAGCCGGTGATGCCGACCGCTTCGGGATTGCTGCTCGACAGCCTCGGCATCCCGGAAGGAGAGCGCACCTTTGCCGCGCTCGGCGGCACGAAGCGGATTGCGCCCGGCACGACGTTGCCGGCGCCGACGCCGGCTTTCCCGCGCTACGTTGAGCCGGCGGCCTGAGGTTCGCGCGATGCTGGTCGACAGCCACTGCCATCTGGATTTTCCGGATTTTGCGGACGACATCGACGGCATCGTCTCACGCGCGCGTGCGGCTGGAATCGGCCGCATGGTCACGATCTCGACACGGGTGCGTCGGCTAAAGGACCTGCTCGCCATCGCTGAGCGCTACGACGACGTATATTGCTCGGTTGGCACCCATCCGCATAACGCGGATGAGGAGGACGGGATTTCGCCGGACGAGCTGATCGCGCTGACGCAGCATCCCAAGGTCGTCGCGCTCGGGGAAGCCGGGCTTGACTATTTCTACGACAATGGCGCGCCAGAGGCGCAGGCGAGGGGCTTTCGCAGCCACATAGCGGCCGCCCGCGCGACCGGCCTGCCGCTCGTGATCCACACCCGCGAGGCAGACGAGGATTGCGCCCGCATCCTGGAAGAGGAGGCAGCAAGCGGATCGTTTCGCGCGGTGCTTCATTGTTACACGGGCGGCCGCGAACTTGCGTTGAAGGCAGTATCGCTCGGGCTGTATATCGGCTTCACGGGCATCCTGACCTTCAAGAAGTCGGAAGCGCTGCGCGCGCTCGCGGCCGAACTACCGTCGGGTCGCATTCTGGTTGAGACGGATTCTCCCTACCTTGCGCCCGGCAAGTTCCGGGGCAAACGCAACGAGCCAGCCTATGTGGTCGAGGTCGCCAAGGTGCTCGCCGAAACGCGCGGCGTGTCGCTCGAGGAGATCTCGCGCCAGACCACCGAAAACTTCTTCCGCCTGTTCTCCAAGGTGAAAGCTTAAGACCGGGAGCCGCATGACACTGACGCTGACGATCCTGGGTTGCGGCTCCTCGGCCGGCGTGCCGCGCCCGGCGCTCGGCTGGGGCGCGTGTGATCCTGCAAACCCGAAGAACCGCCGCCGCCGCTGCTCGCTGCTGGTCGAGCAGGCCGCCGAGCACGGCACCACGCGGATCGTCATCGACACCTCGCCCGATTTGCGCGAGCAATTGATCGATACTAATGTCGATCACATTGACGCGGTGTTCCTGACCCATGAGCATGCCGACCAGACCCATGGCATGGACGATCTGCGCTCGGTCGTGCTGCACATGCGCCGGCGCATTCCGACCTATTTCAACCAGTCGACCGCCAAGGATATTATGGCGCGGTTCTCCTATTGCTTTATCTCGCCCGAGGGTAGCGACTATCCGCCCATCCTGACCCGCCATTCGATCGAGGCGGGCGAGAGCCAGACCATCCTGGGGAAGGGCGGCGCGGTGACGCTGACGGCATTCCTGGTCCAGCACGGCCAGATCCCCGCGCTCGGCTTTCGCATCGGCAACGCCGCCTATACGCCCGACCTCAACGACATCCCGCGCGAGAGCTGGGGCGCGCTGGAAAATCTCGATCTCTGGATCGTCGACGGCCTGCGCTACACTGGCCATTCCAGCCATTTCAGCATCAACGATGCATTGTCCTGGATCGAGCGCTTCAAGCCGAAGCGCGCGGTCATCACCAATATGACGGCCGACGTCGACTATGAGGTGATCAGGCAGTCGCTGCCGGCAGGCGTGGTGCCGGCCTATGACGGCCTGCGGCTGGAGACGCACTGAGCGTATCCGGCAGAAATTGTGCCGCAGGCCGGCATGCTCCTTGCTTTCGCGAGCCCCATCGTGTTGGTCTAACGTCTCAAAGACAGACGTTGGATGGTGGCGATAATCAAGCAGAACCTGCAATAACCGCCGGGTTCGATTGAGCCGCAGAGGATGGGGACCACGTTGGCAGGGCACGGCAACGATGCGGCGGCTGTTGGATTGGTTCGACGCACTCTGGACCTTCTCTATCTTGGCGCGGGCTACACAGCAGGCGTCTTCCTGGTCGCGATCTTCGCGATCATGATGATCATGTCGATCGGGCGGCAATTTGCCCTCAACATTCCCGCCGGTGACGATTTCGCATCGTGGTGCATGGCTGCGATGGCTTTCCTCGGACTCGCCCACACCTTCAAGCGCGGCGAGATGATTCGCGTCGGTCTGCTGTTGGAGAAGTTGCACGGGCGAACCAAGCAGGTTGCGGAGATCGTGGCGCTCGGTATTGCGACGGCCTTCATTCTCTACTTCACCCGGCACGCCGTGCAGATGACCTACGACTCCTGGCGCTTCAACGATGTGGCGCAGGGCGTGGTCGCGCTCCCGCTCTGGATTCCGCAGCTCCGCTTTGCCGGCGGCCTCGTCATCCTCTCCATTGCGCTCATCGATGAGTTGGTAAGCGTCATCCGCGGGAATCGGCCGAGCTATGAGAAAGGCTCTCCGGACGAAACGCCCGACGAATTCATCGAGCGCATCTCGCAGGGCGGCGGAGGTTGACAATGGCCAATCTCGGCATGATCGAACTGTCGTTCATTCTGCTCGGCGTCATGATCCTGTTCCTGGCGAGCGGTGTCTGGATCGCGGTTTCGCTCGGGCTCGTCGGCTTCGTCGCGATGGCGCTGACCACGAGCCTGCCGCTCGGCACGGTGCTTGCGACAACCACCTGGAGCGCGAGCGCGTCCTGGACTTTGGCCGCCTTGCCGCTGTTTATCTGGATGGGAGAGATTCTGTTCCGCACCAAATTATCGGAGGAGATGTTCCGTGGCCTGTCGCCCTGGGTTCAGTGGCTGCCGGGACGGCTGACGCATGTGAACGTGATCGGCTGCGGTATCTTCGCGGCGGTGTCGGGTTCTTCGGCTGCGACCTGCGCGACCATCGGCAAGATTGCGTTGCCCGAGCTCGACAAGCGCGGCTACGACAAGGGCCTCAGCCTTGGTTCGTTGGCAGGCTCCGGCACCCTTGGCCTGTTGATTCCGCCGTCGATCCCGATGGTGGTCTACGCGGTCACGGCGAACGTTTCCGTGCTGCAGGTGTTTTTGGGCGGCTTCCTGCCGGGGGTGCTCGTGATGGCGCTCTATTCCGGCTACATCATCATCTGGTCGGTGCTCAATCCCAAGAAGATTCCGCCCCGCGATCCTCCGATACCGTTCCGGCAGAAGCTGCGCGAGTCGGCGCGGCTCGCGCCCTGCCTGCTGCTGATCCTCGCCGTCTTCTTTTCGCTCGTGCTCGGCTTTGCGACGGCGACCGAGTGCGCCGCCTGGGGCGTTACGGGTGCGCTGCTGCTGGCGTGGTGGAGCGGCACGCTCACGCGCAAGAACTTCCTAGAAAGCATCATGAGCGCGACGCGCCTGACCTGCATGATCATGCTGATCCTGGCAGGTGCCGCCTATACCACGGCGGCAATGGCCTATACCGGTATCCCGGCGGCGCTCGCCACCTGGGTCCAGGGGCAGGAGCTGACACCCGGCATGCTCGCGCTGTATCTGAGCATCATGTACATCATTCTCGGATGCCTGATCGACGGCATCTCGATGATCGTGCTGACCGCCGTCATCGTGCTGCCCATGGTCAGGCAGGCCGGGCTCGATCTGGTCTGGTTCGGCGTCTACCTCATCATTCACGTCGAGATGGCGCAGATCACGCCGCCGGTTGGCTTCAACCTGTTCGTGCTACAGAATATGAGCGGTCGTGATACCTTCACCGTCGCGCGGGCGGCGTTCCCGTTCTTCGTCCTGCTGCTCGCCGCGGTGTTCATCATCACGGAATATCCGCAGATCGTGCTGTTTCTGCCCAAGCTCGCGTTTCCCGACTGATCGCGCCAGGCTATCAATTTGACCGTGAGGAGAAGTCCGATGAAGTCTCGTTTATTTCGCGCAAGCCTGATCGCCGGCGTCTTGTTAGCCACGACACCGGCCTTGGCCCAGACCAAATGGAATCTGCCGGCGGCATACCCGGCCGACAATCCGCACTCGGAAAATCTGGTCGCCTTCGCCAAGGACGTCGAAGCCGCCACCTCGGGTAAGCTCGTGATCACCGTTCATCCGGGCGCCTCGCTGTTCAAGGCGCCCGACATCAAGCGCGCAGTGATGACCGGGCAGACCCAGATGGGTGAAGTGCTGCTGTCGATCCACGAGAACGAGGATCCGGTCTTCGGGATCGACGTCGTGCCGTTCCTTGCGACGAGCTTCCCGGAGGCGATGAAGCTGTATCAGGCCTCCAAGCCCGCGATTGCAAAGAAGCTCGACGCGCAGGGCGTGAAACTCCTGTTCGCCGTGCCGTGGGCGCCGCAGGGCGTCTATGTCAACAAGCCGCTCGCCACGATCGAGGACATGAAGGGCCTGAAATGGCGGGCCTACAACGTGGGGACCGCGCGGATCGGCGAACTGGTCGGCGCCCAGTCGGTAACGATCCAGGCCGCCGAGTTGCCGCAGGCGCTTGCGACCGGCGTGGTCAATTCCTTCATGTCGTCGGGCGGCACGGGTTATGATTCGAAGGCTTGGGAGTCCTTGAAATACTTCTACGACGTGCAGGCCTGGATTCCAAAGGACTACACCTTCGTCAACAAAGCTGCGTTTGAGGCGCTCGACAAGCCGACCCAGGAGGCCATCCTCAAGGCAGCCGCAACGGCGGAAACGCGCGGCTGGAAGGCTTGGGAAGAGAAGGCCAATTGGTACATCGATCAGCTTAAGGCCAAGGGCATGACGGTCGAGCCGCCGAGCCCGGCGCTGAAGGCGGGCTTCCAGAAGGTGGGCGAGCAGCTCACCGCCGACTGGCTCAAAAAGGCCGGCGCCGACGGCCAGGCGCTGGTCGAGGCGTATAAGAAGATGTGAATTGGAACAGAGCTAGAAGCGCGGAGTCTATCCGCGCTTCTAGGTGAAGGCGCTCGCGACTGATGCTCGGCTCACGCCGAGATCGCCTTGGCCGATCCCACCTCGTTGCGCAGCAGGAACTTTTGAATCTTTCCCGTCGAGGTCTTCGGGATCGGCCCGAACACCACGGCCTTCGGTGTCTTGAAGCCCGACATGTGGCTGCGGCAGAAGGCGATGATCTCGGCCTCCGTCGCGCTGGCGCCGTCCTTCAACTCGACGAAGGCGCAGGGCACCTCGCCCCATTTGGGATCGGGCTTGGCGACCACGGCGGCAAACAGCACAGCCGGGTGCTTGTAGAGGATATCTTCGACCTCAACGGATGAAATGTTCTCGCCGCCTGAGATGATGATGTCCTTGGAGCGGTCCTTGATGATGACATAGCCGTGCTCGTCGAGGACGCCGAGATCGCCGGTGTGAAACCAGCCGCCTTCGAAAGCTTCCTTAGTCGCCTTCGCGTTCTTCAGGTAGCCCTTCATCACGATGTTGCCGCGGAACATGACCTCGCCGATAGTCTCGCCGTCGCGCGGCACTTGCCGCATGGTCTGCGGATTGATGACGGTGACGGCTTCCTCGAGCGGGTAGGACACGCCCTGCCGGCGCTTCATTCGCGCGCGCTCGGCGGCAGGGAGGTCGTCCCAGCCCGGCTGTTCGGCGCAGACGGAGGCGGGGCCGTAGACTTCGGTCAGTCCATATACATGCGTGAGCTTGATGCCGATGTTTTCCGCACCTTCGAGCACGGCGACCGGCGGTGCGGCGCCGGCGATCAGGCCGACGACGCGGCGGGCCGCATCGCCTTTGGGAGCATCGGGCGCGTTGATCAGCGTGTTGTAGACGATCGGTGCCCCGCACATGTGGGTGACGCCGTGCGTCTTGATCAACTCGAAGATCTTCGTGGGCTCGACCTTGCGCAGGCAAACGTTGACGCCGGCGGCCGCCGCAATGGTCCATGGGAAGCACCAGCCGTTGCAGTGGAACATCGGCAGCGTCCACAGATAGACCGGATGCTGGCCGAGTTGGCCGGCGAGGATATTGCTGACGGCGTTCAGATAGGCGCCGCGATGATGGGTGACGACGCCCTTGGGATTTCCAGTTGTGCCGGAAGTGTAACTCAGCGCGATCGCATCCCATTCGTCGTTGGGCTGGATCGCGATGAAGTCCGGATCGCCCTGCGCGACGGCCGCCTCATATTCGATCTCGCCAATGCGTGCACCGCCCTTGAAAGCGGCGTCGTCGACGTCGATCACCAACGGTTTTGGTCCGCTCATCTGCGACAGCGCATCGGTGATGACACCAGAAAATTCGGGATCGACCAGAATGATCTTGGCGCCGCCATGATCGAGCTGAAACGCGATCGAGGGCGCGTCGAGGCGGATGTTGAGCGCGTTGAGCACGGCGCCGGTCATCGGCACCGCGAAATGGGCTTCGTTCATCGCCGGGATGTTCGGCAGCATCACAGCGACGGTGTCGCCGACACCGATACCCTTGCCGGCGAGATAAGACGCAAAGCGCCGGCAGCGCGCGTAGGTCTGCGCCCAGGTGAAGCTGCGGCCTTCATAGACGGTGCTGACGTGGTCGGGGTAGACGGCGGCGCTGCGCGCAAGGAAGCTCAGCGGGCTCAGCGGGACGTAGTTGGCGGGGGTCTTGTCGAGGCCGATATTGTACTGGTTCTGCCGCTTGCTCATCGACACCTCCTCAAAGCGTCTCAAAGGAAACCGATCGAGATCCAGGGGAAGATCGCGACGATGATCAGTCCCACCAGCAGCGCCAAGAGATAGCCCCAGATCGGCCTGATGCCCTCGGCCGGATCGACGCGTCCGATGGCGCAGGCGGCATAATAGCCGACGCCGAAGGGCGGGGCGAATAGTCCGATACCCATCGCCAGAATGATCACCATGGCGTAGTGCACCTCATGCACGCCGACGGCGCGCGCGATCGGAAACAACAACGGCCCGAACAGCACGATCGCCGGAATGCCCTCCAGCACGCTGCCAAGGATGGTGAAGGCCAGGATCGAGACGGCGATGAAGCTCGCCGACCCGCCCGGCAATCCGGTCATGGCCGCCGCCAGTGAGCGCGAGAAGCCGGATTGGGTCAGGCCCCAGGCCATGCCGGTCGCCGTGCCGATGATCAGAAGGATGGCGCCGGACAGCGCCGCGGTCTCGACCAGCATCGGAAACAGCCGTCGCCAGTCGAAGCGGCGATAGACCAGGAGACCGACGAGGGTGCCGTAGACGATGCCGATGGTGGAAACTTCGGTCGCCGTCGCGATGCCCTCGACCACGGCGTAGCGGATCACGAAGGGCAGCGCGAGTGCGGGCAGGGCGATGATGAAGGTCTTGCCGATCTCGGAAGCCTTGGCGCGGCGGACGTGGCTCATGTCCTCGCGGCGGTACCGCCACCGCACCAGCATGCAGAGCGTGATCGCGAGCACCACGCCGGGCAATAGGCCGCCGGTGAACAGTGCGGCGATCGAGACGCCCGTCACCGAACCGATGGTGATCAGCACGAGGCTCGGCGGAATGGTCTCGGTCTGAGCGCCGGTCGCGGCGAGGAGGGCGACGAGATCGCCGGGGCGGGCGCCGCGCTGCTTCATTTCCGGGAACAACACGGGGGCAACGGCGGCCATGTCGGCAGCCTTGGCGCCGGAGATGCCGGAGACCAGATACATGGCCCCGACCAGGACATAATGCAGGCCGCCGCGGACATGGCCGAGCAGGCTCGCCAGGAACGCCACCATGGCGCGGGCCATGCCGGTCATCTCGATCAGCAGCCCCAAAAACACGAATAGTGGCACCGAGAGCAGGATGAGGTGGCTCATGCCCTCGTCCATCCGCCCGACCAGCACCATCACCGGCGTCCGCGTTGTCAGCGCCAGATAGCCGAAGATGGCCAGGCCAAAGCCGAACGCAATGGGAACCCCGGCAAAGACGCAGAAGCCGGCGACACCGACGAAGAAGATGACGAGGTTGAGATTGCCGAGCGGCCGCAAGGCCGGCTCCGCCAGCCAGAACAGGCCGATCACGACGGCAACCGACACCACGGCGGCCGCAACCATCCGGTAATCGGCCGCGCGCATCAGTCGCAACAGCGCAAACGCCGCCATTAGGCAGATGCCGGCCGGGAGCGCGGCGGCGCGCCACATATTCGAGATCTGGAGCGCCGGCGTGGTGATGTAGCTTTCTTCGTAGGCGTAGTCGTAGGACGGCCAGACGACCAGCGCCAGGAACGCCAGCGCGGCGCAGGTTGCGACCAGATCGAGCCAGGCCCGCATCGCCGGCCTTGCGCTGGCGACGATCGCAGTCATGCGCATGTGCTCGGAGCGGCGGAACGCCACGGCCGCGCCCAGCATGGCCAGCCACAGGAACAGGATCGAGGCGAGCTCGTCGGACCAGATCAGCGGCCGGTGCAGGCCGTAGCGCGCGACCACGCCGGCAAACAGGATCACGATCTCGGCGACCACCAAGATCGCCGCCGGGATTTCGACGATGAGGCCGAGCGCGCGTTCCGTTGAGGCCAGCAGCGAAGGTCGGCGAGGGGACTGAACAGTCGCCTCGCCCGCCACCCCGGTCACCTCAACCTCGATATGAGCCATGACGGCCCCGATGCGTTACGACAGCTTGCCGACGGCCTTTTCCAGGAGGTCCCAGGCCTGATCGCCATATTTGCCTTTCCACTCGGCGTAGAAGCCGGCCGTGCGCAGCTTGTCGCGGAACGGCGCCACCGTGGGCTGGTTGAAGGTCAGGCCCTTAGCCGCGAGCTCCTGCTGCAGATTGGCGTTGAGCTTGGCGGTATCTGCGCGCTCGTTGATGGCGGCGGCATTGATGTTCTTGGCGACGACCTTGCGGATATCCTCCGGCAGCTTTTCCCAGGCGCGGCGGTTGGCCAGGAACCAGAAGCCGTCCCACATGTGGTTGGTCAGCGAGCAGTATTTCTGCACCTCGTAGAGCTTGGCGGTCGAGATGATCGCCAGCGGGTTCTCCTGGCCCTCGACGATCTTGGTCTGGAGCGCGGAATAGACCTCGCTGAAATTGATCGAGGCGGGCGCTGCATCGAACGCCTTGAACATCGAGGTCCACAGCGGCGACACCGGCACGCGGATCTTGAAGCCCTTCAGGTCGTCGGGACCGGCGATCGGCTTGCTCGAGGACGTGGTCTGGCGGAAGCCGTTGTCCCAGATCTTGTCCATGACCTCGAGACCGGCCTTCTTGATCTCGCTGCGGACGTAGCCGCCGAGGTCGCCGTCCATGGCCTTCCAGACCGTGTCGTAGTCCGGGAATGCGAAACCTATGCCGTTGATCGAGGCCGCCGGCACCAAGGTCGCCAGGATCAGGCCGGACAGCGTGAAGAACTCGACGCCGCCGGAACGGATCTGGCTCAGCATGTCGGTGTCGGAGCCGAGCTGGTTGTTCGGGAAGATCTGGAGGTCGAACTTGCCGCCTGTCTCGCTCTTGATCGCCGCCGCCATCTCCTTGGCGCGCACGTTCAAAGGATGGGTGTCCGGCAGGTTGTTGGCGTATTTGTAGGTGAACTCGGCGCTCTGGGCGCGTGCCACATGGGGCGCGCCGATGCCACCCATGACCGCAGTCACGGCGGAGGCCTTGAGAAGCGTGCGTCGGGAAAAGCTCATGGGTCTGCTTCCTCGGAAGGTTTGTTTTTGTTGTGAGATGCAAACCTATACGGACGTCGGGTCAGAAGGTCATCTGCGATCTCGCGAGGCTTCGCTTATTGCAGCCGGACAACGTCACGGCAATATCGGCTTTCGGAGCGATGGGCCGGGATTCAAAATGTGAAAACAACCCCATGCACAGTAGCCGTCAAGAACTGGGTGGCGATCGAGGCGCAGCGCGAAACTGGCACCCGAGCGAAGGTGCCGTAGCAGGAGTTTTGGCTAAATTATTGATCTGATTGTATATAAATATATTCCATAATATACCTTATGCGAATCATGACGTAGCTCGTGGATGATCACCGCCCCCAGTGTCGTTCGTGTTTGATTTTGTCCCTGAGGCGCTGCTCGGGGCACCCAAACCGGGCTGCTCATCAGTCGTGGGCGGAGCCATTTGCTGCCCGGTGTCGGAAGCCCTGCCCGTCTTCGAAGGCGCGCAGTCCGGCTCCGACCTGCGTCGGGAGCCGCGCCCACTATCTGGCGCTGTCGGCACCAGGATTTCTTGACGGCTCACGGCACCGACGGCGTGCACCGATAGCTTTCCGCTTGCAGGCGGTCACCGGACGTGTAGTGCGGATAGTTCGGATAGCGGCACATCGGACGTGAGCCCAACAGCTTGAACGGCGGCGAGGTCTCCTTGACTATCTGAACCAGAGCATCAGGCGGCGCCTTGCCATCACTCACCCAGCGGTCCAGGGGATCGAGCAGATCGACCATGGTTGGCACCGGGCTGCCGTCGGTGACGCTGGCTGCTGCACCGCCATGGGTCGAGGCGGGTGAAATAAACAGGCGCGCCGATCGATCGACCGTCGCCTGCCCAACCCGTGCAGAAACCGAACTGAAGTAGTTGATCGCGGCCAAAGGACTCAGTGCAAGGTCGCCGGTGTTGGAGCGCATGATCAGCTTGCCGCCGCGTGCGAAAAACGCCGACAGATCGGGATTGGTCGAGTCAAGCAGTTCCGATAGCTCGCGAAGGCGGTCGCGAAAATCGTTCGGATCGAACGTGCTCGGATCGAAGTTGGCGTCCCTCGCCACAAAGAATCGAACAAAATTCGCAGCATAGAGCCAATGGATCGAGGAAGTATTGATGTCGACGGCCGCGTTCGGTGCCGCCGTCCCTGTGATCCAGCGCACCATGTGCGAGCTGCGGCCATCCGGCGTGATCTCGTTGCCGTAAAGCCATTGCGGATAGGCTGCGAGCCCGTTTGGTACCGGGAACGGCAGTTGATAGGGAGAATGGAGCGCCACGACTGTCGCGATTTGTGCATCGGACAGGCAGGTTTCACCGCTCTCACCGCCGTTCGGACAGCGCAATTCCTTCAGATCAACATGCGAGGGACAGGCGAGATAGTTATTGACGACGCCGTCGACCAGCCCGTCCAAGGCGTCACAACGATCGGCGACGAATTTCGCAAACATGCCGACCTTGGCAGGCGGTATCCATCCGCCATGGAGCTGCGGCATCTCGTGATGCAAAAAGGCTCCGCCCACTGTTGACAGCTGAATGGCGGGCACGACGCTGACGATGCCGTCGTAGTCGGCCGGGAAGCGCTGCGCCATCGTCAGGCCTTCGCGCCCACCCTCGGAGCCGCCGAAATAATACACCCGGGACGGCGGCTGTCCGTAGAACGCGCGTGTCACGTTGACGCTGACGTCCTTGACCTTCTTGTAGGACGCATAGGCGTAGTTCACGACCATCTCGTCATTGAGGCCGAACTGTCCGATGCTATTTGACGCAAACGCTGACGCCTGATGGCCCGAATCGGTTCCGAAGGTCACGTAGCCGCGCATCAGCGGTAACGGATCGTCCGGTGCAGCATCGCGCAACGGCGCAAGTCCGGTGATCAGCGTGCCGTTGTAGCCGCCACCGCCGTACTGCACTGCCTTGCCGTTCCACGCAATCGGCAGATTGATCTGGAAATTGATCAATTGCGCCGCGGGATCGACCGGCGCAATGCTGCCATTTACCCTGCAAAACACGGGCGTGGCCGGCGTGGTCGTGGCGTTAGCGGCAACAATCGTCGCGGAAGCAATGCTGGCCTCCCCGCTCGGTAGTCCAATCGACGCTGCGGGAATGACACGGCCGGCGAGCGTCGGACACGTCGCCTTGAGCTGCTCGGCACTTGGCAAGGCCGCCAGGGCTTTCTCGGCGCAGATCGTCTCACCGCCCACGAGCATCGAAGTCGCAAGCAATGTCATTCGGAATGGTAAGCTGTATATCATCTGTTCCCCCCTATTTTCGTTTCCGCCTGCGACGATCCGAGAGGGTGCCTACGCCGATATTGCGCAGCATTAGCCACCTGTTCTGACGACGCGATCGCGCCGACATCGATCGCGCTCCTAGCGGCCTCGATTGCGGCCATCCATTTCGTTGATCAACTTGCGCGCCTCGTCGCGTTCCGGAATCGGGCGCCCGCTGTCGCGCCACTCGATCGCAGCCTTGAACCCGTGCTTCTGTGCGTAGCGCCTGAACCACAAGCCTTCCGGATTGTGACGCGTGATGCCATCGAACAGGGTCGCAAGCGACTGCGTCTGTTCGAGGCCCATGTTCAGCATGACCTGGTTGACAACCATCTTGTGCATGGCGAGGTGGCTCTTTGGCACGCCGGCGATCCGGTGCGCGAGCTTTCGCGTCGCCGCCTCCAGCTGCTCCGCCGGAACGCAGGCGTTCGCTAAACCCCACTCCGCCGCCGTCCGGCCGTCGATCATGTTACCGGTGAACATCATCTCCTTGGCGCGAGAAGGTCCGAGCTTGAACGTCCACATTGCGGTGGTAGGACATCCCCAGACGCGCGTCGGCATGTAACCGATCCTCGCGTCCTCGGCCATCACGATCAGGTCGCAGCAGAGCGCGATGTCGCTGCCGCCGGCGACCGCGGCGCCGTGGATCTTGGCGATCGTCGGCTTTGAGCACTTCCAGAGGCTCATGAAGTTCTCGGTGTTCTTCTTCATCAAGGCGTAGTCGACCATCGGGTCCCAGAGCTCGCTCTCCTGCTGGCAGGGGTGCTCGACGTCGCTCTCCGCGTAGGTGACAAGGTCGTAGCCGCCGCAGAATCCCTTTCCGGCGCCTTCGATCACGATGACGTGCACGTCGTCGTTCTTCTCCGCCCACTCGATGGCGGTCCGGATCTCTCCGGGCATCGCATCGTCGATGGCGTTGAAGCGTCCGGGGCGGTCAAGAACGAGACGCGCGATGCGGGGAGTGTCTTTGTGGACTGCGATGCTGAGGGTCGAAAAATTCGGCATGGGATGCTCCCGGAGGCCAGAAACAGTCAGCATTGACTGTAGCACCTGCCCTGATACAGTCAACGCTGACCGTCGCGGAGAGATATGCCCAGAATGGCGAAGACCGCAGGCCCGGTCGGAGGGGCCGAGACCACGCGATCGCGGATACTCAACGCCGCTGTCGAATGCCTGATCGACACAGGCGTCGCCGGCACGACGACGCTCGCCGTACAGCATCGGGCGGAAGTCAGCCGCGGTGCCCTCCTCCATCACTTCCCGACGCACGCCTGTCTGTTGGCCGCGAGCGTGGCCGAACTGGTCCGCCGTAACGAGAGGGCCGTGTCGCAAAGCCGCGCCGGAACCGGTCCGGCCGATAGCCTGGTGGCGGCCGTCGGGGCGCTCGCCTTCGCCGCGCATCAGCCGGCCTATCTCGCGGAGCTGGAGCTGTGGGCGGTCGCACGCACCGACGCGGCGCTGAAGCAAGCCTTGATCGCGGCCGAACGCGGCGCGGGGCGCGATCTCGAGCGAGTCTACTCCCAGCTGTTTGGCGAGTGGAGGGATTGCGAAGCCTATGACGAGGCGGTGACGCTGACGCTGCATTTCATCAGAGGGCTCGCGATTTCCGAGAATCTCAGCAGCTCGGCGGGTCGACGCGAGCGTCTGGTCGCCGTCTGGGTCGATGCGATGCGGATGCTGCTCAAAACAAAAAAGAAGATGCGGCCAAAGTAAGGAAACGAGGGCGCATTGAGCAGAATCGCCATAATACGGCGAAACTAGGCTGCCGCGGAAGCAGTGGTCACTGCATTCTCATGACCTGCTCAAGGGCGACCCGGTGCTTCAGCACGGCAAATGTCTCGCGTGCGCTGAGGCTGGCTACGACCTCCTGGAAACTGTCGCTTTGCTCGATCTTGGCACGGGCAATCGCGAGGTCCACGTCGATCCATTGCGATTTGCGCGGCGGCGGCTCCAGTGACTCCATGTGCGCTCTCAGCAGCCCGGGGTTTTGCCAGAGCGCCAACAGAGCTCCGGGAACCTCGATCCGGGGCAAGCAGGCAAGCTCTCTCGCCTGTGTCAACACTGCCGGCGAGAGATTATCCTCCGGGGTCGCAAACAGGCGCGCCATTCTCGTTGGTGCCGACGTGACGAGTCCGATCGGAATGGCAAGAGCGAGGCCGATGATCACCGGCGACATCCAGAGCAGCAGCGGCAGCGAAACGGCGTAGGCACTTGCCGCCATCGCCATCCCGCACAAACTCGGGACGGCGAATTTGCGATAGACCTCCTCGCGTCTGATCCCGCCGTCGCTTCGCCGTTGGACCTGCCAGCCGGCATCACGCCCAAGCAGGATCTCCGCCACGGCGGTCGATTGAAAGATCATCATGGACGGAGCAATCAGTGCTGCAAGCAGGCTCTCGGCCATGACCGCCGCCAGGACGCGAAATCCGCCACCAAAGGCCTGCCGTTCCGCACGCTTCGTGAGCAGAACAAGATATGCCAATAGCTTCGGCAGAATGAGGAGCCCCATGGTCGCGGCAAAGACCCAGGCGGCAAGCACGGGATCCTGTGCGGGCCACGTCGGAAATAGTGCAAAACCTTTGGGAAAGTATTCTGGCTTGACGAAGTAGGCCTGCAGAGAGATGAGAATTCCGAGCAATAGAAACAGCAGCCACAGCGGGGCGGTCAAGTAAGAGCCGATCCCGGTCAACAGGTGAAGCCTGGATACCCAGTGCAAGCCACGGGCCGGCAGAACGGCGAGATGTTGGAGATTGCCCTGACACCAGCGACGGTCTCTCGCGGCAAAATCCAGCAATGACGGCGGCACCTCCTCGAAGCTGCCGCCCAGAGCGGGGGCCATGAAGATCCCCCACCCGGCCCGTCGCATCAGTGCCGCTTCGACAAAATCGTGACTGAGGATGTGCCCACCGAACGGCTTCCTCCCGCGCAGTTCGGGTAAGCCCGCCTCCTGCGCGAAAGCCTTCATCCGGATGATGGCATTGTGTCCCCAATAGTTGCCCTCGGAGACGTGCCACCAGGCGTTCCCAGCAGCGATCAATGGGCCGTACAGACGACTGGAGAACTGCTGAAGCCGGCTAAACAGGGTGCGCGCATTGACGACGATGGGAAGCGTCTGGATCAGCGCGGCTTGCGGGTTTGCCTCCATCGCGTGCACCAGCCGAACGATGGTATCTCCGCTCATCAGGCTGTCCGCGTCGAGAATTATCATGCAGTCGTAGGCGCCGCCGAAGCGCCTCACCCATTCGGCGATGTTGCCGGACTTCCGAGCGGCGTTATCGGATCGGTGCCGATAGTAGAGACGGCCGGAACCACAGTTCCGCTGCAATTCCAGGAATGCAAGCTCCTCACTGATCCAGATGTCCGGGTCCGTCGTGTCACTGAGAAGAAACCAGTCGAACAACGCGGCATGTCCGGTCTCGCCGATCGACTCGTGCATGGCGCGGAGCCGGGCCGTGAGATGATGGGGATCCTCGTTATAGGTCGGCAACAGCATGGCCGTTCGGCCGGTGATCGCTGGCAGCGGGCCGTGGCTGTCGATTGGCAGCACATCCTGTCGGCGTCGCAGCAGCACAAAAAAGCCAGCCAGTGAAGACATGAATGAAAACGCGATCCAGGCGAGCAGCACGACAAATAGCGCAAGCACCATTCCTTCGAGAACGGTGACGCCGCCAACTTTGAGAACATCGTACATCTCAAAGGCGCCCCCAGCGGTAATCGCGATCGTTCCGCCAAAAATGAACAGGCGCCGCCCTGCAACCGCTCCGCTGGCCCGCTGTCGCGCCGGCTTTGCATCGGTGCTCCCGTCCAATCGACATGGCGGCATCGGGAGAGGCGTTTCATCCGGGAGATACCGAACGCTATGGTCAGACCCGAGCGCAGGCGAAGTCGTCAGGGCGCCCATCGGTAAACCCAAACTTCGGATAGGGGTTGATCGTCCTGCATCAAGACCGCCCTCAACTCGATCGGTGCATCCTTGACCGCGCATTGGAAGCTCAGGCGCCAGCCGCCGGTTTCGGGATTTGGCTGTGTGACCACATTGCTGATCTCGGATTTGCCCGCGCTGACGGCGCCCTTCACCTTGTCAGGATCGAGCTCCTTCAGCCTGTCGCCGGCAAGTTCGAGCACGAACAGCTTGCTGTCATCGCCACGCGTGCCGACTCCTGTGCGGGTGAACCGGGCCAGCGAATTGGGTTTCGGCACATCGGGACCCCAGTGCAGTCGATAGGTGTAATTGTTCTCGCTTTTGGCCGGAATGGCCGCTTTCGGACGCCAGAATGCCGCGATGTTGTCGTGAATTTCCTCCTTGGTCGGGATCTCGAAAAGGACCATGCTGCCCTCGCCCCAATCTCCTATCGGTTCGACCCAGAGGCTTGGCCGACGCTCAAAGCGCGATTCGATGTCCTCGTAGGCAAAGAAGTTCTTCTCCCGCTGCATCAGGCCGAAGCCCCGAGGGTTGAGATCATTGAACGTGCTGGCCTGCAGGTCGCGTGGATTGTTGAGTGGACGCCAGAGCTGCTCGCCCTTTCCGTTGAAAATCGCAAGGCCATCGGAGTCGTGCACCGCGGGGCGGAAGTCGTCGACATTCTGCCGATCGTTCGGACCGAAAAAGAACATGCTCGTCATCGGCGCAAGTCCGGCATGTTGCAGGTCGACCCGCGGATAGAGCGCCATCTCGACGTCGAAGACCGTGGTTGCGCCAGGCCTGATCGTGAATCGGTAGCTTGCCGTTGCACTCTTGCTGTCAAGCAGCGCGTGAACCACGATGGATGTGGCACCGGATGCGGGCTTCTCCAGCCAGAAGGCCTTGAAGAACGGAAACTCCTCTCCCTTGGCCTCGCCGGTGTCGATCGCAAGACCGCGCGCGGACAGCCCATAGGTCTCGCCTTTAGCAACGGCGCGGAAGTAGCTGGCGCCGAGAAAAACGCAAACCTCATCATAGTAGTCGGCCCGGTTCATCGGGGCGTGAACGCGAAAGCCGGCAAATCCGAGATCGACATCCGGCACCGGGCCGATCTTGTCGCCGAACGCAAAATCGTCGCGCCGGTACCGGATCGGCGTAGCTCGTCCACCCGAGACCTCGTAAAAGTCGACCCTGTTCTTGTAGAAAAAGCCGCGGTGGAAAAACTGGACCTCGAAAGGCAGTTTCTCGCTGCGCCAAAGCGCCCGCTCCGGCAGGAAGCGAATTGACCGATACTGATCGTAGTTGAGATCCTTGATTGCGTCCGGGAGCTTTTCCTCCGGTGCCTCAAACGGCTTACTCGCCATGTTGCGGGCTAGCTCGCGCACATAGGAGGCCCCGAACGGGACCTCCATCGCCAATGCCGCAGAGAATGCACCAGGTAGAGATGTCGCCAATGGCATCAATGCCGAGGCTTCCAAGAAATGGCGGCGGTTCAATTGTTCTTCCCGTTCAGTTTCGGACCGGCAAGGCAACCGTCTCGACACGTCCGAGTTCCATCGACGCCGTCGAATCGGCGCGCGCGGCGGCGCTCAAGATCAAATATCGTGTGCGTGCACATTCACCGGTCCAAGGCCGGAATGCGCTGGGATCTCGCCAGGCCGGCTGAATTCACGATGCCCAAACCCTTGCCGTCGACCTACAATCAGCGCCTCACAGGAAAACAGGCCGTTCAAACCGGCCGCCATCGAGAAACGGAGGTACGCCATGCAGGAGCACGCCGCCCGCGGAGCCGAGTCCCGCGCCATTCCGTTCGACGCCGCCAAGCTCGACCGCCTGATGGAGGCCGCCGGCCTCGACGTCCTGATCGCGACCTCCAAGCACAATGTGCAATACCTGTTAGGTGCCGAGCGCGCGATCTTCTTCGACTACATGGACGCCCTGGGCGTCAGCCGCTATCTGCCGGTGCTGGTCTATCCCAAGGGCGCGCCCGGGAAAGCCGTCTATATCGGCCACCGCCTCGAGACCCATCAGCGCGCCGTGGCGCCGCCTTGGGTGCCGCAGGTCCGGACCGAGTCCAATGGCTCGGTTGACGCCGTCACACGGGCCGTGAGCGCCTTGAAGGACGCTGGTGTGCCCATGCGGCGCGTCGGGGTCGAGATGGCGTTCCTGCCGATGGATGCCGGCCGGGCGCTTGCCGACGCCCTGCCCGGCGCCGAGCTCAGGGACGCCCTCCCGGTGCTGGAGCGCCTGCGCGCGGTCAAGTCCGCCGACGAACTGGCCAAGCTCAAGACGGCGTCGGAATTGGTGATCGCCTCGATGCTGGAGGTGATTGCCGGACACGGTCCCGGCACCACCAAGCAGCAATTGTCCGACGCTCTGCGCATCGCCGAAGTCAACCGCGGGCTCACCTTCGAATATTGCCTGCTGGCCTGCGGCAGCAGTCACAACCGGGCGCCGTCGGCGCAGCGCTGGGAGCAAGGCGACGTGCTGTCGCTGGATTCCGGCGGCAACTATCACGGCTATATCGGCGACCTCGCACGGATGGCCGTACTCGGCGAGCCGGATGCCGAGCTGGAGGATCTGCTGGCGGAGATCGAGGCTGTCCAGCGCGCCGCCTTCGCCGCGGTCCGGCCCGGCGCCCTTGGCGACGACATCTACGTGTCGGCCGAGCGCCAGCTCGCCCGGATCAGCCAGCGCGACTGCACCGATTTCCTCGCCCACGGCATGGGCCTGGTCAGCCACGAGGCCCCTCGCCTGACCGCCAAGGGTCCGGTTCCCTATGACGACGTCGATGCCCGGCAGCCGCTGGAAGCCGGCATGGTGGTGTCGATCGAGACCACGATGAAGCATCCGAAGCGCGGCTTCATCAAGCTCGAGGACACTGTGGCCGTGACGCCGACGGGGTACGAGATTTTTGGCGAAGGCGGCCGCGGGTGGAATCGCGGCGGCAGCGCGCTTTAGCGCAGCGGCAGCAGATCTGGCTTTCTTGACAGCGACCGCGAACCAGCTCTGGCTTGGCGCCGCCTTGGCGAAGCATTGGATGTAGGCGGCCATCGCGTTGTCTCCGCGGGTCATGTCGCCGCGCGGATCCTTCTTGTCGATGGGTTTGGCCATCATCTGATTCCAGACCTTCTCGCAGACCGGGATCGGCGCCGTCTTCACGGCGCCCCGTGCTGCCATGAAGAAGACCTTCTCGCCCTGGATCGCGACGACGTCGATTTCGTCCGGCGGCCCCTTCAGATCGCCATTGCCGCGCACGCCTAGCACGGCGACCGCGACACTCGCCCCCGCGGGCTTGGTGATCGGCAGCTCGGCATATTTGGCGAAAGCCGCGTCCTGGATCGCATTGTAGTAGAAGCGGTCCGACTTGAAGGCGGCGCCGATCTCCTGCGGCATGCCGTCCACGCGATGCTCGCGCAGCCAGTGCTTGAGCAGCGCAATGGTCGTCACCACGGCTTGGGTCTTGTCGGCTTCGGATGCGAAACCGAGCCCGTCGAGATGGCCGAAGCCGGAGTCACCCTTGTACAGCGTGTCCGCGTTGGACGTCCCTTCCGCCGAAAGCCCCCTGATCGTGACTGGCCCGATCAGGCCGCGCAACACACCTGCGAGCTCCTTCAGCGCCGCATCGTGCTGCTTGTAGGTTTCGTCATTCTCCGCAGCCATCGAGAATTTTGCGATGTAGCGATCGCGTAGATCTAGATAGTGCTGCTCGGGCGCGGCGGCATGTGCGTCGGTCGCGAATACGAGCAGGCAGAGCAAGGCAAACCACTTCATCACGATCCCACGAGACAGGAGCTGGCTCCAGTCTTTGTGCCTTTGTTTCGCGTGAAGGTTCATCCGCGCTGGTCGAGCGTGGACCCTACTCCGCCGGCGTGAGCTGCCGGTCCAGGCGCACCGCGGCGCCCTCACGCACGCGGACACGCGCGCGGCGCTTGCGCCACCAGATCACGACGCCGGTGACCGAAAGCGCCGCCACGACCAGGCCCATGATTGAGATCAGGATGCGGCCGAGCAGCCCGACGATGCGGCCCGAATGCAGCGGAAATTGCGCCTGCACGAAGAGATCGGCGGCGGTGCCGACCCAGGGCAGCCTTTCGCCGATCGGGCGCCCGTCCTCACTGTCGTAGTAGAGCTGCGCCGGGCCGACGCCGCCGGCGCCGTGGTCGTCGCCGGGATGAAAGAAGGCCACCGCATAGACGCCATGGGCGGGGCCGTAATTGATCGAGCCGACCGGAGTGGTCCACCCGCGCGCCTTGCCGTCGGCGGCGGCGCGCGCCGCGATGTCGGCAAAGGTGACTTTTGGCTCGATGGGGTCGTCGAGATCGCGGTACGGCCGCTGCTCATACGGCGTCGGTGTGTAGTTCGACACCATCTTCATCAGCGGCGAAAACACCTCGAAATAGAGGTTCAGCGAGAAGGCCGTGAAAGCGATGACGAACAGCAGTCCCCAGGTCCAGAGGCTGAAGGCGCGGTGGATGTCGAAATTGATCCGGTAGGCGCTGCCGCTTGTCTTGATGGTCCAGGCCGGCGCCCAGCGCGCCCAGAAACCGCGATCGAGCTGGCGCCTGACCTCGGGCGCCCGCGCCGCCTTGGCGCGTCGGCGAGCGGGTAGCGTCAGATAGAATCCGACGAAGCAGTCGATAGTCCAGATGATGGCGATCACGCCGAGCACGCGCATGCCCCAGCGGTCGCTGCCCCAGAACTCCGGAATGTGCATCGTGTAGTGCAGCTTGTAGAGGAACGAGACGAAGTTCACCCGCGTCACCGGCCACACCGCGCCCCAATAGCGCCGGCCGAGCTCCACGCCGGTGTTGGGATCGAGGAAGATCTGGTTGTAATCGAGCGCGTAGCGCTTGCCGGTCGCAGGGTCGATCCGCGGCATCACGAAGAACCACAGCGACTCGCCCTGCTCTGGCGTCATGAGGAGATAGACCACGCGCGCCCGCGGATCGCGCTGCTCGATCAGCCTGGCGAGCTCGATGGAAGGAATCGCCGGGCCTTTGCTCGTGACGTCGAACAGGCGCCGGTTCAGGACGTCGTCGATCTCATGATCCCAGGAGATGATCGCCCCTGTGATGCCGGAGAAGAACAGGAATCCTGCCGTGAGCAGTCCCGCCCAGCGATGCAACTTGCCGAATAGCGCTCTCATGGTCTCATCTCAACCAGCAGGTCCGGCCCGTTGACGGACCATCCTCACATCGAACTCACCAGCGGTAGGTCAGCTTGCCGATCGCCTTGCGGCCCTCGGCGTAGTAGCAGACCGATAGGCCATAGCAGGCTGCTACGTAGCGCGTGTCGGCGAGATTGGTGACGTTCAGCGACAGCCGCCAACTGTCCCTGGTGTAGGCCAGCAGCGCATCCAGCACGGTCGCCGATCCCACCTTGAACGTATTGGCATCATCGCCCCAGGTTGCGCCGACATAGCGGATGCCGCCGCCGAACTGGAGGCCCGCGAGCGGCCCGTTCTGGAGCGTGTAGTCGCTCCACAGCGAAGCGCGGTTGAGCGGCACGGTGGGCGGCGCCTTGCCGAGATTCACCGGGTCCTGCGAGAGCATGGCATCGACATAGGCATAAGCGCCGCGCAGGTTCCAGCCGTCGGCGAGCGACATCGTGCCTTCGAGCTCGACGCCGCGCGATTTCACCTGGCCGATCTGGTCGGCGAGGTAGGTTGGGGGTGGGTAGGTGACGACGTTGTCGCGCGTCAGATCGAAAGCGGCCAGCGTGATCAGCGCATTCCAGCCGAGCGGCTGGTATTTGACGCCGACCTCGTACTGGACGCCGGTCTCTGGATTGAGCAACTCGCCACCCGGGCCGGTCGCAAGAACCGGCAGGAACGACTCGGAATAGCTGAAGTACGGCGCGATTCCGTTGTCGAAATTGTACATCACTGCGGCGCGGCCGGTGAACGCCGAGACATCCTTTAAGACGGACGTATTGGAGACACCACTGTCGACCTGCGTCGTCACGAAATCCTGGCGGCCGGCGAGTTGGAACGACAGCCGGCCGAGCCTGATCTGGTCCTGCGCGTAGAGTCCGACCTGCGATTGCTTGACGCCAGTGTTGTCGGTCATGGCGCCGACACTCCAGTCGTAGCTGTAGAGCGGGGCGAACACGTTGATCTCGGGCGCCGAGGTCGCGACGCCAAAGGCGGTGTCGCGGAACCTGGTGTTGCGATAGTCGATCCCGACCAGCGTGGTGTGGCTCAGCATGCCGGTGTTGAACTTGCCTTGCAGTTGATTGTCCACCGCGAAGGAGTTGATGTACGAGTTGCTATTGCTGCCGAAACGCGCAAGCTGGCCCGCGGCCTCGTTGGTGTAGCCGGCGCCGTAGAACACCTTTCTCCTCGTTGTGCTGGTAGGCGTAGCGCAGGTTCTGCCGGAACGTGATGTTGTCGGTGAAGTCATTCGCGAGTTGGTAGCCGACGGTTGCGATCTCGGTGTTGAACGCGTCGAAGCTCGGCACGCCGGCGAAGAACGAGACCGGGATGGTGCGGCCGTTGTTCGGCCACACCGTGCCCGATGCCGGCAGGAACTGGAGGCCCCACCCTGCCCGGTCGCGCTGGTAATTGGCCAGGAAAGTGATGGTCGTATCCTCGTTCGGCTTGATGGTGACGGCGGGCGCGATGAAGACGCGGTTGTCCTTGGTGAAGTCGACCTGGGTCTCGCCGTCACGAACAACGCCGGTCAGGCGCCACAGCACGGTTCCTTCCTTGTTGGCGGGGCCGCCCATATCGAACTGGCCCTGATAGCGGTTGAAGCTGCCGCCTGAGATCGAGGCTTCGCCGAACTGCTGCGCGGTCGGCAGTTTGGTGACGTAGTTGAGGATGCCGCCGGTACCGCTGCCGCCGTACATCGCCGATGACGGCCCCTTGAGAACCTCGAGGCGCTCAGCACCATAGGGATCGAGGCCGTTGAAGTGCACGTAGTTGCTGGACGGAATCCGCAAGCCGTCGACGTAGAGGCCTGACATGGTCGTGTCGAAGCCGCGGATCTGAAGGGCGCCGAAGCGCGTATCCGAACCACCATTGACGTCGCCGCTGACGCCCGCGGTGTAGCGCAAGGCCTCGCCGATCGAGACCGCGCCCTGATTCCTGATCTGATCCGTGGTGATGACGGAAACAGACTGCGGGGTTTCGATCAGCGGCGTATCGGTCTTGGTGGCGGTGCCGCTGCGCGTCGCGACGAAACCGCGCACCGGACCATTGGCGCGTTCGCCGGTGCCGGAATTGGCTGTCGTCGTACTGGGCGCGACTTGTTGCGCCGGAGCACGGCGGTTGGCGCGCGAGGTGCGTGTCGTCGCACTCCGTCGCGACGAAGCAACCGCGGCGGGACGGCTGCGCTCGCTTGGCGCATCGACGGTGACGGAGGGAAGCTGCGTCTGGGCCTGCGCGGAAACGATGGGGGCAATGAGTGCAACGCTGGCTGCTCCGAAGAAAATCACCTGAAGCTGCCGAAGCCGCGTCTGGAAACGCGGAAGAAATTCCAAGTCTGTCACGTCTGCGAGGCCCCGCACTCTGCCGGCTTTGCCGGTACCGTTTTTGATGCCTCGCCCTAACGCAGGCGTTTTCAGAGCGCGATAGGAACGGCGTTAGAATTTCTCCAGACATGTGCGCAGCATGTGCGACCAATGCGCCCATCGGCGAGCAACGCGCATCGCACACCGCCGAGCGCTCTATCGGAGCTTAGTGTGTCCTGAATTTGGAATACCTCTAGACGGACAAGAGCCGTCGCACGTTCGCAACGCTTGGAAACAGTGAGTGCATCTCCAACCGTTGGTCGTGCTGTCAGCGATGCCGCAGCCGGCGATTGACCCGGCGCGCCAGATAATCGCCGGCGCTCTGGACGAGCTGCACCAGGGCGATCAGCACGACGACGACCGCAAGCATCATCTCCGGCATAAAGCGCTGGTAACCGTAGCGGATGCCGAGATCACCGAGACCCCCGCCGCCAACCGCGCCGACCATGGCGGAGTAGCCGAGCAGGCTGACCACCGCGAGCGTCAGTGCCAGCAGCAGGCCCGGCAACGCTTCTGGGATCAGGACCTTGAACACGATCTGAATCGGCGAGGCTCCGAAGGAGGATGCGGTCTCGATCAGGCCGCCGTCGACCTCGCGGATCGCACCTTCGACCAGGCGTGCGATGAACGGCGTCGAGGCGATCGTCAGCGGCACGATCGCCGCCGTCGAACCGATCGAGGTGCCGGCAACGAGCCGCGTGAACGGGATGATAGCGACCACCAGGATGATGAAGGGCGTGGAGCGCGTCGCATTGACGACGATGCCGAGCGCGGCATTGACCACGGGTGCCGCGAACAGCTCGCCTTTGCGGCTGGTCGCGAGAAACACACCGATCGGCAGGCCGAAGACGGTGCCGAGCAGCGCTGCGACCCCGACCATGAACAGGCTTTCGCCGGTGGCCTGGATGATCAAATTGACGAGTTCAGGCGACATGGCCGAGACGCTCCGCCGAGAATTGATGTTGAGACAGCCAGGTGAGGGTCCGGCTCGCAGCGCCCTCGCCACCGGGAATGCCAAGAGGAATTCCAAGAACCAGCGACCCCACATGCCGGCCGCCGATCTCGTCGATGCGAGCCGCCAGCAGCGACACGTCGAGGCCGAGCTCGCGGGCCATCCGCGCAACCAGGGTGTCGCCGGCGCCTGCGCCGCGGACCTGGACGCGGATCACGGCCTGCCCGCCGGCAACCGGCTCCGGCACGATACGGCTTGCCAGCGACACCGGCAGGCTGTCGCCGATCGCCTCGGCCAGGAAGGACTGCGTGATCGGATGCTTGGGATGGGTGAAGATATCGGCGACATGGCCGCTTTCGACGACATGGCCGGCGTCGAGCACCACGACTTCCTTCGCAAGCTGACGCACCACGGACATTTCATGCGTGATCAGCACGATGGTCACGCCAAGTTCCCGGTTGATGTTGGCGAGCAGATCGAGGATCGCGCGCGTGGTCTGCGGGTCGAGCGCCGAGGTCGCCTCGTCCGACAGCAATACGCTCGGCCGGGTCGCGAGCGCCCGGGCGATGCCGACGCGCTGCTTCTGGCCGCCGGAGAGTTCGGACGGATAGCGGTCGTGCTTGTCGGCGATGCCGACGAGGTCGAGCAATTCGGCTACCCGCGCGCGGATGTCGGCTTTGGCCCAGCCGGCGATCTCCAGCGGCAGCGCGACGTTGTCGGCCGCCGTGCGCGACGACAGCAGGTTGAAATGCTGGAAGATCATGCCGATGGAACGCTGCGCCAGCCGCAGCTCACGGCCGGCGAACGCCGAGATGTCACGGCCGTCGACGACGACGCGCCCCGTGGTTGGCTTCTCCAGCCCGTTGATCAGCCGAACCAGACTCGACTTGCCTGCGCCGGAGCGGCCGATCACGCCGGTGATGGACCCGCGCGCAATCGCGAAGTCGATATCCCTGAGTGCATTGACGCCGGGCTTGCCGCGATAGGCCGGATAGGTTTTTGAGATACAATCGAAACGGACCATCGCATCCGGCCGGGCGGCGGGTGAAATTGCCTCATGAGGTTCGACCGGCCGTCCGATCGCGACTGATTGGTGTGCGTTCATCTCTTTCACAGGGATTGCTGCTCGCACGCCGTGGCGGGCGAAAGCAAGTCGCATCAGCGACGGAAGGAAGCGACAAGGCAGGCCGTTCCAGGGGAACGCTGCACCGCAGCATGCACTATCGCTCGATCCGGTCTTTCTTGCAATTTCAGTTATTTGCGAGGAGTTGGACAAAGTTTTCCAAATCCCTCCCCGGTGAAGAAAATTTATCCGCCGGGGGTATTAGCCTGCGGTCCGGCCTAGCGGACCATCTGCAACCACGGCAGCACGATCAGCAGCAGCCCGCCGAAATAGAGCAGCCCGAAGATCAGGCCAAAGCCCCAGAACTGCCCCTTCCCGATATAGCCGCTGCCGAAATACATCGGCGCCGGCCCGGTCGCGTAGGGCGAGATCACGCCCATCAGGCCGAGCGAATACATGCAGAGCATGGCGAGCGTCGTGACCGGCAGATCGGGGATGCCCGACCCGACCGCAAGCACCACCGGCAGCACGGCTGCGGCATGCGAGGTGATGCTCGAGAAGAAATAATGGATCCAGAAGAACAGCGCGACCAGGAGGATCATCGCGGTCGACGGAGCGAGCCCGGCGAGCGGCTTTGCGTATTCGGTAGCGAACCATTTGATGAAGCCGATCTCGTTCAGGCCCGAGGCCAGCGTCAGCAGCGAGGTGAAGTAGAAGAACACCTCCCAGGCGCTCTTCTCGCTGACGATGTCGGCGAACTCGATCACGCCGGTCACCAGCATCAGCGAGATCACGATGAACACGACGGTAGTGGCATTGACGAAGTTCGAGCCGAGCACGGGTACACGGATGTCCGGGCTCGAGCCCGCAATCCACAGGAACATCGCCAGCGCGATCAGGCCCAGCATGATCCACTCGTTGCGCGACATCGGGCCCATCACTCCGAGCTCCTTGCCCGCCCATTCGGAGATTTCGGGGCTGCGCTTTACTTCCGGCCGGCACACCGCGTAGCTCAGCAGCGGCACCAGCACCATCAGAAGCAAGCCGAACGGCGCAAAGCCCATGAACCATTGGCCCCAGCTCACCTCGACGCCGACCGTCTTCTTGGCGATCGCGAGCGCGGCCGCATTGGGCGCGAGCGCGGTAAAGAACAGCGAGCTGGTGACGGCGGTCGACGCGAACGCGGTCCACATCACATAGGTGCCGATCCTGCCTGCGGTTGGTCCGGGCTCGGAGCCGTAGATGCGCGGAATGTTGCTGATGATGGGATAGACGATGCCGCCGCTGCGCGCGGTGTTCGAGGGTGTTGCCGGTGCCAGCAGGAAGTCCGACATCGCCACGGCATAACCGAGGCCGAGCGTGTTGCCGCCAAGCTTTTGCACCAGCACCAGCGCGATGCGCCGGCCAAGCTGGCTCTTGCGATAGCCGATCGAGAACACGAAGGCGCCGACGATCAGCCAGACCGTGCTTTCGGCAAAGCCCGCCAGCATCCAGCGCAGCGACTTGGTCGGATCGGGGTCGATGTAGCCACTGATGCCGGCGACCGTGAGCCCGATCAGGCCGACCGCGCCGACCGGCATCGATTCCAGAATGAGCCCGGTGATGACCGCGGCAAAGATGGCAAAATAGTGCCACTGGTTGGCATTGAGCCCGGCGGGCACGGGCCACAGAAAGATCGCCAGCCACACCGCCAGCGGCGCAATCAGCTTCCAGCGGAACCCTTTTGCCTCAGGCGCGGTCGAACTCGCCGTCATGGGCCTTCCCCCTCAATTTCAATGGTGTTTGACCGGCTCGTTGACGGGCCGCTTTTGTCCCAGCGCCGCGTATACGGACTGTCCGGGGCGCGATCAATGGCTGGCTTGGCATTGATGCCGTCATAGCCGGCCAAGGCAACCACCCAGTTCTTGCCGGTCTTGTCGCTACAGATGACCCGTGCGCCGATGCTCCGGCTGCGCACCGGGCGCCGGAAAGCGGATCGTGGTGCCGAGCGTGATCCAGTTGGAGTTCTCGCCGGTGATGTTCCGGCCATAGATCAGATCGATGGAGAAGATCTCGTTGGGCCGGTAGCGCACGCCGCTCTGAAATCGCGGCTGCACCACGCTTGCGATCTCCGACGCTCCTGCCTGGCCGTACGCCTCGATCGTCCATTGCAAGGTGTCGGTGAACTTCCAGTCGAAGCCGATGCCATAGGTCAAGTAGTGACGATCGACCGTGCGATCCCAGAGCCAGCCGCCGTTGAGGTTGATGCGCATGGTCTCGGACAGGCGAAAGGTTGCGGGAATGACGGCAAAGGCGGACAGGTTTTCGCCGGTCGCCGCATCGAAGGAGCCGCCGGCATAGGCTGAGAATCCCCACCTGCCGATCGCCGTTGGAACGAAATTCGTCTTGGCCTTGGGAGCAGCCGTCGTGCTCCAGTCACCATCGCTGCGGGCGCGGTTGGTGTTGAGGCTGAGCTCGATCGGCCTGAAGGGATCGACAACACAGGACGGGTTGGCAACGGCCGAAAAGTCAGTGTTGGTGGCCGCCGACATCCAGCTTTCGACCTTGCACGAGCCGACCTCGGAAATATCGGCTGCATCCACCGCATAGGCGCCATTCGCAGCATGCGCCGCTTGCGCTGCAAGCCACGTCATTGCCGCGCAAGCCGCAGCCAATCCGGTCCGTCCAGCCTTGAAGCCCATGTGACCACGCTAGCAGAGTCTTCGCCTCGACAACGCCTGGATTCTGGGACTATCTTCGCCGCATGAGCGACCATCATCACCACCACGACGACCATTCGGAATTGTCCGAGACGGAGCTGCGTGTGCGCGCGCTCGAGACGATCCTGACCGAAAAAGGCTACGTCGAGCCGGCCGCATTGGATGCCATTATCCAGGCTTATGAGACCAAGATCGGTCCGCACAACGGCGCGCGCGTTGTTGCCAAGGCCTGGAGCGATCCGGCCTTCAAGGCAGCGCTGCTGGAGGATGGCTCCAAGGCGATCGGCACGCTCGGCCATGTCAGCCGCGTCGGCGACCATCTCGTCGTGATCGAGAACACGCCGCAGCGGCATAACATGGTCGTGTGCACGCTGTGCTCCTGCTACCCCTGGGAAATGCTCGGGCTGCCGCCGGTCTGGTACAAAGCCGCGCCCTACCGCTCGCGCGCCGTGAAGGACCCGCGCGGCGTGCTCGCCGATTTCGGCGTCACGGTGCCGAAGGATACGGAAATCCGGGTGTGGGATTCGACCGCTGAGACACGCTTTTTGGTGCTGCCGATGCGGCCCGAAGGCACCGAAGGCTGGAGCGAGGAGCAGCTCGCCGGGCTCGTCACCCGCGATTCCATGATCGGGACCGGCTTTCCCAAGAAGCCCGGAGCGCCGTCGTGAACGGCGTGCACGACATGGGCGGCATGGACGGGTTCGGCAAGGTCGAGCCCGAGCCCAAAGAGCCGACCTTCCACGCCGACTGGGAAGCACGCGTGCTGGCGATGGTGCGTGCGATGGGCGCCGCCGGGGCCTTCAACATCGACACCTCGCGGTTCTATCGGGAAACCCTGCCGCCGCATGTCTACCTGTCCAGCTCCTATTACCAGAAATGGTTCCTTGGGCTTGAGGAGATGCTGCTCGCAAAGGGCTACATCGCGAAGGATGACGTCGCGGCTGGCCACGCAGTGCAGCCGGCGAAGCCGCTCAAGCACGGCAAGTTGAATGTCGAGGACGTCGAGCGCACAATGGTGCGTGGAAAATTCGCGCGGCCTGCCCCGGCGCCCGCCAAATTCAAGATCGGCGACCGCGTGCGCGCCAGGAACATTCACCCAGCGACGCACACCCGGCTGCCGCGCTATGTGCGCGGCCATGTCGGCGTGGTCGAGCTGAACCACGGCTGTCACGTCTTTCCGGATTCGGCGGCGATGGAGCTCGGCGAAAATCCGCAATGGCTTTACACGGTCGTTTTCGAAGGCCGCGAGCTCTGGGGCGCGGACGGTGATCCGACCTCGAAGATATCGATCGACGCGTTCGAGCCGTATCTGGATCCGGCGTGATGAGCGGCATACTTGCCGCCGCTGCGACGGCGGCCATACCGAGCATTCCGCGCGACGACGACGGCCCGGTGTTCCGCGCGCCCTGGGAGGCCCACGCGTTCGCGATGGCGCTGACGCTGCACGAGCGCGGCGTGTTCACCTGGACCGAATGGGCCGCGGCTCTCGCCGACGAGATCAAGCGCGCACAGGCCGCCGGCGATCCCGACACCGGCGAGACCTATTACCTACACTGGCTCGCCACCCTGGAAGGACTGGTTGCACGTAAGGGCGTTGCCTCATCGGAAACGCTGCACCGCTACCGCGACGCCTGGGACCACGCTGCCGACCGCACCCCGCACGGCAAGCCAATTGAGCTGCGGCCGGAGGATTTTTGGTAGCTCTCGCTACACTCGTCATTGCGTGCGAAGCGAAGCAATCCAGAATCTTTCCGCGGCGACAGTCTGGA
>NZ_VSTH01000019.1:0-166915 GCF_008123965.1 Bradyrhizobium hipponense | reverse complement strand
GGGCTCCTCGCAATGACGGCAGAAATCGAGACGCTACTTTCCAGCCACATACTCCGCCCACCCCTTCGCCCGCAGGCTGCACGCCGGGCACCCCCCGCAGCCATAGCCCCACTCATGCTGGGCGCCGCGTTCGCCGAGATAGCAGGTGTGCGACTGCTCGCGGATGAGATCGACCAGTCCGTCGCCGCCGAGGTCATGTGCGAGCTTCCAGGTCGCAGCCTTGTCGATCCACATCAGCGGCGTGTGCAGCTCGAACTGTCTCGCCATCCCGAGCGAGAGCGCGGCCTGCATCGCGCGGATGGTGTCGTCGCGGCAATCGGGATAGCCGGAATAATCGGTCTCGCACATGCCGCCGACGATATGGGTGATGCCACGCCGGTAGGCCAGCGCCGCGGCGAAGGTCAGGAACACCAGGTTGCGGCCGGGCACGAAGGTGTTGGGCAGCCCGTCGGCGCCCATCGCGATCGCGACATCCCGCGTCAACGCCGTATCGGAGATCGCGGCCAGTGTTGGGATCGACAGCGTGTGGCTCTCGCCGAGCTTGTCCGCCCAATCGGCGCGCAGCGTCTTGACGCCGGCGAACAGGCTGTCACGGCAAGCAAGCTCGATCGCATGACGCTGGCCGTAGTCGAACCCCAGCGTTTCCACGCGCGCGAAGCGGCTCAAGGCCCAGGCGAGGCAGGTGGTGGAGTCCTGGCCGCCGGAAAACAGCACCAGCGCGGTTTCGGATGAAAATGCGTCACTCATGGCCCGCGCTTTAGCACTGCGGACGCTGCTCGCCAATCTGGCCCGCCAATCGGTGGAAATCGGCCTGTTCCGCCGGCTTGCGCTGGGAACGGCGGACCGCTTTTGGCATAAGTCTCAAGACCCAGGAGACGACCCCGCAATGACCCCTTCCCGCGACATTTCCCGCTTGATCGAGATCATGGCGGCGCTGCGCACGCCGGTGACCGGCTGCCCCTGGGACCTCGAGCAGAACTTTTCGACGATCGCGCCCTACACCATCGAGGAAGCCCATGAAGTGGTCGACGCGATCGACCGCGGCGATCTCGACGATTTGCGCGAGGAGCTTGGGGATCTTCTGTTGCAGGTCGTGTTCCATGCCCAGATGGCGGAGGAGCAGAACGCGTTCGCCTTCGGCGACGTCGTCGAGGCCATCACCCGCAAGATGATCCGGCGCCACCCCCACGTCTTCGCCGACAAGGATGGCAATCTCGCCTCCTCCCACGTCAAGGAAGTCTGGGACCGCATCAAGGCCGAGGAAAAGGCCGAGCGCGCCGCGCGCCGGCCGCCGGAGCAGACCTCGCACAAATCGCTGCTTTCGGGCGTGAAGGCCGGCCAGCCGGCGCTGACCCGCGCCATGGAGCTCCAGCGCAAGGCCTCGAGCGTCGGCTTCGACTGGAACGATCCGCGCGCGGTGCTGCAAAAGATCCGCGAGGAAGCCGACGAGATCGAGGCGGCGCTCGACCGCAACGACAGCGAGGGGCTTGCGGAAGAGACCGGTGACCTGATGTTCGCGCTGGTCAATCTGGCCCGCCACGTCGACGCGGATCCGGAAGCAGCCCTACGCGCGACCAACGCGAAATTCGAACGCCGCTTTGCGTTTATCGAACAGGCGCTGGAGGCACAGGGTCGAACGCTGGATCAGGCGTCGCTGGCAGAGATGGACGCGCTGTGGAACGCAGCGAAGGGGGACGAGAAACCGGCGTCAGAAGGGTGCACGGAAGCTCGCCGCTAACTCAGGTGTCGTCATGGCAAGGCCAGGATCCATTACCGCGACTGCAGTTTGTTGAAGCATGTCGGAGCCATCAGCGTGCCAATTTCCTACCGCTTGTGGTAATGGATCCCGGATCCGCGCTTACGCTTGTCCGGGACGACGTGGGGAGAGATCACGCCACACGCGGCACGGCGTCGAACCGGTTGACCACGATATCCCGCTTGGTCTCATCCACCCGCACCGTCATGTCGAAGCGGCCGTCGTGCAGCTCTTTCGCCAGGACCTCGGCATTGCGATGCAGCCAGCTGATGCCGGCGCCGTCGGCGGCATCGATCGAGAGATCGAGCGTGGTGCGTTTGGCGGCGAGCCGCTCCTCGATCGCGGCAAGCAGCGCATCGATCCCCTCGCCTGACACGGCTGAGACCAGCATCGCCGGATGATCCTCCGGCCTGCGCGCGGCGATGTTCAGGAGCTCCTCGCGCTGTTCCGCGCCATAACGATCAATCTTGTTCCAGACCTCGATGATACGGCCGGAATCGTCGGGGTTGATACCGAGTTGGCGCAGCACTGCATCGACGTCGCTCTGCTGCGCCTCGGCGTCCTCATGCGAGATGTCGCGAACATGCAGGATGACGTCGGCCTCTAGCACCTCCTCCAGCGTGGCGCGGAAGGCGGCGACGAGCTGGGTCGGCAGATTGGAGATGAAGCCGACGGTGTCTGACAGCATCGCCTTGCCACCATGCGGCAGGCTGAGCGCGCGCAGGGTCGGATCGAGGGTTGCGAACAGCATGTCGGCAGCCTGCACGTCGGCGCGCGTCAGGCGGTTGAACAGCGTCGACTTGCCGGCATTGGTGTAGCCAACCAGCGCCACGACGCGATAAGGCACGCGCTGACGCCCGGCGCGGTGCAGGCGCCGTGTGGCCTGAACCTTCTTCAGTTCGCCTTCGAGTTTGGAGATGCGTTCCTGGATCAGGCGGCGGTCGGCTTCGATCTGGGTCTCGCCGGGACCGCCCATGAATCCGAAGCCGCCGCGCTGGCGCTCGAGATGGGTCCAGGAGCGTACGAGGCGCGAGCGCTGGTAGTTGAGATGCGCGAGCTCGACCTGGAGCGAGCCTTCCTTGGTCTTGGCGCGCCGGCCGAAGATTTCGAGGATCAGGCCGGTGCGGTCGAGCACCTTTGCTTGCAACTCCTTCTCGAGATTGCGCTGCTGGATCGGCGCAAGCGCGCAATCCATCACCACGAGCTCGACATCGAGGCTGTTGGCAAGCGCCGCGATCTCCTCGACCTTGCCCTTGCCGATATAGGTGGCCGGGCGGATCTGGCTGATCGGCGCGATAATGGCATCCGCGATGACGAGATCGATCGCGCGTGCGAGGCCGGCGGCTTCGTCGAGCCGGGCCTGGGCGTCGCGCAGCACGTGACTCTCCGTTTGCGTGTCGGCACTGCCGGCGCGCACCCGCAAATAGGGGCCGATGACAAGCACCCGCCCCGTCTGCTTAGCCCCGGCCGACCGCGGACGGTCGGCCTCCCCGTCGAAATTCCGGGGTTCCAATCAGATCACTCTCAAGCCGGCTGGTCCTCGCCGCCTTCAAACAACTGGATCGGAGCGCCTGGCATAATGGTCGAGATCGCATGCTTGTAGACGAGCTGCGAGTGACCGTCGCGCCGAAGCAGCAAACAGAAATTGTCGAACCAGGTCACGATGCCCTGGAGCTTCACTCCGTTGACCAGAAATATCGTCAGTGGCGTCTTGGTTTTGCGAACGTGATTAAGGAAGGTGTCCTGCAGGTTTTGTGCGCGGTCTGCCGCCATTGTTTTTTTCTCGCTTTGAGTTTCTTTTTATTGCGCCGGTTGCGGCCCTCTTTGTGAAATTCGGAGCCTCTCCCGGCTGCCGTTCCTCATGAGATCCCCCTCGGAAGGAACAGCTGTTCGATTAGAGGACAGGTGAACTTATTAGGCAAGCCGCTTCACACGCCAGCCCATGCCGTACTGCCCCGAAAAACTACGGAAATCGATGATTTTCCTCGCCTATCCCTAAGGTCGAGCCGCAATCTTGCGGCGCTAGCCTACGCCGAGCGCTTTTAGCTTCCGGTGCAACGCCGAGCGTTCCATGCCAACGAACTCCGCCGTGCGAGAAATATTTCCTGAAAAACGGCTGATCTGGGCAATCAAATAGTCGCGCTCGAACACTTCGCGCGCCTCGCGCAGCGGCAAGCCCATGATGTGCTCGCCATTGTTGCTGGTCGGCATCGCCGGCACCATCGAGCCGACGTCCTGCGGCAGCATGTCGGCGGTGATGATCACCTCCGGCCCGCCCGCGGCGAGAATCATGACTCTCTCAACATTGTTGCGGAGCTGGCGCACATTGCCCGGCCAGACATGGGATTGCAGCACCGCCATCGCGTCTTGCCCGATCTGGCGCCTGGGCAGGCCGCTGCCGGCCGAAATCTGCTCCATGAAATAGTCGATCAGTTCCGGAATGTCCTCGCGCCGCTCCGACAGCGCCGGCACGCGGATCGGCACGACCGAAAGACGATGGTAGAGGTCCTCGCGGAAATGACCCGCCGCGATCTCCTCCTCCAGGTTGCGCGCGGTGGACGAGATGATGCGCACGTCGACCTGGACCTTGCCGGCACCGCCGACACGCTGGAACGACTGCTCGACCAGCACGCGCAGGATCTTGTTCTGGGTCTCACGCGGCATGTCCGCGATCTCGTCGATGAACAACGTGCCGCCATGGGCTTCTTCGAGCGCACCCGGCTTTCGCGGCTGCTCGCCGTTGGACTGCTCGATGCCGAACAACTCGTGCTCCATGCGCTCGGGCGTGATCGCGGCGGCATTAATCACGACGAACGGGCCATCGGCGCGGCCCGAGGCCATATGCAGCGTACGCGCGGTTAATTCCTTGCCGGCGCCGGCAGGGCCGACGATCAGGATGCGGCTGTTGGCCTTGGCCGCGCGTTCGATGGTCTGGCGCAGCTGGTTCATGCTGGGCGAGCGGCCGACGAGCGAGCTTGCGCTCGGTGCGAGCTGCTTCAGTTCCTTGACTTCGCGCTTGAGCCGCGAGTTCTCCAGCGCCCTGGTCGCGACCAGGATCAGCCGGTCGGCCTTGAACGGCTTCTCGATGAAATCGTAGGCGCCGCGCTTGATCGCTGCGACCGCGGTCTCGATGTTGCCGTGACCGGAGATCATCACCACCGGCAGATCGGCATTGTCCTTCTTGACCTGCTCCAGTAGTTGCAAGCCGTCGAGCTTGGAACCCTGGAGCCAGATGTCGAGGAACACCAGATGCGGCCTGCGGTTCGCGATCTCGGCCAGCGCCGTGTCGCTGTCGCGCGCGGTCCGCGTGACGAACCCCTCGTCTTCGAGAATGCCCGCAACGAGATCCCGAATATCGGCCTCATCGTCGACAATCAGAATTTCACTAGCCATGGGTCGCGCCTGTCTTGTCAGAGGCCTGTTGAGGCTTCGATCTTCGTTGAGTCATTGGTCTTTTCTTCCGGCTCTTTGGTTCCGGCAGCCGCCTGCTTTGTTTCCGGGTCCTTGGCGATCTTCGTGACCGCTTCCGTCGTTTCCTTGGTCATTTCTCCGGCGGCCGGCGCCTGCTCGGCCGCTTCGGCCTTGGCGGGATGGCCGGAGATCGCAAAGCGCATCCGCATCCAGGCGCCGCGCTGGCCTTCGCGGAAGTCGGAGGCGTCTTTCAACTCGATGCGGCCGCCATGGTCTTCCAGCACGCGGCCGACGATTGCAAGCCCGAGGCCAGTGCCCTTGGCGCGCGTCGTGACATAGGGCTCGAGCAGACGCGAACGCGCGACCTTGGGCAGGCCGATACCATTGTCGATGACGTCGATCAGCACGTCCTCGCCTTGGCGCGACACCACGACGTCGATGCGGCCCTTGCCATTGTCCCTGCCGAGTTCCTCCGGCGGGACCTGCTCGATCGCCTCGGTGGCGTTCTTGACGATGTTGGTGACCGCCTGCGAGATCAACCGCCGGTCGAACTGGGCGCGCAGCGGATCCTCCTTGAATTGAGCCTCGATATCGATCTCGGGATGGGCGACCTTCATCAGGAACACCGCCTGCCGTACGGTGTCGGCGACGTCCTCGCCCTCCATCACCGGCTTTGGCATGCGCGCAAAGCGCGAGAACTCGTCGACCATGCGGCGGATGTCGTCGACCTGGCGCACGATGGTGTCGGTGCACTGCTCGAAGATCTGCTTGTCCTTCTCCTCGGTGATGGACTTGCCGAACTTGCGGCGGATGCGCTCGGCCGAGAGCTGGATCGGGGTCAGCGGGTTCTTGATCTCGTGCGCGATGCGGCGCGCCACGTCGCCCCAGGCCGAGGTCCGCTGTGCCGAGACGAGGTCGGTGATGTCGTCGAGCGTGATGATGTAGCTGTCGTGCGGCTGGCTGGTCTTCTCGGCGCTGACACGGACCGACAGATTGCGCTCCTGCCCGTCGCGCGTGATCGTGATCTGGCCCTGCACAAGGCGCTGGGTCCCTTCCCGCGCCGCCTTCATCATCTCGTCGAGCTCGGGCAGGACGTCGGAGAGTGGATGGCCGAGCGTCTCTGCTTCGGAGTGCCCGATCAGCTTCTCGGCGGATCGGTTGAGGATGCCGACGCTGCCCGACGTGTCGACACCGATGATGCCGGCGCTCGCCGAGGACAGCACGGCCTCGATGAAGCGGCGTCGGCTGTCAATGAGATCGCTGGCATTGACGAGCTCGTCGCGCTGGCTGCGCAACTCCTGCGTCATCTTGTTGAAGGTCTCACCCAGCTGCGCGAGGTCGCCTTCCGACTGGTGCACCGGCACCTTGACGTTGAGGTCGCCGGTCGAGACCGTGTGGGCCGCGTTCATCAGCCGCCGGATCGGCGCCACTAGCGAGTTGGCGAAGTTCAGGCCGATCAGCACCGATGCCATCAGGATGGTCAGCGCGATCACCGCGAACATCAGCGCGAAGGCGACCTGGATGCCGAGCCGGCGCGACTCGATCTGGGCATATTCGGCGACGCTGACCTCGGTCTGCTTGAGCTGATTGACGACGTTCGGATCAAGCGGCCGCGCCACATAGAGGAAAGTGTCGCTGAACGCCCGCAGCCGGATCACCGCGGCGACGAAGCTGGCGTCCGGCAGCACGGCGATCTCGGGCTCGGACTCGTTGACGTTGCTGAGGAAGTCCGGTGCAGGCGGCGAATAGGCTAGCCGCATGCCGGTGTCGGCGGATTCCAGGATGTTGGTGTTCTTGTCGATGATCATCGCCCCCGGCAGGTTGCGGGAGCTGGCGCTGGCCGCCAACATTTCGCGAAACGACCGGCGATCCTGGTCGTAGAGCGGCCGGGCATGGGCGATGTCGTTGGCCATGCCGAGAATGTCGCCGCGGATCAGCTGCGCATGATCTTGCATGTAGGCCCGCGCGATCGTCAGCGAATTCTGGATCACCTCCTTGGTCGGTCCGGAGAACAGCCGGTCGAGGCCGCGCTCGAGGGTGACGTTGGCAACGACCGCGACCATCACCGCCGGCAGCACCGCCACGATCGAGAACAGGCTGACGACCTGGACATGCAGGCGTGCCGCCGCCCTGCCCCGCCGTCGCGCCAGGATCAGCTGCCAGAGTTCGCGGATGATGATCCCGACCAGGAGCAGGATCGTGGCCGCATTGACCAGATAGAAGGTCCGAACGACCTCCGGCGTAGGCTCGATGTTCGTCAGTCCGGTCAGGACCAGGAAGGTCAGGAACGCCGACAGCAGCGCCAGCGCCACGGCAAAAGGCGCCAGCCAGCGCCGCAGCGACCAGCGCCGGGGCTCTTCGGCTGGGGCCGTGTCAAAGGATGCGGCCGAGGGATCTGCGCTGGTCATTCCGGCAATGAGGTGCTGAAAACGGGGATCCGCAAGCGGCGGATACTGATGTATTCCTACCACAATGTTGCCAAATTGCGACAATTCCGCGGCGCCTACACCGGCACGTCCACAGGCATTCACCGGCCAGCGGGAACAGTTTTCCATCGCTGCGGCTTGCCCTCCATGGAGAGGTTCTTTCTTGCGATGATGATTTGCGCCGTTCTGCTGCTGATCGTGGCCGCGGACCTCCTCGTCAACGGGCCGGCCCTACACCAAGCGTCGGTGGACATGGCCTACGTCCTGCCGCCGTAAGGCCGGCTTATCAGATGAGTTCGAGGCCGATCGGCGGCCAGTCGAGCCATTCGCGCGGAACGTTTCGGCCCTGTCCGGACTTGGGTTCACCGCGTCAGCCACAATGGCCAGCGCATCCGGACAGGCTCAGCTCCGCTTTGGTAGGGGGAGCTGAGCCACCGTTCCGCGAAAACTAGCCGCCGCTCCGGTACACCTGGATATCGAGATCGCGGATCTTCTTCCGCAGCGTGTTGCGGTTGAGGCCGAGCAGGTCCGCGGCGCGGATCTGGTTGCCGCGGGTGGCAGCGAGCGCGGCCGTAAGCAGCGGCACCTCGATCTCCTTGAGGATGCGGTGATAGAGCCCGGGCGGCGGCACGCCGTTCGGAAAGCCCTGGAAGTGCGAGGACAGGTACGCCTCCACCGCGCCGCCGAGATTGTCGACGCCCTGCTGGACCGCGGCCCCCGGGCTCACCGAGGGCGGCGCCAGTTCGCCGTCGATCACCGAGGCGGTGATCACGTCCTGCGGGTAGAGTGCCGCGAGGCGCCGCGCCAGGTTTTCGAGCTCGCGCACGTTGCCCGGCCAACGATGCTGCTTCAGCCGCTCTAGTGCCAGCGAGTCGAGCTTCTTCGGCGGCAGGCCATCCTTCTCGGCCAGTGCGAAGAAGTGACGGATGAGATCCGGCAGGTCCTCGATGCGTTCGCGCAGCGGCGGCAGCCGCAGCGGCACGACGTTGAGGCGGAAGAACAAATCCTCGCGGAACAGACCCTGCTGGATCAGGACGCGCAGATCCTTGTTGGAAGCCGCGACGATGCGCACGTCGGTCTTGATCGGGGTGCGGCCGCCGACGGTGGTGTATTCGCCCTGCTGGAGCACGCGCAGCAGGCGGGTCTGCGCCTCCATCGGCATGTCGCCGATTTCGTCGAGGAACAGCGTGCCGCCTTCGGCCTGCTCGAACCGTCCGGAGGCGCGGGTGTTGGCGCCGGTGAAGGCGCCGCGCTCATGGCCGAACAGCTCGGACTCGATCAGGTCGCGCGGGATCGCCGCCATGTTGACCGCAACGAACGGACCGTTACGGCGCTTGCCGTAATCGTGCAGCGCGCGCGCCACCAGTTCCTTGCCCGTGCCGGACTCGCCCGTGATCATCACGGTGAGGTCGGTCTGCATCAGGCGCGCCAGCACGCGGTAGATTTCCTGCATCGCCGGCGAACGGCCGACCAGCGGGATTGCTTCCATCTCGGCGTCTTCGTCCGGCGTCGAGGTGCGCTCCTTCGGCTCGGCGAGCGCGCGGCCGACGATGGCGATCAACTCCTTCAGGTCGAAGGGCTTCGGCAGGTATTCGTACGCGCCGCGCTCGGAAGCGCGGATCGCTGTCATGAAGGTGTTTTGCGCGCTCATGACGATGACCGGCAAGTTCGGCCGCATCTTCTTGATCCGCGGCAGCAGATCGAAGGCATTTTCATCCGGCATCACCACGTCGGTGATGACCAGATCGCCCTCCCCCTGACTGACCCAGCGCCAGAGCGTTGCGGCATTGCCGGTGAGCCTGACTTCGTAGCCGGCGCGGGAAAGCGCCTGATTGAGAACCGTGCGGATGGCGGTGTCGTCATCTGCAACGAGAATGCTACCTGCGGGCATTGTTAATCCTCATTTTGCCCCCTGTGATGCAGACGACGACTTCCCGGCAGAGCCGTCGCGACTGCTGTGATCGGCATATTTCACCGATGTCGAGTACATCGGCATCAGCACGCGGAAGGTGGTCTTGCGCGGCTGAGATTCGCATTCGATGATGCCCCCGTGATCGCCGACGATTTTTGCGACCAGCGCCAGGCCGAGACCGCTGCCGGTCTGCTTGGTGGTCACGAAGGGATCGAACAGGTTGGACAGAAGATCGTCGGGCACGCCTGGTCCGTTGTCCTTGACGCAGAATTCGAGCGGCAGGGATACCCTGGATTTTTGACCGGGGACTGACAGGCGTACGCCGGGGCGGAACGCGGTGGTGAGCTGGATCTCGCCATCGGGAACGTCGATCAGGGCTTCGGCGGCGTTCTTGACGAGATTGAGGAATACCTGAATCAGCTGATCCTGGTTCGCCAGCACCGGCGGCAGCGAGGGATCGTAGTCCTCGACGAAGCGGATGTTGCGGGCAAAGCCGGATTGCGCCAGCCGCTTGACGTGATCGAGCACCGAATGGATGTTGACGGGACCGCGCACCACGGGACGTTCGTCGCCGAACACCTCCATGCGGTCGACCAGCGTCACGATGCGGTCGGCCTCGTCGCAGATCAGCCGCGTCAGCATGCGGTCTTCGGACGAAGCCTGCTGCTCAAGCAGCTGGGCCGCGCCGCGGATGCCGGACAGCGGATTCTTGATCTCATGCGCCAGCATGGCGGCGAGCGCGATCACCGAGCGCGCGGCGCTGCGATGGGTGAGCTGGCGGTCCATCTTGTCGGCGATGGTGCGCTCCTGGAGCATCACCACGATGTGGCCCGGCCGCTCGGTCAGCGGTGCCACATGCAGATCGACCTGGCGGTCGCCGCCCATGCGCGGTGTGCCGAGATCGACCTTGTATTCGTTGACCGGAGAATTCGACGAACGCACCTGATCGATCAGGGCCAGCAAGGGGCTGCCGAATGGCACCAATTCCTTCAGCGACTGCCGCTTCAGGAATTGCGTCGATATCTCGAAGAAGGCTTCGGTCGCGATGTTGGCGGCGACGATCTTGCCGTCCGGCCCAATCAGGAGCACGGGATTGGGAAGAGCGTCCAGGATCGCCTCGCTGTCGGACGGAAGCGGCCGACGATGTTCAGCAGCCGAGCTCATGCAGCAGCGCTCCATGCGAAGTCGTCGAAGGCATCTTGCAGTGACCGGTGAACGAGGCGCGGATCCTCGGAGGTGAGAATCTTCTGGCGCCACGCTTTCAGCTTCTCCGCCGGAGCGCGGCTCGCGTCGGCCGCGACGTCGAGCGCCCAGCCGAGATGCTTTCGCGCATGCCGGAGCCCGATGCGCAGGCCGTAGAGCGCGCAGACACCCTCATAAAGCGTGCGGACATAGCCAAGCTGCGCCTCGAGCGACGGCGCGGCTTCAGCCGCCCCACCCCTCAGGCGCCGGCCGATCTGGCCGGGCAACCAGGGTTGGCCTTGTGCGCCGCGACCGATCATCACGGCGTCAGCGCCGGAGGCATCGAGTGCCGCGACCGCTTTCTCATAAGACGTGATGTCGCCGTTGACGACGAGCGGAACCGAGATCGCCTCGCGGACCGCGCGGACCGCGTCCCAATCGGCCTCGCCCTTGTAGAACTGGCAGCGGGTGCGGCCGTGCACGGTGACGAGCTTGACGCCGGCGGCTTCCGCGCGCCGCGCCAGTTCCGGCGCGTTGCGGCTGCGGTCGTCCCAGCCGAGCCGCATCTTCAGCGTCACCGGCACTTTCACCGCTGCGATGGTCGCGTCGATCAAGCTGACGGCATGGTCGAGATCGCGCATCAGCGCCGAGCCGGACTGGCCGCCGGTGACATGACGGGCCGGACAACCCATGTTGATGTCGATGATGTCGGCGCCTTCGGCTTCCGCGATCCGCGCGCCCTCTGCCATCCAGTGCGCCTCACAGCCGGCCAGCTGAACCACATGCTGACCAACGCCGGTCGCTTCGCAGCGCAAACGCGACATCGCGCGGCCGTTGACGAGTTCGTCGCTGGCGGTCATTTCGGAGATGACCAGACCGGCCCCCAGTTCGGCGGTCAGCCGCCGGACGGGCGAGTCGGTCACTCCCGACATCGGCGCCAGGAAGACCGGGGTGGCGACATCAATATCGCCTATTTTCAACGGCTTAGAGCCTGATCTTGCCGAGCCGGTCACAATGATCTCGTTAATAGGCAGGGCCTCATCGCGTCTGCCATGACCTATCTTGCGCACAATTCTTGTGCAGTCAAGCGTCATGCCTACAGTTTAGACAGTTCTGTAGATCTTTCAAGTGCAGTGCAACAAAATGCTGTTTCCCACAATCCGGGGAAACCTCTTTTATTGCGGGCCTGCCGTGCTAGAGGCTTGCCGGCAATCACCCACTCCCGACTCTTCATCACGAACTGAGTATTTGAGTCTTATGGCGAAATCACAACGCACCGCAGTTGTTCTCGTCGCAGCCGGACGCGGCCTGCGCGCCGGTGCAGGCGGGCCGAAGCAGTATCGCTCGATCGGCGGCCAGCCCGTGATCTATCGCGCCATGGAAGCCTTCAGCCGTCATCCCGACGTGTCAGTGGTGCAGCCGGTGGTGAATCCCGATGACAGCGTCATGTTCACGGCAGCGGTCGCAGGATTGAAGCACGAACCGCCGACCGGTGGTGGCGCGACTCGTCAGGCGTCGGTGCTCGCCGGTCTCGAAGCGCTGGCCAGGCACAAGCCCGACATCGTCCTGATCCACGACGCCGCGCGGCCCTTCGTCTCGGAAGGCCTGATTTCGCGCGCGATCGACGCGGCCAGCCGTACCGGCGCCGCGATCCCCGCCATTGCCGTCACCGACACCATCAAGCTCATCGGCGAGGGCGGCAACGTCGAGGACACGCCGGACCGGGCGCGGCTGCGAATCGCGCAGACGCCGCAATCCTTTCGTTTCGACGTCATCCTCGAGGCGCATCGTCGCGCGGCGAAGGACAGACGCAGCGATTTCACCGATGACGCGGCGATTGCCGAATGGGCGGGATTGACGGTAGCAACCTTTGAAGGCGATGTTGCCAATATGAAACTCACCACTCCCGAGGACTTCGTGCGCGAGGAAGCGCGCCTGGCCAGCCTGCTCGGCGACATCCGGACGGGCACCGGCTACGACGTGCACGCCTTCGGCGAAGGCGACCACGTCATGATCTGCGGCGTGCGCGTGCCGCACACCAAGGGTTTCCTCGCCCATTCCGACGGCGATGTCGGCCTGCATGCGCTGGTCGACGCGATCCTCGGCGCGCTCGCCGATGGCGACATCGGCTCGCACTTCCCGCCGAGCGACGTGAAGTGGAAGGGCGCATCCTCCGACCAGTTCCTGAAATACGCCATCGATCGCGTCGCGCAGCGCGGCGGCCGCGTCGCCAATCTCGAGGTGACGCTGATCTGTGAGCGGCCAAAGATCGGCCCCTTGCGCGACACCATGCGCGCGCGCATCGCCGAGATCTCCAGCGTCGACATCTCTCGCGTCGCGGTGAAGGCGACCACCAGCGAACGGCTCGGCTTCACCGGACGCGAGGAAGGTATCGCGGCCACCGCGAGCGCCACCATTCGCCTGCCCTGGGAGGTGTAAAGCCATGGGCGGCAGCGACGCACGCGCCCTCTCCCGCTCGCTGCTCGATCTGTGCCGGATGCGCAAGCTGACGATCGCGACGGCCGAGTCCTGCACCGGCGGCCTCGTGGCCGGCGCGCTGACCGACATCCCCGGCTCTTCCGACGTGATCGATCGCGGCTTCGTCACCTATTCCAATGATGCCAAGCGCGCGATGCTCGGCGTCGAGGCGAGCACGCTGACGAATTTCGGCGCGGTCAGCAAGGAGACCGCGATCGCGATGGCGGTCGGCGCACTCGAGCGCGCCGGCGTCGACCTTGCGGTTGCCATCACCGGCATTGCCGGTCCCGGCGGCGCCACGCCCGGCAAGCCGGTCGGCCTCGTCCATTTCGCCGTCGCCGCCCGCGACGGCCGCATCGCCCACCGCGAACATCGTTTTGGGGCGATCGGCCGCAGCGCCGTGCGCGCCCGCTCCGTAGCCGAGGCGCTGCGCATGCTGATGGATCTCGCCCGCGGCCCGCAAGTCTCGGTCAAGCCGCGCCGTGAAGCCGCCAGCCGCCTGCGTCCGCGCGTGGCGCGCTCCTCGCCGCGCCGGCACGCCGTGAAGCGGAGGCCGCCGCGGTCGCCGCGGGGCTGAAGTCCCGTCGCCGGCTACGACGATGCCAGCTTCCGTCGCCCGTAGATCGCATCTGCCCGCTTCTCGAAGGCCGCGGAAAAGCGCGCGAACGCGGCGTCGAACATCGAGCCCATCAGCAGCGCCAGCATGCGGCTTTTGAACTCGTAGGCTAGGAAAAAGCCGACGTCGCAGACGTCATCGCCTTTCGGTTCGAACGTCCAGCGGTTTTCGAGATTGCTGAACGGGCCTTGCAGATATTCGACCAGGATCTTGAGATTGGCGCGGTCCAGCGTCACCCGGCTGGTGAAGGATTCCTTGACCAGTTTGAACGACACCGTCATGTCGGCGATCAGCACCTCGGTGCCGTCAGGCTTCGCCATCCGCTGCCGGACTTTCAGCCCGCTGCACAGCGGCACGAATTCCGGGTAGCGCTCGACGTCGGCGACCAGATCAAACATCTCGGACGCGCTGTGGTTGACGCGGTGCTTGCTCGAAACTCGGTGCATGTGAGTTCAGCGCGCGACCGCGGCCCGCGCTGCCTTTAGTCTCGCAAAATCCTCGCCGGCATGGTGCGACGAACGGGTGAGCGGGCTCGCCGACACCATGAGGAAGCCCTTGGTGTAGGCGACCTTTTCGTAGGACGAGAACTCGGCCGGTGGCACGTAGCGCATCACGGCGTGATGCTTGCGGGTCGGCTGGAGATACTGGCCGATGGTCAGGAAGTCGACGTCAGCCGAACGCAGATCATCCATCACCTGCTGCACCTCGTGGCGCTCCTCGCCGAGGCCAACCATGATGCCGGACTTGGTGAAGATCGTGGGATCGAGCTCCTTGACCCGCTGCAGCAGCCGGATCGAATGGAAGTACCGTGCACCGGGCCGCACGGTGAGATAGCGCGACGGGACGGTTTCCAGATTGTGGTTGAAGACGTCCGGCTTGGCCGACACGACGACCTCCAGCGCGCCCTCCTTGCGCAGGAAGTCGGGCGTCAAAATCTCGATCGTGGTCGACGGGCACGCGGCGCGGATCGCGCGGATGGTCTGGGCGAAATGCTCGGCGCCGCCATCGGCAAGATCGTCACGATCGACCGAGGTGACGACGACGTGGGCGAGCCCCAGCTTGGCCACGGCCTCGGCGACGTTGTGCGGCTCGGCTGCATCGAGGGCATTGGGCATGCCGGTCTTGACGTTGCAGAAGGCGCAGGCGCGGGTGCATGTGTCACCCATGATCATGAAGGTCGCGTGCTTCTTGTCCCAGCACTCGCCAATGTTCGGGCAGCCCGCCTCCTCGCACACCGTATGCAGGCCGTTGGCCCGCACGATGTTGCGGGTGTCGGCATAGCCACGGGTGTTCGGCGCGCGTACGCGGATCCAGTCCGGCTTCGGGGGCGAAGCGGAATCGGGCCGGTTCACCTTTTCGGGGTGGCGCGGGCGCAACGGGTTCGAGATGGTATCGACAATAACGACCATGGGGTGTCCGGTCTGTTCAGGTCCTACCTAGTCGGTCTCGCCAAGCACCGCAACCCGGCTCGCCCTGCTTCAGGGAACATGGCAGATATGGGCAATATCCTGCTCTGTTCTCTGGCGATTCTCACCACGAATGACTCCAAGAAAGCCGTCAATCTCGAATGCTTCCACACCATGGCTCGGCAAGCCGCTGAAGCGTGCCTTTTTCGCGCGCAGCGTCCACGAGGTCGCGCCCGACTTGATCGGCGCGACCATGCTGGTCGACGGTATCGGCGGCCTCATCGTCGAGGTCGAGGCCTATCATCATACCGACCCCGCGGCGCATTCTTATCGCGGGCCGACGCTGCGGAACCAGGTGATGTTCGGCCCGCCGGGCTTTGCCTATGTCTACCGCTCCTACGGCATCCATTGGTGCGTGAATTTCGTCTGCGAGGAGGAAGGCTCGGCGAGCGCGGTGCTGATCCGTGCGCTGGAGCCGACCCATGGGCTCGCCGCGATGCGCCGCCGCCGCCATGCTGCCGATGTGCACGCGCTGTGCTCGGGCCCGGGCAAGCTGACGGAAGCACTCGGCATCACCGTCGCCCACAATGCCCTGCCCTTGGACCGGCCGCCGATCGCGCTGCACGCGCGGACGGCCGAGGTCGAGGTGGCTATCGGTATCCGGATCGGCATCACCAAGGCGGTCGAGCTGCCCTGGCGCTACGGCGTCAAAGGCTCGAAATTCCTCAGCAAGCCATTTCCGAAGTGAACGTCACTACGACGCCTGCTTCAGCCGCTCCAGCGCCTCCAGCAGCTTCGTTTTGCGCGCCAGTGCCGCCTCGCGCTTTTCGCGCTCCTCCTCGACGACCTCTTCGGCCGCGTTGGCGACGAACTTCTCATTGGCCAGCTTGGATTCGGCGCGCTTGACGTCGGCGTCGGCTTTGGCGATCTCCTTGTCGAGGCGCGCGCGCTCGGCGGCGACGTCGATCACGCCCTTTAGCGGCAGCGCGGCGACCTCGCCGCGCACCAGGAGCTGAACCGCGCCGTCGGGGGCGCGATCGGCGAAGGAGATGTCCGACAGGCGCGCCATGCGCTTGATGACGTCAGTCCAGCGTGGCGCGCGCTCTTTGGTTTCGGCGGAAGCGCCGACGAGCACCAGCGCCGTCAGCGTTGCCGGCGCAATGTTCATCTCGGCGCGCACCGAACGGATTTGTGTGATCAGGTCGATCACCCAGCCGATCTCGGCTTCCGCCTTCGGATCGGTGAAGTCGGCATGGTCGAAGACGGGCAGCACCCAGGCCGGCGAAACCAGTGCATCAGTCGGCCCCGTCGTCACCGCGAGCATCGCAAGCTGCTCCGGCGTTGGCCCGGCGGGCTTCAGCGGCCACTGTGCCAGCGCGAGCAGCCCTTCACGTTTGGCCGTCACCTCCCACAACTCTTCGGTGATGAAAGGCATGAAGGGGTGCAGAAGCTTCAAGATCTCGTCGCGGGCCCAGGCGACCATGGCCCGGGTCTCAGCTTTGGCCGGACCGTCCGGGCCGAGCAGCACGGGCTTTGCGAGCTCGACATACCAGTCACAATAGACGTTCCAGACGAAGCGGTAGATCGCACCGGCGGCATCGTTGAAGCGGTAGGCTTCGATCGCCTCGGTTACCTCGCGCGTAGTGTGCGCGCTCTCATGTGCGATCCAGCGGTTCAGCGTCTCCTTCGCCTTCGCCGGCTCGAAGCCCTCGGGCACCGCGCAGTAATTCATCTCCGCGAACCGGCAGGCGTTCCAGAGCTTGGTCGCGAAATTGCGGTAGCCCTCGACGCGGCTGGTGGCGAGCTTGATGTCGCGCCCTTGCGCCGCCATCGCCGCCAGCGTGAAGCGCAGCGCGTCGGCGCCGTATTCATCGATCAGGTGCAGCGGATCAATCACGTTGCCCTTCGACTTCGACATCTTGGCGCCCTTCTCGTCGCGGACGAGGGCGTGGATGTAGATGGTCGAGAACGGCACTTCCTTCATGAAGTGCAGGCCCATCATCATCATCCGGGCGACCCAGAAGAAGATGATGTCGAAGCCGGTCACGAGCGCATTGGTTGGATAGTAGCGTTGCACCTCCGGCGTCTCGTCGGGCCAGCCCAGGGTCGAGAACGGCCACAGCGCCGAGGAGAACCAGGTGTCGAGCACGTCCTCGTCGCGGGTGATGAAGCCCTCGCGCTTGTCGCGATCGAGCGCCATCTCGCGGCCCTGCTCGACCGTGATGACCTCCTGCTCGACGTAATAGCCGAGCGCGTGGCTGACGGCCTCTTCCTCGGTCTCGGCGACGAAGACCTTGCCGTCCGGACCATACCAGGCCGGAATCTGGTGGCCCCACCAAAGCTGGCGCGAGATGCACCAGGGCTGGATGTTCTCCATCCACTCGAAATAGGTCTTTTCCCAGTTCTTCGGCACGAAGCTGGTTTCGCCCGAACGCACCGCCGCCATCGCCGGCTTTGCCAGCGTCTTGGCGTCGACGTACCATTGGTCGGTGAGATACGGCTCGATCACGCTGTTGGAGCGGTCGCCGTGCGGCACCATGTGGGTGTGCGGCTCGATCCGCTCGACGAAGCCGAATGCTTCCAGCCGTTCGACGATGCGCTTGCGCGCCGCGAAGCGATCGACCCTGTGAAACTCCTCGGCGAATTGCGCGGCGCCCTCCGGCAGGCCGCGCAGGTAGTCCTCGTTGTCGAGAAGATCGAGGCAGCCTTCCTTGTCGAGCACGCTGATCTGGCGCAGGCCGTGGCGCTTGCCGACTTCGAAATCGTTGAAGTCGTGCGCCGGTGTCACCTTGACCGCGCCCGAACCCTTTTCCGGATCGGAATAGTCGTCGGCGACGATCTGCACCTTGCGGCCGACCAGCGGCAGAATCACGTGCTTGCCGACGAGCTTCTGATAGCGTTCGTCGTCGGGATGCACGGCAACGCCGGTATCGCCGAGCATGGTCTCGGGTCGCGTGGTGGCGACGACGATGAAGCTCGCCGGATCGTCCGGGCTGAAGGTCTTGCCCTCGATCGGATAGCGCAGATACCAGAGGTGGCCCTTGACCTCGGTCTGCTGCACCTCGAGATCGGAGATGGCGGTGAGCAGCTTGGTGTCCCAGTTCACCAGCCGCTTGTCCTTGTAGATCAGGCCATCGCGATGAAGCTCGACGAACACCTTGACGACCGCCTTCGACAGGCCCTCGTCCATGGTGAAGCGCTCGCGCGACCAATCGCAGGAGGCGCCGAGCCGCTTGAGCTGGTTGATAATGGTGTCGCCGCTCTCGGCCTTCCACTGCCAGACCTGCTCGAGAAACTTCTCGCGGCCCATCTCGCGGCGGCCGGGCTGTTGCCGCTCCATCAACTGCCGCTCGACCACCATCTGGGTGGCGATGCCGGCATGGTCGGTGCCAGGCTGCCACAGCACGTCGCGCCCGCGCATCCGCTCGAAGCGGCACAGGATGTCCTGGAGCGTGTTGTTGAGGGCGTGGCCCATGTGCAGCGAACCCGTCACGTTCGGCGGCGGGATCACGATGGTGAAGGGCACCGCGTCGCGGCGGTCGGGGCGACCGGCCTTGAACGCAAGGCTGTCCTCCCAGACGACAGACATGCGCGATTCGATATCGGCGGGCTGGTAATTTTTCTCGATCATGGGGCTGCTAGAAAGCCGCGCGCGGGGGCCAAGTCAAACGAAAAGGTCAACGGCCGCCGCGCGAGACCCGCTCGATTTCCGCCTTCACAATGCGTTCAACGAGCCCCGGCAGGTTGTCGTCGAGCCAGGACTTCAGCATCGGGCGCAGCATCTCCTTGACCAGGTCCTCCAGCGTCCGCGCATTGCTGCTGAGCACCGTGTGGGCCAGGGAGTTGAAGGCCGATTCCACAGCCGAGACCGTCGTTTGCGCCAGGATCGGCTGCTGCGGCGGCAGCGATGGCGCGTCGAAGTCCACCGGCGCATACGACGGCGGCGGCGCAGGACGAGATGGCGGCGCCGATTCGGCGAATTCGAGATCATCGCGCGGCTCGACCCTGCGAAAGCTCGGCGGCGGAGCCGGTGTCGGCTCGGGAACCTCGACCGCCATCTCGTCAGTCAGTTCGAGAACGTCAGCTTCGGGCTCGGGCTCCGCTTCGGGCGCGCGCATCTCGGGTGCGGCGGTCGCACTATCGAGCCCGGCCAGCAGCGCGTCGATATCGTCCTGGTTGTTGGATTCGGCCGCCGCAGGCGGCGGAGGCGGCGCCGGCTTAGCGGCGGGCGGCGGCGCGGGTTTCTCGGCAGCCGGCTTCGCGGGCGCGACCTTCGATGGCGGAATGTCGTTCATCGCCTGCGGCTTTGGTGCAGGCGCTGCGGGCGCAGGCGCAGGCTTCGCGGCCTCGGCCGGCGGTGGCTTGGCCTCGTCGTCGGCAATGATGCGCCGGATCGAGGCCAGAATCTCCTCCATCGAGGGTTCTGTGACCTTTGCAGGCTGCGTCATCTCCGACTCCACATCCTCAACGCCCTCGCATGCGTTATTTTACACCAAGCGCGCCAGGATTGGCCGGTTCCGGACCGGCGGCCCGACATTTTCATCGTGACAGCCAGACTTGTCCCCAGATCACGGCGCAACGTACGGCCGTGCGCCCTATCCCCGGCACCCGACCTTTGCGCAAACGACGCCGGGCACGGGCGAATCGACCCGCAACTTCTTGGCAAGGCTATGTCAGGGAATTTGACGATTGCAAGCAAACCGCCGGTCGGCCTCGGCTATTCGCGAGGCCGACCTGATTGCGGCAATCAGCGTCCGTCGGGCGTGCGCACGCCGGCCCAGCTGTCGCGGACCTGATGGTAGTGCACGCTGGGATCGTAAACCGAGGTCCCAAGGCCGAGCACCTGCGGCGACAGACGGCCGACGGCGGACAGAACGTTATAAGATGCAACGACCCGGTCATGCTGCGCGGTAACCAATGCGACTCGCGCATTGACCAGCGCCTGCTGCGCGTTGAGCACGTCGAGGGTGGTGCGCTGACCGGCCTTGGCTTCTTCGCGCACGCCGTTCAGCGCGATCTCGGACGCCGTCACCTGCGCCTGCGCGGATTGCACCTGCGCCTTGCCGGCCTGCAACGAGCCCCACCACTGCACGACGGTCGCACGAGCCTGATCGCGAGTCGTTTCGAGATTGAGACGCTGCTGCGCCAGGTTTTCCTTAGACTGGCGGATCAGCGAATATTGATTGCCGCCGTCATAGAGCTGCCAATTGGCCTGCGCGATAGCGGATGCGCTGTTTGACCTGAATTGAATCAGGGACTGCTCGTCGGCACGCGTGGCGTTAAGCTGCAGCGTGACCGTCGGCAACAGCGCACCTTCGGCGACCTTGACCTGCAAATAATTGACGTCGATGCCAAACATTGCGGCCGTGACGTTGGGATTCTCGATCAGGCCGAGCTCGACGGCCGCGGCGAGCGTCGGAGGCAGGTACCGGTCGACCGGCGAGCCCGGCGCGAGGTTCACCGGCTCGTTGCCGATGACGCGGCGGAAGTTCGCGCGCGTCGTGTTGAGATTCGCTTCGGCGGTGAGCGCCTGCGTCCTGCCGGCAGCCAGCTGCGCTTCCGATTGCGCGACGTCGGTCCGCGTCACTTCGCCGACGTTGAAGCGATCGCGCGTTTGCTTCAGCGTCTGCTCGAGCACGCGCACGTTGCTGCGCTGGACTTCGAGCGTCGCAGCATCGCGAAGATAGTCCATGTAGGTCGTGGCAGCCTGGAGCAGCACGCTCTGATCGAGGCTGCGCAGCGCTTCGCGGGCACCGGAAACCTGGCTCTCCGCAGCGCGCGTCCGGTTGCCGGTGATGTTGCCGTTATAGAGCGTCTGCGAGGCGGTCACGCCGACGCTGCGGGGCGCCGTGGGCCCGTGGAACGGGGCACCCCCCACCGAGCTCTGCTGATCCTGGTATTGATAGCCGCCACTCGCCGTCAGCGAAACTTTGGGCCGGTAGCCCGACAAGGCCTGCGGCACGTTTTCGTCGGTCGAGCGCACCTGGGCGCGCTGCGCGTTGAGCTGCGGATTGTTCTGATAGGCGCGCACCAACGCGCCCTCGATCGTGTCCGCCAAGGCAGGCGTCGGCGCAGCCAACGCCATCAGCAGGACCGAAACCGCAGCTCCGGTGAAGAGCTTCACCCCATGCATCCGTGAAATTCCGTTCATTCTAACGCCAAGCTCGTGCCCGCGAGCCTGGTTACGTATCCGAGTGGAGTCGTTGCCCCGTAGCAACATAGGACGGGGTCAAGCGCGACGGAACCACCTGAGGGTGGTTCTCAGTGGAAACTCTTCACGTGCAGCATCCCGGCCACACTTCTGATTCAGAACGGGATTTTACGGGGCCGAAACGGTCTTTTGGGCCTTCAGAAGACGAAGGAGGCAGCCCGTTCCAGCCCGGGAAGGACCGGGGCTGCGGCATCGAACAGCGCCCGATAGCCGAATTCGCCGTGGGAACGGGTGACAATCACGGCCCGTGGCGGCTTGGATTCGGCCGAGACTCCCACCAGACGCCCTCCCTCCTTGAGCTGACCGAACAGCCCTTCCGGCGTCACTTCGGTGGCGCCATTGAGGACGATCACGTCATAGGGAGCAGCAGCCGCATCCCCGTCGGCGCAGGCAGCAGCCTTGCAGGTCACGTTGGCAAGCCCGAGGGCGGCAACGGCATCCTTGGCCTTCGCGGCAAGGGCCGAATCGCATTCGGTGGCAGTGACCTGGCGCGCGAGCTTGCCGGTCAGCGCGGCGAGGTAGCCAGTGGCGCAGCCGACGACCAGCACGTTGTCGCCCTCGCCGATCTCGGCGGCCTGGAGCAGCTTGCCGGTCAGCGCCGGCTTGATCAGGAACCGCTTGGCGGCGCCTTCGCTCACGTCGAGGTCGAGATCGAGATAGGCCAGGGCTTGTCGGCCGGCGGGCACGAAGGCCTCGCGGGGAACTGCGATCATGGCATCAAGAATGCGGCGATCGGTGACGTCACTAGTGCGCACCTGGCCATCGACCATTTTTAGGCGCGCGGTCGAGAAACCGGACATTTGCGGACCCTGCAATGCGGACGATGCCGCGGACGAAATTTGGCGGCATCTTTGGAACAGGCTCCACGAAAACGCAACACGTCCGTTGCCCCGCAAGACGAGGTCGGCGCGGCTCACGGCATGAGCGGCCGGAACGCCTATTCGATCGCGACTGCGAGGCGGCCGATCAGGGCGGCGACCTCGTCCAGCCGTGTCGAATCCGGTGTCTCGACGGCACGCGCAAGGCGCGCGACGCATTCATCGTCACTGAGCTCAGGAATGCCGGACGGCAGGATCGAGGGGGCAAGCTGGAAGTGGTCGACCTGGATGTCTCGCATGCGGAATCAGCTCCGTTGGGTCCGGCACTGCAACGCTCGATCTGAATTGAGTCGATTTGGCGCCGGCCTCATGGCGCGACGGCGCCGCCACACACATCTGTTTGATGCGCGATTCCATAGCCAATTCGGCACGATGCACAATTCAGACAGTGCTGCAGCAGCATCGCGCATCGCATCAGCATGCGGCAGCAACCCATTGAAATAACGGTAGAATTTGGCTCCCCGGGCTGGATTCGAACCAGCGACCATCCGATTAACAGTCGGATGCTCTACCGCTGAGCTACCGAGGAAAAGGGCGAACCGACGTTCGCGCGCGGCTGCGTATAACAAAGCCGCTTGCGCTTGCAAAGGACGAATTCGTCATCTTTCCGCGGAGGGTTTCTGGATTGTTTCGCTGCGCTCGCAACGACGGAGCGTGGGGCACTGCCGCTCTCTACCAACGTGATCCTCAGTCGTGGACATAATTCTACATCCTCGCGGCTTGCTTCGCCCGAGCTTTGCTTGATCACGGCTCCCTCTTGTCAGGGCGCAGGGAAGACCGGGTGCCGGCTGGCACCCGCGGTCCACTGTGCGAATACGCGCTACAAAAAAATTGCACAGCGGCATACAGGTGAAGCCAAAACAACCGGCCTTCCCTGCGCAGTGGTTTTACGGCTTATGCCGAGCTCTCCCCGGGGAGCGATGCACTATTGCCCCCGTCGCCTTGCAGATAGCTGATGCGTTTACCCGGTCGGGCAGCACGCGTCACCGCAAGACTTGACGCACAGACCCCGGGCGCCAGGACGACACGGTTTTACCGTACGCTGACCGCACCGGTCGTGCGCGCGACGCGATCGCTCACGGTCTCCCGCCCTGCGATGCCTATCGCGCCAGTGCTGCCAGCGTCCACCACGGCTCACCCCGCGTTTCGTGACGATCGCGATACGCCCCTCTGACTGGGGATGAGGTGCAGCACAAATACGCCAAAGCCGAATTTCGGTAAAGCGGAATGTTTTTGCTCAGGCGGATTGACCCGCAGTTTGGGTGTTTTGTCCGACGGGCAGCACAACGGATTGGAGCCCGCCTCACGGCCGCCGGCAGACCAGGTCAATCTCGATCAGCGCGTCATAAGCAAGCCCGGTGACGCCGACGCAGGTCCGGGCCGGCAGCCGGCCCGGTGCGAAGAACGCGCGGTAGGTCTCGTTCATCGCGGCGTAGTCCTCCTTGAAGCGCGTCAGATAGATGCGCGCCATCACGACGTGCTCGAGGCCGAGATCAAGACCGGCGAGCACCACCTTCAGGTTCTCCATCACCGCACGCGTCTGGGCGACGATACCGTCGGGCAGCACGCCCGGCGTTTGCGGCGTATCCGGCATCTGGCCGGTGACGAAAACAAAACCGCCGGTCTCGACGGCGTGGCTGAAGGGCGCGACCGGCTTCGGTCCGCCGCTGATCATGTGGAATTTCACGTTGGTTATCCTTGGTTCTAAGGCGCGCTTTTCAAGGGGCGTCCTGGAAGATGCGCTTGCTGATGATCGCGTGCACGCCCCAATTACCGTCGACCACCTGGGTCACCCCGAAATCGACCGCCGCCGACATCAACGCGATCGCCTCATCCTCGCTCAGGCCCTTCACGTTCATCAGGAAACGCCGCATCTTCCGGAACGCGTCCTTCATGGCGAGGTCCAGCGAGGATTTGGCGTAGACCTCGCTCTGGCCTTGCGCGCCGAACTCGGCGAGATAGTTGGGATGGCTGAATCCGGTCAGCACCCATTCGGTCGCGGTCTCAATCAAGGGATAGCTGAGATCGGCGAAGGGGCGGCCGGCGAGGTCGGCCTTCTTGTGCAGGATCACCTCGAAGGTGCCGGTCATCGAGCATTCGATCGCGGTGCCGCTCAATTCACCATCGCCCTGCGCGGCGTGGGGATCGCCGACCGACAAGAGCGCACCGGGAACAGACACCGGAAGATAGACGGCCGCCCCCTTCCCCAGCCGCCAATTGTCGAGATTGCCGCCGAAATAGGACGGCGGCACCGAGTCGATGAAATCGACCTCACGCGGCGCCACCGCGATCACGCCGAAATGCGGACGCAGGGGAATGCGGATGCCGTCGAGCACGTCATGGCGGCGCTTCACCGTGCCTGATACGACGGGAACGCCGGGATAGTCGTAAATGGCGTGCACGACGCCGAAGGGATCCGTCTGCGGCTCCCAGCGGTAGGAATAGAGCGCGCGGGCATGCGGCGCGTCGGTATCGTCGAAGATCTCGTAGATCGTCACGGCCTCGCGGGGCTTCGGCCCTGAAAGGAATTCGTCGTAGTGATAGCCCCACCAGGCCGCGACCGAGGAGCCGAATACGCGACCTGCATGTTTCGGATGGCGGCTCGCACGCGGCACGATATCGAGGATGCGCACCTCCAGCACGTCGCCGGGCTGGGCGTCCTTCACTGCCACAGGTCCCGTGCAGATGTGGACGCCAAATCCCTCGCCGGCGCCGCGGCCGAACACGCTGGCGTCCATCGGGCCGGCGCCGCGGCGATCCACGTTCTTCCTGTCGGCTGTCCAGCCGAACACGCTTTCGGCCGCAGCATCGCCCGCGATCATCAACTCGGGATCGTCGGAGGCGTGCTGGGTCAGCGTCTCGATGGTGATGGTATCGCCCGAGGCGATTTCGAGCTGCGGCGAGAGCGAGCGGCTGAAATAGCCCCAATGGATGCGGCTGGTCTCGGTCGGAAGATGATGGTGCTGGCGTCCAGCCGTTCTCGGCTCATCGGAATCAGCGCGGCAGATGTTGCTGCGCACCTCCGCACCCGCCTGATGCGCGCGGAGTTGCGCTAGCGCCTCCTGCGGCCAACCACGCTGACCGGTGATTTGCTGCAAGGTCGCTCGTTCCGCCTCCTGCTGGCGGAACTCGCGCGGCGGCAGGCCGAAGCGGTGGCGGAAGGCGCGGCTGAAATGCGCGGAATCACCAAAGCCATAGGCATAGGCGATCTCCGAGATCGAGCGATGCGCCTCGGACGGATTGGACAAATCGGCCCAGGCGCGCTGCAGCCGGCGTTCGCGGACATAGTGGGTGAAATTATCGCCGACCGTCTCGAACAGCTTTTGCAAATAGCGCTCGGAAATCCCCTCAGCCTGCGCGACGCGCGCCGGCACCAGTTCGGGATCGTCGAGCCGGCGTTCGATGGTCTGGCAGATCCGGTGCAGCAGTGCAGCCTGTGTTGCGCTCGATCCGGCATCGGACGTTGAGGCCGCCAATTGATGCGCGAGCGTCAAAAGCAGATCGACGAGGCTTTGCGCGACCGCATTCCATTCGGCATCGCTCAGGGTGTCGAGCGTGCGTGCGGTGACATCGAGGAGGCGCGCGAACACATCGGCGAAGCCACTGGGCGGAACGACCCGGGGCTCGCCGAGCCGCGGCTTGCCCGAGAGGCGCCCATGCAGCGCCTCCGAGGTCACCGACAGCACGATCGCGCGCATGTCGCGCTGGAACACGATGCTCCAATCCCCGCTACGCGGCAGCAGCACGAGATGGCCGACCGGGACGATGCGATGACCGCCGGCGCTTTTCAGCACCATGCCGTCCTCGACCGGCATCAGCGCGATCAGAAGGTCTTCGTGCGATTGCGCAAATGGACCGATGCTCTGCGCGCCCGCGGCCATACGCGTCAGCGCGACGCCCGCGGCTCGGCGATGCGACGCCGTGGCGTGCCCGTCGAAGAAGGAATGGCCGGTAGCGGGTTGCAGGCCGACGGCGGCCAGCACGTCCCGCCAGGCTTCGGGGCGGTCGTCTTGCGCGTAGGATTCGCTCGTGAAGGGACGGAAGCTCATTGGATCGACCCAGATTGCAGTCGATCGAAGCAACCTCTGTGCCAGACGCACGCGGTCATCCGTCGCAGCGACAGGCCGTAAATGGTCTCCGCTTTTCACGTGTTCATCTCGAAAACGGACTGTCCTTCAACGTGTTGGAGCATGATGGGTTCGAATTGACGCACTGCTCGTCATTCCGGGGCGACGCAAAGCGTCGAACCCGGAATCCATTTCACCACCGTCTCTGCGCCCGATGGATTCCGGGTTCGCGCTTGCGCGCGCCCCGGAATGACGAGGCGGAGAATTAGTCGCACCGGAAGATGTTCTTGCGGATAGTGCCATGGACGCCCCAATTGGCATCGACCACCTGGGTCACGCCAAAATCGGCGCCGACCGACAGCAGTGAGATCGCTTCGTCCTCGCTCAGGTGATGCACAGTCATCAGGAAGCGCCGGAGCTTGCGGAATGCATCGCGCATCGCACGATCGAGGCTGGAATGGTTGGCAATCTCGGTTTGCGCGTCGGCGCCGAGCGCGGCGAGATAGTTCGGATAAGTGAAGCCGTAGAACGACCAGGCCTGATCGCTCTCCAGCATCGGATGGTCGAGACCTTCGAGGCTGGTGCCGGCGAGGTCGGCGTTCTTGTGCAGGATGAATTCGAAGTCGCCGGTGAGCGAGGTCTCGATCGCGGTACCGCCGAGCTCGCTGTCGCCTTGCGCGGCATGGGGATCGCCAACCGAGAAATAGGCGCCGGGGACTGCGACCGGATAGAACATTCGCGCGCCCTTGCCGATGCGCCAGTCGTCGATGTTGCCGCCGGTATAGCTTGGCGGGATCGAGCTGACGAAGTCGGCTTCCGATGGCGCCAACCCCATGGTGCCGAAGTGCAATCGTGCGGGCACCTTCACCCTGGCGAGGATGTTCTCGCGCTTCTTGATGGTGGCGTGGTCGACGCGGACGCCGGGATAATCGATGGTCCGATGCACGATTCCGTCGGGATCGGTCTGCGGCGCCCAGACGTAGTTGTAGACCGCCTTCGCGTAGGGCTCGCCGGAGGTGTCGAGCTCGAAGATGGTGATGACTTCGCGCGGCTTCGGCTCCTCGATCAGATCGTGATAGTGAAAGCCCCAGTTCGCGGCGACGTTGGAGCCGAAGCAGCGGCCGGCATGGCAGGCGCTGCAACTCGGCCGCGGCCGGACGTCGAGGATGCGGACTTCCAGGATGTCGCCGGGCTCGGCGCCTTCGATCGCGACCGGTCCCGTCAGAAGATGCACGCCGATCCCCTCGCCTGCGCCGCGGATGAAGGGTCCTTCGACCGGGCCTGAGCCGCGGCGCGCCACTGCCTTGTGCTCGCGCGTCCACTGGAACACGCTCTCGGCGCCGGCATCGCCCGCGATCATGCGCTCGTAATCGTCGTTGGCGTGATGGGTCAGCGTCTCGATGGTGGCGCGATCGCCGGAGCGCAGCGTCAGGGCCGGGCTGACCTTCTTCGAGAAATAGCCCCAGTGGACGGTTTTCGGCGATACCGGCAACGTGACATGCTTCATGAGACGATCTCTTTTGACTTGCTCTGTTTTGACTTGGTCTGCTTTGACCTGGTCTGTTCGGGGAACGCGGTCATCCGCCTTGCGACACCGGACGGCAGGCTCATCGCACCGCCTCCGGAATCTTGTCGGCTTCCATCACGCTTAGGAAACGGGCGGTCAGCGGATTGCGGGGGTTGGTGAGCACCTCGTGCGCCGGCCCCTCTTCGATGATCGCACCGCCGCTCAGGAAAGCGACGCGGTCGGCCACTTCGTCGGCAAAGCGGATCTGGTGCGTCGAGATGATCATGGTGAGACCGTCGTCGATGGCGAGGCGCCGGATCACCTCCAGCACCTCGTTGACCAGCTCGGGATCGAGCGCCGAGGTCGGCTCGTCCAGCAGCAGCACGCTGGGATTCGGTGCAAGCGCGCGGGCAATGGCGACGCGCTGCTGCTGGCCGCCGGAGAGATGCCGCGGCAGCGCGTCCGCGCGATGCGCCAGTCCGACCCGATCGAGCAGCTCGGCAGCTCGGCGCTCGGCATCGATCCGGGTCATGCCGTGGACCCAGCGCAGGGGACCGGCGACGTTCTCCTTGGCCGAGAGATGGGCGAACAGGTTGAACTGCTGGAACACCATGCCGACGCCCACGGTCGCCCGTTCGTTGGCGATCGCTCGCGGCGACAGCAGCTTGCCGTCGTCATCGAAACCAAGGCGGCGGCCGCCGACGCGCACGGTGCCTGCATCCCAGCTTTCGAGATGATTGATGCAGCGGAGCAGCGTGCTCTTGCCGGAGCCGCTGGGACCGAGCAACGCGACCACCTCGCCGACGCGAACGGTCAGATCGAGGCCGCCGAGCACTTTCTGCCCGCCGTAGCTCTTGGCGAGGTCCCTGGTCTCGACCGCGACGTTGTTGCGCGCGATCGTCGCGGCACGCCGGGTGCGTTCTTCGCGGGTCAACGCCAGCGGTGGCGCTTCAGCGAGCTCCGCCTGCACAGGGCTGGGATCGTGCGCCGTGGCTGCGGCAAGCTCGAGTTTCGTGGCAAGATCGACGCGGCGCCACGGCAGATAATCAGCAAGCTTGCGCTCGCGGCCCTTGGCGCGGTCGAGATCAAGCAGCCATTCAACGAACAGCTGGATGACACTGATGGCAAAGGTCAGCACGAGGTACAGCAGCCCCGAGGCGAAGAAGATCGAGAAGAAGTCGAAGGTCGAGGACGCAAGCTGGGTCGAACGCAGCGTCAATTCCTGGACCGCGACGACGGAAGCGAGTGAGGAGTTCTTCAGCGCGCTGACCGCTTCGTTGCCGAAGGCGGGGATCATGGTACGGATCGCCTGTGGCGCAATCACCCGCCACATCAGGACCCGTGGCGTCATCCCGAGCGCCTGTCCCGCCGTCACCTGCCCGCGATCGACCCCGAGCACGCCCGCACGCAGCATCTCGGCGATGAACGGCGCCTCGTTGCAGGCAAGCGCGAGACCCGCGGCCAGCACCGCCGGCAGCTTGATGCCGATATGCGGCAGCGCGTCATAGGCGAACACCATTTGCAGGATCAACGGCGTGCCGCGGAAGATCACGGTGTAGGCCCGGGCGATCGCCGCCAGCAGCCAGAAGCGGGACAGCTGCATGCCGGCGAGGATCAATCCGAGGATCAGTCCGCCGCCAAGCCCGAGGGCGGTCACCTCAAGGGTGAGCTCGATGCCCTCGAGCAGATACGGCATGCTCAGGTAGTGGAGGAACAGCGACATCAGTCAGCCGTCAGGATGTCCGGTTCCTTGAAGTTGTTCACATCGAGCTCCCACTTCTTCAGCAGCGCCATGTGCGTGCCGGCCTTCTGCACCTCGATCAGCGCGGCGAGCACGGCGTCGCGGAATTTCGGCTTGTCCTTGGGAACAGCGATACCGACCGAATACGGGATCGTCACCGCGATCGCCTTCTCCAGCTTGTCCGGATAGGCCTTCACCGCGCTGTCGACGGTGTTGACGTCGTTGACATAGGTGTCGGCGCGGCCGGCGAGGATCGCCTGGATGCAGTTAGCGTTGTTGTCGTAGAGCTGCACGGTCGGCTCAGGCTTGCCGGCCTTCTTGCACTCCGGCATCAGGGCCTGGATCAGGGGCACCTCGACATAGCCGGTGTTTTCGGCGGCAGCCGCGCCGCACATCGACATATTGATGCCGTTGATGCCCTTCGGATTGCCCTTGGCCACCAGCACGCCGTCGAACACCTTCGAATAGGTGATGAAGTCGGCGGCCTTGGCGCGTTCCTTGGTGGCATAGATGTCGGAGATGACGATGTCGGCTTGTCCTGCGGCAAGCGTGGTGAGGAGTGCCGCAAACGTCACCGGCTTGTAGGTCAGCTTGAAGCCGAGGCAGTCGCCGATGGCCTCGCCGAGATCGATGTCGAAGCCGATATATTTGCTGGGATCTTTCGGGTCGATCGTCTCATAGCCCGGGGTATGCGGGTTGATGGCGTTGACCAGCGTCTTGCCCTTCCAGTCCGGATATTTGTCCTGGAGCGCGGCGCAGGCCGCGGGCGCCGCGGCTTGCGCGCTGGGTGGTGCTGCGGCGACGACGCAGAGCGCGATGGCCGCGCCGAGCGCGACCTTGCGCCATGGCAACGATGCGCGCGCCGTCCCCCGCGCCCGGGGCAAAACCCATCTCTCCATGTCCAGCTCCTTCGAATTGTCATGGCGGCTGCCATGTTCCAAAACTCGAGAGCCAACCTAGTCGGAAGGAGGACCACAAAGCTTGTCCGCGGGCGTACAAAAAATTGGATGGGCTCGGCCTGTAAGTTGGGCAGGCCGCTGCACAAAAACCGTTCGCAGGTGGGGAGCACTGCGATCCAGAATTCCGAATTGGGCGAAATCAGATGGTTTCGATATGCGCGGTAATATGTCCGACCCGAGAATCATTCGATCTGCCGATTTGACAGATACGTGACGTCAGGAAGACGGATCCTGGCGACCACCTCCGTGCGAACTACCGTCGTCCACAGCCTGTCCGCAGCATATCCACAGACCGGTGCGGCGAATTCGCGAGGCCGCGCCAGCCACTTGCTGCGCCCGAACCCACAGGGTTATCCGCCGGCCTGATCGAACAAGGAGCGGCAAGCCTCGCTCAAACTCGCCCGGTATTGGATGGATTCGGCCTGTGAGCTGGGGCAGGCCGCTGCACAAAATCGGTTCGCAGGCGGGGAGCATCCAGAATTCCGAATTGGACGAAATCAGATGGTTTCGATACATGCCAGATCCGAGAATCATTCGATGTGCCGATTTGACAGATATGTGACGCCTGGAAGACGGACCCTGGCGACCACCTCGCTGCGGCGACCGTCATCCACAGCCTATCCGCAGCATATCCACAGAGCGGCTGAGGCGAATTCTCAAGGTCGCGGGAGCTACTTGCTGCGCACGAATCCACAGGGCTAGCCGCCGGCCTGATCGAACACGGAGCGGCAAGCCTCGCTCAAACTGGCCCGCTTGCGGCGCAGGCACGCCGTGATGGCCCGGACGTTGGGAATTTCGCCGGCGCAGAGCCTGTAGACGTCTGGCGTACAGGCCCGGCGTTGCTCCTGCGTCCCCTGTGCGTTGGCGGCGGACGCAAACAGCGTCAGAAACAACCCCACCGTCGAGGCGCGCCGCGCCCGGCTCCTGACACCCGCACACCGCAAGAACCTTGCCTTCATGACCAAGTCTCCTCGCTGCCTGCCGACCTCCGGCGCGCGTTTAGCCGGTGCCTGCCAGAGGTAGGAGAAATATGCCGCGGAGAATGTGATCTCTTTCACGCTTGCGGAGGCCGGCGGGAACCTAGGGTTCCCCGGCACTTTTCAGAAATCGTTAACCGATCGGGGCCCAATCGCCGGATCGTTAAAATGCGAACGATCGGCTCAATCCGGAAACAAGCCGGCTTTGCGACATTGTGCCGTCCGCGTTCCGGAGGGTGCGATGAGCGAAGCCGAATTCAACTTGCTGCTGGATACCGTCCGTGACGCCATGATCCATGAAGAATTGGCGTCCGTACCCGAGGAGGAGTTCATGCCGCGATCGTGGAGCTTCGACGCAACGCCCAACGCCGCCAACGACAACGAAGGCGCCTGGCCCCTCCTGCCCTTTCCCGAAGGCTGGTACGCGGCCTGCTGAGCCCGACGCGAACCTCTAGCCTCTAGCCACGCATCGAGACCCGGCGCGCGGCCTGATCGGGTCTGGTACTCTCAAGTCTTGGCGTTCAAGTCTTGGCGTTCAAGTCTTGGCGTTCAAGTCTTGGCGTTCAAGTCTTGGCGTTCAAGTCTTGGCGTTCAAGTCTTGGCGTTCAAGTCTTGGCGTTCAAGTCTTGGCGTTCAAGTCTTGGCGCTCTCCTCGCCGCCCTGCGGCGCCCGGTTGGCATCGGCCGGGGGAAAGATGCTGTCGTAGATCGCACGGGCCTCGCGAATGAGACGAGCCCGCTCCAGCTCAGATTTCGGAACAAATCGGACGACGTCGCTCACGTGCTCTCCAGCTTTCGATTGGTCGGGAATGCATCACCCAGCCAATGCGAACTCTGTGCCAAGCAGCTGAATCGGGGGTTGCCGGCAAGCCCCGTGCAAACCCGGGGTGGGCGCGACGGCAGTGGCCGCCCGCAGGTCTGGCGCAGACTGCCGAATCGAATTTGTGCTGTTATATCAATAGCTTGTGATGGAGGCCACGTCGGGAATCGAACCCGAGTAAACGGTTTTGCAGACCGGCGCGTAACCACTCCGCCACGTGGCCCCAACGAGGGCGGATCAATAGAGCGGATCAATGGTTTAGGCAACCCCGAGCGGCTATCGCTGTACCTCCGCAATAGCGGCAACCTTCTCGGCCGTGCCGACGGCGGCGATCCGGCCCTCTTCGAGCAGGATCGCGCGATTGCAGGTGCTCTTGATGAGGTCGACGTCTTCCGAGGCCAGCACCAGAGCGGGCCGATCACGGTGCGCCGGTAGCGCAGCGAAATATCCATCAGGGCGAGTGCGCCCCAACGATCAAGCTGCGCGGTATGAGTGGCCCTGGAGTCAGGCCCGTTTGCCGCGTCGGACACCGCGGCGGCGGTCCTTGGTTGCCGGTTTTGGCGCCAGTTCCGGCATCTCGGCCTGGACCTCGCGGTAGCGTGTCAACAGCCGTTCAAAACTGGCGTGCAGCGTGTCGGCGATATCGGGGCGCCGCTCCAGGCCGGCCAGAACCGTCGCGGCGGCTTCGATGGTCGAGAGCCCGTCTTTGCGCGGCTCGCGGCGCAGGCGGCCGTAGCGCGACGGGTGCGCCGGGTTGAGGATCACACGCTGGCATTTCAGCATCCAGGGATTGCGCCACCACAGCGCCTTTGCCTGGCTCCAGGTTCCATCGAGCAGCACCACGCCTTCGAGCTTGCCCAGGATGGCACGCTGGTTCTCCGCGACCTCGCCCTTGCGGGTGAGTGCCAGGATCTCGCCTTCGGCCTCGAGATCGGCCGCGCGCGCCGAGCCCAGATAGAGCACGGCCCAGCGCGCGGCATTCTCGACCGGCTGCCCCAGCGCCTTGGACAGGCTCGGCCAGGACAGGCCGACCCGAACTATCGCCTTGGGGAAGTGTTTTGCCGTCAGCCGCGCGGTGCCGAGAGCCCTGTCCTGCTCCTGTGGATGCTGCAGGATCAGGAGTCCCAGGCGGTTCTCAATCGGCGTGACGCTGTCGCAGATGCACAGCGGCATCGGCTTCTGGCAGTGGGGGCACTCGGGAATCGGCTCAACGGCTGCGGCCGCCGTCTCTGCTGGGTTCGACATGACCGCCGCTATACGCTCCGCGCGGCGCTTCAACAACCCGCCTATTCCGCCGGCGCGCCGACGACGCGCGGCTCGGAGCGCCGCCGCAGGCGGTCGATCAGGAGGTAGATCACCGGCGTGGTGTAGAGCGTGAGGATCTGCGAGACGAACAGGCCGCCGATGATGGTGATCCCGAGCGGGCGCCGCAGCTCCGTGCCGGGGCCGGTCGCAACGACCAGCGGGATGCCGGCGAACAGCGCCGCCATCGTCGTCATCAGGATGGGACGAAAGCGCGCCTGGCACGCTTCGAAGATCGCCTCGGCCGAAGACAGACCACGCTGGCGCTCGGCGTCGAGCGCGAAGTCAACCATCATGATGCCGTTCTTCTTGACGATGCCGATCAAGAGGATGATGCCGACGAAGGCGATCACCGTCAAAGGCGTGTTGGTGAGCTGGAGCGCGAGTAGCGCGCCTAGCCCCGCCGAAGGCAGCGTCGAGATGATGGTCAGGGGATGGGCGAGGCTCTCATAGAGCACCCCGAGCACGATATACATCGCCACCAGCGCGCCGAGGATCAGCAGTGGCTGGCGACCGCTGGTCTTGGCGAAATCGCCGGCGTTGCCGTCAAAGCTGCCGCGGATGCCTTCCGGCATATGCAATTCGTCGACCGCACGCTGAATGCTTTGCGTCGCAGCCTGAAGCGGCACGTCCGGCAACAGGTTGAACGACACCGTGGTCGAGGGAAACGACTGCGAATGATACACCGCAAGTGCGGCGAGCCCGCGCGTCGCATGCACCACGGCTGACAGAGGCACCTGTGCGTCGCCCGCGCCAGCGACATAGATGCGATCGAGGTTGGAGGGATCGACCTGGAATTTCGGGTCGATCTCCAGCACGATCATGTACTGGTTGCGCTGGGTGTAGATGATCGATATCTGCCGCTGCGAGAAGGCATTGTTCAGCGCGTTGTTGATGTCCTGGACGCGGACGCCAAGCGCCGATGCCTTCTGTCGGTCGATGCTCAGCGTCAGCTGCAGCCCGCCGGGGTCGCGGTCGCTGGAGATGTCGGTGATGCCCTCGACGCTCTCCATGCGCTTGGCCACGATCGGCGCCCATTGCTGCAACAGGCCGAGATCGGTGCTGGAGAGCGTGTACTGGTAGTCGGAATCGCTCTGGCGCCCGCCAGCACGCACGTCCTGGGCGGCGAACATGAACAGGCGGATGCCCGGCACCGGGTACAAAGCGCGCCTGAGACGGTCGATCACCACTTGAGTCGAGACGTGGTCGCGCTCCTCCGGCGGCTTCAGGCTGATGAACATGGTGCCGCGATTGGAGGTCGCCGGCCCCGGACCTCCGCCGCTCCCGACGGTCGAGCCGATCCCGGCTACGGCCGGATCCTGCATCACGATTTCGGCGAGCCGTTGCTGAAGGCCCAGCATCGACTGGAACGAGATGTCGGCCGAGGCCCGCGTCGCCCCGATGACGAAGCCGGAATCGTCCGTCGGGAAATAGCCCTTGGGCACCTTGATGTAGAGCGTCACCGTCAGGGCGATGGTGGCGAAGAACACCAGCAGCGTCAGCAGCGGAAAGTCCAGCGCCGCGCGCAAGCTGCGGGCATAGAACGCGACGATGCGTGACAGCGAGCCCTCGATGATGCGGTCGAACAGCGTCGCGGTGCCGGACGTGGTCTGCCGGATGTAATGGGCGCAGATCATCGGCGTGACCGTGAGCGACACCAGGGTCGAGACCACGATCGCGAAGGTCAGCGTCAGCGAGAACTCGCGCAAGAGGCGGCCGACGATGCCGTCCATGAAGATCAGCGGCGTAAAGGCCGCGACCAGCGACAGGCTGATCGAGACCACGGTGAAGCCGATCTGCCGGGCGCCCTCCAGCGCCGCCTGCATCGGCCGCATGCCATGCTCGAGATTGCGGAACATGTTCTCGATCATGACGATGGCGTCGTCGACCACGAAGCCGACCGAGATCGCCAGCGCCATCAGTGACAGATTGTCGATGGAGAAGCCCGCGACCCACATGCCGGCGCAGGTCCCGGCCAGCGCCAACGGCACCGAGATGCCGGCCGCAATCGTCGGAGTCACGCGCCGCAGGAAGACGAACACCACAACCATGACCAGGACAGCTGTCGCCAGCAGGGTCCACTGCATGTCCAGCACGCTGGCGCGGATCGTGCTTGTGCGGTCGACCAGAGTGGAGACCTCGACGCCGGCCGGGATCCATTGCTTCAACTCCGGGATCAGTGCCTTGACCCGGTCGACGGTATCGATGACGTTGGCATCGCCCTGCTTGGTGATCTGAATCAGCACCGCCGGCTGCTTGTTGAACCAGGCAATCGAGCGAGAGTTGCGGACGGAATCATCGATGTCCGCGACGTCGGACAGCCGCACGAAATTGCCCTTCGTGCTCTTGATAACGATGTCGCGGAACTCTTTGGCCGTACGCATCTGCCGGTTGAGCGAAAGGGTCTCGCTCTGGCGCTCGCCGTTGAAGATGCCGGCGGGACCGAGCGGGTTCGCGTTGACGATCGCAGTACGGACGTCGTCCGTCGCGATGCCAGCATTCGACAGCGCAACCGGATTGAGCTGGACGCGCACCGCCGGCTGGTCCGCGCCGCTGATCGTCACATTGCCCACGCCCGGGACCTGCGAGATGCGTTGCGCCAGGACTGTATCGGCGACGTCGTAAATTGCGCTCGCGGCAAGGGTCTTGGAAGTCAGCGCCAGCACGAAGACGGGAGCGCCGGCGGTATTGGCCTTGCGGAAGCGCGGCAGCGTCGGCAGATCGCTCGGCAGGTCGACCAACGACGCGTTGATGGCCGCCTGGACGTCGCGGGCGGCCTTATCGATGTTGCGGCCGATGTCGAACTGGAGCTGAATGCTGGTTGTGCCCAGCGAACTGGTCGAGGTGATCTGGTTGAGGCCGGCGATTTCCCCGAGCCGCCGCTCCAGCGGCGAAGCCACCGTCGCCGCCATCACTGAAGGGTCGGCGCCGGGCCGGCTCGCCGAGACGAAGATGGCGGGGAAGTCGACGTTCGGCACCGAGGCGACGGGCAAGAACTCGTAGGCCACGACACCCAGCAGGAACAGCCCGATCGACAGCAGCGTGGTCGCGACCGGCCGGCGGATGAAGGGCTCCGAGATAGATGGCATCACTGCATCCCCTCGGTAGCCCCCGCCACCGGCGGTCCACCCGGCTCGACCGGCGGAAGCGCGCGCTCGAGGCGGCGGTTGATGCGGTCGAGCGCCAGGTAGATTACCGGCGTGGTGTAGAGCGTCAGCAGCTGGCTCAGCAGCAGGCCGCCAATGATGGAGATGCCGAGCGGAAAGCGCAGCTCGGCGCCGGTGCCGCTTTCGATCGCGAGCGGCAGCGCGCCGAACAGCGCGGCCAGCGTCGTCATCATGATGGGGCGGAAGCGCAACAGGCAGGCCTGCACGATCGCTTCGGTCGCCGGCATGCCTTGCCCGCGCTCGGCCTCGAGCGCGAAGTCGATCATCATGATCGCGTTCTTCTTGACGATGCCCATCAAGAGGATGATGCCGATCAATCCGATCACGGAGAGGTCCTGTCCGCACAGCATCAGCGCCAGGATCGCGCCGACGCCGGCCGAGGGCAGCGTCGACAGGATCGTGATCGGGTGGATGTAGCTCTCATAGAGCACGCCGAGCACGATGTAGATCGTGATCACCGCGGCGAGCAGCAGCCAGGGCTGGCCCGCGAGCGCCTTGGCGAATTCAGCGGCGTCGCCGGCATAGACGCCGACGATGCTGTTGGGCATGCCGATGCGGGTCTCGATCGTCTTTACCGCCTCGACCGCTTCACCGAGCGCCGCGCCGGGCGCGAGATTGAAGCTGAGCGAGATCGCGGGAAATTGTGCCTGATGCGAGATCGCGAGCGGGGCCGTCGTGCGCTTCAGCGTCGCGACCGCCGACAGCGGCACCTGCGCGTTCGGCGCGCCGACGGTAGTGCTCGCGCCGCCCGGCAAATAGAGCTTGGACAGGATCGAGGGATCGCGCTGATACATCGGCAACGCCTCCAGCACCACGCGGTACTGGTTGGCCTGGCCGTAGATGGTCGAGATCTGGCGCTGCGCAAACGCGTCGTTGAGCGTATCCGTGATGCCCTGGAGGCTGACGCCGAGCTGGCCGGCGCGGGTGCGGTCGACGTCGAGCTGCGCCCGCAGGCCACCCTCCTGGGCCTCCGAGGAGACGTCGCGGAATAGCGGATCGCGCCGCATCTCATCAACCAGCTTGCGCGCCCATTCCGATACCAGCGTCGCGTCGGTGCCGGTCAGCGTGTACTGGTATTGCGAACGGCTGGACTGGGTGGAGATCTGCACGTCCTGCACCGGCTGGAAATAGACGGTCATGCCGGGGATGCCCGCAACCCTCTGCTTCAGTCGGGCGATCACCACGCTGACATCGTCGCGCCGCTCGCCACGCGGTTTGAGCGTCATGACAAGGCGACCGACATTGGTGGTCGGGTTGACCGAGCCCGCGCCGATTACCGAGACCACGCCGGTGACGTCGGAATCGGCCTTGATGGCGTCGGCGGCCTCGGCCTGCCGCTTCTGCATCTCCACGAATGACACGTCCGCCCCCGCCTCCGTCACCGCCGTGATCGAGGCAGTGTCCTGGAGCGGTAGGAAGCCTTTTGGCGCGACGACGTAGAGCACGAGGGTCGCAGCCAGCGTGGCGAAGGTCACGACCAGCGTGGCGCGCTGACGCTCCAGCACCCAGAGCAGTGTCCGGTGATAGAACTCGACGGTGCGGTCGATGAAACGGCTGACGGCCGCGAGCCCCGGCACCGCCAGCTCTGCGTGGGCGTGCCTGAGCAGGCGCGAGCACATCATTGGTGTCAGCGTTAGCGAGACCACCGCAGAGGTCACAACCGCGATCGTCAGCGTCAGCGCGAATTCGCGAAACATCCGTCCGACCAGGCCGGACATGAACAGCAGCGGGATGAACACGGCGATCAGCGACACCGTCAGCGAGATCACGGTGAAGCCAATTTCGCTGGCCCCCTTCAGCGAGGCCTCCATCGCGCTCTCGCCGTTCTCCATGTGGCGGACGATGTTCTCGATCATGACGATAGCGTCGTCGACGACGAAGCCGGTGCCGATCGTCAGTGCCATCAGCGACAGATTGTCGAGGCTGAAGCCGGCGAAATACATGATGCCGAAGCTGGTGATCAGCGACAGCGGCAGCGCCACGCCCGCGATCAGCGTGGCGCGCAGCGAGCGCAGGAACAGCAGCACCACGAGCGTCACCAGCACGACGCTCAGGATCAGCGTGAACTGGACGTCGTGGACGGAGGCGCGAATGGTGACGGTTCGATCAGAGACGATGGTGAGGTTCACGCCGGCAGGAATCGCGCGCTGAACTTTCGGGATTTCGGCGCGGATCTGGCTGACGACGTCGATCACATTGGCGCCGGGCTGGCGCTGGATATCGATGATGACGGCCGGCGTGCCCTGGTACCAGCCGCCGGTGCGGTCGTTTTCCAGGCCGTCCACGATCTGCGCGACGTCGCTGATCGTAACCGGCGAGCCGTTGCGATAGGCGATAATGATCGGCTTGTAGGCCTCGGCCGCGGCGATCTGGTCGTTGGCCGCGATGAGGTAGGATTGCTGCGCGCCGTCGAGCGAGCCCTTCGGCCCGGAGACGTTGGCGCTGGCGATCGCGGTGCGCAGATCCTCCATGGCGATGCCGTAGGCCGCGAGCCGCGCCAGATCCGCCTGGATGCGCACGGCGGGTTTCAGCCCGCCGAGCACGGAGACGCGCCCCACCCCGGAGATCTGGCTCAGCCGTTGCGCCAAAATGGTATCTGCGATGTCGCTCATCGCCCGCAGCGAGATCGTCTCCGAGCGCAGCGCCAGCGTCATCACCGGCGCATCCGCCGGGTTCACCTTGGCATAGGTCGGCGGATAGGGCAGCGTCTTTGGCAGGACGCCGGCCGCGGCATTGATGGCGGCCTGCACGTCCTGGGTCGCGCCGTCGATGTCGCGGTTGAGGTCGAACTGAAGCGAGATCTGGCTGACGCCGAACGAGCTGGTCGAGTTCATCGCCGTCAGCGACGGAATCTGCCCGAGCTGCCGCTCCAGCGGCGCGGTGATCAACGAGGCAATCACGTCGGGGCTTGCACCGGGCAATTGCGTCGTCACCTGCACGGTCGGAAAGTCGACCTGCGGCAGCGCCGAGACCGGCAAGGCGAAATAGCCCAGCAGTCCGCCGATCAGCAAAGCGATGCCGAGCAACGAAGTCGCGATTGGCCGGCGGATGAATGGTTCGGAGACGCCCATGAGCTGCGCCTTGCGCTCAGGCGGCTGTTGTCGGAATCATGGCTGCTTTGCTCCGCTGCTCGCTGCCCCTGGACTTGGCGGAGGTCCCGGCGCCGGCCCGGTCTGTCCTTTCTGGTCGCCTTCGCTGCTGTTTCGCTTGGCGCGGAGTTCACCGCCCTTGCCTTGCCCGTCCTTTTGCCCCTCGCCCTGGCCTTCTTTGACGCCCTCCTTGGGGCCATCCTTCTTCTGAGCGTCGGGCCCACGCGAGCGCTTGCGTGGCGCCAGATCGGCCGATGGCGTTTGATCGCTGCGGCCGACGATCACCTTGGAGCCGTCGGACAGATTGGCAAAACCTGTCGTCACCACCTTGTCGTTCGCCGACAGGCCGCTGGCGATGACGGCGTCATGCTCGTTCTGCTGCGTCACCGTCACCGGTTTAGCCGAGACGATGTCGCCCTCGCCGATGACGTAGCTGAATGTCCCGATCGGGCCGCGTTGCACCGCCGAGGTCGGCACCACCAGCGCCTGCGTCAGCGTCTCGACCTTGAGGCGGACATTGACGAACTGGCCGGGCCATAGCTGATAGTTGGCGTTGGGGAATTCCGCCTTGAGCCTGAGCGTGCCGGTGGTCTGGTCGACCTGGTTGTCGATGCCGGTGAGCTTGCCGGTGTCGATCACGGTGACGCCGTCATTGCCGAACACGTCGACGGCGAGCGCGCCCTTGGCGGCGGCCGCATTGACTCGCATGATCTGCTGTTGCGGCAGGCTGAACCACACAGCGATCGGCTGCAACTGCGTGATCACCACGAGGCCGATGGTGTCTGAGGCGTGGATGATGTTGCCCTGATCGACCTGGCGCAGGCCGACGCGCCCCGAGATCGGCGCAACGATCTTGGTGTAGCTAAGCGTCGCCGCCGCATTGTCGATCGCGGCCTGGTCTGCCTTGACCAGCGCCTCGGTCTGCGCGACCAGCGCGCGCTGCGTATCGGCCTGCTGCTTGGAGCCGGCGTTCGACGCGGCGAGCTGCTCGTAGCGGGTCAGGTCAATGCGCTGGTTGGCGAGCTGCGCCTGATCCTGCGCCTTCTTGGCGACGGCCTGGTCATACGCCGCCTGGTAGATCGCAGGATCGATCTCGCCGACCACATCGCCCTTCTTGACGTCCTGGCCTTCGGTGAAATTGACCGCGATCAGCTTGCCGTCGACCTGCGAGCGCACGGTCACGGTGTTGAGCGCGCGGATCGCGCCGACGCCGTCAAGATAGACCGGCACGTCCTGGATGCGTGGGGTCGCCGCCAGCACCGGCACCGGCAGGTCGGGCCGCTGGTTACGGTTGTTTGCCGGCTGTTGATGCATGGCGGTCCAGCCGAGATAGCCGAGACCGCCGAGGATCGCGAGCGTGATCAGCGTCATGACGAAGCCGCGGCGGCGCGATCTTTTCGCGCCTGCCTTCTTCGCATCGTCCTTGGCGTCCGGCTTAAAGAGCATTGACCGGTTTCTCCATTCGCGGCTCCCAACCGCCGCCGAGCGCCTGATACAGGCTGACGATGGCCAGAAGCCGTGCGAGTTGTGCTTGGGATAGCGCGTCTTCGGCCTGGAACAGGGTCAGCTGCGTGTTGAGCACGGTGACGATATCGGCCGTGCCGGCGTGCAACTGCTGCTCGGAGAGATCGAAGGCGCGGCGCGAGGCAGCAACAACGTCGCGCTGCAATTGCAGCTTGATCGTGGTCTGCTTGATCGAGAACAGCGCATTGTCGACGTCGGCAAAGGACTGGATGATGGTCTTGCGGTAGGTTTGGAGCAACTCGTCCTGCCGCGCCTTGGCATATTCGAAATTGCCGAGGATCTTGCCGCCGTCGAAGATCGGCTGGGTTGCGCTGCCAACGAGCTGGAAGAACGCCGCGTGCGGCTGAAACAGCGAGACCAGCGCCGAGCTCTGATAGCCGCCATTGCCGGTCAACTGGATGCTCGGAAAGAACTGCGCGCGGGCATTGCCGATGTTCGCTGTGGCGGAAGCGAGCTGCGCCTCCTGCCTGCGGATGTCTGGCCGCTGTGTCAAAAGCTCCGACGGCAGGCCCGGCGTTACGCGCGGGATCGCGATCCGGTTCAGCGAGCCGCCGAGCACGCGCACGCTCTCCGGCGGCCGCGCCACCAGCACCGCGAGTGCGTTGGCGTTCTGGTCGAGCGTCTGGCGCAGCGGCGGCACCAGCGCCTTCTGGTTGGCCAGCACGCTCTCCTGCTGGGCGACATCGAGATCGGTGCCGGTGCCGGCCTTGCGGCGCTCGCGGATGGCATCGAGAATGCGCTGCGCGCTCGCGATGTTGCCCTGTGCTGTCTTCAGGCGATCCTGCGAGGCCAGCAACTGGAAATAGGCGTTGGCGACGCTCGCGAGCGTCGTCAGCGCAACCACATCACGATCGAAGCGGTTGGCATTGGCGGTCTCTTCCGCCGATTGCAGCGCGTCGCGGTTTTGGCCCCAGAAATCAAGCTGGTAACTCGCGCTCAGTGAGGCCGAATAGTTGACGACCTCCCGGCCACCAATGGAAAGACCGGACGCGCTTGCGCCTGAGGTGCGCGAATAGGTTTCCGACCCGCCGGTCGACACGCTCGGCAGCAACGCCGCGCCCGCCTGCCGCGCCTGGGCGTCGGCCTCGACGATGCGCGAGACCGCAGCCGCGATGTCGAGGTTGACGGTCTGCGCCTCCTCCATCAGTTGCGTCAGCTCCGCGGAGCGGAAGCCGCGCCACCAGTCCAGCGTCGGCCGGGCGTCCGGCTTGCCCGCATATTTGTACTGTGCGGGAACGTCGAGCGCGGGATCGGGAAGATCCTGGGTCAAGACGCAGGCTCCCGAACTTGCGGCGAGGCAAACCGCAGTCAGCCAGCGCGCCGCACGCAGCGTCCGGGAAGCGGACCCAAGAGATCGCCGCATGGCGACCGCCGGAACTTGCCGTGTCACATCCACCCCCTGCCGGGCAGGTCCAGCCGCCAACGCGCAAACGGGTTAACCGATTCGCGGCAAAACAGGTGGGGGCCTTTGGGCAACTCGTTCACAGGCGATGCTTTTCTGCGGGACCTGAAATCCATCCTAGCCGGGTGCGGAACTGCGGGACAGTCCCGCACCTGCGAAACGGTCACGTGAACGCGTCGATCTCCGGTGCGGGAGAATGCCAAATCGCATTGTCTCGCAAGGACTTTTTGCACTCATGCCGTATTTCGAAGCGCCTTCAAGCTTACCAAGATTTCATGTGATATTGGGCGCCACACCAGCGCCCGGCCAACGAAGCCGGCCCCGTGCGCCCCGGGAATCCCGGCCGAAGCGCACCTTTGCTTGCAGACCAGGGATGCCTGCGGGTGCGCATCGTCATCATCGAAACGGGATCGCCAGACCGTCAACCTTTAGTTTCGGAGCATGTGCCGGTCGAAGGCGTATGGCAGATGGCAAAATCATGGCAGCTGACAAAATCCGCGCTTATATTCCTAATGCTGACTGCATGCGGGGCGCGCTCAAGGTCTGGCGAAATGAAGAGTTGGGCGCGCTTGGCTCGCGGTCGGACCGTACCCGTTCAGGTGATGGATCCGCCAATGCCGAATGTCGTCTCGGTGACGCCCGAAAATGTGGAAACAGTACTCGCCGACCTGCCGCGCATCGTTCGCATGGCGCTCTACTTCGGCTCGCGGCTGCGGCGCGGGACGCTGGACATCACCCTGCCCGACGGTCGCGTGATCCGCCTTGGTGGCCAGGAGCCGGGCCCGAATGCGGCGATGCGGCTGCACAATTATGGCTTTGCCTCGCGCCTGATCAACGGCGGCGATATCGGGATTGCGGAAGCCTATCTCGCCGGCGACTGGGATACGCCGGACCTCACCCAGTTCCTCTATCTGTTCTGCGTCAACCATGACCTGATCGAAGCCATGCTGCGCGACAAACCGCTGATGCGGTTTGTCCAGCTGGTGCGGCACTGGTTCAGGCGCAACACCCGCCGCCAGGCGCGGCGCAACATCCACGCCCATTACGACATCGGCAATGCGTTCTATTCGGCCTGGCTCGACCCCACCATGACCTACTCCTCGGCCCTGTTCGAGGAGAGCTCATCAGACCTCACCGCGGCGCAGGCCAACAAATACCGCAGGCTGGCTGAAGCGCTCGACTTGAAACCCGGCCAGAAGCTGCTGGAGATCGGCTGTGGCTGGGGCGGCTTTGCCGAATTTGCCGCGAAGACGTACGGCACAAGCGTGGTCGGCCTGACGATATCGACCGAGCAGCGCGATTTCGCGCAAAAGCGCATCCACGAAGCGGGCCTTGCCGAGAAGGTCGAGATCCGCCTCCAGGACTATCGCGACGAGCGCAACCGCTACGACCGGATCGCCTCGATCGAGATGATCGAGGCGGTCGGCGAGCAGTTCTGGCCGAAATATTTCGCACAGTTGCGTGACCGGCTGCTGCCCGGCGGGCTTGCCGGCATCCAGGCCATCACCATCCAGGACAGACTGTTCCAGAGCTACCGGCGCGAGGTGGACTTCATCCAGCACTACGTCTTTCCCGGCGGCATGCTACCCTCGCCCGCCGTGCTCAAGTCGCTCGGGGACCGGTTCGGCATTCCCGTTATCGGCGAGCGCATCTTCGGACAAGATTATGCCAAGACGCTTGCCAGTTGGCGAAATAACTTCCGTGCCGCCTGGCCTGGCCTCATCCCGCTGGGTTTTGATGACCGGTTCCGGCGGCTGTGGGAGTATTATCTGTCTTATTGCGAGGCCGGATTCCTGTCCGGGAATATCGATGTCCGGCACGTCATCTTCGCAAAGCAGCAATAAGAGTTTGCAGGGCCGGCTTGTATGGCCGGTGGCCCTACTTTAGGGTCAGCGCCCACGTCATAAACCAGCCGGTAATTGCCTGACATGACCATCAAAAATGACGTTGTCGAAGCCATCGGCAACACCCCGCTCATCAAGCTGAAGCGCGCCTCGGAATTGACCGGCTGCACCATTCTCGGCAAGGCCGAGTTCATGAATCCCGGCCAGTCCGTGAAGGACCGCGCCGGCAAATGGATGATCCTGGAGGCCGAGAAGCGCGGTGAGCTCAGGCCTGGCGGTCTCGTGGTGGAGGCGACCGCCGGCAATACCGGCATTGGCCTTGCGGTCGTCGCAAGCGCGCGCGGCTACCGCACGCTGATCGTGATCCCGGAGACGCAGAGCCAGGAGAAGAAGGAATTTCTCAAGCTGTGCGGCGCCGAGCTGATCGAGGTGCCGGCTCTGCCCTATGCCAATCCCAACAACTACCAGCATGTCGGCCGCCGCCTCGCCGATGAGTTGCGCAAGACCGAGCCGAACGGCGTGTTGTTCGCAGACCAGTGGAACAATCTCGACAACGCGAAGGCGCACTACGAATCCACCGGCCCCGAGATCTGGGAGCAAACCGGCGGCAAGGTCGACGGCTTCGTCTGCTCGGTAGGCACTGGCGGCACGCTCGCTGGCGTCAGCCGGTACCTCAAGGAAAAGAACAAGGACATTGTCACCGCCTGTGCCGATCCGCACGGCTTCGGGATGTACGAGCTTTTCAAGAATGGTGAGGTGAAATCGACGCCGGGCGACTCGATCACCGAAGGCATCGGGCTCGGACGCAAGACACCAGTCATCGAGACCGCGAATGTCGATGATGCCTATCTCATTTCCGACACTGAGGCCGTCAGCGTGATCTACGAGCTGCTCCAGCACGAAGGCCTCTGCCTCGGCGGCTCGACCGGCATCAACATCGCCGGTGCCGTGCGCCTCGCAAAACAGCTCGGGCCGGGCAAGACGATCGTGACCGTGCTGTGCGATTCAGGCAGCCGCTACCAGTCGAAACTGTTCAATGCGGACTTCATGCGCGCCAAGAATCTCCCCGTGCCGGAGTGGCTGGAGAAGCGCAGCAACATCAAGCCGCCGTTCGTCTAGCGCCTGGTGCGCCTAGCTCCAGCTCGAACGCGGCGTACCCCGAAAAGCCGAGCCCTATGGCCTATCCGTAGGCGCGGCGCTCGGCGCAGCGTCTCGATGGATCGCCGCGGCAAACGGCCGGGCCGTCATGGTTCGAGACGCGTGCTTGGCACGCTCCTCACCATGAGGAATCACGTCACCGCAGGATCTGGCTCAAGAACAGCTTCGAGCGCGCATGCTGCGGGTTGGCGAAGAATTCGTTCGGCGTGTTGGCCTCGATGATCTGGCCGGCATCCATGAACACGACCCGGTTGGCGACTTCCCGGGCAAAGCCCATCTCGTGGGTGACCACCAGCATGGTCATGCCTTCCCGGGCGAGGTCGACCATGGTGTCGAGCACTTCCTTGACCATTTCGGGATCGAGCGCCGAGGTCGGCTCGTCGAACAGCATCACCTTCGGGTTCATGGTCAGCGCGCGGGCGATCGCGACGCGCTGCTGCTGGCCGCCGGACATCTGCCCCGGAAACTTGTTGGCCTGATGCGGGATCTTGACCCGCTCCAGGAATTTCATCGCGTTGATTTCGGCGTCCTTCTTCGGAATGTTGCGCACCCAAATCGGCGCCAGCGTACAGTTCTCCAGCACGGTCAGGTGCGGAAACAGGTTGAAGCTCTGGAACACCATGCCGACCTCGCGGCGCACCGCATCGACGTGCTTGAGATTCGGTCCGAGCTCGATGCCGTCGACGACGATCTCGCCCTCCTGGAACTCCTCGAGCGCATTGATGCAGCGGATCAGCGTCGACTTGCCCGAACCGGAGGGGCCGCAGATCACGATGCGTTCGCCCTTCTCGACCGAAAGATCGATGTCGCGCAGCACGTGGAATTCGCCGTACCATTTGTTGAGGCCGGAAATCTTGACGATGGGGCTGTTGGACATGGTGAGCTCGATCAGTTGCGGCGGTGGGCGTTGAGGCGGTGCTCGACGAACAGCGAATAGCGCGACATTCCAAAGCAGAAGATGAAGTAGATGATGCCGGCGAAGGCAAAGCCGGTGAACGCAGTCGATGGCGTCGACCATTTCGGGTCCGAGAATGACGCCCTGAGCGAGCCAAGAAGGTCGAACAGCGCCACGATCGAGACCAGCGAGGTGTCCTTGAACAGCGAGATGAAGCTGTTGACGAGGTTGGGGATGACGTGGCGCAGCGCCTGCGGCAGGACGATCAGCGAGGTCATCTTCCACCAGGACAGCCCCAGGGCGGCCGCCGCTTCGCCCTGCCCGCGCGGGATCGCAGCTAACCCGCCGCGGACGTTCTCGGCCTGATAGGCGCCCGTAAACAGCGAAATTCCAATCAACGCGCGCACCAGACCGTCGACCGTGAAATTGCCGGGCAGGAACAAGGGCAGCATGTAGGTGGCGAAGAACAGCACGGTGATCAGCGGCACGCCGCGCCAGAACTCGATGAAGGCGATCGAGAAGATCCGGATCAGGGGAATGGTGGAGCGGCGGCCGAGCGCCAGCACGATGCCGATCGGCAGCGAGGTAACGATGCCGGTCACGGAGACCACCAGCGTCACCAGCAGTCCGCCCCACAAATTCGTCTGCACGATGGGCAGTCCGCCGTGATCGAGCCCCATCAGCTTGATGATGATCGCAACGGCGACGAAGGCGGCGATGCTCGATGCGAGGGCGCGCCAGCCGGCGCGTACGCCACCGCCGAGGAAGAAGGCGATCAGGGTGACGACGACAGCCGTGATGGCGAAATCGGTCCAGACCGACTGCCCCGTCCCCTGGAGCTGGTCGCGCAGCCAGGTCAGCGGATAGATCAGCCAGTAGATCGCGGTGCCCACCAGCAGGATGAGGTTGCCGACGACCCACAGTAGCGGTCCGATTGACGAGCTCTTGCTGAGGCTGAGCACGGCCTGTCCGGCGCCGATGATGCTGTCGTCGAACAATTGCAGCAGGCCGGCCGTCCAGCTCAGGCCGAAGCCGCCGAGACCACCACCGTGCAGCAGGAAGAACGCGACCATCGGAAAGGCGAAGAAGAACAGGCCGGCGTTGAACCCCTTCGCCGGCAGGCGCGGAATCAACAGCGGCAACAGCAGAACCACTGCCAGGACGAGAGTAAGATTGACCCGCCAGCGTTCGGCCTCGGGATAGAAACCGTAGATCAACTGCGGAAGCTTGGCCTGGATGTAGGGCCAGCAGGCACCGACGGCAAATCCTGCAGTCTCTGCAAGACAAGAGGTCCGATCGTTGCCCGACCAGACCGCATCGACCACCAGGAACTTGACGGAGGGAACGATGGTGAACCAGAGCAGCAAGGCGCCGGCGATCGTGAGCAAGATATTGGTCGGCGAATTGAACAGGCGGGTGCGCACCAGGCCGATGAAGCCCGTGGTCTTCACCGGCGCCGGACGTTCGGCGACCAGATCTTCACGGATGAAGGCGGACGAGGTGATATCGCTCATGCGCCGAGGCTCCGGCTGATGCGCCAACCGTAGATGCTCATGACGGCGCTGGTGATGAGCGAGATCAGGAGGTAGACGCCCATCGTCATGGCGATGATCTCGATCGCCTGACCGGTCTGGCTCAGCGACGTGCCGGCGAATACCGACACCAGGTCGGGATAGCCGATCGCGACTGCTAGCGAAGAATTCTTGGTGAGGTTGAGATACTGGTTGGTCAGCGGCGGCACGATGACGCGCATGGCCTGCGGCACGACGATGAGCCGGAGCGTGGTGCCGCGGCTCAGCCCCAGTGACGCTCCCGCCTCCATCTGTCCGCTGTGCACGGAGAGAATGCCGGCGCGCACGATCTCAGCGATGAAGGCGGCCGTGTATGTCGACAAGGCCAGCGCCAGCGCTACGAACTCCGGGATGATCCGCGATCCGCCGGCGAAATTGAAACCCTTGAGCTGCGGCAGCTCGAAGCTGAAGGGCGGACCGAACACCAGCATCGTGAGCAGCGGAAGCCAGAACAGGAGCCCCAATACATAGGGCCAGATGCGGATCAGATGGCCGCGCTGAAACAGCGCACGCCGCGCATAAAAGCGCAACGCCAGCGACGCGACGATGCCGAGCGCTAGTACCGCCAGAAACGCCTCGAACCCGGATTCGGCGATCGGACTGGGAACGACCAGTCCGCGGTTGCTGACGAAGAAGATGCCCAAAAGGGATATGCTCTGTCGCGGGTTGGGCAATGCCGCGAGCACCGCCAGGTACCAGAATAGGATCTGAAACAGAAGCGGCAGGTTGCGGATGATCTCGACATAGAGCTCGCCGATGCGCGACAAGAGCCAATTGGGTGACAACCTGCATAGCGCAACGATGAAGCCGATCGTCGTGGCGAAGACGATGCCCACCACCGAGACGATGAGCGTGTTCAGGAGCCCGACCATGAACACGCGCAAGAACGTGTCGGACCCCGTGTACGAGATCAGGGTCTGATTGACGTCGAAGCCTGCATTGTTCCTGAGGAAGCCGAAGCCAGCGGCAATGTGCTGGTTCTCGAGGTTGGTGCGGGCGTTGGAGACGATTTCATAGGCAATCCAGCCCAGAATCGCCGCGAACGCAAACTGAACGGCGATGCCGTTCCAGCCGGTCTTGCCGCCCAGCACGCGCCTGATCTTCAGCGCGATCTGGGCTGGCGGTTTGCGGGCCTCGGTGCTCATGCCGCGGGCGGCGCGCGCGGATCAGCGGATCGGCGGCGCGTACTGGAGACCGCCCTTATTCCAGAGATTGTTCAGACCGCGATTGATGGCGAGCGGCGAGCCCGCGCCAACGTTGCGATCGAACATCTCGCCGTAATTGCCGACGGCCTTCACGATCCGCACCACCCAGTCCTTGGTCAGGCCGAGCTGTTCACCGAAATTGCCGTCGCTCCCGAGGACGCGCTTCAGCTCCGGATTTTCGAGCTTCGCCTTCTCATCGACGTTCTTCGCGGTCACGCCGAGCTCTTCGGTAGTGATCAGGGCGAACAGCGTCCATTTCACGATGTCGAACCACTGGTCGTCGCCGTGGCGCACCATCGGCCCGAGCGGCTCCTTCGAGATGATTTCCGGGAGCACCATATGCTCACCGGGATTGGCAAGCTTCAGGCGATTGGCGTACAGGCCCGACTGATCGGTGGTGAAGACGTCGCAACGGCCAGCTTCATAAGCCTTGACGGTTTCGTCGTTGGTGCCGAACGCGATCACCTCGTACTTCATGTTGTTGGCCTTGAAGTAGTCGGCGAGATTCTGCTCGGTGGTGGTCCCCGTCTGCACGCAGACTGAGGCGCTGTTGAGCTCGAGTGCCGAATTCACCTTGAGCGATTTCTTCACCATGAAGCCCTGCCCGTCATAATAGGTCACGCCGGTGAAGTTGGCACCGAGCGAGGTGTCGCGCGAGATGGTCCAGGTGGTATTGCGCGAGAGCACGTCGATTTCGCCGGATTGCAGCGCCGTGAAGCGATCCTTGGCGGACAACGGCACGAACTTGACCTTGGTCGGATCGTTGAAGATCTCCCCCGCGATCGCGCGGCAGACGTCGACGTCGAGCCCGGTCCAGTTGCCCTTGTCGTCGGGCGAGGAGAAGCCCGGCAGGCCCTGGCTGACGCCGCAGGACAGCATGCCCCGGTCCTTGACGGTCTTGAGCGTTTGCGCATCTGCAGCCTGGGCGGTGAGGCCGGCGGCGAAAGCGAGGGTGAGAGCCAGGGTTACGCGTTTCATGGGCTTTTGGCCTTTCAAAGTCGTCTCAATATCTGGAACGTTGTCTCAGGATCGTCTCCGCCCGGGCCAGCCGTATCAAGACTGGCCTTGCAAGAGTCATGCTGAAAAACTCGCCGAACACTCGCCCATCCCGGGAGGCCATACCTTCATCCCTGCCGCACGCGCCCGCCACGATGATTATGGCGCACGGTCCGGTCAGACGATGGATCGAAGGTCGCGGCAGGCCCCTCAACATGCGGCGACTGAATAGCACCTACGCATCTGAGAGCGACTGGCGAGCCGGGTCAAGGGGTTGACGGGACTCTTCTGTGTTCTGTTATTAACGACAGCGGCCTCCGGCCGGCCCGTGGGCGCGACGCGTGCCCGGCGGAAACGCGGTTTTGAAAGCAGACGCATGGATTCCTCAGACCCCCTCCAGCAGCACGCCGAGACCCGGCTGGTCACCTCCGGCCGCGACACCAAAGCGCAGAAGGGGTTCGTCAATCCGCCGGTCTTTCACGGCTCGACCGTGCTCTATCCGACCGCCGAGGACCTGCACGCCCATCGCGGCGAGTTCCAGTATGGCCGCCATGGCACCCCAACCACCAGGGCGTTCCAGGAGACGCTGATGGCGCTGGAGGGGCCCCAATGCGCCGGTGTCGGCATTGCTCCGTCCGGGCTGGCGGCGATCTCCACCACTCTGCTTTCCGTGCTGAAAGCCGGCGACCATCTGCTGGTCTGCGACAACGTCTACCGCCCTACGCGCAATTTCTGCAACGGCCTGCTCGCCCGTTACGGCATCGAGACCAGCTATTTCGACCCGCTGATCGGCGCGGGCATCGAAAAGCTGTTCAAGCCCAACACAAGCGCGGTACTGGTCGAGGCACCAGGCTCGCAATCCTTCGAGATGCCCGACATCCGCGCCATTGCCGATGTCGCGCATGCGCACGGCGCGCTCGTCATCGACGACAACACCTGGGCAACCCCGCTCTATCACCGCTCGCTCGAACAGGGCGTCGACATCAGCATGCAGGCTGCCACCAAATATATCGGCGGTCATTCCGACATTATGTTCGGCACCATCTCCGCCAATGCCAAGGCCTGGCCGCAGATTGCCGAAGGCGTCCGCCTGCTCGGCGTCTGCGCCGGCCCCGACGACGTCTTCCTCGCGCTGCGCGGCCTGCGCACATTGTCGGTTCGGCTCGCGCAACATCATCGTTCCGGCCTCGATATAGCGCGCTGGCTCGCGACCCGGCCCGAGGTCGCGCGCGTGCTGCATCCGGCGCTCGAAGCCGATCCGGGCCATACGATCTGGAAGCGCGACTTCACCGGCGCATCGGGCCTGTTCAGCATCGTGTTGAAGCCGGCGCCGCAGAAAGCCGTCGATGTCATGCTCGACACGCTCAAGCTGTTCGGCATGGGCTTCTCCTGGGGCGGCTTCGAGAGCCTCGTGATTCCCTTCGATTGCGACAGCTATCGCACCGCGACCAAGTGGGCGCCGGGCGGCCCGACGCTGCGTCTGCATATCGGGCTCGAAAGCGTCGACGACCTCAAGGCCGATCTCGACCGCGGCTTCGCTGCCCTCAAGGCTGCAATGTGAGCCTGCTCACTGGGCATCACGCCTGAGGACGCGGCACCGCGCCTTTTGGGAACGCGCGGCTGCCGTAGACGTTAACGCCGACGCGCCAACAAATGATTTGATCCGTTGTGGTTTGGCGCTAGCCTCACCACTCGACTCCAATCCGGACACGGAGCATGGGAACGTTGGTTCTGCTCGATCTGATGGGCGGCGTGGCGCTGTTGCTCTGGGGCCTGCACATGGTCCACAGCGGGATTCTGCGCGCTTTCGGTCCCGACCTGCGGCGGCTGCTCGGCAAGGCGCTGAGCAACCGCTTCAGCGCCTTTGCCGCCGGCCTCGGGCTGACGGCGCTGCTTCAGAGCAGCACCGCGACCGCGCTGCTCACGAGCTCCTTCGCCGCCGAGGGCCTGCTCAGCCTCGTCGCCGCGCTCGCCATCATGTTAGGGGCCAATGTCGGCACGACGCTGATCGTGCAGGTGCTGTCGTTCAACATCGCAGCCGTTGCGCCGGTCCTGTTTGTGCTCGGGCTCGTCGCCTTCCGCTTGGGCCCGCGCTCGCGCATCAAGGACATCGGCCGCGTCCTGATCGGCCTCGGCCTGATGCTGCTGTCGCTGCATATCCTGCTCGACACGCTGGCGCCGGCCGAGAATGCACCGGGCGTCCGTGTCGCGATGTCGGCGATTACCGGCGATCCCGTGCTGTGCATCGTCATTGCCGCGCTCATCACCTGGGCGGTGCATTCGAGCGTCGCCAGCGTGCTGCTGATCATGTCGCTGGCCTATTCGCAGTTCATCTCGCCTTACGCCGCGCTCGCGCTGGTGCTCGGGGCCAATCTCGGCAGCGCCATCAATCCCGTGTTCGAAGGCGCCAAGCGTGACGATCCTGCGAGCTATCGCCTGCCGGTGGGCAATCTCATCAACCGCGTGATCGGCATCGTCCTGGTCCTGCCGTTCCTGGGCACGATCGCCGAGCACATGCAGGCCTGGCAACCCGATCTCGCCAGAATGACGGCGGCCTTCCACATTGCGTTCAACGTCGGCACCGCCGTCATCTTCATCGGCCTGCTCGACGCCATGTCGCGCCTGTTGACCCGGATCCTGCCCGATCGCGTCCAGGAGGCCGATCCGGCCCGGCCGCGCTATCTGGACGAGACCGCGCTGGAGACACCGTCACTGGCACTCGCCGATGCCGCCCGCGAGACCCTGCGCATGGGCGACCTCGTCGAAATCATGCTGCGCAAGGTGATGGCCGCCATGATGACGGGCGACCGGGCGCTGGTCGACCAGGTCTCGAAAATGGACAATTCCGTCGATGGCCTCGACGAAGCCATCAAGCTCTATGTGACGAAGCTGATGCGGGGCAGCCTCGACGAGAGCGAGGGCCGGCGCGCGATGGAGATCATCTCCTTCGCCATCAACCTCGAACATATCGGCGACATCATCGACAAGAGTCTCAGCGAACTCGCGACCAAGAAGATCAAGCGGCGCTTCCAATTCTCGGCGGAGGGCGCCGAGGAGCTCGCCGCCTTCCACAAGCGCACAATGGATTCGCTGCGGATTGCCTTCGGCGTGTTCATGGCGGGCGACGCCAACGAGGCCCGCAAGCTGCTGGTCGAGAAGACGGCATTGCGTAACACCGAGCTTGCAGCGGTCGAGCGCCATCTCGAGCGTCTGCGCGAAGGCCGCCCCGAGACCATCGAGACCACGTCGCTGCATCTCGACGTGCTGCGCGATTTGCGCCGCATCCATTCGCATATCTGCTCGGTGGCCTATCCCGTGCTGGACACAGCGGGCGAGCCTTACCGCAAGAGCGAGGCGGATGCGGCCGCCCTGCCCGCGTCAGGCGCGGCGTCAGCGCTGCCGCGCTAGTCCCGGCCGCATTAGCGATCGAGCGTCTTCGAAGCAGTGCCGTGGTTCTTCCAGATCAGCATGATGTTGCGAACATAGATGATGGTGGCGAAGACCTGTCCGAGGATGATGACGGGCTCACGCTTCACGATGCCGTAGATCAGCGTCATTAGACCGCCGCCCATGGAGCAGAACCAGAACGCCATCGGCACCACGCTGTTGCCGGCGCGCTCGCTCGCGATCCATTGCACCAGGAAACGCGCGGTGAAGAACAGCTGCGCGATCAGGCCGAACGCGAGCCAGAAGTCGAACTTGGCGATGAAGACGTCATAGAAATAGTTGCTCAGCGCCTGGCCGTATTGGATGATCATGCCTTCACCTCAGTCACATCCGGTGTCGGCTTCTTGCGGCGGATCAGCCACCACACGCCGGCGAGATCCATGATCCCGATCCACAGCCGGTCGAAGAAGCCGTAATTTGAGACGCCGGAATGGCGCGGCCGGTCGATCACGTCGACATAAGCGATCTCGTAACCTTCACGGCGAACCAGTGCCGGAAGGAAGCGATGCAGCCCGTCGAAATAGGGCATTGTCAGGAAGACCTCGCGCGGGAACGCCTTCAGCCCGCAGCCGGTGTCGCGCGTGCCGTCCTTCAGGATCGCGTTGCGGATGCCATTCGCCACCCGCGACTGGAATTTCTTGAAGCCGGTATCCTTGCGCCCGACGCGTTGTCCGGCAGCGAGACCGACGCGCCCCGCTCCCTGCTCGACCGCAGCGATCAGGTCCGGCAGGAAGGCCGGATTGTTCTGGCCGTCGCCGTCGAGCGTGGCCACGATCGTGCCGCGCGCTGCGCGCACGCCACTGCGGACCGCGGCGGACTGACCGGTCGATCTGGCGTGGCGAAGCTGACGCAGATTGTCCCGCTGCCGCATGATCCCGGCGAGACGTTCGCCGGTCGCATCGGTCGAGCCGTCGTTGACGTAGATGATCTCGTAGGCCCAGCGGCCGTCGAGCGCCGCACCAATCTCCGCGATCAGAGGCGCGATGTTATCGGCTTCGTTGCGCACGGGAACGACGATGGAAACCGAAGGCTGGGACGACGACAAATCGAAAGCTCGTGGTTGGAATTGGCCTGCCCCGGGGAACCGGGCCCACCGGCAGGCAGCCGCTTTTATGGGGCCGATGCCCCGTGGGCAACCCTTTTGAGGCGGCCCGCGACCGGCCCCGGAAGCGCCACGATGGTGCCGTCGGCGCGGATGGCAAAGCCGAGCCTTCGGGCCGCAAACCAGTACCGGACCGCCATAGCGCCGACCAGGCCGACCAGGGCGCCGGCCACCACGTCACTCGGATGGTGCGCAAGCAGCACCAGCCGCGTCAGCAGGATCACGATTGCGTAGGTGAACATCAACACGCGCAGGCGCGGCCATAGTGCGGACACCGCAAACGCCAGTGCGAAGGCCGTCACCGCGTGTCCGGACGGCAGACTGGCATAAGCTCCCGTTCCCTCGAACGGTATGAAATTGAACGGATTGGCCTGGCCGCCGACGAATGGACGCCCGCGGCCGATGAGAAATTTCAGAATCTCGGCGACGAACACGGGGACGGCAACGGACAGAAACATGAATTGCAGCCGGGTGCCGAGGCCGAGCAGGAGCGTGCGGTGGATGCCGTGCAAGCTGGCCGCAACAAGGGCGACGGCCACGAGCACCAGGCCCAGCACGGAGAGCACGTACTCGTCCTTGCCGAAATCGGTGAGGATGCGGATCGGCCACAGCCCCGGCGTGCCACGCGCCGGCATTAACTGGATCTCGGTGCGGTCGAACGCGACCATGAGCGCGATGACCAGCGCCGCGCCCGCCATGCTGAGCCACAGCGAATGCCGCGCCAGCTTCCGCGCGGCCTCGGCACGGCGCGAATGCGATGGCGTGCGCACCAGCTGCGCAAGCGCACCCCAGGATACCGCGAGCAGTTGCGCGGGATAGCCCGCGCGCGGCGCGATGTCGCTGGATGCCGACATCCTACTCGGTACCTTCCGAGCGGAAGATCGAGATCGAGATCGCGCGCCCTTGCGAGAAGTTATAGCCATCGATGCGCGCGCCGACCTTGTAGCGCAGCCCGGTCGCCTCGGCGCGCTGCACGAAGCTGCGCTCCGAGCGCTGCTCGATCAGCGCGAAGCGGCAGCTTCCTTGCCGCAGGAAGTCCGCTGCGCCCGACCCGTCGGTGAGCAGCGTCGAGGTGCCGGTCAGGAACACCAGGCTCGGCTCGTGATAACCTGCCGATGCCGCCTTCGGCCCAACGCAGGTGACGCCGCGCAGGGCGCGCGCGATCTCGATGCTCGGAAACAGCGGGATCAACGAGGGCAGCACGATTCCGTAGATCGCCACCGCCAGCATCAGGGCGGCGACCAGCGCGTTGAGCAGCGAGCGCTCGGCGCGGTTGTTGTCGTGGAGCCACCAGGCGAACAGCCCGAAAATCAGCGCAGCCGCGATGAACGGCCAGGCCACGAAAGCTGGCTGCCGCGTCAGCATGACGGCGCCCACCACCGCGATGATCGAGCCGCCCGCCGGGATCGCGAACCACCAGGCCGAGCCGCGCATCAGCCAGGACCACGACAGCACGCGTCGCTCCAGCGCGCCGGCGGTGAGAATCGCGATCGCCGGATAGAGCGGCAGCACGTAATGCGGCAGCTTGGTCAGCACCGCCTCGAACACGATCCAGGACGGGACCAGCCACGCCAGCAGGAATTGCGCGCCGGGCTCGCGCCGCGCCCGCCACACCGCCGGCGCCGCCATCGCCGCAAGCGGCGCGCCGGGCCAGAACGTGATCCAGAACAACGCCAGGTAAAGTCCGGGCGGCGCGCCGTGGGATTCCTGGGCCCCTAACTTGCTCAGCATGTCGCCGCCGACGGAATCGGCGAAGAAGGCATCGCCTGCGCGCCAGAAGATCGCGACGAACCAGGGCAGCACCAGCACCAGCATCCACATCAGGCCCCAGACCGGGCGCAGCTTCCACAGCCAGGACGCGTCGCGGTCCTGGATTGCGAGCGCGACGATGGTCAGGCCTGCGAACATCAGGATCAGCGGTCCCTTGATCAGGATGCCGACGGCCAGCGCGGTCCAGAAGATCGCGGGCCAGCTCCAGGGTGGATGCGTCTCGTCCTCGGCGCGCTGCCAGGACAAATAGGCCCGCGCCATCGCGCCCATCGCCGCGACCACACAGAACAGCAGCATCGCATCGGTCTTGGCGAGCCGTGCCTCGACGCCGAGCAGCACGGAAGCAGACATCATCAGCGCCGCCAGCACCGCGGCGCGGCGCGTGACGAAGCCGAGCGCGGCCCAATAGGTCATGAGCACGGCGCCGGTCGCTCCGATCAGCGACGGCAGCCGATAGACCCAGATTCGCAATTCGGCCCGAGGCAGCCCCAGCGCTGAAGCGGTTTCGACGGCAGCCGATTGCAGCCAGTAGATGCCGACCGGCTTCTTGTAGCGGACGTCCTCCTGGAAGCGGATGTCGATATAGTCGCCGCTCTCGACCATCTGCTTGGTGGCCTGCGCAAAGCGCGCCTCGTCGCGGTCGATCGGCGGGATGGTGAAGAAGCCCGGCAAGAACAGCAGCAGCGCACAGAGCATCAGAAAGCCGACGGCGCGGGCTTGGCTGGCCGTGACGAAGTCGAGCATGAGCACGAGCCGGCTACCCGGATTCACGGGCGATTTCGGCTCTCGCGGCGCGCCAAAACGGGGGCTTGGGTAGGTCTCGACCATCGGTTCCGCTTACGCTGAAACCGCTATCGCCACAACCGCTTGAGAGAAGGTCATTGAATTCGAATGACGACTGTGTCCGCGGCGCCCGTGGCGTCGATCACGGTCAGGCGAGCAAAGCCGGGTCCGGGCGGATCGATCAAGCGCTGGCGGCGTCCGTCGATCTCGCCGAGCGACGTGCCGTTAACCAGAATGGTCATGGGCAAGACCCCGCCGGCGACCTTGACGGGCATGACGGCCGCCTCGGATCCGCTCGAGCGATCGACATCGATCCGGGAACCGTTGAGCGGGAACTGGATGTGCAGGACCTGCTCGCCCCCGGTCCTGACCAATTCGCCCACGGGACGGAACCGCTTCAGCGGCAACGGCAGCTTCGCATTGCTGGCGACCAGAGTGCCCTTCGGCGGCTTCGGCAGCGGCACGAGCGTTTTACCGGTCCGGGCAAAGGCATCGAACAGAATGGGCGCGGCGGCCACGCGGCCGATCAAGCCCGGAACCGGCGCACCGTCGGGCCGGCCGACCCAGACGCCGATGGTTATGCGGCCGTCGAACCCGACCGACCAGGCGTCGCGGTAGCCGTAGGAAGTACCGGTCTTGAAGGCGATGCGGTTATGCGCAGCGTTTTCCGGCGGCGGTGTGCCGAGCAGCACGCTGCCGACCTGCCAGGCCGCGACCGGGTCGAGCAGCCGCAGCGGCTCGCGCGCGTCTTTGTCCGCCATGACCTCGCGCAGCGGCTTCGTGCTGCCGAGCCGGGCGAAACCGGTATAGAGCTGAACCAGGTCCTGGAGGCTCACGCCGACGCCGCCGAGGCCCATGGCAAGCCCCGGCGCCTCGTCCTTCGGCAAGACCAGATTGCCGCCCGCCTGCCGCAGCCGCGACGCCAGCCGGCTCGCGCCGACGCGGTCGAGCAGCACGATCGCGGGCACGTTCAGCGACATCTGCAGCGCCTTCTTCACCGGCACGGTGCCCTGGAACGTCATGTCGAAATTTTCCGGCGCGTAGGAGCCGAAGCGGACCGGTCGGTCGTCGATCAGGCTTTCGGGGTGGACAAAGCCGTCCTCGAAGGCCAGCCCGTAGATAAAGGGCTTCAGGGTCGAACCCGGCGAGCGGATGGCGCGGGTCATGTCGACCTGTCCTGCCCGGTGCTCGTCGAAATAATCGGCCGAGCCGACGCGGGCGAGCACGTCGCCGCTCTCATTGTCGACGACGATGATGCCGACCGAGATGTTCGGCCCGAGCGCAATGGCGCGGTCGCGCGCCAGCGGCTCCAGCACCTTCTGCAAATTCGCATCCAGCGTCAGCTTGATGACCGGCGTGTCCTTGACCGTCGAAAGGGCGCTGTCAGAAGCATGCGGCGCCAGGATCGGCATCGGCTTGCGCAACTTCGGCACCGGAACGGCCTTGGCCTGCCTCGCGTCTTCAAGACTGACCTGATGCTCCTCGACCATGCGGTCGAGCACGCGGTCACGCGCCTTGCGCGCGGCGTCGGGATAACGATCGAGCCTGCGCGTCTCCGGCGATTGCGGCAGCGCGACCAGCAGCGCGGCCTCGGCCAGCGACAGCCGCTTCGGCTCCTTGCCGAGATAAGCGATCGAGGCGGCGCGGATGCCTTCGAGATTGCCGCCGTAAGGCGCGAGCGCAAGATAGAGGTTGAGGATCTGCTCCTTGCTCAGCTTTCGCTCGATCTCGATCGCACGCACAATCTGCCGCAGCTTTGCATAGAGCGAGCGCTGCTGCCGCGGCTCCATCAGCCGCGCAAGCTGCATGGTGATGGTCGAGCCGCCGGAGACGATATGGCCACGTGTTGTGAGCTGCAATGCGGCGCGGCCGAGCGCCAGCGGGTCGATGCCGTCATGGCTGTAGAAGTGCTGATCCTCATAGGCGAGCAGCAGCTTCAGATAGGTCGGATCGATGTTCGCCTTGGCATCGACCGGCAGCCGCCAGCGGCCGTCCGCCATGGCATAGGCGCGCAGCAGTTTTCCGTTGCGGTCGATGATGGTGGTGGAGACGACGCGGGCTTCGTCGAGCGGCAGCGGGCCGAGCGAGTAGACCCAGGCGACGAAGGCGGCGATCGCGAGAATGAATGTGAAAGCAGCAACTGAGACGAAGCGAAGAGCGCGTCGCCCTCTCCGCCCGTCATGGCCGGGCTTGTCCCGGCCATCCACGTTCTCGCTTGCGGCGCCACAGACCGTGGATGCCCGGGACATCTGCGCGAAGACGCGCTTCGCGCTTTTGCCCGGGCATGACGACGGAGCGTGTGGCGCGACTTCACTCATCTCATAGCACTCACTTCGCCGCCCGCACCTCGACGGTGCCCGTCCCGGTGCGGCCGTAGCGCGAAGGGTTGTACATGTCCTCGACATAGGCCTGCGGCAGCACATATTTGCCGGGCGAGACTGCACGCACGACATAGGCGACGGTGAACACCGACTTGGAGTCCGAGGCACGGTCGACCGCCGCGGTGAAGCGGTCGTCGCGGAATTCGGTATCCTCCGGCTCCTCGCCATCCTCGATCCAGTCCAGCGTACCGCTGTCCCCGGACGAGACCAGCTTTGGATTGTCGATCTCGAGGCCGGCCGGCAGATAATCGGACACCATGATGTGCCCGTACTCCGGCTTTGCCTCGGTGATCTTCAACACCACCGCAAAACGGTCGTTCTGCTTGACCTTGCTGATGTCGGCCGGCTTGCCACCGAGCGTGAAATAGCTGCGCTCAATCTTGAAGCCATTCGAGGCCGCCGGCTCCGGCGTGACCGGCGAGCCCGAGACCGAGACCACCGCCTGCACCGATGCATCACCGGTGTTGGTGATCTTCAGCGGTTTACCGTCCAGCGTTACCGCCTTGTAGCTGCGGTAGAGCGCGGTCTTGACCGGCTGGCCGTCGACCTCCATAGACAAGTTCTCCTTGGCAAGTGCGCGTGCGGCCAGCACCAGCCATGCATTCTCCTGCGTGGAGGTGTAGGGCGTCAGCCCGCGCGCGGTTTCCACCCGCGACACGGCCTGCGTCAGCGTTGCCCTCGGCGCATTGCCTTCGCTGGCGAGCGACACCAGCGCCGCAGCATCGCGGAGTTGCGAGCCGTAATCGGTGCGGCCGAACTCAAGCACCGGTTTTGGTGCGAGCGAGTCGAGGGCCGCACCATAGACGCGCTCCGCCCGGTTGCGGTCGCCGACCAGCGCGAGCGCCGCCGCGAGCTGCGATTTCGCGATCGGTGTTGCCAGGTTGCTCAGCTTGGTGTCGGCGAGATAGCGGAGATCGCCGATTGGCGCTGCGCCATTGCGGGCGAGCACGTAGAGGCCGTAGGCGAGATCGCGGCCGCCGTCTTTCTCCGGTTCGTTGCCGTTGACGACCGAGTTGCGGATGCGGTCGAGCGCGTTCTTGAACAGCACGTCCGGCACCACAAAGCCCTTTTCACGGGCGCGGGTCAAAAAGTCCGTGACGTAGGCATCCAGCCAGGCGTCGTCGCCGCCGGCCGACCACAGGCCGAACGAGCCGTTCGAACCCTGGCGCGCCAGGAGCCGCTCGATCGCGTCGCGGATGCGCTGGTCCACCTCGGTGTCCATGGCCAGATGCGCGCCGGCCGCAAGCTCGTTGACATAGAGCAACGGCATGGCGCGGCTGGTGATCTGCTCCGAGCAGCCATAGGGATAACGGTCGAGCGCTTTCAGGATCGTCGCGGCATCGAGCGCGGTCGAGAGGCTGGCCGAGACCGACACGCTGCCGGTACCCGGCACGAGATCAGAGAACATGTCCGAGGTCAGCGTCAGGCTCTCACCCTTTGCCAGCGTCCGGATCGAGCGCCGCGCCAGCACCTGCGTCGCCGCCTTGACGTCGAGCGCATAGTGCCGCGCGAGCGTAAGGCCGTTCGGTCCTTTGATGTCGACGTCGAGCGTCGCCTGTCCCGCCGCGGTCGCATCGATTGCGAGCGAGAACGAGTTGCGCTGCTTGGCGGCGAGCTTGACGGTGGTCGCGGGATTGCCGGTCATCTTCACCGGGCCGCCCGCCTTGACGTTGATAACGTAATCTCCGGCCTGGCCCTCGACATTGTCGATCTCGAGATTGACCGTGCCGCGGTCGCCGTTGAGCAGGAAGCGCGGCAAGGTCGTGGTCAGCACCACGGGGTCGCGGATCACCACGTCGGTGTTGGCACGGCCGAGCTTGGTGGCGGTCCAGGCCACCGCCATCACGCGCGCGGTGCCGGCAAACTCTGGAATATCGAAGCTCACCTCCGCGGCGCCGTCGGCGGCGACGGTGACGATGCCCGAATAGAGCGCTAGTGGCTTTTGCGCGGGCGGCGAGCCCTGCAATTCGCCGGCACCCGCATCGCCGCCGGACTTGATCTGGCCGCGCGTGCCAGACATGCCGTCGATGAGTTGCCCATAGAGATCGCGGATCTCAGCGCTGAGGCGGTGCTGGCCGAGATAATAGTCATCCGGCGCCGGCGGCTTGTAGTTGGTAAGGTTGAGGATGCCGACATCGACCGCGGCGATGACGATCTTGGCATCTTCGCCCGGATTGAGCCCGTCGATCTTGACCGGGATCTTGAGCATCGCGTTCGGCCGAACCAGCGCCGGCGGCGTCAGCTTCACGGCCAGCGTGCGGGTCTGCTTGTCGATGCCGAACCATTTCAGGCCGATCGCCCGGCCCGGCATGCGTTGCGCGGCGGCATCGAGCGGACGGCGCAGCGTCGCCACCACATAGGCGCCGGTGCCCCAGTCCTTGCCGACGGGGATCTTGACCTGCGCGGTGCCTTCCTTGACGTCGATGGTCTGCGTCGTCAGCAGACGATCGCCGAGCACGTTGACGGTGAGCTTGCCGGCACTGCGGACATTGACCGACACGGTCATGGTCTCGCCGGAGGCGTATTGTGGCTTGTCGATCGAGGTCTCCAGCAAGTCCGGCGTGTCGGCGCTGCCGTCGGAATACCAGCCGACGTCGAACTGCACCGAGGTCACCGGGCCGTCCGCATCGTTCGACCTCACATCGAGCCGATAGCGGCCGGGCCGCGGCGTCAGCGAGATGCGTGCCGGCTTGTCGGCGGCGACCGTGACGTCGCCGTCCGCGACGCGCGAAGTCGACTTGACCGGCTCGTACTCCCAGTAATTGTTCTGGCGATACCACTGGTAGCGCGACTCCATCTTCAGGAGCTCGTAGCGCAGGCCGTCGCGGGGAAGCGTCTTGCCCTCAGGGGAGACGAACAGGACGTCGAACTCCGCCTTGTCGCCTTCTGCAACGTTCTTGTCGCCGAATAACGGCTTGATGCCGATCATGGCGTTGGCGGGCGCGACCGGTAGCACCAGCTTGCGCTCGACGGCGCGGCCGCCCGTCTCCACCATGCGGACGAAGATCTGTGCCTCCTGCGGACGCGTCGAAGCCGGCTGCTTGTCCAGTGTCACCGGGAAGGTGGCGACGCCGTTGGCGTCCGCCTCGGGCAGGTTCTCCAGCGGCGTGCGCTCGTTCGAGGTGGTCTCCTCGTCGGCGACGCCGAACTGGTAGCCGGCAAAACCCGGCCGCTCGGTGGCGGGCGCGACCAGCATGTCGCCTTCGAGCTGAAGGCCGGAGGCCGGCGCGCCATAGAGGAAATGACCGTCCGCCTTGAGCTCCACTGGAGCATTAGCTTTGATCAGCTTGTCCTTGGCGGACAAGTCGAATTCGATCCGGTCGGGGACGTAATCCTCGACCATGAAAGTGGTCTCGCCGACCGAAGAGCCCTTCGGATCGGTGAAGGCGCGCACCCGCCACGTCCCGGTCGGGACTGCCGAGTTGAGCGGCACGGACAGCGTGCGGCCGCCGGCGCCCTGGTCGGCCAGCACGGCGCGGCGGAATTCGACGCCATCGGGACGTTCGATCACCAGCGTCAGCGGCCCGCCGGTGACGGCATTGCCCTGCCCGTCGCGGAGCAGCGCGGTGAGATAGACCGTCTCGCTGGAGCGGTAGACGCCGCGCTCGGCATAGACGAAGGCATCGGCGCCGGCTGGAACAGCACGACCCGCGACGCCGCGATCGGACAGATCGAAGGCAGAGGTCTTCAGGCTGAGGAAGGCGTAGTCGGCCTTTTCGCCCGTGACCGTCAGCAGCGCCGGCGACAGGCCGCCCTCGCCGCGCGCAAGGCCCGCCTCGAACAGGACGTGGCCGCTGTCGTCGGTCTTGCGGGTGGCCAAAATCTCGTTGTTGCGCGCGACCAGCCGCACTTCGGCCTTGCCGACCGGATCGGTCGAAGCCAGCGAATTGACGAAGACATGAATGCCGTCATTGCCGGAATAGGCCGACACGCCGAGGTCGGAGACGATGAACCATTGGGTCGCGAGCTGGTAGTCGTCGTCGGAGCCTGGCCCCTTGGCGGCCGCCGTCATCACGTAGACGCCGGGCTGAAGCTCGCCGAGCGCCTGGTCGACCGGGAATGCGGTGGTGACGTCCTGGTTGAGCGTCGTCGCGGTCGCAAGCTCGCCGGACCAGACTTTCACGCCGCGCTCGCCGCCGAGATCGGTGAGCTGGTAGCGCGACAACGTCTTCTGGAAATCGCTGTCGACCACCGTGTTGATAAGGTTACGGTCGCCGATCCGGAACACGTTGATGTTCACTGCCGGCGTGTTGACGCTGACCACGGGAATGCCGCGCTGACCGGTCCTGGGCAGCACATAGGCGCGGCTGGTGAAGCGCACGAACGGCTTGCGGTCGCGCACATAGATGTTGAACTCGGCCGATTTCGGCAGGCCTTCCTTGACCGTGGACGGCAGGCCGGCGCGCAGATTGACGTTGTAGCGTTCGCCGTGCTTCAGCCCGTCGACGCAGAGCTGCTTGCCTTCGGCCGATAGCGCCGGCTTGTCCTGGCCCGCCAGCGCCAGGAACGGCGCGAAGTCGGTGCGCTTGGCGAGTTCTTCCGAGAACTGGAAGCAGGCGCGCGGGCTGGCCGAGTCCGAATCCACGGTATAGTCGAGCAGCCGGAAGCCGTACTCGTCGCGCAGCTTCTCATATTGCCCGCGGATGTCGGCGACCTCGCGCATGTCGAGCGACAGGCGCAGCGCATCCAGCGCCGGCCGCCACAGCTTGCGTTCGGCGAGCGATTTTCCGAGCACGGCGAGCGCGTCGGCCTCCTCGCCCGGGTTACCGGCGCGCATGTAAGCGATGTAAGACGCGGTCGAGGCGCGCTCCAGCAGGAAGGTCTGCTCGCTCGAGTTCTTCGGCGTGATCTGGAAGATGACCTTGGCCAGCCGCAACCAGTTGCCGGCATCCTCGGGCGTCGTTGCGGCGATCTGGCCGAGGACCGACAGGCCGCTGCGGACATCGTTGCGGCGGAAAGCAGCATCGGCGTCGTTGCGCAGCGTCGCGTTGGTCTTGGCGACTGGCCCCGCCTCGCTCTTGATCTGCGCCTCCAGCTTGATCCCGGAATCCGCCAGGTCGTCGCGCTTGAAGGCCTTGTCCGCGCCTTGCGCGGCCGCAAGGCCGAACGCCAGCGTGGCGCAGAGTGTGAGGGCGCGGATCAGACCGATCATGATGGACTCCCGGGATCGCGGACGAGGGCCGCGGTGGCATGAAGTGCGCGGAAAGGTGACGGACTCAAGGCGATGGAACCAAAGGTGCAATTCGTCGCATTCGCCATGGCAAGGCAAGCCCAGAGCTGCCCCAGGACCGCCGCAAGGGACGCGGCGGCACCGGAAAAGACATACGGGCAAAGCACGTCCTGGACGCTACTCCGGGGCGCAACGCGGCTCGCCGCCGCGTCGCAGAGCCGGCCAACCGCACTCCGCCGCTCCGCTTTGTCGCTTTCGGGGTGAAAACGGTTCGGTTCAGGCTTGGCGGGATCGGGGATTTTTCATATGAGCCATGGTAGAAGCCCGCCAGGCCTCACAAGAGAAGCCTCGCCAGAGGCCGGCCTAGGAACGGTCCCGTAGCTCAACTGGATAGAGCATCAGATTTCTACTCTGAGGGTTGCAGGTTCGATTCCTGCCGGGATCGCCAGCTTTGCTGGCTCAGGGTTGAAATCATTCCCAAACGTGCAATTCGTCGCACCGCCTCTTGGAGACTGAAGACGCGTTCAACTGTGGCCGAAGTTGGCCTGACGCCTCCCCCACCACCGCGCAATCGCCGCGGTGAGATCCTCCCACATCTCTCTCGGGAGATCCGGCACCGCCACCCGGACGCTGTACTGATCCGTCGTCGCGTCGTGAAACCACTCGGTCGCGGCGAAATCAAAACCAAAGCTGCCGGCGTGGCGGATGGGGAGGCCTTCGCGGCTGAGATCGCGGCTCATGCCTTCGGCGGCCTGCCGCGCGGTCGCCTCAACGAGGGGCCGTCTGCCGCGGAGGGTGACGTAGAGGCCGTGGGTGAAATGCAGCTCGGCCGAGAGCGCCGCGAGCTCGGAGGCGAAATATCGCGCCGTGTGCCGGCCGTTGCGCAAGATCGCCGCGACACGTTTTTTCGTGAGCGCCCAATAGGCGTCTGAGCCAACGAACGGCGGAAAATGCGCCGGCAGGGCCGCGCCGCCGAGAAGCCGCACGGCGTTGCGGGTTTCCGCCGCCAGGGGTTCGGACATCAAACGGCATGCGTTGAGGTCCTTGCCCCTCCAGCGCACGAAGACCGCAGAGCCGAGCCGGCCGTATTCCACTCCGAGCGAATCCAGCTTGTTGTGACTGCGCACCATCACGACGGGAATTGTCCATCGCCCGGCCCATCTCAGCACACGCCGGATGCGGCCCGATCTGCCGGCGAAACAGGTCGTGTCGAAGATCAACAGATCGAGCGCCGCGCAGTCGCAGCGCAGCACCGCTTCGAACGCTGCCGCAGAGGCGCAGGAATCCAGCAGGAGAATTCGCGGCAGCCCGGCCGGAGCAGGCGCGTCGCCCAGCGGCAGTTCGGAGGTGACAAGCCGCAAATGAGGGACGAAGCGCTCGATCAGCTCCAGCGTCTCGCCGTAGGTGCCCGGCAGCACCAGAATGTCGGCCTTGTCGATGATTTCTGCTGAGGCGAGCAGCAGCGCTGAGATCGCGGCCATGCCGGATGCGGTATAGATCGTCTCGCTGGTGCTGCCGGTTGTGTGTTCATAGAACGAGGGACCGCTCACCTTCATATCCGCGCGCTGGTAGTCGTAGCTGAACGTGAACGGGCCGCTGGCGGGACACGCCGCGTGCGACCAGGCCGTCTCGGTCGCCTTCCAATCCTGCAGCGCATGCTCCGCGCGCAGCGCCGCGGCGATCTGGAATTTGGATTTGACGACCTCGTCGACGGATCGCGGACGCGGCAGATGCAACGGGCTTCTCAGGCAATCATTCAGCAGCCCGATTTCCCTCTGCTTTCGTTCCAGATAGGCCTGAATGGTCTCCATGCGGATCTTGGTCACTTCGCGTGCCGTTCAACGTTTGGCGCGTGAATTGGCTCCAAAAACCGGCTCCGGCCTGCCCTGCAACCAAGACCGGTTCGCGAAGTTGAGACAGCACAAGGAGGACCTCATGAGCGAAATCAGAGAGCACATGAAGATCATCGGCAAGGATGGCGTTCATGTCGGCACCGTCGATCGCATCGAGGGGCAGCTCATCAAGCTGACCAAGAAGGACAGCCCGGAAGGTCACAAGGACCATCACCACTACATCGACAGGAAGTATGTCGGTGCGGTCGAAGGCGATGTCGTCAAACTCTCGCTGAACGCGGACGCCGTCCCGAAAACGGAAGCTGCGTAACATCAAGCCCCTTCGAGGGGCTTTTTGTTTGTTCACGATCCGACTCCGCTTCGTTCCCGAAGCACGAATCGTGGTCGCGGAAATGGACCCTGCGGATGTCCTAAGACTTGGTTGCGACGGCGCATCAATTATGCGTCGACGGTCACCAGCATCGGCCGAAACCGGTAGGCATCGATCGCAGCGTTCGACAGCAGCAGCCTGCGCCGCTCGCCGCGCAGCATCATGCGGTCGATCCGGTTCAGGATGAACCGGGCTGAATCCCTGCGCTCGCCCGTGAGCAGGCTGGACTGGTCGAGATATTTCCAGGCAATTTCGAACGATTGCGCGCGCAACTCGGGATCTGTCATAGCCGCCCAACGTCGGCAAGCACCGGAAGTTCCGGTTGCCAACCCGGCCAAGGCAGGTGCGCCGAATTGGTCAAAATTCATGCTGAGCGGAACAACTCCCCGGCGCATAGGTAATCTGACAGAGGAAGATTGCCATGAAACAGATCATCGCCCTCGCCGCATTCGCCGCCATGTGCAGCTCCGCTTTCGCCCAAAACACGGGTCCTGCCCCGCAGACAGGTATGGAGAGGCCAGAGAACACCAACGGGGCCACGCCTAAGGGCGCGATGGACACCACCGGCATGAACGTGGATCGCGCCAACCAATCCGAGACCAAGGACAAGAAGGCTCCAGCCAGGCAGGATCCCAGGAGCAAATAGCGAGACCGATGCGAGGGCTCATGAAGCCGGCAAAGTCGCTCAAGCAGCAGGCGCGTGTGGCCGAGAAGGCTGCCCGGCAAGCCGCCGACGAGTTCGTCGCAGGCCAGATGAAGGCGCTGGCCTCCGCGTTCCGGGCCCAGGCAAAAATCCTCAAGAAGAAAAAGAAGAAGCCGTCGTAATGCGCATGCCTTGCGTGGCAATTTGGAGGTCACGAAAGGTTGGGCGATTTCCGATTGAAGAGTTGGGGGAACGAACGCGCGACCGGCGCGTTCAACATGGGAACTGAGTGCTGCCGACTTGCCAGCCCCGGTCGGCTCTGAAGAACCCCGCGCTTGCCCCCGAGCACGGGGTTTTCTCATGCGGCGGTCCGAAAAGTCCCAGCTTACCAAGTATCACAGATGCGGCCGCTGCCGGCCAGTCGGGATCAATCCGTCCGGTCGTCGCGCGGATCGCGCGCGAGCAGATGCCAGGCGACAGCCAGCTGGATGAGCTTTTGCCGATCGTCGCCCTCGGACGCCGCCGCCCGTTTCATTGCCGCCTCGGCCTCGCGCTGTGGATCGTAGTTGTTACTCATGCGCCCGACTCTAGCCGGCAGATCTGGACAAGGGCGTGGCAGTTTTGTCCGTATGATTCCGGTCTTGTCGCCGGCGAGCTGGCGCGGGCGGCGCCGCACGAAGCGGCGGGCCTAGCTAGCTTCAATTCAACGGAGCTGTGAACTGCGTCACAGTCCAAGCGCCGTGCCTCAGCTAAACGTCATGACAATCCGCGGCGCACGGCAAAGCCTGACACGATATGGGTGGTCTTTCCGTCATGACAGAAGAAGCAGCAGCAACGGCTGAGATCGCCACGCAACGACGAAGGCCCGACCTGCTCGGCATGACCTTTCTCGGGACCATCGCCATCGTCATGCTGGCCTGGATAGCCGCCCTGATCTGGGCCGCAACGGCCATACTGAATTGGCTTGTATCTTAGGACAGGTCACCCCGCCCCTGCTCAAGGCCGCGCGCGTTGCTGCTGCTCGTGCGCTAGAACAGGCAGGGCAGCACCTGCACCACCTTGATCCCGCCGCAAACGATCATGGCCCAAAGCGCCACGCTAATTTGGATTGCATCCAGCATGTCCCATCCCCGCGAATCGTGTCCCGAATTTTTCTTTTGAGAGTCGCGTGAAGCGGCAAGAAGTGCCAGCGCTAATTTGAGGCAATTGTTGTGCGTCGCCGCAAGGGGCGTCGCACAGGCCGAACCATGAGTGCATCGGGTCGATGATTGCATCGACGCCGCTTGTCCCCTCGCCAAAACACATGAGGCGGGCACCGGCCCGCCTCAGTCAGATATCGCCTACAGGCTCAGTAGCACGCGCGGGGATCGGCCTGCACATACTGGCCGTTCGGATAGCGGTAGTAGCAATTGCCCTGGGCCAGATAGTAGCCCGGCTGCGAAGCGGCCGTGGCGCCTGCGATCGCGCCGGTCGCGCCGCCGAGAACCGCGCCCGCGGCTGCACCGGTCGCATTGCCCGAGATCAGGCCACCCAGCACGCCGCCGACGATGGCGCCGCCAAGGGCGCTCGCGCCGGGATCGGCCGGCGGGGGTGGCGGAGGCGGCGCGTAGGCGACCGGAGGCGGCGCTGGCGCATAAGCCACCGGCGCGTCGTCGATATAATCTTCGGAGATGTAGGCGGGCGGGCCCTCCATCCGCTGCGGATAATAGTACCGGGCGCCGCCAACGTCCCACCACCAGCCGGAGCGGCCGTTGTAGACCCCATGGTGCCAACGCCCGCCATCCCAGGCGAGGTTGCCGCGATAGCTGTGTCCGCCCCAGTCGCGCGCCGGCGCGGGACCGCGTGCCATATAGCGATCGGGAGGCGGACCGCCCGCCCCGCGGGGACCAGCACCGGGACCTGGGCCAGCATGAGCCGGCCCGCCAGGCTGTGGCGCTGGCCGGACCGCCTGCTGCGGGGATCCGCCGCGCATGTTTTGCTGTGGCGCGCCCGGCCCTGGCGGCTGTGCGGAGTCCCTCGGCGGCCGGGCCTCCTGCGCTTGCGCGGACAGCGCGAGCAATGACATGGCCGAAACCAAGGGAATGATGATCTTCATGCGGCTGGACGCACTCATGCGTGCTTGACCCCTACTCTCTCGATGCCGTGGTGCGTGCGCGATAGCCGATTCGGCTCGCGCCCCGGTGATGCCGGCTGACATAACTGACCTGCGTGATCGGCCAAGTCCCGTTACAAATGTTTAAGATCACGGCAATTTTTCGTCCGGGGCCGGCTGGACCGCTTCTAGCGGGCGGGCTCGATCACGTTGCAGTTGCGGCGCCCCGACATCAGGCAGTCCTGCATCTTGCTGGCGGCGGTGAGGTCGCGAGTTAGCCACCAGCCGACCCCTAGGATGACGATGACGATGATCAGTCCGGCGATCGCGCCGCGGCGATTGTCGCCGGATTGAGGCTTGGCTTGAGGCTTGGATCGAGATTTGGGCTTCTCGCCGGAGTCGGACTTGGGCATAGCTACCTGGTGGCGCGGACGAGACCGGCTTTATCACCTCTGCGACGTCGCGTCACATCCCGATCGGCCGCTCCAATTCAGCCTCCTAGTTCAGCCTCGGGTCGGCCTGACCAGGTCCTTGCGCGAGGTCTCGGTTGTCGGGGTCGCCTGCTGCACCCGAGGCGCGCAGGTCGTCAGCACGAACGCCGTCTGGCTGCACTCCCAGCCGGCGCCCAGAACCGCACTTTCGATCGGTTGAGGACGAGCGAACAGCAGCCCGGCACCGGCCAGCGCCGCCACCGTGAATGTGATTGCGAGAGCTTTCAGGCTCAGCCGGAAGAAAGTCATGCCCGGGCTCCGTCTTATATCGGGGCGGACGCTAGGCGCCGCCTTCGTCGCCCCTTATGAGGGACATCACAATTCGGCAGTTTTTCCTGGCTACGAACGATCGGCTGGTCCAGCGATTTTTCGTCTACCTGGTCGGCTGCGATTATGGGTGGCTTTGCGACGCGCATGGATGTACACGCTGGCGTCACGGGGCACGCGTTTGATGCGGCCCGCGTACCCACGCGAATGATGTAAGGCTGAAAGCGAGGATGACAAGGCTCGTGCGATGAGTGGATTCAGAGAACCCGGCTTTGCGGACCGGCAAAAAGCGGCGCAGGACGCACGTAAAAATCTTTTGAACAAGTTCAAGTCCCAACCGGGGCCTGACGATCCCGCCGTCGCGGCGCGGCGCGCCGAGCGTGAGATCGCTGCGGCGAAGCGCGCCGAAGCGAAGGCTGCGCGCGAGGCCGAGAAGGCTGAGCAGCGGCGTCGCGAGGAAGAGGCTGCGGCGCTCGAGGCTGCGCGCATCGCCCGCGAAGCCGAAGAAGCGGCCGCCAAGGCGGCCGAGGCCGAAGCCGAGCAAAAAGCCCGGCGCGACGCTCGCTATGCCGCCCGCAAAGCCAAGCGGAAGTAACGCTCAATTGAAATTGAACTGAGGCGCGCCTCAGTTCACAATTGCCTACGGGAACGGTGTTACCGGGCGGCCCGATGACAGGCTCTGGATTCGAATTTGGAACGCCGGGCTCGCCTCGACGAGGCGCGCCCCGGCATGACGGCGCAAGATCAGTTCTTCTTCATCATCCCGTCATCTTTCTTCATCCCGTCCTTCGACATCGTGTCCTTCTTCATGCCGTCGTCCTTGGACATGGTGTCCTTCTTCATCATGCCGTCCTTGTGCATCGTATCCTTCTTCATCGTGCCGTCATCCTTGCCCATCTTGTCCTGAGCGAAGGCGGCCGGCGAGAGCGCGAGGCCAAGCGAGAGAGCGGCAGCCGAGACGCCGAGCGCGAGGCGGGTGCGAATGGTCATGACTAGTCTTCCCTTCGAGATGATGTTTGTCAGCGACGGATGCCGCTATCCAGTCTCGACGGATCGATGGCCGACCTTGTTACGCCGCCACTGACAAATTTCCCTAAACCGCCCCGCCGTCCATCTTTTCCCTCCATGCGTTGACCCTGATCACGGCCGCGCGAGCCGACTGCAAGTGTGCGGCGCAGCAAGACCAGGACTTGCCGCGACATTCGGTCTCGAACTATCAGATGAGAGAATATCGGGTGAAAGACCGGCTAGGATGGGCCCAAGCGTCGGTCTCAAAGACCCAAATCACGCCAAACAAGAACCGTCCAAGGGGATAAAACCATGCTCACACGTCGTCACTTGCTCGCGACCGCCGTCGCGGCACCCGCCATTCTCCGCTTCGGGACCGGCACCGCGCATGCCGCGACCACGCTCAAGATCTCGCATCAATTCCCGGGCGGCACCATCGACAAGGGCGATTTCCGCGACCGCCTGTGCCGCATGTTCGCCGCCGAAGTGGCCAAGCGCAGCAATGGCGACATCGCCGCGGAAATCTATCCGAACTCATCCCTGATCAAGACCAACGCGCAGTTCTCCGCGATGCGCAAGGGCGCGCTCGATATCAGCCTCTATCCGATGCCGTACGCCGGCGGCGAATTGCCGGAAACCAATATTGGCCTGATGCCCGGACTGGTCACGACCTACGACCAGGGCATACGCTGGAAGAAGGAGCCAGTCGGTAAGGCGCTGACCGATTTCCTCGCCGAAAAGGGCATCATCCTGCTCACCTGGGTGTGGCAGGCCGGCGGCGTTGCCAGCCGCTCCAAGCCGATCGTGGCACCGGAAGATGCCAAGGGCATGAAGGTGCGCGGCGGCTCGCGCGAGATGGACATGGTGCTCCAGACCGCCGGCGCCTCGGTGCTGTCGGTGCCGTCGAACGAAATCTACGCGGCGATGCAGACCGGCGCATGCGATGCCGGCATCACCTCCTCCACCAGCCTGATCTCGTTCCGGCTGGAAGAGGTCGCAAAATCGCTGACCTCGGGGGCAGGCGCTTCCTACTGGTTCATGCTCGAGCCGCTGATGATGTCCAAGGCGATCTTCGACAAGCTGCCGAAGAACCAGCAGGACGTCCTGCTCGCGGTCGGCACCGAGCTCGAAGCCTTCGGCCGCAAGGGCGCGCAGGATGACGACGTCGAGGTGGCCAAGGTCTACGAGAAGGCTGGCGCCAAGGTCTCGGTGCTCGACGCCGCGACCGTCGGCAAGTGGCGCGATATCGCCCGCGACACCGCGTGGAAGGACTACAGCGCCAAGACCGCGACTGCGGCCAACCTGCTCAAGCTCGCAACCGACGTCGCGGCATGATCCACGGTCCGCTGCCGGATCATGACGACCTGACCAGCGCGGCCGCGGGCACCAGCCCCGCGGCCGCGCTCGATCGCGGTCTCGCCATCCTCAACAACATCATCGTCGTGTTCGCGGCGATCGCGCTGGTCGCGGCCTGTGCGATCCTGAGCTACAGCGTGCTCAGCCGCGCGCTGTTCAAGGCCGCCAATTATTGGCAGGACGAGGCCGCCGTGTTCCTGCTGGTCGGCGCGACCTTCATGACGGCTGCCTATGTTCAGCAAAATCGCGGCCACATCGGCATCGAGGCCTTCGTCGGCCTGCTGTCGCCGCTGGCGAACAGGATCAGGCTCTGGCTCGTCGATGCCGTGACGCTTCTGTTCTGCGCCTTCTTCGCCTGGAAGTCCTGGACGCTTGCGCACGAGGCCTATGTAGACGGCCAGGTCTCGAACTCGATGTGGTCGCCGCCGCTCGCCGTCCCCTACTCGCTCATGGCGTTCGGCATGAGCCTGCTCTGCGTTCAGATCATCGTGCAGCTTGCGCTGCCCTTCGCTGGAGGCCGGCGCCCATGAGCGTCTTCGGTATCGGCCTCGCCTACGGGATTGCGACGCTGCTCGTGATGTTTTCGGGCATGCCCATTGCTTTTGCCCTCGGCGCCGTCGCGGTCGTGTTCATGGGCATCTACATGCCCGCCGCCTCGCTCGATACGGTGACGCAGAACGTCTATGAGGAAATGGCCTCGATCACGCTTCTGTCGATTCCGCTCTTCATCCTGAAGGGCGCCGCGATCGGGAAGTCGCGCGCCGGCCAGGATCTCTACTTGGCCCTGCATGCCTGGCTGCATCGCGTGCCCGGCGGGCTCGGCGTCGCCAACGTGTTTGCCTGCGCGCTGTTCGCGGCGATGGCCGGTTCCTCGCCTGCAACGTGCTCGGCGATCGGCTCGGCCGGCATCCCCGAGATGCGCAAGCGCGGCTATTCCGGCGGTTTCGCCGCCGGCATCATCGCCGCCGGCGGCACCCTCGGCATTCTGCTGCCGCCGTCGATCACCATGATCCTGTTTGCGGTGGCCGCCGAAAAATCGCTCGGACGGCTTTTCCTGGCCGGCATCGGCCCCGGCCTGTTGCTGGTCTCGCTGTTCGGCGCCTATGCCGTGATCCGCTTCCGCCAGGAATATGCCGCGGCCGCAGCGATCTACAAGAACGGCGGCCCCAAGGCGCCGATCCTGGCCCGCGACGAATACACGCTGGCGGAACGCTTCAGCGTGCTGCCGCGCGTGATCCCCTTCGTATTGCTGCTCACCGGCGTCATGATCGCGCTCTATGGCGGCTACGCCACGCCGTCGGAGACAGCCGGCCTCGGCGGCCTTCTGGCGCTGGCGCTGATCGCGGCGATCTACAGCGTGTGGCGGCCGAGCGACCTTGCGCCCATCATGAAATCGACGGTCCGGGAGTCGACCATGCTGATGATGATCATCGGCATGTCGCTGCTCTATTCCTACGTGATGAGCTATCTGCACATCTCGCAGTCCGCGGCCGAATCCGTCGTCGCGATGCATCTGCCCCGCTGGGGCCTGCTGTTCGCGATCCTCGTCATGGTCGTCGTGCTCGGCTTCTTCCTGCCGCCGGTCTCGATCATCCTGATGACGGCGCCGATCATCCTGCCGCCGCTTCGCGCCGCCAATTTCGACATCATCTGGTTCGGCGTGGTCATGACCATTGTGATGGAGATGGGGCTGATCCACCCGCCGGTCGGATTGAACATCTTCGTCATCCGCAACGTCGCGCCCGATATCCCCTTGAGCGAGGTGATCTGGGGCACGCTGCCGTTCGTGCTGCTGATGATGGCGGCCGTGCTGCTGCTGTGCTTAGTGCCGGGAATCTCGACCTGGCTGCCGGACCTGGTGATGGGGCCTGACGGGAGCCGGTGATGCTGCTGTAGGGTGGGTGAGCTTTGCGGCTGCGCGAAGCGCAGTCCGAAAGGCGTAACCCACCAAATTCGTCCCGGATTCGCTGAAGCATGGTGGGTTACGCTTCGCTAACCCACCCTGCGATTACGGCTTGCTCTTCCGCCGTGACTTCGGCCCGATCGTGCTGCTGCCCAGGACCTGCAGCAGATCCTTGCGCACGGCTTCGATGTGCCGCTCCAGGAACCGGCAGGCCTCTTCGACCTTCTGCGCGCGGCAGAGCGCGATGAGATTGGCGTGCTCCTTTTCTGCAATACCCATCGCCTTGGTGTTGGAGAGCTGCAGGCGCGTGTAGCGGTCGCTGGTCTGGAGCAGCGACAGCACGATGGCCCTGGTGCGCGGCTGCGGTGCGTGAACGTAGAGCGCCATGTGAAAATCGGCGTTGAGCTGCCCCCAGTCGCTGACATTGCGCGCCTTGATCGCCTTCTCGAAGTGCTTGTGGATGTCGTCGAGCCCCTCGAAATCCTCTTCCCTGAAGCGAGGCGCAGACTGCGCCAGCAGTCGCGGCTCCAGGATCCGGCGCAGGTCGAAGACGTCGTTGATCTCGTCCAGCGACAGCTCCGAGACGATGGCGCCCTTCTGCGGGACGATCCGCACCAGCCCTTCGGCCTCGAGCTGGAACAGCGCTTCGCGCACCGGGATGCGGCTGACGCCGTAGGCATCGCCGAGCGCATCCTGGCGCAACTGTGATCCCGCCGGATAGGTGCCGTCGAGGATCGCCTGCCGGAGCTGATCGACGATCGCAGCCGAGAGGGTGCGATGCTTCAAAGGCTGTTTCATCTGATCTTGTTCCCCCGACTCGTCCGAACGAAGCGGTCCCTCTCTTGCTTGTTGATGTGTCGAGCAAAAGCCGGGTGCCCAGTAAAAGCGCGTCCTGCCGCCGGAATGACCGCAATCTCCGTTTGACACGCAAAATGTATAAATTATACATTTGGCAATAGCACGACAAATCTCGCTTTGGCATTGGGGCCTTTCATGATCGAGCAGACGGTGCCGGATGTGCCGGCGTTCAGCGCCCGGCGGATTGTCGTGAATGCTTCCAGTGCCCTGCTCGCCTGCGAGCGGATCGCGCTGATGGGCCTGATGTATCTGCTCACCGGCCTGATTCTGGTGAACGTCGTGACCCGCTACTCGCATTTCCCGATTTATTGGATCGATGAATCCGCGGTCTATTGCGTGGTCTGGCTGACTTTCATCGGCGCTTCCGCAATGACACGGCTGCGGCTCGACTTCGCGGTCACGATGCTGACGGAACGTCTTTCGCTCCGCCACCAGAAGATCGCCAAGGTCATCTCGACCGGCCTCGTCGTCGTATTCGGCGTAGCTCTGATCATCACCTGCGTGCTCTGGATGGATCCAATCGGGCTCGCGCGAGCCGGTTTCGACGGGCGCAAGCTCGCCGCCGAAACCTTCAACTTCCTCTATACCGAGCACACCCAGACACTGAACTGGCCGACCTGGGTGCTCTACCTGACGCTGCCGATCTTCGCGGTGTCGATGACCGTTCATGGTCTGGCCAACCTGCTGGAAGATCTCGAGCTGGTCCCGCGCACGCCCCCGAAGGGTTTTGCGCTCTCCGAGCTCGACGGGGTCAACTGATGATCACCTCGGCGGCCTTCGTCGCGATCATGCTGGTCGGCGTGCCGATCGGCCTCTGCCTGTGCCTGGCGGGCCTCGTCTACATCGCCGCATCCGGCAATCCGGTGCTGTTCCAGTCCTATCCGCTGCAGCTGTTCGGCGGCGTCGACAGTTACGGGCTGATCGCCATTCCGCTCTTCATCCTGATCGGCGAGATCATGAACGGCGGCGGCATCACCCGGCGCATCGTCGACATGGCGATGGCCTTCGTCGGCTCGCTGAAGGGCGGGCTCGCCTACGTCAACATCCTCGCCAACATGTTCATCTCCTCGATCCTGGGATCGGCGACCGCGCAGGTCGCGATCATGGCTCAGATCATGGTGCCGGAAATGGAGAAGAAGGGCTACGACAAGACCTTTGCGGCGGGGCTGACCGCCTATGGCGGCATGCTCGGTCCGATTATTCCGCCGTCGGTGATGTTCGTGGTCTACAGCGTGCTGGCGCAGGTCTCGGTCAGCGACATGCTGATCGCCGGGATCGTGCCCGGCGTCATCCTCACCGTGATGTTCTGCCTCGTCATCGCGCTGATGGGATACGTCTACAACTATCCGCGCGCGGACTATCAGACGCCGCGCCAGCGCGTGGCGACGATCCTGCGGACCTCGCCCACTCTGCTGATCCCGATCGTCATCGTCGGCACCATTCTCGGCGGCCTCGCCAACGCAACGGAATCCGCGGCCGTCGGCGCGGTCGCCGCCGCGCTGGTCGGAAAATTCTGGACCAAGGAGTTCGAGTTCGGGCAACTGCCGCAGATGATGCTGCGCAGCGCCATCTACTCGGCGATCGTGTTGTTCCTGGTTGCTGCCGCGGCCGTGTTCTCCTGGGTCCTGATCTTCGGCAAGGTACCGCAGGAAACCGCCGGCTGGATCCAATCGGCCGCCAAGGATCCCGTCAGCTTCATGCTGATCTGCAACGTGATCCTCCTGGTGATCGGCACGGTGATCGACGGCATTCCCGGCCTGATCATGACGGTGCCGATCCTGCTGCCGGTCGCAACCGAGGTCTATCACATCGATCCCAGGCATTTCGGCGTCGTGATCGTGATCAACCTCGTGCTCGGCCTGTTGTCGCCACCGGTCGGGCTCTGCTTCTTCGTCGCGGCCGCCGTCACCGGCGCCAAGCCCGGCAAGATGTTCATGGTGACGCTGCCGTTCTTCGTCATCTCCTGCGTCCTTCTGGTGCTGCTCTCGCTCTATCCGTCGCTCTCGCTAATCCTCATCAAATAGGCCCGCTCAAAGGAGCCCGACCATGCCGATCTCACGTCGCCGTTTTCTCGCCGCCAGCGCAGCCGTGCCGCTGTTTGCCCCGTCGCTGGCGCTGGCCCAGGCCAAGGAATTTCGCCTCGGCCTGATCACGCCCAACGGCCATTCCTGGAATAAGGCCGCGCTCAAATTCGGCGACGATCTCAAGGCCGCCACCAGCGGCCGGCTGACCCTGACCGTGTTCCACTCCGGCCAGCTCGGCAACGAGCCCGCGATGATGCAGCAACTCCAGTCCGGCGCGCTCGACATGGGCTTTATCCAGGCCGCCGAGCTCGGCTCGCGCGTGCCGCACATCGCCGCGATCAACGCGCCTTACATTGTCCGCTCAACGCCGGCGGTTGCGAAATTCGTGCGGCATCCCGCCGCGATCAAGCTGTTCGACGTGCTGCCGCAGGAGACCGGCACGATCGGGCTCGGCTGGGGCATCACCGGCATGCGCGCGGTGTTCTCGTCGAAGGACCTGAATTCGCTCGCCGACATCAGGGGCATGAAGCTGCGCATCAATCCGACGCCGGTCTATCGCGATTTCTACTCCTCGCTCGGTGCCGCGCCAACGCCGATCCCGACGCCCCAGGTGTTCGACGCGATGGCCAACGGCCAGGTCGACGGCCTGGAGGCCGATCTCGAATTCTCCTGGAACCAGCGCTTCGACAAGGTCTCGAAGGTGATCCTGCAGATGAACGCGGTCTTCATGCCGATGGCGGCGGTCGTCTCGGGCCGGGTCTGGCAATCGCTCTCCGCAGCCGACCGCGAGCTGATCGCCAAGACGGTCAAATCGACGCTCGACGCGCAGATCGACGAGCTTGCCGGCAACGAGCCGACGCTGATCGAGAACTTCCGCAACGCGCCGATCCCGATCCGGCAGGTGCCGGCCGGCGATACCGAGGCGGTGATTGCCGAGTTCGACAAGATCTGGCTGCCCAAGGCGCCCGTCCTGGCCGAGCTGCGCAAGGTCGGCGCGACGCTCTGATCCGATTCCCCATCATTCTCACAACAGCCGGCGGAGGCAGCACTCCGCCGGCAAATCCACTTGGAGAAAAATCATGAGCCCCCGTGTTTCCTGGCAAGGCGTCTTCCCGGCCGTCACCACGCAATTCCACGACGATTTCTCGCTCGATATCGACGCGACGGCGAAGGTGATGGACGGGCTGATCCGCGACGGCGTCTCCGGCCTGATCGTCTGCGGCTCTGTCGGCGAGAACACCTCGCTGGAGCGCAAGGAGAAGGTCGCGATCATGGAGACGGCCAAGTCGGTCGCGGCCGGCCGCGTGCCCGTGCTGTGCGGCATCGCTGAGTTCACCACCGCCTTCGCGGTCGAAACGGCCAAGCAAGCCGCGCGCATCGGCATCGACGGCGTGATGGTGATGCCGGCGCTGGTCTATTCATCCAAGCCGCACGAGACCGCCGCGCATTTCCGCGCCGTCGCCACGGCGACCGACTTGCCGGTGATGCTCTACAACAATCCGCCGATCTACAAGAACGACGTCACGCCGGATATCCTGGCCACGCTTGCCGATGTCGAGACCGTCGTCTGCTTCAAGGATTCCTCGGGCGACACGCGGCGCTTTATCGACACCCGCAACATGGTCGGCGACCGCTTCGTGCTGTTCGCAGGGCTTGACGACGTCATCGTCGAGAGCGTCGCCATGGGGGCGGTGGGCTGGGTCTCCGGCATGTCCAACGCCTTCCCGCGCGAGGGCGAGACGCTGTTCCGCCTCGCCAGAGCGGAGCGCTTTGCCGAGGCGATGCCGCTCTACGAATGGTTCATGCCGCTGCTGCATCTCGACGCGCGAGCGGACCTCGTCCAGTGCATCAAGTTGTGCGAGCACATCATGGGCCGCGGCACGGCGCTGACCCGCCCGCCCCGCCTCGCGCTGCTGCCGCAGGAGAAGGCCGAGGTCGAGGCGATGATGGCGAAGGCGCTCAAGAACCGCCCGCGCCTGCCCGACGTCGGCTTGAAAGCGGCCTGACCGCATCGCGTAGGGTGGGCAAAGCGAAGCGTGCCCACCACCTACCAACGGGATCACGGAGAGACGGTGGGCACGGCGCTGCGCGCCTTTGCCCACCCTACCAAGTTTGAAGACGGCGCAGGCAATTTACGTCGCCGCGCGTTTCCGCTTGGCGTTCAGTGCAGATGCCACGCGGCTCGCGGGCGGCTTGCCCAGCACGCCGCTCATCTCGTTGGTCGCCGCCAGCAGCCTCTCCATGTCGACGCCGGTCCTGACGCCCATGCCTTCGAGCATGTAGACGACGTCCTCGGTCGCGACATTGCCGGTCGCGCCGGGGGCGTAGGGACAGCCGCCGAGACCGCCGGCGGCGGCATCGATGACGCGGACGCCCTCCTCCAGGCCGGCATAGAGATTGGCAAGCGCCTGGCCGTAGGTGTCGTGGAAATGCATCGCGAGATGGGCGGCGGGAACATTGGCGCTGACCGCGCGCAGCATCTCCTTCGCCTTGCTCGGTGTGCCGACGCCGATGGTGTCGCCGAGCGAGATTTGGTAGCAGCCGAGATCCCACAGCGTTTTCGCCAGATCCGCTACTGCCTTCGGCTTGATCTCGCCGTCGAACGGACAGCCCAGCACGCAAGAGATATAGCCGCGGACCCTGATGCCGTCGGTCTTGGCCCGCGCCAATACCGGCTTGAAGCGCTCAATGGACTCCGCGACCGTGCAATTGATGTTGGCCCGTGAGAAGCCTTCGGAGGCTGCCGCGAATACCGAGACGACTTGGGCACCCGCAGCGCGCGCGGCGTCATAGCCCTTCTCGTTCGGCACCAGCACGTGGAATTCGGCGCCCTTCACATGGCTCACGCCGCGCAGTACGGCATCCGAGCTCGCCATTTGCGGGATCGCCTTGGGTGAGACGAAGGCGCCGACTTCGACGGTGGTGAGGCCGGCCGCGACCAGCGCCTCGACAAAGGCGATGCGGGCCTCGACGCTGACGGGTGTCTTCTCGTTCTGGAGGCCGTCGCGCGGGCCCATTTCGATGATGCGGACCTGGTTGCTCATGTCACTCTCACTCGGCCAACGGTTCGACCACGGCGAGCTCGACGCCCTCCTGCACGATGTCGCCGACCTTGCACTTGATCGCCGTCAGGACGCCCGCGAACGGGGCGCGCAGCGTCTGCTCCATCTTCATCACCTCCAGGGTGAGGATCGGCGCGCCCTTCTCGAGCGTCGCCCCCGCTTCCGCCAGCACGGCGACGACGGTGCCCGGCAGCGGTGCCGTGATCTTGTCCTCGCCGACATGCTCATCGCTCTCGCCGCCGAACGGGTCGACCCAGTGCAGATCGAAGCGCCCATTGCGGGTACGCAAGTAAAGCTCATGGCCGTCGATCACGGCGGCAACCTGCGATTTGACGCCGTCCAGTGTTAGATCGAAGCCGCCATCCTTCGGCGTGACGGCAAACGCCAGCTCGCGTTCGCCGATCAGCAGCGTCGACGGGCCGCTGCCGTAGTTCAACGTCACATTCAGCTCAGGCCCATGACCAGCACCATGACCGACGCGGAAGGCAAAACTGCGCTGGCGGCGGCCGACCGGCATCCAGCCAAAGGTTTGCCAGGGCGATTCTGGTTCCGCCTGGGCGGCCTTGCGCTCATCGTCGATGACGGCGGCAACCGCGGCGCACAGCTCCAGCTCGCTGGGTGCCGGCGGCGCTGATGTCAAGATCGCCAGCTCACGCTCGATGAAGCCGGTGTCGATCGCGTTCGCGCGCACCTTCGGATGCGTGATCAGCGCCGAGAGGAACGGGATGTTGGTGACGATGCCGCGGACGTCGGAGTCCTCCAGCCCGCGGTTCAGCCGCTCGATCGCGACATCCCGCGTCGGCGCCCAGGCGATCATTTTGGCCAGCATCGCGTCATAGTAAGGCGAGACGCTGTCGCCCTCGCGATAGCCGGAATCAATGCGCAAGCCGCCGGTTTCCGCCGGCAGACGCCAAGTCGAGATCTTTCCAACCGACGGCATGAAGTTCCTGGTCGGATTTTCGGCGTAGACGCGCGCCTCGACGGCGTGGCCGTTGAGCCGGATCTCGTCCTGCTTCAGCGGCAATGCCTCGCCGAAAGCGACGCGCAACTGCCATTCCACGAGATCGATGCCGGTGATCAGTTCGGTCACGGGATGCTCGACCTGAAGGCGGGTGTTCATCTCGATGAAGAACACGTCCTTGCCGTCGGAGACAAACTCGATCGTGCCGGCGCCGACATAGTTGACCGCGCCCGCAGCCTTGCGCGCGGCGACGCAGACGGCCTCGCGTTGCGCAGGATTCAGCGTCGGCGACGGCGCCTCCTCGATCACCTTCTGGTGCCGGCGCTGCAAGGTGCATTCGCGTTCGAACAGCGACAAGAGATTGCCGTGGCTGTCGCCGATCACCTGCACCTCGATGTGGCGGGGATTGTCGACGTATTTCTCGATCAGCATACGATCGTCGCCGAACGCAGCCTTGGCCTCGCGCTTGGCGCTGATGATCGCGGGCTCAAGCTCGGCCGCCGAACGCACGATCCGCATGCCGCGGCCGCCACCGCCGGCCGAGGCCTTCACCAGAATGGGAAAGCCGATCTTTTCGGCCGCCTTCCACAGCGTCGCTTCGTCCTGGGCCTCGCCGTGATAGCCGGGCACCAGCGGCACGCCGGCCTTCTCCATCAGCGCTTTCGAGCCCGATTTCGAGCCCATCGCCGTCATCATCGCGGCGGTCGGGCCGACGAAGACCAGGCCGGCATCGAGGCAAGCCCGCGCAAAGTCCGCATTCTCGGACAGGAAGCCGTAGCCGGGGTGGACCGCCTCGGCGCCGGTCTTGCGCGCGGCCTCGATCAACCGCTCGACATTGAGATAGCTGTCGCGGGCACGCGCAGGTCCGAGCAGCACGGCCTCGTCGGCGAGCGCGACGTGCATTGCGTCGCGGTCGGCCTCGGAATAGACGGCGACCGTGCGCAGGCCCATGGCGCGTGCAGTGCGGATGACGCGGCAGGCGATCTCGCCGCGGTTGGCGATCAGAAGTGTGCGAAAACGCCGGTAGAGCATTGAGCGGTCCATCGCATCACATCCTGAACAGGCCGAATTTCGTCGGTTCGATCGGCGCATTCGATGCCGCCGAGAGGCCAAGGCCGAGCACCAGCCGCGTGTCGGCCGGGTCGATCACGCCGTCATCCCATAGTCGTGCGGTCGCATAATAGGGGTGCCCCTGGCTCTCATATTGCGCGCGGATCGGCTCGCGGAAATTATCTTCCTCTTCCTTGGACCAGCTATCGCCCTTGGCTTCGATATTGTCGCGCCGGACCTGGCTCAGCACCATCGAAGCCTGCTCGCCGCCCATCACCGAGATGCGCGCGTTCGGCCACATCCACAGGAAGCGTGGTGAGTAGGCGCGTCCGCACATCCCGTAATTGCCGGCGCCGTAGGAGCCGCCGATCACGACGGTGAATTTCGGAACCGAGGCGGTCGCAACTGCCGTCACCAGCTTGGCGCCGTCGCGCGCGATGCCGCCTGCCTCGTATTTCTTGCCGACCATGAAGCCGGTGATGTTCTGCAAGAACACCAGGGGAATGCCGCGCTGGCAGCACAGCTCGATGAAGTGAGCTCCCTTCAGCGAGCTCTCGCTGAACAGGATGCCGTTGTTGGCGATGATCCCGACCGGAAAACCCCAGAGATGGGCGAAGCCGCAGACCAGCGTCGTACCGTAGAGTTTCTTGAACTCGTCGAACTCCGAGCCGTCGACGATGCGGGCGATGATGTCGCGAACGTCAAATGGCTTGCGGCCGTCGACCGGCACGACGCCGTAAATCTCTTCGGCAGGAAACAGCGGTTCGCGCGGCGGATGCATGTTGAGGTTCGGACGCACCGACGGCTTCAGCGTGCCGATGATGCGGCGGGCGATCCCGATCGCATGGGCGTCGTTCTGAGCGTAGTGATCGGTCACGCCGGACTGGCGCGAATGCACGTCGGCGCCGCCGAGCTCCTCCGCACTCACGACTTCACCAGTCGCCGCCTTCACCAGCGGCGGGCCGCCGAGAAAGATGGTGCCTTGATTCCGCACGATAATGCTCTCGTCCGACATCGCCGGCACATAGGCGCCGCCGGCGGTGCAGGAGCCCATCACGATCGCAATTTGCGGAATGCCTTGCGAAGACATCTGCGCCTGATTGTAGAAGATGCGGCCAAAGTGCCGCTCGTCCGGAAAGATCTCGTCCTGGAGCGGAAGAAAGGCGCCGCCTGAATCGACCATGTAGACGCAAGGCAGGTTGTTCTGCCGCGCCACGTCCTGCGCGCGCAGATGCTTTTTCACGGTCATGGGGTAATAGGTGCCGCCCTTGATGGTGGCGTCGTTGGCCACGATCACGCATTCGCGCCCCGCGACGCGTCCCACCCCTGTGACGACGCTCGCCGAATGCACGTCTCCGCCATAGAGGCCATAGGCCGCAAGCGGCGACAGCTCCATGAACGCGGTGCCGGGATCGACCAGCAGGTCAACGCGCTGGCGTGCCAGCATCTTGCCGCGCGCGGTGTGGCGGTTGCGCGAGACCTCGCCGCCGGCGCCGGCGACCTGGCCGAGCTTCTCGCGCAAGTCCGCGACGAGCGCACGCATGGCGTCAGAATTGCGCGCAAAATCTGATGAGGACGGATCGATGCTGGAATGGAGCGGCATGCAAGTCCCGCGTTTCTGGTGACGTGGTGAGAGGCCGCGGGCAGGTTGGATCAGTTCCGCGGCAATTCCAATTTGTGAAGGCTTAAGCGGTTTCCGCCATCAGCTCGCGGCCGATCAGCATGCGGCGAACCTCCGAGGTGCCGGCGCCGATCTCGTAGAGTTTGGCGTCCCGCCACAGCCGCCCGACCGGAAACTCGCTGGTATAGCCGACGCCGCCGAGCGCCTGGATCGCCTCGCCCGCCATCCACGTCGCCTTCTCGGCGGAATAGAGGATCGCCGCGGCGGCATCCTTGCGCAGGCTGCGCGCGTGGTTGGCGCGGTCGCAGGCGCGCCCCACCGCATAGACATAGGCGCGCGTCGCCTGCCAGGTCGAATACATATCGGCGAGCTTGCCCTGCATCAGCTGGAAGTCGCCGATCGGCTGCCCGAACTGCTTGCGCTCGTGCATGTAGGGCACCACCGCATCCATGCACGCCGCCATGATGCCGAGCGGGCCGCCGGAGAGCACGGCGCGCTCATAGTCGAGGCCGGACATCAGCACCTTGACGCCCTCGCCCACGCCGCCGAGCACGTTCTCTTCCGGCACCTCGCAGTCGTCGAAGAAGAGCGGATAGGTGTTGGAGCCGCGCATGCCGAGCTTGTCGAGATGCTGGCCGTGGGTGAAGCCCTTAAAGCCCTTTTCGATCAGGAAGGCGGTCATGCCGCGCGGGCCGGCCTCAGGATCGGTCTTGGCATAGACCACGAGCACGTCGGCATCGCCGCCATTGGTGATCCACATCTTGGAGCCGTTGAGCACGTAGCGGTCGCCGCGCTTGTCCGCGCGCAGCTTCATCGAGACCACGTCCGATCCGGCGCCCGGCTCGGACATCGCGAGTGCGCCGACATAGTCGCCGGAGATCAGCTTTGGCAGGTAGCGCTGCCTCTGCGCGTCGTTGCCGTTGCGGCGGATCTGGTTGATGCAGAGGTTGGAGTGAGCGCCGTAGGACAGCCCCACCGCGGCCGAGCCGCGCGAAATCTCCTCCATGGCGACGATATGGGCGAGATAGCCCATGTTGGAGCCGCCATATTGCTCCGGCGCGGTCATGCCGAGCAGGCCGAGGTCGCCAAAGCGCTTCCAGAGGTCCGAGGGGAACAGATTGGCCTTCTCGATCTCGGCCGCGCGCGGCGCGATCTCCGCCTCCACGAAGGCGCGAAGCGTGTCGCGCAGCATGGCAATGTCTTCGCCCAGATCGAAATCGATGCTCGGGATGTTCAAGGCGAGTCCTCCGAAATCTTATCGGCCCGAACCTACCCCCGTGTCGGCGCCGCTTCGGTCGAAAAGGTTGCATTTTCCGCCAAGTTTGGCGAGGATTTTTCATGCCCTTCCAAGTCGCGACCGCCACGCCCCGCCGCGCCGTGACCCCCGCCGCCTTCGTCCGCGGCGTGGTCGCCGCCTATGCCCGCTACGGCCGGGATCCGGCCGAGGCGCTGGGAAAGGGACAGGTCACCGAAGAGCTCGCTCAATCGATGGATGGGCGGGTGACAGCGGCCCAGTTCGAGGCGCTGGCGGGCCATGCCATGCGCGAGCTCGACGACGAGGCGCTCGGCTGGTTCTCGCGCCGGCTGCCCTGGGGCACCTACGGCATGCTGTGCCGGGCCTCGATCACCGCGCCCAATCTCGAGATCGCGCTCAAGCGCTGGTGCCGGCATCACAGCCTGCTGACCGAGGACGTCCTGTTCGAGCTCGCTGTCAGCGAGGAGATGGCGACCATCTCCCTTCGCGAGCAGCGCGATCTCGGTGATCTCCGCGAGTTCTGCCTGGTCACCCTGCTCCGCTATGTGCTCGGCTTCTCATGCTGGGCCGTCGATTCCGCGATCGCGCTCCGCGCCGCGGAGTTTCCCTTTCCCGAGCCGCCCCATGTGTCCGTCTATCCGACGATCTTCTGCAGGAATGTTCGTTTCGACGCAGACGGCGCCCGCATCGTCTTCGACAAGCACTACCTGTCGCTGTCGCTCACCCGCAGTCCGGCCGATCTCGACAGCATGCTCAAGGGTGCGCTGCGGCTGACAGTATTGCCCTATCGGCGCGACCGGCTGCTGGTCGAGCGCGTCCGCCGCGTGCTTCGCAACGCGCGCGGCCGCATCCTTGGCGCGGAGGATGTTGCGAGTGAGCTCGCGCTTTCCACCCGCACCATGCATCGGCGCCTGCGCGAGGAAGCCACTTCGCTGCGCGACCTCAAGGAAGAAACCAAGTTCGACCTTGCCAAGCAGGAACTGATGCGCGGCCGCACGCCGATCAAGCGGATCGCGGAGATCGCGGGCTTCCGTAACGAAAAGAGCTTTTCTCGCGCCTTCCGCAGCTGGACCGGGGCCTCACCGCGCGAATTTCGCGACAGATACCGTTGATGTGTGGGTTGAGCGCAATCCCTAGCCCGCCGAAGCGGACGCGGCGAGCTCCTGCAACGGCAGCGGCACGTCCTTTGCCACGCCAAGCACCGGGAAGCTGCGGACGTTCTTGACGTTCGGCATCGCGGCGAAATGCAGCAGCTGCTGGCGCATGTTCTCCACGCTCGGCGCAACGCATTTGAGGAGATAATCGGTATCGCCCGAAATCCGCCAGCACTGCTGGATGCGCGGGATCGCGGCGATCGAGCTCTCGAAGGATTCCAGCACCGGCTGGGCCTGGCTGGCGAGTTGAATAGTGACGAACGACACCACCTCATAGCCGAGAAGCCGCTCGTCGATGACGGCGCGGATCGCCCGGATCACGCCGCGGCTGAACAGGGATTTCAGCCGCCTCACGCAGTTGGGCCCCGACACGCCGACGCGAAGCGCCAGCTCGTTGTTGCGGACCCGCCCGTCCTGCTGCAGCTCGGACAAGATCCGCAAATCGACGCCGTCGAGCTGGTCACGCCCGGCCATACCCCACCTCGTCATTCCGTCACGCCTCGCGCCAGCGAAGCACGGGGCGGAAGAGCTGCCAAGCGTCTCAGGGGAAGCCCGGCTCTCGCTGCCAGGCAGCGACAGCGCTCAGTGCGTCCAGGGCTCGCCGCGGCGGAAGGAGAAATTGTCGGCATAGGCGACCGGCCGACGCGCCGATTCCTTGGGCTCGATCACCTGGTAGGCGATGCCCTTGCGCTCGCAATAGGCGACCGCCTCTTCCTTGCTGTGGAAGCGCAGCGTGATCTGCTGCTTCATGTCCCCGGACGAGGTCCAGCCCATCAGCGGCTCCACTGCGCGCGGCTGCTCCGGCTCGTAATCGAGCTGCCATTCCCGGGTCGTGGACCGGCCGGATTGCATCGCGTTTTTGGCGGGCTTGAAAATGCGTGCGGTCATGGGGTGGTCCGGGCCTCTTTGCGTCTTTTCGTTCGATTTCGATGCGTCACGGTAGCAGTTGGTGGAAAACGCGGGGATAGCTAGTATAGAGACACCTTTCGGGAACTGATCGGTGATTCCGGGCCCCCCGGTAACCTAGCCGACGGGTATAGTCATTATGCTGCGCCGTGACAATTGCGTACCCGCCTTCCGCGCCGGGCTCCCGCCCGGCGGCTCTGCCTCGCCGACATCAGCCTATCTATTCCCTCCGAAAGCTCCCGTCGCATGGCCTTCCTGAACATCAACGCAACGCTCCCCGAAAAAGGCCGCGACCTCAGGCTCGACCTGTTTCGCGGCATCGCGAACTGGGCGATCTTCCTCGATCACATCCCCGACAATGTAGTGAACTGGATCACGACCCGCAATTACGGCTTTTCCGACGCCGCCGATCTCTTCGTCTTCATCTCCGGCTACACTGCATCCTTCGTCTATGCGCGGATGATGCTGGAGCGGGGTTTCCTCGTCGGCGCCACCCGGCTCACCAAGCGGGTCTGGCAGCTCTACGTCGCCCACATCATCCTGTTCGTGATCTACATCGCCTCGATCAGCTATCTGGCGCTGCGCTTCGGCGATTCCGAGATGATCAATGAGTTCAACGTTGCCGGCCTCGTCGACAATGCCACCGAGACGCTGCGGCAAGGCCTGTTCCTGCGCTTCAAGCCGCTCAATCTCGACGTGCTGCCGCTCTACATCGTGCTGATGGGGCTGTTTCCCCCGGTGCTGTGGTTCATGCTGCGCAAGCCCGACCTGACGATGGTGCTGTCGATCGTGCTGTGGCTGACCGCGCGTCACTTCGGCTGGAATCTGAACGCCTATCCGGCGGGACAATGGTACTTCAACCCGTATTGCTGGCAGGTGCTGTTCGTGTTCGGCGCCTGGTGCGCGATGGGCGGGGCGCGGCGCTCGATGAATGTGATCAACGCGCCGCTCACACTCTATCTGTGCCTCGGCTATCTCCTGTTCGCGCTGATCATGACCATGGCCGGCCGCTTCCCGACCCTCGGCGGCATGTTCCCGCAATGGCTGTTCTCGGCCTTCAACCCGAACGACAAGACCAATCTCGCGCCCTACCGCTTCATCCACTTCGTCGTGATCGTGATCCTGGTGATCCGCTTCGTGCCCAAGGAATGGCCGGGGCTGGAGTGGAAGGGGTTCGATCCGATCATCGTCTGCGGCCAGCAATCGCTCGCCGTGTTCTGCGTCGGCGTGTTCCTGTCCTTCGTCGGCCATTTCGAGCTGTCGATGAGCTCGGGCTCGCTGTTTGCGCAGATCTTCGTCAGCGTCGCCGGCATCGCGATCATGACGACGGTCGCCTACTACATCTCCTGGTCGAAGCGGCAGGACAAGCCGCTGAAGCCACCGCCGTCCAAGCCGGCGGCGGCGAAGGCGGGCTGATCCCGGCGGCAGCAGCGCCAGCTCAAGCCGCGTCGTTGCTGTCGTACTCGGTGAATTTCTTGTAGATCCAGTCGCGGCCGTCGTGGCGCCGCCAGACCTTACCGCAGACAAGCTGCCCGTTGATCGAGCGGCGCGGCACGATCACGGTCCAGAGGTGCCAGATATCGGCCCAGCTGGACTTTGTATTGACGGTCTGGACGTTGCGATCGAAAGACATGACCCAGAACTCACAAGATGCGAGCGCCGCGACGAACTGCGACTCTGTGTGAGCATAGATTCCAGGCAGCCCATCGCGCGCCGGAACCGAGGTGATAACACTCGCCAAGGCGGCCGCAACAACAGCTCTGCCTTAACCTAACCGGTCAACCTTACCTGTCGCGAGAGGGCAGTAAGACCGGTTGAAAGCCACCGCCAATTTTTCTACAATGGGCAACGTGATTTGAGAATGAGCGCGCCGTTTTGAGGACGCGTGGCAATTTTGAACTGCTCAATTTTGAAAAATGCTTACTGGCTGGGGCGACCACGATGAATTTGCAGTGTGCCTGTCTGCGGTTGGCGGTGCCATCGACGCCGCCTGCTCCGGCCGTCAAAACTTCCGTTCAAGAACTACCGAAAGCCTCGAACGACAACCATGGGATATGGCCGTTCCTGCCGTTTCCGCTCGGCTGGTACGCGACGAGCTGATTGCCCGCTCCGAAAAGCGCAACGCCGCGCAAGCGGAATATCATCGCTTGGCGGCGTCCGTTTAGACATTGGGCGCTGAAATTCCCAACACCCATATGTCTGTGGCGACGTCCAAAGGTTCGATGAACTTTGCTCAATTGGTCTGGACTGGTCAGGCGCTCCGGGACGCGTGTCCCGGCATGAGCGATCACTGGGCTCAGACGCTGGAAATGGTGCTGGACCTGCTCTGAGCGCCGTCGCCGAGTGGTGGCGGTCGATGGGGGACGTCGTCATCGCCGCAGCAGTCGCACTGATCGACATGATGACCTCGCCTTAAGGAGACTCCGGTGGGACGCCGATAGGGTCCCTCGCCTTCTCCCTTCAACGCGGAACGCGTCGAAATCAGGCGCTGAGAGCGTGGCCCGCCAAGGACTCGCCAAGTTCATGACGCGATTTGCGCGGGATGAACATTGCAAATTGTTTCTGAACGATATCTATGCTGTTTCAGCCATTCGACGGATTGGGAACCATGCGCGCCTTTCTTAAATCTATCCCGCAGCTTCGAAGGCTTCGCTACCGCCTGATGCAGCTCAAACACGGGACCAAGAGCGAAGCCGATGAAGTGGACATTTTAGCTGATCTTGCCGCGACCACAGCGGCGCCGAAGACATTTGTTGAGTTTGGCTTCCACCCCGTGAAATTCAACTGTGCGGCATTCGCCAACGAGCCCGAATGGAGGGGGCTCTTGATTGACGGCTCGGCCGAACAAGTCGAAGATGCAAAGGTGTTGCTTCCGACCTGGATCGATATTCGAAACAGCTTTCTCTCTCTCGACAATCTTGATTTCATTCGAACCAAATTCGAGCGCCTCGGCATTCTCTCCATCGACGTGGATGGCAACGACTACTGGTTTCTCGAAAAGCTGATCGGGATTGGTCCGTCGATCATTTCGATCGAGTACAATGCCAGTTTTGAGTCCGCCTCGGTCACCGTTCCTTATGACCCCACCTTTGTTCGCCACCAGAAGCATCCAACTGGCTGGTACCACGGCGCGTCGCTCGCGGCCCTTGCGAAGCTTTGCAGGGAGCACGGGTACGGGTTGGCGGCTGTATCGACCTACGGAGCGAACGCCTTCTTCACGAAGTCCGGCAATCTCGATCCGGCGGCCGCATGGAAGCCAAATCTCGAGCGCAACGCGTGGTCAGGTACGACTTCAACCCAGCAATGGGAAGCTATCAAGGAAATGCCTTTGGTCGCCGTATGAAGAGATCCAGTCGGGGTCGCGCGCTTGGCGCGCTTCCGCCGGCATTTGGCGAAGCAACGCGCCCTGCTCGCGCCTTCCTTATGAACTTTCCAATCACAATTTCTGCGACGGAAAGACCGACCTATTTTGCTTTAAGTGCTTGAAAACACTGGTCGGGGCAGCTGGATTCGAACCAACGACCTGCAGTACCCAAAACTGCCGCGCTACCAGGCTGCGCTATACCCCGAATGTCCGGTGAGCCCTGTCGATACACGCTTCCCAAGGCGCCAGCAAGCTTCCCAAGCCGCCCGCAAGGCGGCAATAATTCCGCCGATCGCCCCTATTTGCTGCCGAACAGCGGGTGGCCGACCCGATCGCCGGGACGGATGCCGTATTTCTGCGCCGTTCCCGCCGGCACCTCCAGGACGCCCTTGGCAAGACCATGTGACGAGATGATCTTGGTCGACATTGGCTCGGTATTTTCCGCGATGCGCAGGATGCGGCCGTCGGCGCGGATGAAGATCATGTCGAGCGAGATGTAGGTGTTCTTCATCCACATCGACACTTCCTGCTCGGGGCTGAAGTCGAACAGCATGCCCTTGCCGTCCGCCAGTTCCTTGCGGTGCATCAGGCCAGTCTGCTTCTCCTCTTCCGTGGTCGCCATCTCGACCGAGAATACCTGAACGCCGTTCTTGGTGACGATCTCCAGCGTCTGAAGGTTGGCGGCGCCGGCGGGCGCGCTCGCGACGGCATAGGTGGCGATGACCAGGATGGCGGCAAGCCAGCTCCGGCTGAGGAACCAGGCGGCCTTTCGATCAGAACTCATGGAGGGGCACTCGGACAGCAAGCATGGCCTGACGGCGTGGGACTGCGACAATCCTTACGCGGCGATCGCCGCAAAAGCCAGATGGCGCGCACGGCCCTGCCAGCGCGCCTCTGCTCACGATTGCGGGAACGGGCAAGGCCTTAGTGCGAAGAAACCGGCGACCCGGACTCGGGATGAATCTCGGCGGCCATCATGCCCTTGGAGCCGGGCCCAAAGCGGACCAGGACGTACTGGCCGGGCCGCAGCTCAGTCATGCCGAAGCGGCGCAGCGTCTCCATGTGCACGAAGATGTCGGGGGTGCCCTCGCCGCAGGTGAGGAAGCCGAAGCCGCGCAGCCGATTGAACCATTTGACCTGGGCCCGCTCGAGTCCGCTGGTCGGGGTGACCGTGACGTGGGTGCGCGGCGGCAGCATCTGCGCCGGATGGATCGCGGTCGACTCGTCCATCGAGACCACGCGGAACGCCTGGTAGCCCTTGGCGCGCTGGATGCACTCGACGACGATGCGGGCGCCCTCGTACGCGGTCTGGAAGCCGTCGCGCCTCAGCACGGTCACGTGCAGGAGCACGTCCGGCCAGCCATTGTCAGGAACGACGAAGCCATAGCCCTTGGAGGCGTCGAACCATTTGATGACGCCGTGCACCTCGACGAGGTTGGCGGCGGCCTCGCCCAGCCCGGTGAAGGGACTGAGCGCGCTCTCGCGCCCGGAGCCGTGTTCGCCCACCGCGGGAACTCCAACCTTCTTGGACTCAAATCCGTCCGACGACCCCATAACCCCGGACCCCACACTGCCATGCAACCCGCCTGAGTGGCGGCGCCGAATCACGCGTCTTTCGAGAATCATCTCAGCTGGACGCGACGCGAATCTTTCGAATCAAAAGATAACACTCTCGGTTGAGAGGCATAGACAAAAAAGAGATTCGCCGGAACCTATGAACAGCTTGCACAGGCGCGAATCAAAAACGACCGATCAATTGCCGACGAACGGCCCGAGCGTTTCGCCGATGTCATGGCGGATCACGAGGTCGGCGATGTCGTCCTGCTCGGTCGGCTCGCGATTGATGATGACCAAACGAGCACCGGCGTTCTTCGCCATCATCGGAAAGCCCGCTGCCGGCCATACAACGAGCGAGGAACCGATCGCGATGAAGAGGTCGCAACGCTGCGACAGCTCGGTTGCGCGCTGCATTTCGCCGTCCGGCATCGCCTGACCGAACGAAATGGTGGCGGTTTTCACCGGCTCATCGCAGGCGGTGCAGTCCGGAGCGGCGCCATCCTGATCGAACCGGCGCTTGACCCAGTCGAGCTGATAGGTCTGCCCGCATCCGATGCAGCGCGCATAGGTGGTGTTGCCGTGAAGCTCAATCACGTGCCCGGCGGCGAAGCCCGAGGCCTGATGCAGATTGTCGATGTTCTGGGTGATGACAGCGGGAACCTTGCCGGCGCGGTAGAGCGAGGCCAGCGCGCGATGGCCGCGGCCGGGCTTTGCCGCCGCAAAGGTCTCGTCCATCGCAAAGCGGCGGCGCCAGGACTCGTCCCGCGCGTCCTGGCTGGCGACGAATTCGTCGAACGGGATCGGACGGTTGCGAGTCCACAGCCCGCCCGGCGAGCGGAAATCCGGGATGCCGCATTCCGTCGAAATGCCGGCGCCGGTGAACGGCACGATGGCCTTGGCTTCGGCGATCATGTCGCCGAGCCGTTCGACGCCGCTGCGAAGATCCGATGCGATCATGGGCAAGCGATCATGGGCAAGTGATCCGTAGTCAAGTGATCCGTAGTCAAGTCATCCGTAGGCCCGAGCACCGCTCTATAGCATGCCAGCATGCCGCAGCCGGATGTTGCCGTCATCATCTCAATGGACGCCTTGTGCGTCACGCGCGCTGATTTGCTGCGATTTGCCTTTGGGGCTAGCCGCAACATGTGCAAGCGACAAGATTGTTGACGCTCTTATCCACCGTCTCACGAAACGCGAACGGCAATTTTTCCGCCGTTCGCTTATCACAATCGCTTATCACAATCCTGCAATGCCTCCTCCCCATTGACGCCCCAATCAGAAGCGCCAATGCATGTCTTCGACTGCGACTCAGGTGCGATGCGGCGGCGCTGCTTGAGTTCAGGTGTCAACGCAGTTCAAGTGCGAACAGAGGGGATGGACATGACCGAAGACGAAGAACGCAAAGCCCGCGAACGCGACGAGATCGCCGCACGTGTCGCCGCCTTCCGCGCCACCCAGGAAAAATTCAAGCGCGAGCGTGAGGAATATTGCGTCTCGACGCTTGAGAATGCCCGCAAGGTCGAACGGCCCTCGCTCTGGCCGTAGACCATCGCGCGTCAGATCATCGCGCAAGGAACTTTCATGAAAAAAGCCCGGGGCATCGCTCCGGGCTTTTCGCTTAGCCGTGGCTGTTACCAGTGACGGTAGTAGTAGTGGTGCCGGCGGTGGCCATAGTAGTATGGTCCGCCGCCGTAATAGGCGTAAGGGCCAGGTCCGTAATAATAAGCCGGGCCATCGTAATAGCCGTAGCCATACGGATGGGACGCAGCCAACGCGCCCGCGGTGATCGCGCCGGCGGCAAGACCGAATGCGAGGCCCGGACCGATGCCGCGACCACGCGCCTCCGCAGGAGCGGCGACTGCGGTTACGCCCACCGCCGCAACGGTGGCCAGAACTGCGAGTGTTTTCATCATCATGCATCTGCTCCTTGGTAGCTGGCGAAACAACGCCGGCTCTGTGCGATGGTTGCGCGCGCCATGGAGGAACCCCCGGGCACGAAAAAAATGGGCGCGAAAAAAATTGGGCGCGAGCGGAACGAAATCGGCTCTCATGGATTGAACTTGCGAGTGCAAGCCTCCGCTATCCGGTAGAGGCCGCGCACGAAGCCCCGTCAGTATCCATCGTGATGCTGACGGGGTTTTGTTTCAGGAACACAAATGGCAGCACAGCCAACCGGCTGCCAATGGGGCGGGTGATCGAGGGAGGAAAGATCGCGAGGAGGAAAGATTGCCGATATCCGCTCTGCTCGCCCGCATCCGCAGGCTCGTTCCGAAGGCACGTAATCAGCATTACGAGGAGATCGTTCGCGGCATCAGCGTCGGCAGCCTGCGCCCGCCCGCGACGCCGATGACCGACGGTGAGCTCGCACGCGCCATTGCCGAGTTCCTCAAGGAGCAGCCGTCCCCCAAATCCGTCGCGACGCTCGGCCGCCGGCTCGACCCCTCCTCCCCGCTCTGAACGGGAAATTTTTTGGAAATTTCCTGGCGAGCGCGGAACATCTCTTTCGCGCGCACGTTGTGTCGACTTCGCGCAAGAGAGGCCGACATGCCCGTGTGGCTCGAAGTCCTGCTCAACCTGGCCGGCTATGCCGGTTTCGTCGCGCTCGCGAGCAGCGGTGCGTCGTGCCGCCACGCGGGCCCCGACGACCAGATCTACCGCGACGAGCGCTAATTCGCGCGCGGCGCGTGGCCGGCGGTGCGCACCAGCCGGTCGGCCTTGACCGCGACGCGCGTGTCTTCGGCCTGCGGCCGCAGCGAAAAGCTGATCACCACGAAGGCGAGGCAAAACAGCGTGCCGACAACAGCGACGCGCCGGTAGGTGTGCCGGTCGCCTTGATAAAACGACGGTCCTGAAAAAGGTGTCATGACAAAGCGGTTCGTTGGCAAAGGTTCTTGGGCAAAGGTTCTTGGACAAACGTTCTTGGACAGAGCTTCTTGGGCGAAGTTTCTGGTTGTCGTTGCCAGACACTATCCCAATCCGCCGCAACTGCAACGCGACTTCGCTTTTAACCTAACCGATTAGCGTTATCGGCTTCGCCGCAAGTTTTCGTTAGCAGGTTTGCGGAAGCAGCTCAGACCTCCGCAGCGTCGCGCGAAGGCCCAGGCGGTTATGGCAGTGCCGCTGACCAGCTTTGTTCCAGCTTCGACTCCATTTCGTTCTCGAAGAACGAATCGGAATCCAAGAAATCGGCGCGGAGCAACTCCTAACAATTGGTGTGCATCACAATCGGTGTGCATCGCGTGATGCGCGGGCACGATCTCATGAAGCCATCAAAGCATCGCGCCGGGTGGCCGCGACAAGCGCGGGCCGCATCGGCATCGACGGGCGCAACTTGTTCTGCATCAGACTCCATTTCGTTCCCAAAGAACGAATCGGAATCGAGAAAACCAGCACTGCGCGTTTGCTAACGATCGATGAAAGTATGGTCTGTCATTTCGCCGGCGGCAGGAATTTCGAGACGACCGCAAACACGATGACGATCTCGCGGCACGGCTCGCACCAGAAAGTGTTGGTCGACTTCGCCGTCATCGGCTTGGCGCATCGCGGGCATGTCATGCACGGCGAACGTTCACTGCAAACGCTGGTTCCTAAATGACCGGAGGCAAAGGTCCGAAGCTGCCACGCCTCGCCAGAGGACTGGCTTCCAATGGCAACGTCGCTGTCACTCCTGCAAGCACGCCCCCTTGGGCGCACGAAAGCGAGTCGGGCCCGTTCTAATTCGAACGCGCGCCGGCGATGTCCGGCGCCCTCCTCGACCGGCGACGCTGCTCAAGCCGCCGAACGCTTGGCGCTGTCCTTCTCGGCGAAGCATTCGAGGATCTGGATGCGGAGTTCTTCTGCGGCCGGGCCCCGCACCTTCCTGAGCTGATTCCAGAGCCGGATCACTTCGCGCTGTTTCTCGATGGTCATGAATCACCTCCACGACCCAACTAGAACAAAATGGGAACAAATGTCCAGCGCGATGTGGAGCGGCTGAGGCGAGCGCGGGGCGCCACCCGAGCGATGTCCGCAAGCTTCGCGTTGAACCTTTTCTGCACTGCGAAGACCCATGGAAGCTGGGGATTTCAGCGCCCAGTCAATATGGCAGCGCCGCCTGACGAACATATTCCGTCATCGCGGCGCTGTTGCTTTTTGGATTTTCAATTTTAACTTAGAAATACGGCTGGCGGCCAGGCGCTGAAATCCCATTGCCGTCAGCTGGAGAGCCCCGCGCGAAAGCGCGGGGCTCTTCTTTTGCGGGGCTCGCCGGTTGCAACGTCTACGCCGGCGCCACGATCGAGTGCACGCTCGCCGCCGACCGCTCTCTATGTTCGGATCAGACAGCGTCCTCAGACAGCGTCCTTGGCAACCTTCAGCGGCGATGCCTTGACCGACTTGCTGGCCGGCTTGGCCGCGAACTGCATCGGCTCTTTCGTGAACGGATTGACGCCCATGCGGGCCTCGGTCGCCGGCTTGTTCACCACCGACATTTTCGCAAAGCCGGGAATGACGAACTCACCGGACTCGTTCAGCTCCTTGTAGCCGACCGTCGCCATGTACTCGATGACCGACTTCACGTCGCTCTTTGCGACCTGCGTGCCCTCAGCAATCGCATCGATCAATTGGTTCTTGGTCATCTTCGCCATGTTGTGGAATCCTTCGAATGTGGTGCGCGAGAGCCACAATGTGGCTCTGCCCGGGACGCGGTAAAACTACGCAGCAGGCTGCTGTTCATACCAACGGTCATGAAAGTCACCGGGCTTAGAACCCATTGAGGCCAAAAACGCAAGCAGCAGTTGGCCGTGAGTTCCGCACAATAACTCGGCCCGCATCCCCCGAAGTCACGAAAGCCCAAGCAAAAATCGACGCGTTCGAAACAATCGCCGCAGCACGGATTTCCACAACTCAGGGCACGCGATCGCTCTTGCGCGATTCACCAATTGAAACGGGCTTGTTCAGAAAATACTCTCGATTTCCGGTGGCAGCCTCCGCGTATTGATCGATCGCCACGATGATGGCCTGCACGTGCGCGTAGCACCACCCTTCCCGCGTGGCTTTGCGTCGAACGTCTTCCAGCGCTTTCAGGAAAGGCGAAAGCTCGGGCTCGTCGTCGAACCAGCGCAGCGCTACCACTTGCGGCCTCCCAGCGCCTTGCCCTGGTTGTGATGCGGCTGGCTCTTCTTCAGGGCATCCCGTTGCGCACAGAGATCGTCGATCCTGGCCTGCATCCGGCTCAGCAATGCTTCGGCCGAGGCCGTGCCGATGCCCGCCCGTTGCAGCCCGAGAATCTCCTTGCGCTGGCGTCCCACCTGAATGCGCATCTGTTCGATCTCCCCCCTGATGAAGTCGAGGTCCGGCATGTTCAGCTCCCGTTATAAAGAGACTAAAATAGAACAAAAAGAGAACAATGAGGCAAGCCGCTAGGCCTAGGCGGAACCCGGGCGCTGCGGACCAACTATGGATTCCAGCGACGGACCTAAGGGTCGTCATGCCCGGGCAGAAGCGCGAAGCGCGTCTTCGCGCTAGATGTCCCGGCCATCCACGTTCTTTTGCGCGGCTGGAGAAGGCGTGGATGGCCGGGACAAGCCCGGCCATGACGTTACCCATCGGACAAGAGGCGTGACCTCGAAGCTCGCGGGCCCGCCGCAAGGGGTTCTCTTTTGGCAGCATTCCCTGCATAGTGCGGCATGGCTAAAACAAAAGTGACTTTCAAAACCGTCCGGCTTTCAGACAGCGACTGGAAAATCCTCGCGGACTACCCGGACACCGAACAGCGCGAAATTACCGGCTTTGCCAGTAAGGCCGATGCCGACGACTGGATCAACGGCGACCGCAAGATCGCCTGGCTCCGCTCCCAGGGCTACGCCAAGTGACGGAGCAGTGACGCGCTGGTTTTGACGCGCTAGCTTTCGAGCGCATCGCGCTTCAGCCTCGCCCAGGCGGGCCTGGTCCCTGCTCCACTCCAAATCTTCTCATCATCGCCGGTGCTTTAGTAGGCCACGCTGCGCCGGGCTTTGACGTGGCCGGAACTGGTTGACGATCTCTGGCGTGCTCCATGACCCTGCCAGCACGCTGAGCAGCGTGATTGGATTCACGGCATTCCCACTGCTCTCAGGAGCCAAACCACCAGGCCGCGAAGCCGATCACGATAAAGCTCAGGCCGACAATGGCGGCCGCAAATTCGACGGCGTTTTCCAAACCGAAGAATTTGACGATGGCAGCGCCCGCGGCGCTGAGAAGCGTTTCCACGATCAGGCCAAGCAGGCTTTGAAGCATGGCGATTGGTCGTGCCCGCCTTCGCCGGGGTTCAACTGACGCACCAAGCTCACCTGCACTTTGCCTGGCGAAGGCAATCCCCCTCGCATATGACATCCCGATCGGTCTTTTTCCCGCAGAGGTGAGTCACCTCACCGTGAAACTTGTGGTCTGGCCTGCGTTGTTGAGACTTCAGTAACCCAACGCCTCCAAGCTTCTCTTTAGTATCGTTGCGTTGGAGTACCCCACAGTGCTGGATTTTGACGAGCTGCGCGAACTCGCAGCCGATGTTCGCGTGTTTGTCGACGTCGCCGAAGACAAGGCCGAGGCGCTCAGAGCCGTCATCGCGGCCTATGATGTGGTGCTGGCTATCTTCCCGTCTGACGAGGGAATGGGCCTCCACGTCATCAAAGGCCGCGAGATCCTGGACAAGATTACAAAATCACGGACCCATGCGATCTACAGCCACACGGCCATCGCGGTGCCCGACCTGCAACATGCACAAGCGCTCAAGCTCCTGACGGCGCCGGTTGAGCGACGGATTGCGGCCTAGGTGCGGACGGCGAACGGCTCGGCCTCTGCCGTAGTCTCTGACGTTGCCGAGTACATCCAATTGCCGCGGGACGACTCCCTAGCGGAGTTATTTTGGCCTAGCGAACCAAAGGAACTTGCTCTCGCACGACAGCTGCGGTTGGATGCCTCATTTATGATTTATGAGGGAGGCAATTTTGACCGCATACTTTGTCGTTCAGGCGACCATTGACGACCAAGCCCAGTACCAGAAATATCGCGAAGCCGTCGTTCCTCTGATGGGGAAGTTCGGCGGCAAAGTTGTCGCTCGCGGCGCCAAGGTTGACGTCCTTGAAGGCGAGCACGACACCAGGCCGGTTGTTATGTTCGAATTTCCGTCGATGGAGGCAATCAACGCGTTTTGGAATTCGCCGGAGTACATCCCTGTCAAAAAACTGCGCGAGGGCATCGCCACCCTCAACGCATGGGCATTTCCCGGCAACTGACGCTCGGGAAGCGGCTGCGCGCGGAACTGCGGTGACAGCGCATTGGACTCCAACTGGGCACGACGACACGCGCGAGGAGGGCCATGCCTCACCATGCTGCAGCCCGAACTGGGTCAATTGAGCGCACCGTAGTCCCGTATTCTCGTTATTTTGCAGGATTGGAATCGTCGGGGTGAGGACTTTGAGGCGATGGCTCAGTTCGCGTATCTGACGGCTGCCAACCTAACGTGGGAGGCTTTCTGCCGTCCTCTACCCATGCCCAATGGCTGTTCTATACTCTCGACTCCTTGCGACGGAGGAATCGGTGACAGTGGTCTTTGCTTGGATATGCGCTGGTGTGGCGGCAGTGGCCACTTTAGGGGCAGCCTATTTCTTCGACAGAAGTGCCGAAGAGGGCATAGAGAGGGCACGACACGAGGCAGCCGCAGCAAATGAGCGCGCCGCAGCGCTTGAGAGGGACGCCACTGCGGCTCGATTGCAGATCGCTCAGGCGCAGGCCCGTGCCCTTGAAGCTCAGGCCGAGCTTGCAAAATATAAGGCACCACGATCACTATCAGTCACACAACGCGATGAACTCGCTAAGGCGTTGGCGCCATTTCGCAAGCACATGAACGTTGGCGTAAGTTCTCAGGATCAGGAAGCGCTAGACTTCGCCGAGCAGATTGCAGGAGCCGCTATAGCTGCTGGTTGGACGATCCAGCGAACGGTTTGGGATGACCATCTGCGAGTTTCCGGCGTTGAAATTCATGCAATCACCGAAGGTATTACAGAAGAAGATAGGACCGCTGGCTTAGCAGTGGCCACGAGTTTGCAGAAGTCCGGATTTCGGGTCACGCAACGGGACAGGCAGGATATCGGTAACCCGACGTTCCACATTTACTTGATTGTCGGAAGAAAGCCGACGTGAACGTTCAATTTCGCGGATCGGCCTATTTTGCCAGCCGTTGCCCCCACGCAAACTTTTGGCATCGGGCGGCCTGACAGCATGGGTCCGAAGTTGTCTATTCGGGCAAATTGGAGATTTCAGACTAATCGGCCACTAGCCGTCTCTTTTTGCGATCGCTTCGCGAGCCCTCTCAGGGAGGCTTTGAAACATTTCATCAATGCGTTTCTTAGCCGCAATACGACGTTCGACAATAATGTTTATCAACGTCAGCAATGTCGTGGCGACGGCCTTATCGTCGGTCAGATCCAGCTCGCCGGGATGTACCGCGTTGTTACCGATGACGCGAACAACATCTAATGCCTTTTGAATCTCTGGCTCCAACCCTTTTGCGACCAACGATTTGATATCTTCGTTGATATTTTTTCCTGTCTCGCCAAGGTCGACCATCAATTTTTGCAGGCATAGTCGTAGCAGCGCAGCAGCGCCCCTGGGCGACAACTCCACAATGGAGGCGGCCTCCATGAAATCGTCTCGAATATTTGGCGGCATATCTTCATGAGGCTCAACTTGAGTCAGTTTCACAGGATGTATGAGCCGATCACCGATCCAAACTGCTATGCCCTTGCAGCTATAGCACTGGCTCATACTTGAATTACTAACCATGTGCGTGGCCTCGACCTTAATCTGCGCCATGCCGATCCGCGTAATGACGGTAGTTTCACCTGTCACCATATCCGCCGCTCTATTGACGGACGGCTTTGTTGCGGTTCTGCACGATATTGAAAACCATTCTTGGTGTGCCAACGCGCCACAATGGGGACATGAAAACGATTTCAACCCAACTTCCGGAGTCACTTCCTTGGCAGCCATTTCAGTTCGCCTCTGCGAAATCGGCATCACATTCAAGAATTGCTGCAATCACTTCGCACAACTAGCGTGTCCTCTGCAACCACTTCAAGGCGCTTCCGATGAAAGGCCGCAAGCCTGAAATAATCGCCCTACCCGGCGCATTAGACAATTCTCCCCCGGCGCCAACGTGGCTGCCGGAGCACGCGAAAGCCGGAATGGCGACGGGTTGTCCCGGCGCTCGTTAAGTATTTCGGTGACAGTGCACTAAATTCTCCATCGCGCGCCTCCCCGGGCAGCGTCAATTGAGTGCACTTTTGATTGCCTCATTCGCTTGACGCTGCTCCATTCGCCATCGCCACCTCTGCTGCCCTTGCGGCTTTGTCCATAGGCTGGGTTACTTCACTAGCCGCCTCACGCACACGTGCACCCGCCCCCTGCCCCTCCTCCCATTTTCCTGCTATTTCCTACTCCCGCCGTCCCCGGCCCAAACCAAAAACCCTCCACCGTTCCAGGGAGCAACAACTATGCGATACCTTCACACCATGCTGCGCGTGCGCAATCTCGATGTTGCGATGAGGTTTTACCGGGATGCGCTGGGACTGAAGGAGGTGCGGCGGATCGAGAACGACAAAGGGCGTTTTACGCTGGTGTTCCTGTGCTCGTCCGACGACCTCGAGGCGCTGAAAAAGCAGCCCTCGAGCCGCGGCGCGCCGCTGGTTGAGCTCACCTACAATTGGGACGAGGAGAAATACGGCGAGGACCGCTTCTTCGGCCATCTTGCCTATGAGGTCGACGACATCTACGCCACTTGCGAGAAGCTGATGAAGGCCGGCGTCACCATCAACCGGCCGCCGCGCGACGGCAACATGGCCTTCGTCCGCTCGCCCGATCTGCACTCGATCGAGCTGCTGCAGAAGGGCGAGCCGAAGCCGCCGCAGGAGCCGTGGTCGTCGATGCCCAACACCGGCCACTGGTAGCGCGCGCCGCGGGAACAAGCCATCGCACCTCGCGTTCTCTTGCCAATGAGCGATTGGAGGAGGACGCGATGGGACGCGGCATTTTGTTGTGGCTATTGGGCGTTCCGATCCCGGTGATCATTCTGCTGTGGCTGTTCTCCGGCCACTGATCATCGATATGCCTTGCATGAAGGCTCCGCCCATGGCGGAGCTTTTTGCATGATTGCCTCGCCGCAATCGACGTCGCTCCGCACAGCAAATTCCGCTATCACCCGCGCGTGACGGACTCGTAGCCCGGATGGAGCGCAGCGTAATCCGGGATCGTGCCACACGAAGACTTTCCCGGATTGCGCTGCGCTCCATCCGGGCTACGACATCGAAAAACGCCGCGGGAGGACAAAGATGCCGGACACGCAGCTGACGATCTGGGGCCGCGCCAACTCGGTCAACGTGCAGAAGGTGCTGTGGTGCCTCGCCGAGCTCGGCCTACCCTATCAGCGCATCGACGCCGGCATGAGTTACGGCAGGACTCGCCAGGCCGAGTATCTTGCGATGAATCCCAATGCGCGCATCCCCACCCTGGTCGAAGGCGACTTCGTGCTGTGGGAATCCAATTCGATTCTGCGCTATCTCTGCCTCGCGCATGGACGCGGCACTCCGATCTATCCGGATGCGCCGAAGCGCCGCGCCTCGGTCGACCGCTGGCTCGACTGGACGCTGTCGACGGTGCAGCCGGTCGACCGTCCGGTGTTCTGGGGCATCGTGCGCACGGCACCTGGCGAGCGCGACATGATCCAGGTGCAGCGCGATGCGGATGCGGCCGCCGAGGTCTGGGCGATCGCCGATCGGCTGCTCTCATCGCGCCGCTTCATGGAGGGCGACCAGTTCACGCTCGCCGATATCGCGGTCGGCGCCTATGCGCGGCGCTGGCTCGGGGTCGAAGGCATCCGCCGGCCGGCGCAGCCGCACCTGACGCGGTGGCTCGCCGAGCTCGGCCGCCGCGCCGGATTTGCGCAATACGTCGCACCGCCGATGTCGTGAGCTCTTGTGCGCTTTAAGCTGCGACGGGAGCGCGATGAATCCCGATATTGCCGCAAGCGTCCGGCACGCGGCGGCTACTGTGCATGGGGTTGTTTTTCACTTTTTTGTTGTGGCAGGTCCTAGAGCCAGCCGCGCTCGACCAGCAGCACGCAGATAACCAGCGCCAGCGTCACGACCGCGGTGGCCAGCCGCGCGGGCCAGCTCATGCCGCGGCCGACCCACCACAGCAGCGCGCAATACATCAGCACGGGGACGACGAGGTCGAGCCGCAACAGGTCCGGCGTCATGCCGCTCAGCGCCGGACCGCGGCGTCGGTGCTGATCGAGCCGCCGATCTCGACGCAGGTGCCGGTGCCCTCGACCATGACGAAGCGCGGGCCATAGGAGGCGCAGGCGCTCGCTCTTGTCCGGCCGCCGCTCGCGCCCTTCAGCGGCAAGGCCTTGCCGGCCTGCGGCCGCTCGGGCGGAGGAAGGCGCAGGCTCTCGGCCGCGGTGGCGGACGTCGTTGCCAGGCAAATGAGGATGAGGATGGTTGCGCGCATCGTTTGCGTTCTAGCCCGAGACGCGCGCCCCGCGCCATCCGGCGTCGCGCCGGCGGATCTCAAAGGAACTTGATGCCGGCCGATTTGCCGCGGCGCCAGACCACCTGGCAGCTCCGCCCGGTGCGCGCATCGCGCGAGAACGCCATCCGGATCACGCCGGGAAGCTGACTGGCGTCGTCGTCCATGGTGATCTTCGCGCCGGAGGCGGAGATGTCCTGCACCAGGCAACGCCGCGCGGCGAACCCGCCGTCGAGCGTGATCCAGGCATGCCGCGACAGCAATTTACGGTCGGCGCGCTTCTTGGGCAGTGGCATGGATGAAAAAGTCTCCCGTTCCAGCTAGCTCCGGGAACCCTAATAAACCGTTGAAATCGCCTCCCGAATGATCCCGGGACCGGAGCTGTCCACCGCCCGAAAAGACCGTTCCCGAACTGCTTGCCCACGGGCCCAAACGCCACTATACGTTCGCCCGCCGCGGCCGCCGGGCAAAGACTCGTGCGGCCCAAGGCCATGCCGCCAGAAGCGGCGGGGCTCTGCGTTTGCTCCCTTCGTCTATCGGTTAGGACGCCACCCTTTCACGGTGGAGAGAGCGGTTCGATTCCGCTAGGGAGCGCCAGCATCGCGGCTGCAGTGTTGCCGGTCTGGCTGTTCCCCCAACCTCATCGTTCTTGGCCAGCGAATGCGCCAGCACGAACCGGCTGTCCTGACCTGCCGCCGTTCTATGACCGGCCCGCGCATTAACCACAAATTTACCCCTGCTCCTGAGTGCGGGTATCATTTGCTTAGAGGTTGTCCGCTACCGTGGAAATACGGGAATAATCCGCAACACGATTGGCGCCATGTCCGTCTCAGAGTTCCTTAGGCAGCGTGCAGTGGACGTCAACGTGAGCGGCAGCTATTCGCTGCCGCGCTGGTACGATTGCGAGGGCAAGCTCAGGACGTTCGCCTGCCGCACCAAGCGAGTCTCGCCGTTCCGCATGATCGTTGACGTGCCGGTCGTCGGCAAGGTTGGCGAGCGCGTGACCTCCTATTTCCAGGACTTCGGCGAATTCGAGTGCACGATTACCGCGACGCTGAAGATGGGCTTCCTGATGGAGCTCGAGATGACCCGGGCGCGACGCGCCTGGATGTCGGAGAAACTGACCTGGCTCGAGAAGAAGCAGAAGGACGCCAGCGTCGAAGATCTGCGGCGTGACGCGCGGTTCGTGCCGCAGGTCTCGCATACATTCCTGGCGCTCGGCGACGGAAGCACCCACCCCTGCTTCATCATCGACGTCTCGACGGCCGGAGTTGCGATATCCTGCGAATACGACCCGCCGATCGGAACGCCGCTCGCAGTCGGCGCCTGCGTCGGGCGCGTCATCCGGAAATTCGCCAACGGCTTTGCAGTAAAATTCGCCGAAAAACAGCAGCGCGACGATCTCGTCCGCATGATCGTCCGCCCGGCGCTGAAGCAGTCCGCCTGAGGCCTCCGGCCGCTTCGCCTCCGCACTGCTGCCACGCCATGGCCCAATTGCCGGATCACTCTTTGGGGGTCCGTGCCTCGCGCGGCCATCATGTGCAGACTTGCGATCGGGGGACCGAATGGCAGTCGACAAGATCACCTGGGACAGGGTCGGCCGGGTCACCGAGCCCGGACGCTACATGTACACGTTCGGCTGGCTCACCATCACGGCCGCCGATCTCATGATCTGGAAGCAATACCCGCAGGCCGCGTTCACGCTGCTTGCGCAACACACCGAGCCAGATCAAGCAGGCAACGAATTCCATCTTGGCGCTTTCGACGTTGCGCCCGAGCCGGGGCCGCCCTTCACGACCCACTAAGGGCTGGGCTGGGACTGCCGATTCGAGCTACCACGCGGGCTTTTCCCGTAAGGACCGATTGGGCAAACCGCGGGGACCTCCCCGGTCGGGCGTTGCCTCGTGCAAACAATGCAACCGCTGGATTGGCCGCAAGGCCACCTGCATGTTGAATCTAAGAATTCTTCGTATTCCCTTGATCCAGCTAGCCAATTGCAATCCCATACCGGAGGCGCCATTGTTGCGATCGACAGCGAACACCTCCGGTCATGCAATTGATTGCGCTGGTATTCCCGCCTCGGTAAGCGCGCGGATGAACGGAAGCTGTCACGCGTGTTAAGCGACAGGACAGCAAGCGCATGACACATGGTCGCATCGGTGGAAGTAGATAAGCCGGTCAAGGGAACCTAATTTCGACGCGATGTACCTGATTGAAGCGCTGCCCACCGTCATCGGAACTGCCGCCATCGCGCCGGCGCTCCTGATGCTGTGGCTTGTCATTGCCGCGGAGGAACGCCCGGGCCCGCCGGCCCAGGTCTGGACCGCGTTCCTGCTCGGCGCAGCCAGCATCTCGCTGCTGGGCCTGGCCCGCGCGCCTTTCGCCAGGATGATCGCGGCCCCCGACGATCCCTGGGCGGCGCTCGCGATGCATTCAGTGTTCGGCGTTGCGCTGCCCGAGGAAGCCGTGAAGGTGATCGCGATCGTGCTGGTCTCCTCGGCCAAGCGGCGGACCTTCGCCAATCCGATGGACACCGTGGTCTATGGCGCCGCCGTCGGCCTCGGCTTTGCGGCCTATGAGAACCTCGCCTATCTCGTCCAGCATGCCGAGATGTGGCGCTCGCTTGCGGCCCTTCGCAGCGTACTGACGGTGCCGTTCCACGGCGCGCTCGGTATCATCGCGGGCGCCTATCTGACGATCGCGCGCGCCGGCACGGCGCTCGGTGCGAACCGCCATCATCGCGACTGGGCCCGCCTCTCCAGCCGCCTCTTGATGTTGGCGGGCCCGCTCGCGCTGCATTCGGCTTTCGACTTCCCGCTGCTCACGCTGCAGCGGATGCCGGATCTGGATCCGGCGCTTCGGATGTGGCTGGGCGCCGCCAGCCTCCTGATCGGCTTCAGCTCGATTGCCTTCGCCCTGCGCCTGGTCCGGCGTGTTGCCCGACATCATGCGCCGCGGACCGAGGTGGCGCGGGAGCGGCTCAGCCAGTTGCGCCGGATGTGGGCGCTGCTCCTGGCCGGCGGCGGCGTGGGCTTTCTCGGGCTCGCCTTCGTGCTGACCTCGATCCACCATTGGCTCATCAATCCCGAGCGCAACCTGACGCTGGCCCTAATCCCGATCGGGCTCACCTCGATCCTGCTCGGCATCGCGCTTCTGATCGTCACAAGTGCGATCTACATTCTCGGCCGCAACCGCATCCGCACCACCGCGGAAGGTTTTTCCTCGGCGCCCGGCGGCTGAGCTGCGGGATGGCAAGCGCGGCGGGCATAGACTAGATTGGGCTTCATCTGTTGCTGCGAGGGCCGCCATGACATCGCCTGAGGACTTTTCACGGCTGCAATCCTCCATGAGCCACGCGGTCAAGGCGCATTGGAGGGCATTCCTATTCGAAGGCATCCTGCTCGCTGTTCTCGGCGTTGCCGCGCTGATCCTGCCGCCGCTCGCAAGCCTCGCGATCGCGATCTTCCTCGGCTGGATGTTCCTGATCAGCGGCATCGGCGGGCTGATCGTCACCTACTGGGCCCGCAACACGCCGGGCTTCTGGTGGTCGCTGATCTCGGCCGCCCTTGCCGTGCTCGCCGGCATGTTGCTGCTGGCGCGGCCGATGCAAGCCGTGCTGACGCTGACCATCGTGCTCGGCGCCTATTTCCTGGCCGAGGGCGTCGCCACCATCATGTATGCGCTGGAGCATCGCCGCGAGCTCAGCAGCCGCTGGTCGTGGCTCCTGATCTCGGGCCTCGTCGACATCGCGATCTCGTTCATGGTGATCACGGGGCTGCCGAGCTCGGCGGAATGGGCCATCGGCGTCCTCGTCGGCATCAACCTCCTGTTCGGCGGCGCCACCCTGATCGGCATGGCGCTGGCGGCACGCAACAGCAACACCTGAGGCGCCTCGTCACGCACTGCGCCGTTTTAGGGGTGACAACCCGCCAACCGCGCGCTATATGGCGATCCATGATCACCCTCGTCACCAGCTATTTTTGGTACTTTAGCTACGACAGCTCGCTGGCGGCGGGAGGATCGCGCTCAATCTGACACATTGCAGCAAACGTCCGAACAAGCCGCCGCCAGACCTGGCGGCTTTTTTATTGGCCGGCAGGTTCTTCAAAAGACAGGAGCCCGCCGTGCTGAGCACGACCGACGATCTTCGTATCCGTGAACTGAAAGAGCTGAGCACGCCGGAAGAGGTGATGCGGGAAGTCCCGCGCACGCTCACCGCGACGCGTGTGGTGATGGCGTCGCGCAACGCCATCCACGCGATCCTCAATGGCCAGGACGACCGGCTTCTGGTCGTGGTCGGCCCCTGCTCGGTGCATGATTCAAGGGCCGCGCTCGACTATGCCGAGCGTCTCGCAGGCTTGCGCGAAGACCTCGCCGACCAGCTCGAGATCGTGATGCGGGTCTATTTCGAGAAGCCGCGCACCACGGTCGGCTGGAAGGGCCTGATCAACGATCCCGACCTCGACGGCAGCTTCGATATCAACAAGGGCCTGCGGCTGGCGCGAAACGTGCTGTCCGCGGTCAACAATCTCGGCCTGCCCGCGGGCACCGAATTCCTCGACATGACGACGCCGCAATACATCGCGGACCTCGTATCCTGGGCCGCGATCGGCGCGCGCACGACCGAGAGCCAGATCCATCGCGAGCTGGCCTCAGGCCTGTCCTGTCCGGTCGGATTCAAAAACGGCACCGATGGCAACGTCCGCATCGCGGCGGATGCCGTCAAGTCGGCCTCGCATCCGCATCATTTCATGGCGGTGACCAAGCGTGGCCGCTCGGCGATCGCCTCGACCGCAGGCAATGAGGACTGCCATATCATCCTGCGCGGCGGCAGCAAGCCGAACTACGATGCGGAAAGTGTTGCGGCAGCCTGCAACGAGCTGGCGAAATCGGGCGTCGCGCCGCAAGTGATGGTGGATGCGAGCCACGCCAATTCAAGCAAGAAGCCGGAGAACCAGCCACTGGTCACGGCCGACATCGCTCGCCAGATTTCGGGCGGGGAAAACCGCATCATGGGGGTGATGATCGAGAGCAATCTCGTTGCCGGCCGCCAGGACGTGGTGCCCGGTAAGCCACTCGTCTATGGCCAGAGCATCACTGATGGCTGCATTGACTGGGCGACGACTGCAACCGTGCTGGAGCAACTCGCCGACGCGGTCGAGATCCGGCGCAACACCCGGCGCGCGGGGCTGCACGAGCGCTCGGCCTAAGGCGCAAACGCGGGCGGGGCGATGCTGTCGCGCCCTGCCCGCCGTTGCACGCTTAGCAGCCGCGACAGATGCTCTTGATCTTCTTGTCCAGCGCCGCGTCTTCCTTGTTCACGGGGTTATTAGGATCGCTCAGATTCTTCTCGCTCGGCACGTCGCTGGCACGCGGCTGGCGATGACCGACCGGCGCCTGCGGCAGCGAGCCAGCCGTGGCGCCGCCCGACGTCGATCCCTTGGCGCCGGTCTGCGCAATCGCCGTGCCGCCAAGCAAGATCACGAGCGATGCTGCAACCACGATCTTCTTCATTCTATACCTCCGTTCCTCAAATCGGCTTCCCCGCACTCAACCGCTCACGTCTCGGGCGGATAGAGATGAACGTCGCCGCAATAGTCCACGATACGATAGCGCGTTTCCGATGCCGCATCACGCGCATCAGGTGCGGTATTTTGCATCGGCAACACATAATTCGGCCCCACCGGCGACTTGCCGGCGCCCCCTGGAATGTCGATGACATAGTCGGGCTGACACAATCCTGATACCCGTCCGCGCAACTGGCGCATCAGGTCCTGCCCTTCCGCCAGCGTGGTGCGCAGATGCGCGGTGCCCGGCGCGAGATCGCCGTGATGCAGGTAATAGGGCTTGATCCGGCATTCGACGAAAGCTCGCATCAAATCCGACAAAGCGGCGACATTGTCATTGACGCCGCGCAAGAGCACCGACTGGCTCACCAAAGGAATCCCGGCATCGACGAGCCGCGCGCAGGCCGCGCGCGCCGGGCCCGTCAGCTCCCGCGCATGATTGGCATGCACCGCGACCCAGGTGGTCGCACCCTCGACCCTCAGCGCAGCGACCATCTCGTCGCTGACGCGCGCAGGCTCGGCCACGGGCACGCGGGTGTGAAGGCGGATGATCTTGACGTGATCGATAGCGGCGAGATCGGCCATGATCTCGCTCATCCGCCGCGGCGACAGCATCAGCGGATCGCCGCCGGTCAGGATCACTTCCCAGATCTCGCCGTGCGCGCGGATGTAATCGATGGCGGCGCGGTAGGCGCTGTCCGACAGCGCATTCTCCTTGCCGGGACCGACCATCTCACGGCGGAAACAGAAGCGGCAATAGACCGCGCAGACGTGAACGAGTTTGAACAGCACGCGGTCGGGATAGCGATGCACGATGCCGGGCACCGGCGAATGCGGGTAGTCGCCGATCGGATCGGCATTCTCGCCCGGCTGCACCTCCAACTCCGCGGCGCTCGGAACAAATTGCCGCGCGATCGGATCATCGGGATCGGAATTGTCGATCAGCTCGACCAGCGCCGGCGTGATCGCGACCGCATAGCGTGCGGCGACGCGCTCGAGCACCGGCAGCGCTTCGGCCGGCGCAAGATGCTCGGCCACCAGCTCGGCCGGCTCGCGCAAGGTGCGTGCAAGGTTGGTCTTCATCATGTCTCACTTAACGTTTCATTTGCAGGCGGTGTCCACACGACCTGATCAACTCGTGCTGCGCCGCTCGCCAGCATCACCAGCCGGTCGAAGCCGAGCGCGACGCCGCTCGCCTCAGGCATCTCCGCGACCGCGGCCAGAAAATCCTCATCCAGCGGATAGGCCTCGCCGTAGCGGCGCTGCTTCTCCGCCATCTCTTCCGTGAAGCGCCGGCGCTGCTCGTCGGCGTCGGTCAATTCGCCAAAGCCGTTGGCGAGCTCGACGCCACAGGCATAGACCTCGAAGCGCTCGGCAACCCGCGGGTCACCGGCCTTCACACGTGCCAACGCCGCCTCTGGAGATGGGTATTCGAACAGGATGGTCAAACGTCCCTGCCCCAGCCGCGGCTCGACATGCTCGACCAGGATCTTGCTGAAGATATCCGACCAGGTGTCGTCCTCCGCCACGCGGACTTTGCCGGCGGCTGCGGCGGCGAGCGCGGCCCGGTCGCCCTTCCCGCCGGGGATGGTCGCGAGCAGGTCAATGCCGGCGAACCTCTCGAACGCGCCGCCGACCGTCAGAAGCTCCGGCTCGGCGAAGGGGTCGGCGGACCGGCCGCGGAAGGAGAAGGTCCCGATTCCGGTTGCCTGCGCCGCATGGGCGATCACGACGACGCAATCGGCCATGATGGCGTCGTAGGGCGCGCCGGCCCGGTACCACTCCAGCATGGTGAATTCGGGCAAATGCAGATCCCCACGCTCGCGATCGCGGAACACCCGGGCGAACTCGAAGATTCGGGACTCTCCGGCCGCCAGCAGCTTCTTGCAGGCAAATTCGGGCGAGGTCCGCAGGTAACGGGGGACGCGGCTGCCATCCGGCCGCATGATCTCGGTCCGCGGGGCATGCAGATGGGTCTCATTGCCCGGGGAGACCTGGAGGACGGAAGTTTCGACCTCGACGAAGCCCTGTTCGGCAAAAAAGCCTCGTGTTGCGCCGGTAATGGCCCCCCTCGCCCGGAGGAACGGCCGCCGGTCGAGGTGGCGCCCAGGCGACCAGAACGGCGAGATCGGCTTGTCCCCAGCCATTAACCGACCGCCCCGTGGCACAGCAAAATGCTGGCTTCCAACGGCAAAATCAGTATGTTGCGGCCCGAAACGGGCGCCGAGGTCTGATTTGAGGCCCCAGGTCCCCCATCAATTTGACCAAGTCCTGGCCGGTGCCGGGCCAAGCAGACAGGAAATATCGCTTTGAGAGTCATCGCCAGTTCTATTCGCAAGGGCAACGTGATCGAGCAAGACGGCAAGCTATATGTCGTCGTGACCGCCGAGAACATCCATCCCGGCAAGGGCACCCCGGTCAGCCAGATCGAAATGCGCCGAATCTCGGATGGGGTAAAGATCTCCGAGCGCTACAAGACCACCGACCAGGTCGAGAAGGCCACGATCGAAGAGCGCAACTACACCTTCCTGTACGAAGATGGCGATGGCTACCACTTCATGAACCCAGAGACCTATGACCAGGTCCAGGTCTCCAAGGACGTCATCGGCGACTCCGCGGCGTATCTCCAGGAGGGCATGACGGTCAAGCTCTCGCTGCACGGCGCCAACCCGGTGTCGATCGCGCTGCCGCAGCGCGTGACGCTGGAGGTGGTCGAGACCGAGCCTGTGACCAAGGGCCAGACCGCCTCGTCCTCCTACAAGCCCGCGGTGCTGTCCAACGGCGTGCGCACCACCGTGCCCCCGCACATCGCCGTCGGTACGCGTATCGTGGTGATGACCGAAGACGGCTCCTACTCCGAGCGCGCCAAAGACTAAGCGAGGATCGAGGATCAGAGCAGGTGCCGCCGGGGGGCGAGACAGTGGGTAGGAAGACTTTCCGCTTCGTCTCGCAAGCCCTAGCGGCGCTTTCGCTCCTCCTTGCAACTCCGGTCGCTGCGGACGAATTCCGCAGCCCCTCGCTCACAGCCCTGCGCGTCGATTGGCGCGCAGCGCTGGACCAGCTCCGCACCGAGATCAACAGCCGTCCACAGATTGCCGGCGATTTCATCTTCGTGCCCCGCCGCTCGGTGCCGCGCAACGATCCGCGCGCGACGCCGGCGCTGGTGCAGCTCAACGCGGTCTCCTCACAATTCTTCACCGGCATTGCGCGCAGCTCGGTTCCCGTGCTGCTGCCGTTCGACGCTGCCGCTTACCTTGACGCGCAGCGCAGCGGCGCGCCGGCGACACTCGCGCTGTCGCGCTACCAGGCGGATTTCAATCCCGTCGATATGTTCGACGCCGGCCCAGCAGGCTATAGCGCCAGCTTTTCGCTTGAGCCCGGCGCAGGCGACGGCATGCCGACACGGGTGTTTGCACGGCCGGTCGAGGTGCAGATTACGGGCTCGGCGCTGATCTACGACATCGCCGATCCCAGCGCCGGCAAAGGCGAGCCGGTCAAACCGCTCGCAGCAACCTATCCGGACCTGCGCAGGTTCATCCGCGAAGGCTATGTGCGTTACGCCTTCACCCGCTTCGGCGTCGCCTATGTGGTGTCGATCCAGTGTCTCGACAGCGTCGCCAAGCCGCGGCGTCTCGCCTGCAAGGAAGCCTATCCGGTTGCCGAGCGTTTCCTGAAGGCGCTGCACATCGCCGGCGGGCGGCGAATGCCGCCGCTGACGGACATTGCCTCCAACGTCATCGATCGTCCCGCAGCGCGTTCGCCGGAATTCAGCTACCGGCCAAGCGGCGACATCATCCCGAATACCGGCTACCGCAACAAGAGCGGCCATCCCGACGTGATGGCCTATGCGCAGATCCGTTTTCCGCTCGAAAAGGCGCCCGCGTTCGTACGCTCGCAATCCTATGCCAGGCGCGACAAGATAGAGAGCACGACCGCCTATCCCTGGCGCGACAATTTCTGCGAGTCCCGTAGTTTCGAGGTCTGGCAATGCGGCGGCGGCTACGGCCACCAGGGCGAGGATATCCGCGCGGCCGAGTGCCCGCCGCAGAGCGAGGGCGGCGAGCGCTGCGACCCCAAGCAACGTGGCGTAGTCGCTGTGCGCGACGCCATCGTGATCCGCGGCGTCAAGGACCAGGCCGCGACGCTTCAAGTCAACAGCCGCACCGAGCACATCCGCTTCCGCTACATGCACATGAATCCGCAGGCCTTGAACGCCGATGGCTTGCTCAACGGCCGCATCGTCAGCGAGGGCGAGAAGATCGGCGTGGTCTCGAACTATCTCGACCATCCCGCCGGCACCTCAATGCACCTGCATTTCGACGTGCAGGTCTTCACCCGCGACGGCTGGGTCTGGGTCAGCCCCTACGTCACGTTGGTCTCCGCCTATGAGCGCCTGATCCGCGCCCGCGGCCGCGAGGTCGGCCCGGAGATCGCAGGCAGCCCACAACCCGTGGCACATGCGCTGCCGGAGGATGTACTCAAGCCCGACCTGCGTGAGGGCTCGAGCGGAGAGGATAATTGAGACTGCTCGCCCTAAAGCGGGGGTCCTCAGCGCGAGGCCTTGGCTGACAAGGCCGTTTTCCCAGCGCGTTATGCGACCTAGCGCCTATCTGGCCTCAGAATTGCTTGGCCACCGGCAAGCCAAGCAAGGCGGAATCCAGCCTTCGCGGGCGTTGCGTCGAAACAGAATGAAGGGAAGCACATGCGTTTTCTCACCACGGCGGCCTTCCTGGCCGTCGCGTTCGTCGTGCCGGTTCATGCGCAGGAATTGAGCGGCACGTTGAAGAAAATCAAGGAGACCGGCGCGATCACACTCGGGATACGCGACAGTGCCGTGCCCTTCAGCTACATCGACGACAAGCAGAAGATCGTCGGCTACGCCATAGACATCTGCATGAAGATCGTCGACGAGATCAAGGCCGAACTCAAGCTGGATAAGCTCGAGGTCAACGAGAGCATCGTCACCTCGTCTAGCCGGATTCCGCTGATGGCGAACGGTACCGTCGATCTCGAATGCGGCTCGACGACCAACAACGCCGATCGCCAGAAGCAGGTGTCCTTCACCAACACGCATTTCCTTACGGCAAGCCGCTTCGTGTCCAAGAAGGCCCTGAAGCTCGACCAGGTTGACGACCTCAAGGGCAAGTCCGTCGTCTCCGTCTCGGGCTCGACCAACCTGACCCAGCTCAACAAGGCCAATGCTGCACGCTCGCTGGGCATCACCGTGATGAACGCCAAGGACGTCCCCGAGGCGTTCCTCATGGTCGAGACCGATCGCGCTCAAGCGTTCGTCATGGACGACATCCAGCTTGCCGCCATGATTGCCTCCTCAAAGGATCCGTCGCTGTACGCGATCAGCACCGGCGCATTTTCCGACCCGGAGCCCTATGGCATCATGCTGCGCAAGGACGACGCACCGTTCAAGGGTGTGGTCGATTGGGCGACCGCAAAACTCTACAAGAGCCCGGAGATCGAGAAAATCTACAACAAATGGTTCATGGAGCCAGTGCCGCCGCGCGGCTTGAACTTCCACGTGCCGATGCCGATGTCGATGAAGAAGTCTTTCGAGAACCCCTCCGACAATCCTGATCCAGCCTCCTACGGAGGCTGAGTCATGTACCAGCGACTATTCCAGATAGGTCGTGAGCTGCGCGCCCTCGTCCGCCACGAATACGGCGATCAGTTCGGCCGGCTCGGTGGTGCTGGCATTGGCCGAGACCAGATGCGTCGCGCCCGGCGGTTCGAAGAAGGACTGGCCGACCCCAAACGTCTCGACAGGGCCGCCGCCGAGTTGGGAACGGATCTCGCCCTTGGTGATGTAGGCGGTTACCGAGCCTGCGTGCCGGTGCGGCCGTGAAAACCCACCGGGACCGTAGAACACGCGCACGATCGTGACGCGCTTGCCCGGCACGTTCGGCAACGCATAGGAGCCGATCGGCTCGACCCTGTCGAGCGGCGAGCTCTCGGCGGCATTGGCGCACAGCGGCGCCAGCGCGCCGGAGACCGTGTCCATCGTCACCGGCAACGCCTTACCGATCGCAAGAGCGCAAACGAGCCCGCCAACAACAGCAAGCATCGTCGGGCGCGATGGCAGTTGCCGCGGCGCGGCGGCCAAACTCATTGCAGTCATGTTGATCTCCCCTTCATGCACTCAGGATGCTGCGGCACTCGCCGCGACTGGCCGCTTCGCCGGCGTCCAGCGATACGCCGCGCCAAAGCGGTTCCAGACGTTGATCGAGGCAACCGCGGATGTCAGGTACATCAGCTCGGCCTCGGAGAATTCGCAGGCAGCCTCCTCATGGACTTCATCGCTGACACCGTCGGGTAGAAAGGTCAGCGCCTCGGTCCACGCCAATGCCGCGCGCTCGCGCGCGGAAAAGACCGGCGCCTCGCGCCAGACTGCGACCAGATTGAGCTTGTCCACGGGCACACCGATCCGCTCCGAGAGCAGGATGTGATGCTGCAAACAGAACGCGCAGCCATTGATTTGCGACGCCCGCAGCTTGATGAGCTCGAGGAGCTGCTTATCGAGGCCGGCGTTAGCCGCGACCCGCCCCAACGCAAGCACCAGATCATATGCATCGGGCGCAATCCGCTTGAAATCCTCGTATTCGCCGCGGGCGTGTGACATCGCCGTTCACCTCGGTTATTGTAATAGTCCTTACATCTTATAAGAGCTCTCATATGCCCCGCAAGACGGCTGACATCACGAGATCGCCACCGAGGCGGAGCACGGCTTCCCGAAAGGGCGCTGACCGGCCAGGCGCCGACGGAACACCGCGCGTGCCGGGCCCTGGCGAAGGCAAGCGCGGCGAGCGGGGCTATCTCGGTTATCTGCTGCGCCAGGCCCACGCCGCGGTCCGGCTGAAGATGGAGCGAACCCTCGCCGATCTCGGCGTGACCTCGCCGCAATTCGCCGTGCTGACCATGCTCAATGCCTACCCCGGCCTGTCGGGCGCCGACGTCGCCCGCCTCACCTTCCTGACGCCGCAGACCGTCGGCGTGATCATCCGCAATCTCGAACGCGACGGCGCGATTCTGATGACGCCCCATCCCGTCCACGGCCGCATCCAGCAATGGACGCTGACGCCACGCGGCGCGACGCTGCTGAAGGCATGCCGGGAGCGTGTGCTCGAGCTGGAGAAACGCCTTGCCAAGGGCTTGGACGGCAAGGCGGAAATCACAATAAGGCGGTGGCTGGCCGGGATTGCAGCCGAATTGCAGGAAAGCTAGGCGGGTCCGTGCTGCTCGCCAGTACGAGGCCTAATCGCCGCCTCCGTCGCCCCCGTCGGCATCAGAGAATCCACCGCAATCGCCGCCGCCTTGAATGCCTCGGCCGAAATTCTCGGCGATGACCATCAGGATCACGACGAACAGCCCTGCGCCGAAAGGCCAGGGATTGGCACGGATGATGTCGAACAGCTCCCGCATGCGTACATCATGCGCAGACAGGAACGAATCGAGCGTAAAGCGGCAGGCCTAAAGTTGGGGGTATCGATATTGGGGAAAGGCGCCCTACCCGCCCTTCAACGCATTCTTAACCTCGCCGTCGGGCCAGGTGTCGTCCGCCCCGATCACGCGCACACGGCTTTGGTCCGCAGCGTTCACCAGCACATGCGAACTTACCCCGTCACGGCAGTGCTCCAGATGCAGATCCGTCTCCGGTTTCCAGCTTAGCGTCGTTGCAAGATCGCCCGGAAAGATCTGCCAGTTTGATCCGTCGTCGAGCTGGACGACATGGCTTTCCGAATGCGTGCGTATCTTCATTCAGCCCGAATTGTCCTTACATAAGGGTCCGCGTTGCGGAAAGTGCCTCGACGATTGATCGGAGCGCTCGTGCGGAGGGAATGCGTGAGCGCGAGCGTTTGTTCCGGGGAACGCCGGGGCGGTCGGCTGTTCCTGCGTTTCCAGGAACCGACTCACAGGGATCATGTTTCCCGCTACAATCACTCCATGAAACAAGCTGATTCTTCGGCCAACCAGACCCGCCGCGCCCTGCTGAACTCTGCGCTCGGCGTAGCCGCCCTGCTCGCATCACCCACTTGCGTCCTCGGCGCAACGCCTCCCGGCTTCGATGAATGGCGGGAAGGTTTTCGTGCACGTGCAATGGCAAAAGGGATCTCGGCTGCGACCTGGCAGCGCGCGATGGCGCGCGTGGAGCCCGACATGAGCGTGTTCAAGCAGATGCGCAACCAGCCGGAATTCCACGAGCAGGTCTGGCAATACATCAACCGCCGCGTCTCCGACTGGCGCATCATCAACGGCAAGATTGCGCTGAAGAACAACGAGGCGTTGCTTGCGCGCATCGAGCGCGACTTCGGTGTCGAGCGCGGCACTCTGCTGGCGCTGTGGGGCGTCGAGTCCGCCTACGGCGATCCCCTGGTGCAGCAGAACCACATGACGCCGGTGTTTCCCTCGCTCGCCGCGCTCGCCTGGAACGAGCCGCGGCGAAAGGCTTATTGGGAGACCGAGCTGATCAACGCGCTGCGGATCGTCGACAAGGGTTGGAGCACGCCGGACGAGATGCGCGGATCCTGGGCCGGTGCGATGGGGCATTCACAATGGATGCCGGAGGTCTGGCTCAATGTCGGCATCGATTATGACGGCGACGGCAAGGTCTCGCCGTTCGGCAAGCCCGACGATGCGCTGGGTTCGACCGCAAAGTATCTCGTCAATCGCGGCAAGTGGCGCCGCGGCGAGCATTGGGGCTACGAGGTGCGCGCCCCCGGCGACGTCAGCGGCAACCGCACTTATGCGGCCTGGGCATCAGCCGGCGTCACCCGCGCCGACGGACAGCCGTTTCCGCAACCGACTGCGTCTGCGCAGATGTGGACGCCGGTTGCGGGCGGACCGACGTTCCTGCTGGGCCCGAATTTCTACTCGGTGAAGAGCTACAATCCCTCGATGAACTATGCGCTGGCGATCTGCCATCTCGGCGACCGCTGCCTTGGCGCTCCGCCCTTCATCCAGCCGTTCCCCGGCTCCGAGCGCGCGCTGACGCTGGCCGAGGTGCAGGAGATGCAGACACGGTTGACGAAAGCCGGCTTCGATACCGGGGGCACCGACGGCCGCGTCGGCAACGACACCATGAGGGCGATCAAGGATTTTCAGCAGAAGGCCGGGATCACGCCGGCGGACGGCTATGGCGGGTTGAAGGTGCTGGCGAAGCTGCGGCAGGGGTCGTAAGCAAACTCTCTCACTTCGTCATTCCGGGGCGCGCCACTTGGCTTGGCGCGAGCCCGGAATCCATTTATCCGCCTTGCTTGCCGCTCGATGGATTCTCAGATGCGCAATTGCGCATCATAGTTCGCGCTACGCGCGCCCCGGAATGACGCCACCGAGAGTTCAATGCCGGTATTGCGGCTCCTCGGCATCGAGCTGGCGACGGATGGCGGCAAGATGCAGGCGCGCGGATTCGGAATCGCCCTCGCGCATCTGCTGGTAGGTTGCCGCCGCCATCGCGGGATCGACCGGCAGAACCTTTCGCCCCGTCGACATCGCCAGCACCTGCACCTCGGCGGCACGCTCGAGGTAGTAGAGATCGTCCCAGGCTTCCGCGATGGTGGGCGCCAGCACCATCACGCCGTGATGCTTCATGAAGACGATGTCGGCGTCGCCGACCGCCGACGCAATGCGCGCGCCTTCGCGGTTGTCGAGCGCGAGGCCGTTGTAGTCGCGGTCCACCGCCGTGCGCCCGTAGAATTTCAGCGCGGTCTGCCCGGCCCAGATCAGGGGATCGCCCTCGGTCATCGACAACGCGGTGGCGTAGGGCATGTGGGTGTGGAAGGCGACCTTGGCACGCGGCAGGCGCTTGTGCATTTCGGCATGAATGTAGAACGCAGTCGCCTCGGGTTCGCCGTCGCCATCGAGCACGTTGCCGTGGAAATCGCAGATCAGGAGCTTTGACGCCGTCAGCTCGCGGAACGCGTAGCCGTAGGGGTTGACCAGGAAGAGATCGTCATGACCCGGCACGACGGCCGAGAAGTGGTTGCATATCCCCTCCTCAAATCCGTTGCGCGCCGCCATGCGGAAGCAGGCGGCGAGATCCTCGCGTGCAGTGCGGATCGCGTCAGTGGCGAAGTCCGGCCGGTTCGAGTGGACAGCTGCTGGTGAGGAAGCGTGAAGGCCGTGCGCCATGGCGAAGGAAACCTCTGTCGATCCGAAGACGCTGGCGTTGTACAGGGGCAACGCCAGTGCGTCAGCCCCTGCGAGCGCCGCCCTGCCCTGCGCAACTCAGGCCCGCCGCGGCACGCCGCCAGCGTTCATGCCGCCGTCGATGACGAGCTCGGTGCCGGTGACGTAGCGCGAGGCATCGGAGGCCAGATACAGCACGCCGCTGGCGATCTCGGCGGCCTGTCCCGCGCGGCCGAGCGGCGTGACGACCCTGGCCCGCTCCTCGGGATCGATCGGCGCATTGCCCTGATTGCCGGTCGCACCCGTCGGGATCTTGCCCCAGATCGGCGTATCGATGATGCCAGGATGCACGGAGTTGACGCGAATGCCGTCGCCGGCCGCCGCGCACTCCATCGCGATCGATTTGGCGAACAGCCGCACGCCGCCCTTGGTCGCCGAATAGGCCGACAGCCCCGGCGAGCCGCGCAGGCCCGCCAGCGAGGACATCATGACGATGGAGCCGCCGCCGATCTTGCGCATCAGCGGCAGGCAATGTTTCACGGACAGAAAGACGCCGTCGAGATTGATCGCGTTCTGCCTGCGCCAATCACCGAGAGTCATGTCGACGATCGAAGGCACGGCAATGCCGATGCCGGCGTTGGAAACGAGCACGTCGAGCCGGCCGTAGCGCTTGGCGATCTCGGCTGCTATCTCCATCCAGCGCTCCTCGCTGGTGACGTCCTGCTCCAGAAAGATCGCCTTGCCGCCGGCCTTGGTGATGCGCCTGGCGAGCTCGGGGCCCCTCAACTCGTCGATGTCGGTGGCAATGACCGTGGCGCCCTCGCGCGCGAACAGCTCGACGACGGCTTCACCGATGCCCGATGCGCCGCCCGTCACCAGCGCGACCTTGTCTTCAACCTGCCCTGCCATGTTCACTCCCTTTTTTTGTTGTTTGCGGATTTTTATCTGATCAGGGAGGGTCCCTGATCGGGTAGCGCGACGTCAAGGACGCGAAACTGCACGCGTTCGGCGCCCTGGTAGCGGTCGACCGACAATGAGCCTGCCACGTGCAGCTGCTGGCCGCGGTTGGCCACAAGCGCATTGCCGAGCTTCTGGCCGACCGAACGGAACGCGATGCCGTTGACAATGGCGCCGTCGCCGGACTTGAAGCGCAGGCGCAGATGCGCCTGTCCGACCTCGTCGGCATAGACGAGCTGATGCGCCGGCAGCGCCAGCACGACGTCCGGATTGCCGCTGCCGAACGGACCGGCGCGGTTGAGTGTGGTCGCGAGCTCCGTCGTCACTGCGCGCGCGGACACCGCGCCGTCGATATAGAGCTCGTTGACATGGCGCGCCTCCGCGACGTCGCGCGCCAGCGTGCTTTCGAGATAGGCGCGGAATTCGGCGAGCTTTTCCTTGCGCAGCGTCACGCCAGCGGCCATCGCGTGGCCGCCGCCTTTCAGCAAGATGCCGTCGACCACTGCTTGCCGCACCGCCTTGCCGAGATCGACGCCGGCGATAGAGCGGCCCGAACCGGTGCCGATGCCGCCGGGCTCAAGTGCTATGGCAAAAGCGGGCCGCGCAAACTTCTCCTTCAGCCGGGAGGCAACGAGGCCGACCACGCCGGGATGCCAGCCTTCGGAAGCCGTGACGATGACGCCGAGTTTGTCCTCGAGCCCGATCGAGGCAAGCGCCTCGGCTTCGGCCTGCGCTTCCGCCGCCTGCTCGATGACGCGGCGCTCGCCGTTGAGTCGGTCGAGCTCGGCAGCGATGCGCGCGGCCTCGGTGGTGTCGCCCTCGAGCAGGAGCCGCACGCCGAGATCGGCGCGGCCGATACGGCCGCCGGCATTAATGCGCGGCCCGAGCATGAAGCCGAGATGCCAGGCCTCGGGCGGCCCGTTGAGGCGCGCCACATCCATCAGCGCGGTGTGGCCGACATGATCGCGCCGCCGCATCGCGATCAGGCCCTTGGCGACGAAGGCGCGGTTGAGGCCGATCAGCGGCGCCACGTCGGCCACCGTGCCGAGCGCAACGTGATGCAGCATGCCGAGCAGATCGGGCTCCGGCATCTCACCGCTCCAGAAGCCGCGCTGGCGCAGCTCGCGATTGACCGCAACCAGCGTCACCAGCACCAGCCCGACGGCCGCGAGATGGCCGAGGCCGGAAAGATCGTCGGGACGATTCGGATTGACCAGCGCGTCGACCTCGGGAAGGTCGATGCCGGATTGGTGGTGGTCGATCACGACCACGGACATGCCGAGGCGTTTCGCCTCGGCGAGCGGCTCGATGCTGGTGGTGCCGCAATCGACGGTGACGAGCAGCGTGGCGCCCTTTGCGGCCAGCGCGCGGACCGCTTCCGTGTTCGGGCCATAGCCCTCGAAAATCCGGTCGGGAATGTGGATCAGCGGATCGAGCCCGCAATGGCGCAGGTGCCAGGCAAGCAAGGCCGCCGAAGTGGCACCGTCGACGTCGTAGTCGCCGAAGATCGCGACCGTCTCGCCCCGCACCGCCGCGTCCGCGATCCGCTTTGCAGCAGCTTCCATTTCCGTGACCGTGAACGGGTCCGGGAGGAGCTTGCGGATGGTCGGATCGAGGAAGTCAGACACCGCATCGATGTCGACGCCGCGGCCGGCCAGCACTCGCGCCAGGAGTTCGGGCAATTGATGGCGCTGCACGATGGCGAGCGCCTTGGCCGCTCCGCGCGCGTCCAGCCGGTCGCGCCAGAGCTTGTCCGTGAACGAGCGTGCCACGCCCAGGAAGGCGTGGGGCGCTTCGACCGGCAAGGCGGTGGCGGGCGGCGTCATGATTCGAGAGACTGACTGTTGGGAACTCGGGGCCGGACTATCACGCAGGCGTCCGGTTGCTCACTTAAGGGATTGGCCGGCAATCCCTCGGGATTTGCAACGGCAGCCGGGCACAAAGCGGTGGATGGCCGCGCTGCAGGCAGGAGTGACTACCATTTAGGCATTCCGCCGAACAGCAAATTAATCGGGCGTTAGGCGGAATCCTCGAAAAAGACTCGTATTCGATCTGTAATTTGTTGTTCAGGGTTCTTTGCAGATCAGGCCTCATTGCCAGGGGAAGTTACCCGATGTCTGCAGCGCTGGGTCTGAAAGCCAAGCCGATCGCGAACGGAACCACCGCGCCCGACGATAATTCCGACATCTCCGCACTGATCAACCGCTTGACTGCAGAGGTCAACCAGATCGCGGTCGACAAGACCAAGTCGATCCAGCAGATCACCAACCAGATGAAGATGCTGGCGCTCAACGCGCTGATCGAAAGCTCGCGCGCCGGCGTGCAAGGCGCCGGCTTCGCGGTGGTTGCGCAGGAGGTGCGCGGCGTCGGCCAGCAGGTCGAGACCATCGCCCGCGAGTTAGAAACCCAGCTAACCAAGCGCACCGGCGACCTCGTTGCCTCGATCGAACGCATGAGCCAGCGTTCGCGCGGCGAGCGCATGGTCGATCTGTCCCTGAACGCGATCGAGCTGATCGACCGCAATCTCTATGAGCGCACCTGCGATGTGCGCTGGTGGGCGACCGACTCCGCCGTGGTCGATTGCGCGGCCTCCCCGGGCGCTGCGGCGGTCTCGCATGCGTCGGAGCGCCTGGGCGTGATCCTCGGCGCCTACACCGTCTATCTCGATCTGTGGCTCTGCGACTTCGACGGCAACGTCATCGCCAATAGCCGCGCCGACCGTTTTCGCGTCGTTGGCCAGAACGTCGCCCACACCAAATGGTTTCGCGAGGCCAAGAGCCTGCGCTCCGGCGACGACTATGTCGCCGGTGACGTCGAGAACCAGCCGCTGCTCGGCAACGCGCAGGTCGCGACCTATTGCGCCAACGTCCGCGCCGGCGGCCAGGCCAACGGCGCGCCGCTCGGTGTGCTCGCCATCCATTTCGACTGGGAGGCGCAGGCCCGCGCCATCGTGCAAGGCGTGCGCGTCGGCGACAGCGACAAGGCGCGCGTGCTGCTGGTCGACTCCAACTTTCGCGTGATCGCGGCCTCCGACGGCCAGGGCATTTTGAGCGAGCGCATCGCGCTGTCGCTGAACGGCCAGCGCTCCGGCTTCTATCAGGACCACTCGGGCACCCTGGTCGCGTTCCATGCAACGCCCGGCTACGAGACTTATCGCGGCCTCGGCTGGTACGGCGTGATCATCTGCGGGGCGTGAGGCGGCCCCGATGACGCTGACCGTCAACTCAAAATCTGAAAAACAACCCCATGCACAGTAGAATGGGCCTGACAACACAGGGCTTTTTGCCCCGCTCGATCGTTTGAACACTGGCAATCTGCAACGATTGCGTAATCTGTCGGTCTGGCAATTTACCTATCCCCGGTGGCAGCCGGTAGAGCCTTCGCTGCGCACGCAAATATCAGCTCTTCGGGCGATTGCCGAAGACCTCGATCAGGCGGAAGCGCTCGCACATCAGCATCATGTCCTCGCTGAACCGTCCCAGCCGGCCGAAATAGGTGCGATGGGCGCTGCGCCAATAGGCCAGGCTCCGATCGCCCTCTCCCTCGTCGAACGCAAAGTCGGCCTCGACTTCGTCGAAGCGTCGATAGGTCACCTCGGTGCTTTCGATGACACAGCGTGGTTCTGCGCGCCCGTCGAGCACCACCCAGCGCTCACCGGGCGCGGACGTGTTCGGCTCGTCTTCCGTGCTGCAAGTCGCAGTCTTGATGCCCTTGATGACAAGTTCGAGCAATTCATCCGCGAGCGCGGGACTGTCGCCGAACGCGAACGTTCGGAGGTGTCGATATTGTTCAGGGATCGGCTCGCCCATGGCTTTCACGCCTTGATGTCACATCTCAACGACGCAACGGCCGCACCGCTGCAGGCACAGAGCGACGTTGTCGAAATCTGCGATTGCGTGCAAGGGCCAGCCTGCCGTCGCCCTCCCTGCGCAAAAGAGACGCGACAATCTGCGGCAGGTGGGCGCGCGTTTGGGACATAAGGGCACGATCCCTGACGGATTGCCGCCGCAACGCGACGCAACGTCTTGAGCATTTTTCGGCAACGTAGGCCCGTTCCGGGCAAGAGCCTGCCCCATTGCTCCTGTAAAACGCGGCTCACGTCGGGAGCGTGAGTAACCTCCGCCCTTGGTCATCTCACGTTCGCAACATGCAGAGGAGACATGCCATGAAGATCGTCGTGATCGGCGGAACCGGGTTGATTGGATCCAAGCTCGTGGCGAAGCTCAAGCAGCAGGGCCACGAGGCCGTGCCAGCCTCGCCAAGCTCGGGCGTGAACGCCGTAACGGGCGAAGGCCTCGCTGCGGCGCTGGCGGGGGCGGACGTTGTCGTCGACGTGGCCAACGCACCGTCCTGGGAGCCTGCCGCCGTACTCGAATTCTTCGAGCGATCGAGCATCAACCTTGTCGCGGCGGAGGCCGCTGCCGGCGTCAAGCATCATGTGGCGCTGTCGATCGTGGGGACCGATCGCTCGCCCGACATCTCCTATTTTCGTGCCAAGCTCGCCCAGGAGACCATCGTCAAGGCGTCTTCGATCCCCTACTCGATCGTCCGCGCCACCCAGTTCTTTGAGTTCCTCGGCGCCATTGGTGAAGCGGGGGCAGTCGGAGGCAATATCATCGTTCCATCGGCGCTGTTTCAGCCGATCGCGGCCGACGATGTAGTCGATTGCCTCGTGGAGACCGCGACGGGGCGGCCGCTAAACGGCACGATCGATATCGCAGGCCCCGAGAAGGCTCCCTTCAATGAATTCGTCGCGCGACGCCTGAAGGCGTCCGGCGACAGTCGTCCAGTGGTCGGAGACCCAGGCGCGCAGTATTACGGCGCCGCCATTAACGACACCTCGCTGAACCCGCTCGGCGAGGCGCGGCTCGGAAAAACGCCGCTCGCAACATGGCTCGCGAAGCTGTGAGTATCCGCCCCTCCTGCAATCGCGACAGTCACGGCAATGGCGCGCCAGTCGGCGTCCTCGCGATCCAATTCGACTGGGAGGCGCAGGCCCGCGCCATCGTGCAAGGCGTGCGCGTCGGCGACCGCGACAAGGCGCGCGTGCTGCTGGTCGACTCCAATTTTCGCGTGATCGCGGCCTCCGACGGCCAGGGCATTTTGAGCGAGCGCATCGCGCTCTCGCTGAACGGCCAGCGCTCCGGCTTCTATCAGGACCACTCGGGCACCCTGGTCGCGTTCCATGCAACGCCCGGCTACGAGACTTATCGCGGCCTCGGCTGGTACGGCGTGATCATCTGCGGGGCGTGAGGCGGCGGAAGGGCCGATGCCGACGACGGAGGTCGGTGGATCGCAGGCCCGAACAAAATCACGAAAACAACCCCATGCAAAGTAGCCGCGATTGGACGCGTGATGCCTCGCTGGCTGCCCTAAACCCTTTGATATTTCGGGCAAAACGGACGATCGTCGCGCGATCGTGACGCGGCTCCGGTGCATTGCGCCGTTCCGCGCCCGGATAAGCGCTTGGGGTGCGTATCCCCTTCTTGCCGCTCCTGCACGACCTGGCCGAGAGAAGACGGGCGCTTGCCTCTCGCAACCACCAGGAGCATGCTCATGTTCGTCGTGCCGGAGATCGAGACCCGTGAGGTGAGCTGTGATTCTTCCGCAAGAACCAGATCTTTCGATTGAGAGGGATGCTCACGGGACCATTCGAGAGCTGCGCCACTTGCAGACGCCGGCCATCGCTGAGCCCGGCCAGTCGGCGAAGCGGGCAGCACTCGCTTATCTGAACGAGGCAGCGCTCGAACGAGGGTTGTTGCCGCTCGAACAGGGCGATTGGGACCACCTCAGTGATACGGTCGAGTCCGACGAACCGCGTCGTGCCGGCAAGTCGAGGTTTCGATGGGCGCCCGTTCGTGAACTGAAACGCAATTCAGAAATCGAGACGACGATCGTCTGGTGCCAACAGACAGCTCCGCTCGAGCAGAATGCCGAGTTCGTGCCCGATGCACTGGGCCACAGCATACGGCTCGTTATCCATCACAGGGGCCAAACCCCGCAGATCACCAGTGCACGATTAACGACGATCGAGCACGCTCATCTGTCGATCGCATCAGACCGAGTCGAGAGAGCGTTCGGTCGCCTGGATGGGAGGTGGGCGGACAATCTCCCCGCGGACATGGTCGTTGGCCTTTTGGCTCCGCTCCTGGGCCTTCCTGTTTCAACGGCCCGCATCGAGGATGCGACGCTCGTTGCGTACCTTCGAAACGAACGCAGCGCCGTCTATGGCGGCATACTAGGCCTGGCGATCAACGCTACGGTTTTCCTGCCCGTGGCGAGCGGCGACTCGATTCCACATCGGGTCCTGTTCGATCCTCTCGAGAACGAAATCGTGCGCAAGGCGCCGATCGCGTCAGCTTGCGCGGGATATGCTTTCGCCAGTGATCCCGACAGCAGGACGGGCGCTTTCGAGCTACGTCCCGACACCTGTGCCGACCTGCTTGATCACGAACGCGAGCCGGTTGGGTTGCTCGGCCTTGTTCACGTCCCCGGCGGGCGCCGCAAGCTCTCGGGACCACGCGTGCGGGTGCTCACGCCGGCGGCGCTGGGGAAAGACTACGATCCGCCGCAGCAGCGAGCTCCCTTCGCCTTCTCGTCCCGAACCAACGAGTTTGCCGCAGTGAGCGCCTACTATCATTGCGATTCAATGATGCAGCTGGTGGAGCAATTCGGATTTGTTCTTGCAGACTATTTCGGAAAGGTTGCGCTGCCTTTGACCGTCGAACATCGGGCCAAGATGTTGACAGGCTCGGGAGCACGCGATGGTCGGGGCATCAATGCGTATGTGACGCCGTTCCGGGCTGACCAACTGGCGCCAAGCTGGGACGTGAGGATGCTGTTCGGGCTGGCCGATTTTGCCGATACCTGGAAAAACCCGCTGGGCCTGGCCGCCGACGTCCGTTTCGTGTGGCACGAGTTCTGTCATGTTCTGATCCTTGCCGCGACTGGTTCAACTGAGTTTGACTTTGCTCACAGCGCTGGCGATGCGCTGGCGGCGATCAATGGCGATCCTTCCTCGAAACTTCCGGCTCCCTATCGCGGCGTAACGTTCCCCTTCATCCAGTTACCGCTGCGGCGCCACGACCGAAAGGTCGAGGACGGATGGGGTTGGAACGGCACACAGTATGAGAGACCAAATCCCACCTATGGGCTACGGGATCCCGCCGGCTACAATGCGGAGCAGATCCTGTCGAGCACGCTGTTCCGCCTTTATTGCGCCTTGGGCGGCGACGCGCTCAGCCGCAACGACACAGGTCAGTGCCAGCCTGATATCGAACGCCGCAGAGCAGCCGCCTATCACTGCACATACCTCATCCTGCGCGCGATCGCTTCGCTCGGATTGGTCGACACCGAGCCGACCAGCGAGGCCGGTCAGTTCGCAACCGCCCTGATGGAAGCGGACGTCGGCACGCCTGATCTCGACTATGAGGGGTCGAAACGGCGTGGCGGTATGTTGCACAAGGTCATCCGTTGGGCGTTCGAGCAACAGGGCCTATATCAGCTCGCGCCGGGCGGCTGCCGAAACGAACCGGGACGGCCGCCGGCAATTGATGTCTATGTCGACGACGGCCGCGCCGGATCATACGGCTACACTGACGGCTGGCATGCGCTTCCGCAGGTCCTGTGGGTCTGCAACGGCGCGGACTGCGGTGCGCCAGGCGAGCCGCCGCGATCGGGCTACGTCAATTATGTTTATGTCAAACTGGGCAATCGCGGCGACCAGCCGGCTATCGCAGCGTCAGTAGATATTTTCGCAGCGATTGGCGATGCGACCGAAACCTGGGACGTCGCGCGAGGCGGCTGGCAGAAGCTCCAGGGAAACTATCAGCCCCAGGACGTTCATCCCGGAGAAATGGTGAAGTTTGGACCTTTCGAGTGGACACCACAGGCAGGCGTCAGAAATGCGCTACTTGTTAGAGCGACCGTTGCCGGCGACCGCAGCAACATCGATGACGACTGCACCCTGCCGTGTGCCGTCGGCCCGATGCTGCTGGCGGAGCTGATCCGCACCGACAACAATCTGGGTTATCGGGACTGGACACTACAATAGGGCCGCAACCAGCTCCGGCGAGACGGGAACATTCAGTTCTGGCTGCTCTGCCTTTAACGCGCCGCTGCAGATCCGGATCTTGCCTAGGGTGGGAAGCCCGGGAACGGTTCGCTCGTCGGCGGGGTGGATGAAATTGAGAGATCCCACTCCGCTTTGGCCTCGCCAAACAGTTTGATGATGTCGGGACACTGGTTCGGAGTTTTGATCATGTTCCTGCACGCGCGGGCGATGAATTCGCCCGCAGCGGTGTCGCTCGGGTAGTGCACGCCCGCACGCTCGCGGTTGAATGCGACCCGTGTTGCAAGCCAATTCAGCTCATTGCTGTAGTCGGGCAGCACTTCTGCGAGAAACAGCGACAACAACCAGCTCTGGAGGGAATGAGCGCTCGGAAACGAGGCGTGAGCCGGCGGACCGAAAGCCGGCACAAGGCCCGGACACACGAACGACGGTCGCGGTCGCTTGTACTTCTTCTTGTAATAGGCCGCCACGATCTGGCCAATGCGCACCGCGAGGTTCATGACGACCAGTGTCTTGAAGTGCGCATGGCTGTTGATGCTCAGCATGCTCACCCAGTAGGCGGGCGCATTATCATGCTGGATCACGATCTCGGCCATGTAGCGCTCGCGGTCGGTTTGCATGAGCTGCTGGAGATGATGGATCTCGGCGTTCACGAATGCCGAATTGGCTGCGGATTGCCAACCGAGCAAGTCGGGCTGCTGTCCGGCGAGGTTGATAGCCTTCCAGCCGGGTCCACATTTTTCGATGAACTCGATGAGAAAGAGCAGCGAGAGGACATCGGGATCCCATGGCCCGATTCTGCCTTGCCACGCTCTCGTTGGCAGCGACTTGTCCGGAAAACTCGGGGCGGAGTTTGGACCAAGCTCGTATTGCAGCGTGAGAGGTCGGAAGCCGAGCTCGGGCGGCGTGGCGCCAAAAGCCATGCCCATGCCCATCCCCATACCCATTCCCATGTCGTCCTCCAGAGCTGTTCTGCGGGAACCTGTGTCTCAAAGGCAAGCAAGTGTTGCGAAGCTGTTCGTCTCGCCGTCAGCGAGGCAGCCCGGCTTTAATCAATCTTTCTGCAAGCAAGGCGCGTCGTTCCGGCTGTTTGATCGGGTACCAACTGCAATACTTTTCAACCGAGAACGACGGATCAATTCGCATGTGCGCGGCTCCAACTTCGCGCGCCTGCTCGAGAGAACCGGCCGCCACAAGGCTCGCAGCAAGGAGCCGCAAATTCGCGACAAACTGCGGAGCCGCGGCCATCACCTTCGAGCCCCAATGCACCGCCTCGTCGAAGGTCTCGTTGGTGTAGTGGGCGTTGGTGAGCGCCGATTGATAGAAGTAGGCGTAAGGGTCGAGCGGCGATAGAGACATCCCGTAAGATGCTCGGGCCACCGCGCGCGGTCCATCGCCAAGATAACAATATGTCGATGCGCTCAGAGACCAGGCAATTGCGGAATTTGGCGTTCCCCCGATTGCGCGATCAAATGCATCGATGGCCCGATCATACGCGGCGAACAGGAACGAATTGATGTGCCCAAAAATGGCAAGCGCCATCGGGTCCGACGGTTCGAACTCGAGCGCGCGTGCTGCAAGCCTGAGTGCCTCGCGGGAGTCGGCCTTGAAGTCAGTCGTGTGCCCTTCGCCGATATGCAGAATGTACCACTTGGCCATCAACGCATAGGCCGCGGCATAGTGGGGATCATGGTCCAGAGCCTGCTCGAACAGCGATCGTGCCACCAGCATGTCGTCGTGGCCGAGACGATACAGACGGTACATCCCCTGCAGCACCAAATCGTAGGCGTTCATGCTTTGCGGAATCTTGCGCTCGGCATGCTTCAGTTCCGATATGTGGATATGTGGCAGGAGCGCGTAAGCGATGCTTGTAGCGATCTTCTCTTGGACGTCGAACAATTGGGTAATCGATGCCTCGTACTGATTAGTCCACAGCATGGACCTGGTGTCGACGTCGATCAGTTCCACCCGCATCCTTAGCAGCTCGCCACTCCGCATGAGCGTTCCTGTGACCAGATATCGCACGCCCAGGCGATGGCAAACGGCACCGGGGTCGATGGTCGGACTGGTGAAACCAAGAGTGGACGTGCTGGAGACGACGAACAGCTCGCGGATACCCGCGAGCGATGCAACGATATCGTGGACAATCCCCTGCGCGAGATAAGCGTCCCCTGCTTCAAGACCGAGCATTTGTAACGGCAGCACGGCCACAGACGGTTTCAGCGCGTGAGCCACGGAGATTGTCGGAGCCCGCAGCTCATGGTGCGCAATCTTGAACGCCCGGATGCGCCGCTCGATGTTCTTGAGCGTGAGGAACCCCATGTCGGCGGCCTGATAGCGCAGATGCTCCTTCACCTGATCGTGGATGGCTCCCGAAACGACGACCCCGCCCGGCCCTGCAAACTCCTGAAGCCGGGCCGCAATATTGACCCCATCCCCATAGATGTCGTCATGCTCGGCGATGACCTCGCCGACATTTGCCGACATCCGCAGCTGGAGCGGATTACCGCCTTCAGAGGATGATTGGTCCAAATGCAGTTGCGTACCGAGCGCGAAGCTGATCGCATCAACCGGATTCCTGAATTCCAGAAGCAGGCCGTCGCCGGTGCTCTTGATCACTTCCCCGCCGTTAGACGCAACGCGCGGTTCGATCACATCTGCACGCATCGCCATCCATCGTCGGTGCGTGCCTTCCTCGTCACTTCCCATCAGCCGGGAATATCCGACGACATCGATGAAGACGGTGGCCGCCGAGCGCCGTTTCGGCCGGCTTTGATCGGAGCCGTCTTCCGGGTGCGTGTTGTCGACTCTGATCATCATCACAGACGCAACTGCTGGCGGCCACAACCATTGTGGGGCGAAGAGACTGTAGCAGACAGGGACTTGCGGGCAAATAATAAGGCCTGCACATCGACAGGGCACAACTCACAGTCGCGCCAATCACATCAGGACACGCCTGGCCAAGAAGCCTCGTTCAGTAACGGAATGCAAACACTAGCTTTTTGCCCAAAATGCGCGCGCTGCTCATCAGCGACGGGGGAGCCGTGGCAGAGTGGCGCCCCAGGATGCGCGCCAGTGCCAGGCGGCCGTGGGCCCCGAAATCGCCACCGGCTGTGCGCTTCGCGAAGTTCGCGTCAGATCAGGCTGTCTAGCGCGAATAGCTCACCCGTACGAACCTGGCGCTGGAAACGACAAGCCGTTTGTCGAACAGATCGACACCCGCGCCACGCGAGACCAACTCGGAATTTCGAGTTCCAAATGTTGGATTAGTTCCCAGCAGATCACCGCAAGGCGTCGCGCGCGTCGCCAGCGAAATGCCCTCCTCGTACCGACCGGCAACGAGACGAACGGGCTATTGCCGATCAACTGACTGCATCACTCTCGCAACTCAGCTTCTGGTCTTCACCCGATTCAGCCGCCGCGGCGCCCCGCCATGTCGGCCGCGAGCAGCACCGCGGCGCGGCTGGCGCCGGTGGACGCGATGCCTTGGCCGGCGATGTCATAGGCGGTGCCGTGCGCGGGCGTGCAGATCGGAAACGGGAAACCGCCGAGCATGGTCACGCCGCGATCGAAACCCATCAGCTTCATCGCGATCTGGCCCTGGTCGTGGTACATCGTCAGCACCGCATCGAAGACGCCACTCTTGGCGCGGAGAAATACCGTGTCGGCCGGGAACGGCCCCTCGGCGGCAATGCCCTCGCGCTGGCCGGCCGCGACCGCGGGGGCAATGACATCGATCTCCTCGCGGCCGAAATTGCCGCCGTCGCCAGCGTGCGGGTTGAGACCGGCCACGGCAATGCGTGGCCGCGCGAAACCAGCGTTGCGCATACAGGAATCGGTCAACTTGAGCGCGCGTTGGATGCGTTCGCTGGACAGTTTCGAGGCGACGTCCTTGAGCGGAATGTGCGAGGTGACACGCGCATTCCAGAGCTCGCCGAGCACGTTGAATTCGCTTGCCGCGGTCTTGAGCCCGACGACCTCTGCCGAGAACGCGATCTCGTCGTCATAGTCCGAACGGGCAAACCGCATCGCCTGCTTGTTGAACGGCGTGAAGCAGACCGCGTCAACGTGCCCGTCGCGCGCGAGCTCCAGCGCGTGACGGTAATTTGCCAGCGCGAACCTGCCGCCGGCAAGGCTCGCCGTGCCCTGTTCGACTTCCGCGGGATCAAGGTGGCCGAGATCGATGAACAGCGCATCGCCCGCGGTGGCGCGGACGTCGGCCCCCTGCTCGACCGCTTTGAGCTCCGGCCTGACGCCGGCGATGCGGACGCCTTGGTCGAAAATGCGGCGGTCGCCGATGACAACGAGCCGGCCACGGGCGCGAATATCATCCAGCGCGACCAGTTTCGCCGTCAGCTCCGGGCTGATGCCGGCGGGATCTCCCATCGCAAGTGCGATGAGCGGCTTTGAGGTCATATGATCACCTTTTCCTGACTTGTCGTCGGATCGCCGGGTAACGCGGGCTTGCGCAGCAACATGCGCGCCAGTTGCAATGCCAGCGGAAGCAGCAGGAGCACGATGCCGGCCACGACCAGGCACGTCACCAGGCGGTTCGCAAAGAAGATTCCAAGCGATCCCTTGGACATCAGCATCGATTGCCGGAACGCATCCTCCGCCTTGTCGCCGATGACGATCGCGAGCACCAAGGGCGCGAGGGGATAGAACAGCTTCTTGAAGAGATAACCGACGATGCCAAAGCCCATCATCATGACCACGTCGAGATAGGAGTTCGACACGGAATAAGCACCGACCACGCAGATGATTACGATCAGGGGCGCGATGACGACGAAGGGAATCCGCATCAGGGCGGCAAACACCGGAACCGTCAGTAATACCAGCGCGACCGCGACGATGTTGCCCACATACATCGAGGCGATCAGCCCCCAGACGAAATCCTTCTGATCGACGAACAACATCGGTCCGGGGTTGAGCCCCCAGATCATCAGGCCGCCCATCATCACTGCCGCCGTGGCAGAGCCGGGAATGCCGAGCGAGAGCATCGGCAGCAGCGCGCTGGTGCCGGCCGCATGATCGGCCGTCTCCGGCGAGATGATGCCTTCGACCTCGCCCGTGCCGAAGTAGCGTCCGCGCCTCGAGAAACGCCTGGCGATGCCGTAGCTCATGAACGATGCCGCCGTCGGGCCGCCCGGCGTGATGCCCATCCAGCATCCGATCGCCGCGCTGCGCAGCAGCGCAACGCTGTGCCTCGGCAGGCGGCCGACCGCGCGAAACACCTCGCGCCAGTCGATCTTCGAGGAGACCGCGCGGGCGTGAAACTCCTCTTCGACCGCCACCAGAAGTTCGCCGATGCCGAACAGCCCCATCACAGCGACGACAAAATTCACGCCTTTCACCAGCTCGTCGACGCCCATGGTGAGGCGCACGCTGCCGGAGACGGTGTCGATGCCGATGGCGGCAATCGCAAAGCCTATTCCCAGCGCAACGACGGTCTTGATCGGTGCTGCACCGCCCATGCCGACGAAGCTGGCGAAGGCGAGGAAATAGACCGCAAAATACTCCGGCGGCCCGAAGGCGAGCGCGACCTCGGCCACCCATGATGCGAGAAAGGTGATCAGGATGACCCCGACCAGCGCGCCAAATGCGGCCGAGCCGAACGCCGTGGCGAGCGCCGTCGTCGGTCGTCCGTCACGCGCCATCGGATAGCCGTCGAAGGTGGTCGCGACAGAGGACGGCTCGCCCGGAATGTTGAACAGGATCGAGGTCACGGAGCCGCCGAACAGCGCGCCCCAATACATGCTCGAGAGCAGGATGATGGCCGACACCGGCTGCATGCCGAAGGTCAGCGGCAGTAACAGCGACACGCCGTTCGGCGCGCCCAGCCCCGGCAGCACGCCGACGAGAATGCCGAGCAGCACGCCGATCACCATCAGCGCCAGATGCGACAGGGTGATCGCGATGCCGAAGCCGTGCAGGAGCTCCTGGAGATTGTCCATCGCCCGCTCCGTCAGAACCCGAACGCGGCGGCGAGCGCGCCGTGCGGAAGCGACACCTGGAACATGCGCTCGAACACCACGTAGAGGCCGAGCGCGGTTGCCGCCGCCATCATTGACGAACGCATCGGGGATTGATGCTTCGGAACTGCGAGCACCGCGAAGATGTAGAGGGCCGAGGCGAGGTAGATTCCGATCAGCGGCATGGCCGCAACGAAAATCGCCGCTGGCACGAACAGGCCTGCAAGCCGGCGCAGCTCGGTCGGTGTGATGGCGATTGGGACGCTCGCCAGCGTCAAGCCCGGCAGGGCCCCGCGCGCCAGATTGTACAGGCTGCCAAGGACGACGATGACGCCGGTCAGGAACGGGAAGGTACCGGACTCCACGCCCGCGCTCGACCAACCAATGCCGTTGTCGAGGCTGGAGACGACGACCGCCACACCGAAGCTGCCGGTGAGGACGGCGGTCGCCAGTTCAAGAGCGCGGCGCGATATCATCAACGACTCCTTGCAGGCTCGAGACGACAGGGTGGCATGGCACGGTGCATCACCGCCTTACTTGATGAGCCAGCCCTGCTCGCTCGCAACTTGCTTGAGGTGCTCGAGATCTTGCTTGATGAACTTGTCCAAGGCATCGCCTGTCAAAAACGTGTCGACCTGCGAGGTCTTCTCGATGTAGTCCTTCCATTCCGGCGTGGCCTGAACCTTCTTCATCAGGTCGACATAGAACGCAGCCTGCTCCGGCGTGACTTTGCCGGGCAGCCACACCGTCCGCGGCTGCTCATATTGCGCGATGTCTAGACCCTGTTCGACGCAGGTGGGGACGTCACTCCAGCCTTCGGTCGCAGTGATCTTGGCGCCCTGCGGCAAACGCTTCGGACTGAAGGCGCACAGCGGGCGCTGCGTGCCGCCGCGCCACTGGCCGAGGCTCTCGCTGGGATTGTTGATATGCGAGTCGATGTGCCCGCCAGCGAGCTGCACCGCGGCCTCGGCGCCGCTCTTGAACGGGATGTAGGTCAGCTTGACGTGACCGATCTTCTCGATCATGCGCGTCAACACCTCATCGGTGTCCTTTGATTGCGCGCCGCCCATCTTGAATTCGTTTGCGGCCGCGGCCTTCAAATAGTCGCCTGCCGTCTTGTAGGGCGCGTCCTGCTTGACCCAGAGCAGGAACTCGTCCTGGGCCATGGCCGCGATCGGGGTGAGGTCGGTGTAGTTGAAGGCGACCTTGGACACGAGCGGCTGCTGCCAGGCGTTCGAGGTGCCGAAGATGACCTTATAGGGATCGCCCGCGGACGCCTTGCCGTACACATAGCCTTCGGCGCCGCTGCCGCCGCCCTTGTTGACGACGACAATCGGCTGGTCCGTCAGCTTGTACTTCGTGATGATGTTCTGCACCGCGCGGGCCAGATTGTCCGTGCCGCCGCCCGGCCCTGCGGTCGCCACGAACTCGATCGGCTTCTGCGGCTGCCAGGCTGCGCTGGCGGGAGCCATGCCGGCGAGCACAATAGCGGCCGCAGACAGCAGATAGGTCGACGTATTGCGCATGTTTTTCCTCCACCCGATTTTTGATCTTGTTTATTGGTAGCGACGTCAGGTCAGGCGACTCGTTCCTCCTGCCTGCTCGACCCCAAGACAATCGCGCCTTCTTTTTCGAGCGATTCGATCTGCTGCTGGTCGAACCCGTACTCCGCCAGCACCTCGCCTGTATGTTCGCCATACACAGGTGCACCGGAACGCACCTTGCCAGGCGTCTTTGAGAATTTGACCGGAAGCCCGATCGTCTTGACCGGGCCGAGCGTCGAATGCTCGACTTCGACGACCATCTCGCGCGCGAGCGTTTGCGGATCGTTCAACGCCTCCAGCATGTCGTGGACAGGACCACACGGCACGCCCTTCTCGTCAAGCGCCGCCAGCCAATGCGATCGCGACCTCATCCGGAAACGCTCGCTCAACACCACTTCGAGCTCCTTCAGATGTGCCATGCGGTTGGCTCCGGTGACGAAGCGCGGATCGGCCGCAAGCTCGGTCGCATCGAGCGCCTCCAGCATCAGGAGCCAATGCTTCTTGTTGGCGCCGCCGACCACGAGCCAGCCGTCGGAAGCTTCGAAAGCCTGATATGGCGCGTTGAGCGGATGCGCCGAGCCCATCGCGCGCGGCGCCGTGCCCGCGGCAAGGGCGATGGTCGATTGCCAATAGGTCTGCACCAACGCGGCTTCATAGAGCGACGTCTCGACCCATTGTCCATCGCCGGTTTTCAGACGATGCGCATAGGCAGCCAGGATGCCCATGCTCGCAAGCAGGCCGGCGGTGATGTCGGACAGCGGCGGTCCGCACTTCACCGGCGGACCGTCGGGACGCTCGCCCGTAAAACTCATGATCCCGCTCATCGCCTGCGCGACCAGATCGAATCCCCGGCGGTGCTTGTAGGGGCCGGTGCGGCCGAACCCCGACAGCGAGCAGTAGATCAGCGCCGGGAACTCCTTGTGCAGGTCCTCGTAGCCGAAGCCCAGGCGCTCCATGGCGCCGGGTGCAAAATTCTCGACCAGCACGTCGGCGCTTGCGATCAGCCGCCGCAGGACGCGCTTGCCGCCATCTGTTTTCAGATCCAGCACGATGCCGCGCTTGTTGCGATTCATCATCAGGAACGAGGCTGCCTCGTCGCCGATTTTCGGCGGCACCGAGTGGCGGGTATCGTCGCCATTGGGTGACTTCTCAATCTTGATGACGTCGGCGCCCATGTCGGCAAGCATCAAGGTGCAGGTCGGCCCCGCCATGACGTGGGTGAGATCAACGACCTTGAGGCCGGCGAGCGGTCCGGAGCGATGAGAAGCGGATTGCGATGGATCCTTTTGCATCGGACTGCCCTATTGGCCGCGCCACTGCGGCGCGCGCTTGGTGAGAAATGCGTCGAGGCCCTCGCGAAAATCCTCGCTGGTGTAACACATCAGGATCAGGTCCTCGCCCTCCTCCCGCGTCAGCCGCCGTTGCAGGCGGGCGACCGCCTGCTTGGTCGCGTTGAGCGTCAGGGGCGCATGACCGGCAAGGAGCCGGGCGACATCGTCGGCACGCCGGTCGAGCGCCGCAATGTCCTCGACGACTTCCGTGAGTAGCCCGACGCTTGCAGCCTCGGCGGCTTCGACGAGGCGCGCCGTGAAGATCAGATCCTTGACCCGTGCAGCACCGATCAGCGCCGTGAGGCGGCTGACATTGGACATCGACAGGCAATTGCCGAGCGTCCTGGCGATGGGAAATCCGATTTTCGTGCTGCGGGTACCGATGCGCAGATCGCAGGCCGCGGCGATGCCTGCCCCGCCCCCGGTGCAGAACCCGTTGATCGCCGCGATGGTGGGAACCCGGCACTGCTCGAGCACGGTAAGGACCCGATCGATCCGGTTCTCGTAGTCGAGCGCGTCCTGCGGTGTCTTGAATTCACGGAACTGATTGATGTCGGTTCCCGAGGCGAAGGCCTTGTCGCCGGCGCCGCGGAGCACCAGCACCTTGATGGAATGATCCTCATTGGCCCGCCGGCAAATGTCCGCCAGCCGCTCGTACATGGCGAAGGTGAAGGCATTGCGCGCCTGTGGGCGGTTGAAGACGATCCGCCCAATATCGCCATCGCGTTCAAAAACGAGGTCTTCCGTCGCCGCGACCTGTTGGTCCATCTCCCAAGTCCTCTTTATGTTTTTTACATTTTTGAATGCAAAATGTGATATTTTCAAGCTAAATCTAGCATCGTATCGGTCTATACTCGAATTTTGCATGCAAAAATAGGGCTCTACTCCATGCTTCATGAGGAGGTCGTCGGGCGCATTCGCGCCATTCTGCTCGACGGCGAAATCCCGCCCGGCGCCCGCATTCCCGAGCGCGAGCTGTGCGACCGGCTGCAGATTTCGCGCACGCCGCTGCGCGAAGCGCTCAAGGTCCTCGCCGCCGAGGGCCTGGTGCACCTGCTGCCCCATCGCGGCTCGCGCGCGGCGAAGCTGACCGACAAGGACATGCGCGACCTGTTCGAGGTCTGCCAGGGCCTCGAGGCACTCGCCGGCGAGCTCGCCTGCGAGCGCATCACCGACGGCGAGATCGACGAGATTGCCACCGCGCACGCGTCGATGGTGCAGCACTATCGCGAGGGCGATTTAATCCAGTACTATCGCGGCAACCGCGCCATCCACGAGGCGATCGTCGCCGCCGCCGGAAATCCCGTGCTCTCGGGACTCTATGCCTCCGTGACCGCGCGCATTCGCCGCGCGCGCTACGTCACGCCGATGAGCCCGCAACGCTGGGCGTTCGCGGTCAGCGAGCACGAAGCGATTCTGAACGCGCTGCAGAGGCGCGATGGCGTTGGCCTTTCCCACATCTTGCGCGCGCATCTCCGGCACAAGCGCGAAGAGGTCCTGCAGGCCGGATTTGCGGAGACGGACGGGAGCGAACTCGCGCTGAAGATCGCGTGAGGGAGAGGTCACAACGGCTTGTAAACTTGCCAGTGTCTGGCAATCCTGGAGACCAGGAGCACGCCGCATGGCGATTGAGCTGCACGGCTACCAGTACAGCGTCTATTCCTGGATCGCCCGCCTGGCTCTCCATGAAAAGGGCGTGGCGTACGATTGGGTCGAGGTCAATCCGTTCGCGCAGAATATCCCTGCAAGCTACCTTGCAATGCATCCCTTCAAGCGCGTTCCCGTGCTGGTTCACGATGGCTTCGTCGTCTACGAAACGGGCGCCATCACGCGCTATGTGGATGAAGCGTTCGAAGGACCCGAGCTTCAATCCACGGAGCCAAGAACGCGGGCGCGTTGCAATCAGATCATGTCGATCGTGGACAGCTACGCTTACTGGCCTCTGGTGAGGCAAGTCTTCTCCCACGGGGTTTTCAAGCCGCTCATGGGATTGCCGGCGGACGAGAACGAATTTCGAAAAGGCCTCGAAGCTGCGCCGAGGATCCTGTCAGCATTGGAGAAAGCCCTCGTCGAGGGACCATATCTCTGCGGGAATCAACTATCGCTCGCGGACATTCATCTCGCGCCGATGATCGGCTATTTTGTATTGGCCCCTGAAGGAAAAGCGCTGCTTCAGGGGCACCTCAGGCTGCGTGACTGGTGGGCAGATTTTTCCAAGCGAACGGCTTTCGTGGCCACAACGCCGCGATTGCCGTCGGCGTCGCTGTGAGAGCTGCTCTCGGCCCAAGGAACCCCTGGGTATTCGTCAACACATCGCGCTGCGCAAAGCGGGTCTAGCAGCTCAGCCTGTCGGCGAGCCCGCCAAAATCCCTGGCGACGATGTCCCAGTTGCCGGTGGCTTCGAAATCGACCTTCTGCAACGGACCGTACTCCGTCGGCCGCGCCACGAACGCGGTCTTCAGGCCGTTCTTCTGCGCGGCGGCGAGGTCGCCGTTGTGGGCGGCGACCATCATCACCTGCGCTGGCTTGAGGCCGAGCAGGCGCGCGGCGCCGAGATAGGTTTCGGGATCCGGCTTGTAATGCTCGAACAGTTCGGCGGACATGATCAGGTCCCAGGGCAGGCCCGCGAACTTCGCCATGTTGGTGAGCAGCGCGACGTTGCCGTTGGACAGCGGCGAGATCACGAATTTCGATTTCAACCGCGTCAGGCCGGCGACGCTGTCGGGCCAGGGATGCAGGCGGTGCCAGCCTTTGGTGAGATAATCGAGGTCCGCGTCAGTGAGGCCCTTGATCGCAAACTGCTCGACCAGCTTTTCCAGCGAGCGGCGGTGCAAATCGTCGAGCATCACATAGCCGCGCTCCGGATGCTTACGCACGTCGTCCATGGAGGCCATGTACATGCCGCGCCAGCCGTCGACCAGCGCGGTCCAGTCGGCGCTGATGCCGCGCTCCCTGCCCCACCACGTGAAATCCGTGATCAGGCTGGTGCGCCAGTCGACGACCGTGCCGAACACGTCGAACACCAAGGCTTTGACGGCGGAAAGATCGGACGTCGTGGTCATGCTTTGCTCCGCTGATTTCCCGTGCCCCGGGGCGGCTTCGGATCTGATCGAGGGCTTTAAAGCATGATCCCTTCCATGCAACAATAGCGCTAGTCCGGCACATCAAGCACGTCCAAGACGAGCGAGGTGATCGGCTTCAACCACTCGGGGTGTAACGCATCTGCCATGACCAACGCTGTTGCATATGCATTGCTTGAGGACGCCCGCCTCCCAAATGTGGGACTCCTGATCGAGACGCTCCGCGTCCGTCATCCCGGCCTGCGCTGGGAAAGCAGCGAAGTCACAACAAGTGAAAACGCCGACAAGGCGACGTTCATCCGCGCCGGCGATCATCTCATGGCCATCCTCTTGATGCCTGCGCCCCTGCCCTTCGATCAGCAGCTGTGGCAGCGGGCTTCCTGGGTATGGCCGGAGGCTTTCCAAGCAGTTGGGCGGCACCGCGCGCACCTCATCGTCTCGACCATGGGCTCCGCCGAGAACAAGGCAGAGACGCCAAAGCTTGGGTCCGTTGAGAGTACTCGCCTCACAACGGCCGTTGTCGGCGGCGTACTCGAAGCGCTGCCGGGTTGTCTTGGCGTCGTCTGGAGTGGAAAAGTTGGCTGCTCCCCCGAGATGTGGCTAGAGCAATCACGCCGCTCGTTCGAGCCGTTTCCAGATCACCCCTACAGTTTATGGGTAGAGATCGTTCCTTACCTTTGCGGTGAGACTGTCGGGGCCTATACGGTCGGTTTGTCCGCACTCACAGGACGCGAGATCGAATTTGAGGTGGACGGGCTCGAGGAACGCGCCGTCACCGTGCGCGTTGCCCAGCTTTCGTCATACCTGATCGCAAACGGCCTCGACGCCGGAATTAAGAGCGGCGCGGTTTTCGGGGCCGACTCCGAAATTGATCATCGCGTTGCCGTGCTTCACCGCAATTCGCGCTTCAACATCGGGCCGGTCATTTCATTCTCATCTGTTTCGGATCGATTTGGAAGACTCAAGACCTACGAGATCATTCCAGCCTCGATCGCCCGGAATCATCCTCTGCTGGTGATGTTGAGCAAGGTCGGACTTTTCGATCCGGCAAAGACCGAAAATCAAATCAAACTCCGGCCTGATCACTACGTCTCGGAAGTCCGATTGGAGAGCTACGATGGCGCCATATCAGGCGCGCTGTCCAACTTGCTCGCTACCGATGCCTATATTGAGGCCGACGCAAAGGCTCGACGCGCGCTTGCGAGCGGGGATGTCCAATCGGCGAAGCTGCTTCTCCGGCCGTTTGCAGAAGAAGTCGATGTGCTTCAGTCGGCTTTGAAGTTAGGCCTGACTTTGCGTGATGCCTTCATGTTTTTGCCAGCACCGCCTCGCAGTCCGTAGCCCTGACGGAGGTGCCTATCGGCGACCAACGTCCGGCGTTAGTTAGCCGAACGTTGCGTGCGATCGTCGCAGCCTCAATCGAGGTGGAACTTCGCCAGCTCGCGGTGCTCGGCCTTGATGTAGCGCACCGTGCCGGTGACCGAGCGCATCACCACCGTCTCGGTCTCGATCACGCCGTCCTTGCGGAATTTCACGCCCGAGAGCAGCGAGCCCGTGGTGACGCCGGTGGCGGCGAACAGGCAGTCGCCCCTGGCCATGTCCTCGATGCCGTAGATCATCTTGGGATCGTTGACGCCCATCTCGGCGGCGCGCTCGCGCTTCTCGTCGGAATCCAGGATCAGGCGGCACTGCATCTGGCCGCCGATGCAGCGCAGCGCCACGGCGGCGAGCACGCCTTCCGGCGCGCCGCCGGTGCCGAGATACATGTCGACGCCGGTGTTGTCGGGGTCGGCGCAGTGGATCACGCCGGCAACGTCGCCGTCAGTGATGAGGCGCACGGCCGCGCCCGTCGAGCGCACGCTCTCGATGATGCTGGCGTGGCGCGGACGGTCGAGCACGAGCACGGTGATCCCCTCCGCCGGCACGCCCTTGGCCTTGGCGAGACGGCGGACGTTTTCGGCCGGCGTGGCGTCGAGCTCGACGACGCCCTTGGCGTAGCCGGGACCGATCGCGAGCTTCTGCATGTAGACGTCAGGGGCGTGCAGCAGCGTGCCGCCGTCGGCCATCGCCATGGTGGCGATCGAGCCCGGCATGTTCTTGGCGCACAGCGTGGTGCCTTCGAGCGGGTCGACCGCGATGTCGACCTGCGGGCCGGCGTTCATGCCCACCTTCTCGCCGATGAAAAGCATCGGCGCCTCATCGCGTTCGCCCTCGCCGATCACGATGGTGCCTTCGATCGGCAGCTTGTTGAGCTCGCGCCGCATCGCGTCCACGGCGGCCTGGTCGGCCGCCTTCTCATTGCCGTGCCCGCGCAACCGCGCCGAAGACACCGCCGCCCGCTCCGTCACCCGCACGATCTCCAGCGTGAGAATGCGCTCGAGCAACGCGTGCGGCGGGACTGAAATATGGGTCGACATCGGCTCACTCCTTCGAAACAGGTTTGGACGGAAATCTCCGCCCGCATCAACTCATAACACCCACAGTTCGTTCGAACCGTGTCAGTTCTTCTCGATCCTTATGACCTGCGGCCGTCCGCTGATCACCTTGTCGCGCTGCACGGCCGCGAGTGCGCGGCGCACGGCGTCCTCATGCGTTGCGTAGGTGATCAGGATGACGGGCACAGGCACCGCCTTGCCATTTGCCGGCGCAGCGCCGCCATTGGGATGCCGCTGCACGATCGACTCGATCGAAATCTTCTGCTCCGCGAGCCGGGTCGCGATCGCGGCCGCGGTGCCCGGGAAATCGCGCGCCAACAGGCGGATGTAGTAGCCGCCCTCGTGCCGCTCCATCGGCGCCTTCTTGGTGTCGCGCAGATGCAAGATCGGCCGGCCGAACGGATTGGCGCGGATACCGCGCGCGACGTCGGCGATGTCGGCAACGACCGCGGATGCGGTGGCAGCTCCCCCGGCACCCGGGCCGACCAGCGTGATCGGCGGAATGCCCTCGCCATCGATCGTGACCGCATTGGTGACACCCATCACCTGCGCGATCGAGGAGGATTTTGGAACCATGGTCGGATGCACGCGCTGCTCGATGCCCATGGCGGTGCGCACGGCGACGCCGAGCAGCTTGACGCGGTAACCGAGATCAGCGGCGGCGCGTAAGTCTTCCGGCGCAATGGAGGAGATACCTTCGACATACACCGCGCTTTGAGCAACTTTCGTGCCGAAGGCGAGGCTGGCGAGAATGGCGAGCTTTTGTGCGGTGTCGTGACCGTCGACGTCGAAGGACGGATCGGCCTCGGCATAGCCGAGCCGCTGCGCATCCTTCAGACATTCGCCAAAGGATAAGCCTTCCTGCTCCATCCGCGTCAGGATGTAATTGCAGGTGCCGTTGAGGATGCCGTAGACGCGGTTGATGCCGGTTCCCGCAAGACCCTCGCGTAACGTTTTGATGACGGGGATTGCGGCGCCGACCGCTGCCTCGAAATTCAGCGCCCCGCCGTGCTTTTCAGCGGCCTTTGCCAGTTTGAGGCCGTGCTTGGCGAGCAGCGCCTTGTTGGCGGTGACGACGGATTTGCCGGCGTTGAGCGCGGCTTCGACCGCGGAGAGCGCAGGATCGCCGGCACCGCCGATCAGTTCGACGAAACAGTCGATGCCGGGATGCGTGGCCAGCGCCATCGGATCCCTGGCCCATTCGACATCGCGCAGATCGAGGCTACGCTTCTTTGCCTTCGAGCGCGCGGTGACGGCGACGACACGAATGCCGCGTCCGCTGCGGCCTGCGAGCACGCGGGCTTGCGTTTCGATCAAACGGACAACTTCGGCGCCCACGGTGCCGAGCCCCGCTATGCCCACTTTCAGGGGTGCGACCATGATGCTTTTAGAAAACCTGTCGAAGAGAATTAACGCCGGTTGGCGAGCGGAACGACGTTGTGCAACGTTTCGATGCCGCTTTCAAGGAAGCGGCGAACGCCGCGCGCGGCCTGCCTGATCCGTTGCTCGTTTTCCACCATGGCGATGCGGACATATCCTTCGCCATGTTCGCCGAAGCCGACGCCGGGCGAGACCACGACGCCGGATTTCTCCACCATCAGGGTCGCAAACTGCATGCTGCCGACGCTGCGGAAGGCTTCCGGCAACGGCGCCCAGGCGAACATCGAGGCCTCCGGCGGCGGAATCTCCCAGCCGGCGCGACCGAACGACTCCACCAGCGCGTCGCGGCGCTTGCGGTAGGTATCGCGCATCTCCTTGATGCAATCGTCAGGGCCGTTCAGCGCGGCGGTCGCCGCGACCTGGATCGGCGTGAAGGCGCCGTAGTCCAGATAGGATTTGACGCGCCCGAGGGCTGCAATGACGCGCTCGTTGCCGACCGCAAAGCCCATGCGCCAGCCGGCCATCGAATAGGTCTTCGACATTGAGGTGAACTCGACGGCGACGTCGATCGCGCCCGGCACCTGGAGCAACGAGGGCGGCGGGTTGTTCTCGTCGAAATAGACTTCGGCGTAAGCGAGATCGGACAGGATCAGGATCTCGTGCTTCTTCGCGAACGCCACGAGGTCCTTGTAGAAGTCGAGGCTCGCGACATAGGCGGTCGGGTTCGAGGGGTAGCACACCACCAGCGCCAGCGGCTTCGGGATCGAATGCACGATCGCCCGCTCCACCGCCTCGAAGAACTGCGGCGTCGGCTCCGACGGGACCGAGCGGATCACGCCGCCCGCCATCAAAAAGCCGAAGGCGTGAATCGGGTAGCTCGGGTTCGGACAGAGGATGACGTCGCCTGGCGCGGTGATCGCCTGCGCCACGTTGGCAAAGCCCTCCTTGGAGCCGAGCGTCGCCACCACCTGGGTGTCCGGGTTGAGCTTCACGCCGAAGCGGCGGGCATAATAGCCGGCCTGGGCCCGGCGCAGTCCGGGGATGCCGCGGGAGGCCGAGTAGCGGTCGGTGCGCGGCTTGCCGAGGGTCTCCTTGAGCTTCTCCAGCACGTGCGCCGGCGCCGGCAGGTCCGGATTGCCCATGCCGAGATCGATGATGTCGGCGCCGGCATTCCGTGCGGCGGCCTTGGCCCGGTTGACCTGCTCGAACACGTAAGGCGGAAGGCGGCGGATGCGGTAAAATTCTTCCATGGCTCTCTGGGCTCCGGGCAACCGGTCAGGACAGAATCAAAGGGCCGTGACGGCCCTTTGAAAGGCACCCGGCTCCTGGGCGAAAACACCTCTACATCAAAAGCCTAGAGCCATTTTCGGCGACAAGGGCTGAACTCCTTCGCCCCAACTCTCGGCTGAACTCAGGTCTTTTTAGCACGGTGTGGCGGGGGCGCCAGCGATTACCTTGCCGCGCCCCAACTGGCGTCTTTACCTGGCGCCTTCGGTTACTTGGCGTCCTTGGCGGCAGTGGCCTGGCGGTCGCGCGCCGCGGCAAGCTCGGCTTCGATCTTGGCGCGCTGATCCGGCGGGATGACTGCTTGATCACGGTCCGGCGGCAGATCGTGCACCGGCAAATAGGAGCCGGGCTCCCTGGGGTGCGCCTGCGCATCCGCAGGCGCAAGGTCGGCAAGCTGACTCGAACAACCGCCCAGCGCCGCCGCCGCGATCAGCAGTGCGCAGCAGGCAAGCCGCGTCTTTTGCAGGTCCTTCAACGCCAACACTTGGGAAATCCCCACCTCGTCCCAACGCAAGGCTGCCGGACCTTAACCCGACAACCCGTCCAAGCTCAAACCATTGTGCCCAAAAATGGTGCGAGCGAGAAAACCATCCGGCGTCCATCAACCCGGTCGGTGCGGCTTGATTGTGACGGAACCAAGAAAATTTGTCGCAGTGCAGCACATCTTCGAGAGTGTTTAACGCCAAACGTGCGAGCTTCGCGGTGACGAATACGGAATGAATCGTTACTGTTCTGCCCATGAGTATCGCCACCACCGACACGCCCAAGTCAGAGACGAAGTTCAATGCGGAAGCCTTCGCGATGAATGTCGCGCGGGCGATGGAGAGCGGAGGCAAGGCGCTCGCCGCGTACCTGAAGCCGCGCGAGAGCGGCGAGGTGCAGGATCGCCCGCCGGCCGAGCTCACCGAGGTCATCAAGACCTTCACGTCGGTCGCCGAATACTGGCTGTCGGACAGTACGCGCTCGTCCGATCTCCAGACCAAGCTCGCCAAGGACTATCTCGACCTCTGGGGCTCGGCGGCGCGGCGCATGGCCGGCGAGGACGCTCCGCCCGCGATCGCGCCCTCGCCGCGCGACAAGCGCTTCGCCGATCCGGAATGGAAGTCGAACCAGTTCTTCGATTTCGTGATGCAGCTCTATCTGCTCACGACCAAATGGGCGCAGGAGCTGGTCCGCGACGCCGAGGGGCTCGATCCGAAGACCCGACGCAAGGCGGAGTTCTACATCCAGCAGGTCACCAACGCGCTGTCACCGTCGAATTTCGTTATGACCAATCCGGAAGTGCTGCGCGAGACGGTTGCAACGTCCGGCGACAATCTCGCGCGCGGCCTGAAGATGCTTGCCGAGGACATCGCTGCCGGCAAGGGCATGCTGAAGATCCGCCAGTCCAATCCGGACAACCTCGTCGTCGGCGTCAACATGGCGACGACGCCAGGCAAGGTGATCTACCAGAACGAGATGATGCAGCTGATCCAGTATGCGCCGACGACGGAGAAGGTGCTGCGCACGCCGCTGCTGATCGTGCCGCCCTGGATCAACAAATTCTACATCCTCGATCTCAAGCCGGAGAAATCCTACATCAAGTGGTGCGTCGACCAGGGCATCACCGTGTTCATGATCTCATGGGTCAATCCCGACAAGGGGCTCGGCAGCAAAAGCTGGGAAGACTACATGAAGGAAGGCGTGCTCACAGCGATGGACGTGATCGAGAAGGTCACCGGCGAACTGAAGGTGCACACCGCCGGCTATTGCGTCGGCGGCACGATGCTCGCGACCACGCTAGCCTGGCTCGCCGAGAAGCGCCGCCAGCGCGTCAGCTCTGCGACGTTCTTTGCCGCACAAGTGGACTTCACCCACGCCGGCGACCTCCTCGTCTTCGTCGACGAGGATCAGATCGCAGCCCTCGAGCAGGACATGAAGGCGGCCGGCGTGCTCGAAGGCTCCAAGATGGCGATGGCCTTCAACATGCTGCGCTCCAACGACCTGATCTGGTCCTACGTCGTCAGCAATTACCTCAAGGGCCAGCAGCCGAGCGCATTCGACCTGCTGCACTGGAATTCGGACGCAACGCGCATGACCGCGGCGAACCATTCCTATTACTTGCGCAACTGCTATCTGGAGAACCGGCTATCCACCGGCTCGATGGTGCTCGACAACACCCTGCTCGATCTGTCCAAAGTCATGGTGCCCGTCTACAACCTCGCCACCCGCGAAGACCACATCGCGCCGGCCGAGTCGGTGCTTTATGGCTCGCAGTTCTTCGGCGGTCCGGTGAAATATGTGCTGTCCGGCTCGGGCCACATCGCCGGCGTGGTCAATCCGCCCGCATCGAACAAATACCAGTACTGGACCAACGACAACGTCAAGGACGTCACCGTCGCCGAGTGGATGAAGGGCGCCGTCGAGCACAAGGGATCATGGTGGCCGGACTGGCGCGAATGGCTGGGCGGAATCGATCCGGAGGAAGTCCCGGCACGCAGCGTCGGCAGCGAGGCGCTGCCCCCGATCGAGGACGCCCCCGGCAGCTATGTCAGGGTTCGCGCATAGCGGAATCTTCCGCAGCTTCGTATAAGCTCCACTCTTGCGACGGCGATTAAACGAGGGGACCGGGTTATGACGCGTGAATTGTTCTGGCTGACCTTGACGGTGATCCTGACCGGAATCCTCTGGATTCCCTACACCATCAACCGCTGCCAGGTCCGAGGTCTCAGTGGCGCGCTGGCCAATCCCTCGCGCGGCGACAAGCCGCAATCGGACTGGGCGAATCGCCTGATGTTCGCGCATGACAACGCGGTCGAGAACCTCGTGCTGTTCGCGCCGCTGGTGCTGATCTTGAATGCGATCGACTACTCTTCGAAATGGACTGTGCTCGCCTGCGCGGTCTACTTCTGGTCACGCCTCGCGCATCTGATCGTCTATACGCTGGGGATCCCGGTTTTCCGCACCCTGGCCTTCACCGTCGGCTTCCTGGCGCAAGCCGTGCTGGCGCTAGCGATTTTCAAGCTGGTTTGATCCCGTGTCCCTGACAAGACGCAGCCCGATCGTGATGCGCCGCTGAGCCGGGATCCGAGGCTACAGATGCCGGAGGCATGGGCTCCGGCTCTCGAGCGCATCGCTCACAAGTGCTGCGCTGCGCCCGGGGCACGGAAGACCGCCCTTTTCGTTGCGGCTGCGGATGCCGGCGGTGTTGCCGGAAGATAACAGTGCCGAAAAAACCACCATTGCGGCCGCTTGCATCTACAAATTGTCACCCATCCACAGGTATATTTTGGGCATCGCAATTGATTGATTCGGTGCAGACATGAATTGGAAGATTGCTTCCGCGCTCGGCGCGATCTCGTTCGCAACCGTCGCGACCCAGGCCAACGCAGCCGATCTGGCCGCCCGCCCATATACCAAGGCACCGCCGATGATCGCCGCCCTCTATGATTGGAGCGGCTTCTACATTGGCGCCAACGGCGGCTACGGTTCATCGCGCAAGTGCTGGGACCAGACCGTCGGGTTCGCCCCCGGCGTTGCCGAAGGCTGCCACGACGCGACGGGCGCCGTCGCCGGCGGCCAGATCGGTTATCGCTGGCAGACGAGCGCCTTCGTGTTCGGCCTCGAGGCCCAGGGCGACTGGGCCGATCTCTCCGGCCAGAATGCCAGCACCGTGTTGGGGGTCGCGAACCGCACCCGCGTCGATGCCTTCGGCCTCTTCACCGGCCAGGTCGGCTACGCCTGGAACAATGCGCTGCTTTACGTGAAGGGCGGCGGCGCCGTCACCCGCGATCGTTACCGCGGCATCGGTACGGGCGGTCTGGCCGGGGCTGAGTTCGATGGTGCCGACGAGACCCGATGGGGCGGCACGGTCGGTGTCGGCTTCGAATACGGTTTTGCCCCGAACTGGTCGGTCGGCCTCGAATACGACCATCTGTTCATGGGGAACCGCGATGTCACCCTCACGTCCAACGGCGCGCTGGCGCCTGTCGGCACGTTCTCGCGCACCGACCGCATCGGTCAGGACGTCGATCTGATCACGGCCCGCATCAACTACAGGTTTGGCGGCCCGGTCGTCGCCAAATACTGAGCGACGCGGCAAATCCCCAACGGCCGCCGGCGTCCTTCGGGACGCCCGCGGCAGCGTTTCGTCCGGGCACGCTTGCCGATCAAACACCGGGACCTGGATGCGTAGCGAGTCCGACAGGGATTTTCTCGAATTCCACGACCTGCAATCGGACACCATCCTGTCGATCGTCGGCCGTGCGCAGGTCCTGGCAGGGGCATGGAACGATCGTGACATGCCCCAGAGCCTGGCCGGCAAGCGCGTCGGCATCGTCGTTGATGACGGTGGATGGAGGAATACGTCCGTCTTTGATCTTGGCGTCCAGGCGATGGGCGGCATCAGCGTACAACTGCCGATCAGGTTCAACGTCCATGAAACGACGGCGGATCTGGCAGGATATCTCGACAACTGGTTCGACATCCTGGTGGTGCGCACCCAGGAATTATCGACCTTGCGCGGGCTCGCATCGAGCGCCAGAGCGCCCGTCGTCAACGCCAGGACGCGATCAAATCATCCCTGCGAAACGCTCGGCGATCTCGCTTATCTCGGAAGCAGGCGCGGAACGCTCGAGGGCCTGAAGGTCGTCGGCGTTGCTCCGGACGCCAATATCTTGCGATCCTGGGTCGAAGCCTCCATTTCGCTGCCGATCCATGTGACGCAAGTCTATCCGGCGGATTGGCATGTCGAGGACATCGCAAGTCCGAGGTTCACCGCCAGCGCCGATCTGGACGCGTTGTTCGATGCCGACGTGATCATCACAGACTGCTGGCCCGACGGTGCGCACGACGATCAACTCGCGACATACCGGATATCGGTGTCGCTCCTCGACAAATGCCGCCCTGACGCAATTTTCCTCCCCTGCCCGCCGGTGACCCGGGGTCAGGAAGTCACGGCCGATGCAATGAGCCACCCTGCCTGCCAAAGCACGGTCGCGAAGGCTTACCTTCTCCACGCGCAGAATGCGCTGCTGGAATGGATCGTCGCCTAAAGCGCGACGAGATGGGGATGAATCGTGATCGCGCTTTAGGTGTCGTTTGAGTAAGATCTTTTCGGAAGACCGCTTCGCATTTTTCCGGATCATGCTCCAATTGGCGATGTTCGACGTGGTTCGCTCTCGTGCCCCGGCTCTGCAGCGCACCGCTGAAGACGCGCTGCGCTGCGTCCGGGGCACAGAGTTCTACTCCTCCGGCAATCCCAGCATCAGCTTCATGTTCTGGACGGCCGCACCGGAAGCACCCTTGCCGAGATTGTCGAGCCGGGCGACCAGCACCGCCTGGTGATATTTGTCGCTGGCGAAGACGTAGAGCTCGAGCTGATTGGTCTCGTTCAGCGCCTCCGGCTCGAGCTTGCCGCCCTTGATCGCTTCGTTTTGAAGCGGCATCACCGAAACGTATCTTGAGCCGGCATAGCGCTTGGCCAGTGCGGCCTGCAGATCAGCGCCGCTGGGCTTGCCGGGCAGCGTGTCGAGCTGGAGCGGCACAGAGACCAGCATGCCCTGCCGGTAGTTGCCGACGGAGGGAATGAAGATCGGCCGCCGCGTCAGGTTGGAATAGAGCTGCATCTCCGGCAGATGCTTGTGCTCGAAGCCGAGGCCGTAGAGCTCGAAGGACGGCGCGCTGCCGTCTTCAAAGCTCGCGATCATCGACTTGCCGCCGCCGGAATAGCCGCTCACCGCATTGACGGTGACGGGATAGTCCTGCGGCAGCAGGCCGGCATCGACGATCGGCCGCAGCAGCGCGATCGCGCCGGTCGGATAGCAGCCGGGATTGGAGACCTTTTTCGCGGCCTTGATCTTGCCGGCCTGGTCCGGCGTCAACTCCGGAAAGCCGTAGGCCCAATCCGGCGCGATCCGGTACGCGGTCGAGGCGTCCAGCACCTTCGGGCCCGACGGCCCCATGCTGTCGATGAGCGCGACCGTTTCCTTGGCAGCGTCATCCGGGAGGCAGAGGATGACGAGATCCACCTCCTCCATCAGCGCCTTCTTGGCCGCGGGGTCCTTGCGCTTGTCGTCGGCAATCGTCTTCACCGCGACGTCACCCTGGAGCTTGAGCCGCTCGTTGATGCCGAGCCCGGTGGTGCCGGAGCCGCCGTCGACGAAGACGGTAGCGGGCTTCGTTTTAGCGCCGCTGGTCGGTGCTTGCTTGGTATCAGCGATGCTCATGGCACGCTCCTTTCGAGCTTGTTGCTTTCGTCCGCGAAGGCTTCCGGCCTCACGTCCTGCATCAGTTGCGCGATCTCCCTGGCGTCGGCATGGGCTTGCGCACCGAGCGCATTGGCGATCGCCGTATAGTCGGCATCGGATTTATGCTGGTTGAGCTTGAAGCTGCCTTCGACCTCTTCAACCGTCATGACCAGACCCACGATCGCCTTCTTCATCGCCTCGAGCCGGCCCGCCGTCATCTTTGCCGACGTCCACGGCTTCTTGGGCAGCAGCCAGGTCTCGAACTTGTCGCTGAGCACCTCGACCTGCACCGAAAGCTCCTCGTCCGACAGAGGCCGCACCGGTCCGCCCAGGTGAACCGACTGGTAGAGCCAGGTCGGCACCTGATCCGGCGAGACGTACCAGTCCGGCGATACATAGGCATCCGGGCCGTTGACCGCGAGCAGCCAGGCGGTCGCGCCGTCCGCAAGCTTTAGCAGCGGATTGTGACGGGCGAGATGAAAGGCGGCCTGCGGCGTGCCGTCGGCGGCATAGGTCAGGTAGAACGGCAACAGCGAGGCGACCGGCTTGTGGCCGTCGAAGGCGCACATGGTGCCGAACCCGCGCTCATTGGCGAATTTCAGGCTCGCGGCGCGGTCCTGCTTGAAAAAAGGTGGTGTGTACATCGTGGTCTCCTGCTGGGCCTCCCTGGGGGGCCGCCGGATCAGATCGCGCTGACAGGAGAGAGAGAATGCCGCGGATCAGATCCAGCGGCAAAGACGATGATCTCAAACGCGATCGACCGCCCAAACCGCTAAGCTGCGGCGGCGGCGACGGGCGAACAGGATGGTCGCGGCGTTGATCATGACGCGCGGCTATAAGGCCAAGCGCGGTTCCCGTCAAGGTTCAGGCCTCACACCATGCGCCAGATCCATTCCATGACCTTGGCGATCACGTCGCCGAACAGCAAGAGCGCGGCCGACCAGACCAGGGCCGAGACGAAATTCGCCGCTTGAAAACTCCAATAGGGCATCTCGAAGATGCCTGCGGCAAGCGGCACCGAGGCGCGCAAGGGCCCGAAGAAGCGGCCGATAAAGATACTGGGCACACCCCAGCTTCGCACGAAGGCCTCGCCCTTGGGGAGAAGTTCCGGATAGCGCGACAGCGGCCACATCTGCGCGACATTCTCCTTGTAGCGGTAACCGAACCAATAGGAGACCCAGTCACCGAGCGCTGCGCCGATGCCGCCGGCAATCCAGACCGGATAGAAGCTGATGCCGCTGGCTCCGATCAGGGCGCCAATCGCCACCAGCGCACCCCAGGCCGGGATCAGCAGCGAGATGAAGGCCAGCGACTCCCCGAAGGCGAGCACGAACACGATCGGAGCTGCCCAGGCCTGGTGAGCGCGCACGAAGTCGGCCAGCGCGTGCGCATACTGCTCCATTCCAGAATAGCCTTCCCAACCCCGACAGGACCCAGATAATCAAAATGACTGGTAAGCCAAGGACTTGTGTGACATCAAGTCACAAAGACCGGGTGAGCCTGGACCTGGACGTCAAATTGCCGGGAACTGGAGGGCCTGCGGCGTAAAATTGCCGGTATCGGCTTCCACCCACACCAGCCGGGCCGTCCTGTGGTGACCTTTTCAAGCCAGAAGTGGCATAGTCACGCCAGCCGATTCGGCGCCTGCGCGCCCCTCAAAACGCATCAAGATACATGTCCAAGCAGTTGAAAACCAAAGCAAAAGACGACCTGTTCGGCGGCAACGAGCCGAAACCCCGCGCGCCCAAGGCGGCCACGCGCGCTGGCGGCGCCGAAGCCGACTACACCGCGGCCGACATCGAGGTGCTGGAGGGCTTGGAACCGGTCCGGCGCCGGCCTGGCATGTATATCGGCGGCACCGACGAAAAGGCGTTGCATCACCTCTTTGCGGAAGTCATCGACAACTCGATGGACGAGGCGCTCGCCGGGCACGCGACCTTCATTGAGGTCGACTTAAGCGCCGACGGTTTTCTGACTGTCACCGACAACGGCCGCGGCATCCCCGTCGATCCGCATCCAAAATTTCCGAAGAAGTCGGCGCTCGAAGTCATCATGTGCACGCTGCATTCGGGCGGCAAGTTCGATTCGAAGGTCTACGAGACCTCGGGCGGCCTGCACGGCGTGGGCATCTCCGTGGTCAACGCCCTCTCCTCGCGCCTCGAGGTCGAGGTCGCGCGCGGCCAGAAACTCTACCGCATGAATTTCGAGCGCGGCCATCCCAAGGGCAAGCTCGAGGATCTCGGCAAGATCAACAACCGCCGCGGCACGCGCGTGCGCTTCAAGCCGGACACCGACATCTTCGGCGCCAAGGCCGCGTTCAAGCCGCAGCGCCTGTTCAAGATGACACGGTCCAAGGCCTACCTGTTTGGCGGCGTCGAGATCCGCTGGAATTGCGCGCCCGAACTCTTAAAGGGCATCGACGACGTGCCGCCGGAGGCAACGTTCCACTTCCCCGGCGGCCTCAAGGATTATCTCGGCGCGGCGATCCACGCTGACACGCTGGTGCACCCCGACATCTTCTCCGGCAAGTCGGGGCGCAACGGCGCGCACGGCGCCTGCGAATGGGCGGTTGCCTGGACCGCGGATGCCGATGGCTTTCTCTCGTCCTACACCAACACGGTGCCGACGCCCGACGGCGGCACGCATGAATCGGGCCTGCGCAGCGCGCTGCTGCGCGGCCTGAAGGATCATGCCGAGCGCGCCGGCCAAGGCAAGCGCGCGGCGTCCATCACGTCGGAGGACGTGATGGTTGGCGCGGCCGTGATGCTCTCGGTGTTCGTGCGCGAGCCGGAATTCCAGGGCCAGACCAAGGATCGTCTCGCCACTGCCGAGGCCCAGCGCATCGTCGAACAGGCAATCAAGGATCCGTTCGACCACTGGCTCTCGGGCAACCCGAACCAGGCCAACAGGCTGCTCGACTTCGTGATCGACCGCGCCGAGGAGCGGCTGCGTCGCCGCCAGGAAAAGGAGACCGCGCGCAAGACCGCCGGCAAGAAGCTGCGCCTGCCAGGCAAGCTCGCCGACTGCACCGATGCCGGCACCGAAGGCTCCGAGCTCTTCATCGTCGAGGGCGACTCGGCAGGCGGCAGCGCCAAGCAGGCGCGCGACCGCAAGACCCAGGCCGTGTTGCCGCTGCGCGGCAAGATCCTCAACGTCGCCTCTGCCGGCAAGGACAAGCTGACGGCGAACGCCCAGCTCTCGGATCTCGTGCAGGCGATCGGCTGCGGCACGCTCGCGCACTATCGCGAAGAGGATCTGCGCTATCAGCGCATCATCATCATGACCGACGCCGACGTCGACGGCGCCCACATCGCTTCGCTCCTCATCACTTTCTTCTACCGGCAGATGCCGCGGCTGATCGACGAGGGCCACCTCTTCCTGGCGGTGCCGCCGCTCTACAAGCTGACCAGCGGAACCAAATCGGTCTACGCCCGCGACGACGCGCACAAGGAGGCGCTGATCAAGAGCGCGTTCAACGCCAACGCCAAGGTCGAGGTGAACCGCTTCAAAGGCCTCGGCGAGATGATGCCGGCGCAGCTCAAAGAGACCACCATGGATCCGGCCAAGCGGACCATGCTGAAGGTGGTGCTGCTCGCCGACGACCGCGACACCACGGCGGATTCGGTGGAGCGCCTGATGGGCACCAGGGCTGAAGCGCGCTTCGCGTTCATTTCGGACAAGGCCGAGTTTGCGAGCGATGAGCTGCTCGACGTCTGAGGCTGCGATCATCCTTCAAAAGCCCCGGCTCAAGTCCGGGGCTTTTTCGTTTGCGGCTGCGATGCCGCCTTTTCCTGACGATTTACGCCGGGCAATCGACCGGCTGTCCTTCCGGGCAGATCGCGCGTAACGAGCGATTCGGCCAACGACTCACGGGCGCCAAAGCCGAGGCAGGATTGCCTCCATTTCGAACAATGCCGTCTTCCTGACGAGAAGCTACCGGAGATTGAAACCAAGCGCTCCACGCAACATGCTGAAATCATGTTGGTTTTCTCGACTCTGGCGACGGCGGCGCGAATCCCTTTCGGCAGGCGTTTTCCAGCGACTGTGCCTGCCGGGCAACAGCATTCCGGCGGGAAACGTCTATAGTCAGGGCATCAGACGAAACGAACTTCAGTGCGCTCGCGCCTGCCGGACAGACCAAGGGTTGGGGATTTTAACATGAAGAAGATTTTGCTCGCTCTGACCGCGATTGCGGCAGTGACCGGTTCGGCCTCGGCGGCCGACCTTGGGGCCCGCCCCTACGTGAAGGCCCCGATGCCGGCGCCCGTCGCGAACTGGACCGGCTTCTACGTCTTCGGCGGTGGCGGCGGCGGCCTCTCGAATGCTGACCAGAGCGTTGTGGATACGGCCACCGGCACGCCGTTGACGATCACGCAGCGCCAGGGTGGTTCGGGCTGGTTCGGCACGGTCGGCGCCGGTTACGATTGGCAGTTCAGCGGCACCTGGGTCGCCGGTGTATTCGCTGACGGTCAGTTCGGCAGCATCCGCGCCACCATCCAAGATCCGATCTTTCAGATCACCGGAAGCCAGAAGCTGGAAACCTCCTGGGCCGCGGGCGTGCGCCTCGGCTGGCTGGTCGCTCCGAACGTTCTCTCCTACGTCAACGGCGGTTACTCCGGCGCCCACTTCGGCCAGACCAACTTCACTGACCTCGCTGGCGTCCCGGTCGGTGTCCACCTCAACAGCTACAACCGCAACGGCTGGTTCGTCGGCGGCGGCGTCGAGAACAGCCTGAACATCTTCGGCATCCAGTCGCCCGGCTGGTTCATGAAGACCGAATACCGTTCGGCCTTCTACAATGCCAAAACACAGGACGAACTGTTCGACGTCGGCAACGTTCCGGTCGGCAACAGCATCCGTGCCAACAGCTGGAACCAGACGATCTCGACCTCGCTGGTGTATCGCTTCAACTGGACCGGCCCGGTCGTCGCGAAGTACTGATCCAGTCTCACGATCAAACGTCAAAGCCCCGGCATCGTCCGGGGCTTTTTCGTTGTGGGGCCCTCAACGGCTGACGCTCGTCTTGTCGCTCTGAATACGCTTGCGGCGCTGCCCTTCGATTACTGACAATCGGAATGAGGGATCGCCGCACCCCGGCCACGATGCCCAGCACGGCCCTGCGCACGGACATGCGCCGCCCTGCATCCGTAGCCATTGTATCCGAGCTGAAGCCGGCTAGTCTGGCCCCAAGCTTTCGCGGCTGTGGCGCTTGACGCCGCGCGCCACGACAGAAGCGGACCAACGGGGAGGAATGCATGCGCAGATTTTTGCTGATCGCAGGCTTGTTTGCTCTCGCCGTCGGGCTGCTCTGGATCGGACAGGGCACGGGCACCGTTGCGTGGCCGCGATCGAGCTTCATGGTCAACCAGCTGCAATGGGCGGGCTATGGCGCAGCCATGGCCGGCTTCGGGCTGGTGCTGATCTGGCAGAGCAACCAATAGAAGAAACCAAGGAATAAAGAACATGACATCCAGCCGGTTCGATCTCCGCGGCAAGGTCGCGATTGTCACGGGAGGCAATGGCGGCATCGGGCTCGGCATGGCCCACGGCCTCGCCGACGCCGGCGCCGACATCGCCGTGGTCGGGCGCAACGAAGCGAAATCCGCAGCCGCTGTGGCAGATCTCAAGCAGCGCGGCGCGAAGGCGATTGCCGTCACCACCGATGTCACCGACAAGACGGCCGTCGCCGCGATGATCGAGCGCGTCGTCACGGATCTTGGCCGCATCGACATCCTCGTCAACAATGCCGGCATGAGCATCCGCAAGCCGCCGCACGAGCTCGAGCTCGACGAGTGGAACAAGGTGATCGAAACCAACCTCACCAGCGCCTTCCTGTGCTCAAAGGCGGCCTATCCCGCGCTGAAGGCGTCCGGCAACGGCAAGGTGATCAACATCGGCTCGATGATGTCGATCTTCGGCGCGAGCTTCGCGACCGCCTATGCGGCGAGCAAGGGCGGCATCGTGCAGTATACGCGCGCCTGCGCCAACGCCTGGGCGCCGGACAACATCCAGGTCAATGCCATCCTGCCCGGCTGGATCGACACCGATCTCACCCGCGGCGCGCGGCAGCAAGTCACAGGCCTGCATGAGCGTGTGCTGGCGCGCACGCCCGCAGGGCGCTGGGGCGATATCGACGACTTCGCGGGCATCGCGGTGTTCCTAGCCTCGCCGGCATCGGTCTTCGTGACCGGCACCGCAATTCCCGTCGACGGCGGCTTCTCGGTCATGGCCTGAGGCTGTCCCGCACGCAAAAAAAGCCCCGGACGAAGCCGGGGCTTTAAATTGGTGGTGGTGATTTTCTTTTTAGATGATCGATCGTTCGTTGACGTGCTCAGTAGCGCCCGATCACCGGCGCGTCGAACTTGTAGCTGGCGCGCACGACGGCCCACTGGATGTCGCGCGGCTTGGCATCGAACGTGTAATTGCCCGAGGTGCCGCCGAGCTGATAGGTCTGGCTGCCGAAGGCCGCGTAATTGTACTCGAGGCCGACGATCCAGTTGCGGGTGATGCCGTATTCCCAGCCGGCGCCGACGGTCCAGCCGTTGGCCCAGTGGGTCTGACCGCCCGAGCCCGTGGCCACTCCGACGGTGTCGGTGACCGACAGACGGTTGTTCACGCCGGCATAGCCGCCCTTGATGTAGAACAGGTTGTTCTGCACGGCGAAGCCGGCGCGACCAACGACCGTCGCGAGCACATTGGCGCGCCACGAGAACACGTCGTCACCTGCACCGAACGCGGTGTTGACGACCGTGCCCTTGTTGTCGAGGCCCGAGATCGTGCCTTCCATGCCGAACACGTAATTGTTGGCCTGCCAGTTGTAGCCGATCTGGGCGCCGCCCATGATGCCCGATTTGCGCTGACGGTAGCCCTGGCCGGGGACAAGATCGCCGAACGGCGCGCCGGTCCCGTTGTTGATGAACTGCTCGTTGGTCCAGGCGCCGCCGATGTGGCCGCCGATATAAAAGCCGGTCCAGTTGAACAGCGGCTCGATATAGGCCGGCGCCTTGGTGTAGGGCCGCGCGCCGAGATCGGCAGCGGAAGCAGCGCCGGTCGAAACCAGAGCGGTCGTGCAGGCGAAGGCAGCTATCAACTTGGAACGCATCGTACACCCCTTGTCCTCGATGGGTGCACGCTCACAGACGGCCCTTACTAAAATTGAAATCAACACGGTTAATGCGCCAGACGCGCACGCGCTGAACGGCGAATCCGTTTGCGCTGTTGCACGGGCGCAACGCGCCGCGCGTGATTTAACGCAGCGTTATCCCTACCGGAATCTTGCGCTACGATTCCGGAGCAGCGCTCGAATGCACGTGCTCGGGCCGCACCCCGAGCGCAAGCAGGCGCGCCGGAATGCCCTGGAGCCACGGCAGCGCGGTGATCAGGCGCACGATCAGCGGCACCTTCAGCGGCCGATCGCCCGGCTGCAAGGCGCCGCTGATGATGTTGTTCTGCACGACGACCTGCATCCGCTGTGTCATCTTCACCGGAAACTCGCGGCGGCGGCGCACCGCATCGAGTTCAGTCTCGGACGGACAACCCTGCTGCATCTTGTCCGCTAGCAGGTTTGCGGTCGCGACCGCATCCTGCACGGCGAGATTGACGCCGACGCCGCCGACCGGCGACATCGCATGCGCGGCATCGCCGATGCAGAGCAGGCCCGGCCGCGTCCAGCGCGTCAGGCGGTTGATCGCAACGGTGAGAAGCTTGATGTCGTCAAAACTGTCCACGTCGGCAACGCCGTTCTTGAGGATCGGCGCCATGCGCACGACATCGTCGAGCAGCGCCTGCAATCCCCTCGCCTTCACCGCGTCGTATTGGCCCTTGGCGATAACGTAGGCGCACTGCCAGTAGTCGCCGCGGTCGAAGGTGACCATCATCTTGCCGGGCTCGACACGGGCGAACACGTTTTCCGTCTCGTCCGCGTTGCGGCCGGCGCGGAACCACAGCACGTCCATCGGCGCACCGATCTCCTCGACCTCGAGGCCCGCGCGCTCGCGCACGATCGAATGCCGGCCGTCGCAGGCGATGGTGAGATCGGCTTCGATGTCGATGGCGCCGTCCGGCGTCGTCGCGCGCACGCCGGCGATGGTCTCGCCGCGGCGGATCAGATCGACGGCCTCCGTGTCCATCATCACCTTCAGCGAAGCGAAGCGCTGGCCGGCCTCGCGCAGGAAATTCAGAAAGTCCCATTGCGGCATGAAGGCGATGAACGGGTACTTCGTGCGGAGCCGGCTCAGATCGGCGATCCGCACCGGCGTGCCGCCGAACAGGCCGTCCATCGTCTGCAAGCGCTGATGCGGCAGCTTCAGGAAGCCGTCGATCAGGCCGAGCTCATCCATGACCTGAAGGGTCGAGGGATGCACGGTGTCACCGCGAAAGTCGCGGAAGAAGTCCGCATGCTTCTCCAGCACCACGACATCGATGCCGGCGCGCCCCAGGAGATAACCGAGCATCATGCCGGCAGGTCCGCCGCCGACAATGCAGCAGCGGACTTCGAGGGAGGTCGCAGGCTGTCGTTCCAGCGTTGTGCTCATATTCAGGGTCTCACTGGCAAGGTCAATTCTGCGAGAATTGTAGCTGCAGCCGACGGGGCGCACAGGCCCAATTTGATCCGCCCGCCGTCATGCCCCGCGCAGGCGGGGCATCCAGTACGCCGCGGCCCAACGTTTCTATCGCGAACATCTCGGATTACTGGATCGCCCGGTCAAGCCGGGCGATGACGGTCAGTGGTGACGCTAATTGTTGCTGCGGTTCGCGGTGCGGAAACTCTTGATCTCCGACACGCTGCCGTCGCGATAGGTCAGCTCTACCGAGATGAACTGCGTTGCCGGTGCGAGCTTCATGTAGAGCGGCATCCCCGCGCTGATGGCACTGGGGTCGCGCATGTCGCAGCCCGGCATCTTCAAGAGCTGGTTGGGAACGGCGGTGTCGATGCCGATGCGCACCTCGCGGATGGCGCACCGGTACGATACCAAGTGCGTGTAGTAGACCAGCAGCCCATTGAACTCGCGGAACGACAGCCAGCTCGTCGCGGTCATGTCGAGAATCTTGCGCTGGTCGCGGACCAGCGCGGCCTCGGGATCGAACCTGATCGGGAACGGGCCCTGCATGTCGCCGGATTGATCGACATAGCGAACCTCGATGGTGCCGGCCGCAGCGTCGGGCGGCAGTTCGATCGACGGGTTCGGCATCCGCTTGCGGGTGCGCGGATCGAGCGTATCGATGAAGCCGGTCTCGCGGAAATCACCATTGCCCGCCATGCGCCAGGAAATTCCAAGCGTTGGGTCGGCGAAGGAGAACACCACGCTCCAGCCGCCGTTGTGGCGCGAGAAGCTCGCGATTGGCGCATTCGTGGTCTCCTCCTTCGGCACGCGCGGCACCGAGACCGGTGGCAGCGCCGCGACCTTCTGCGGCGGCGGATCGGCCGGTCGTGTCGCAGCGTCCTTTGCGATGCCGCTGAGGAAGACGTCATCGACCATCTGGTCGAAATAGACCGGCACCTGCCTGTGCTTGACCGTGTCGGCCATTTCGCTGACGAGACGACGGGTGCGTTGTGCCACCTGCACCAGGTTCTCACCGGGCTGCAACAGCTCCTTGGCGAAGGTGCGCGTGAACACCGAATTGGGATTGGCGTCGTCATTGGAGAGGCGATCGAGCGCGGTCTGGCGCGGACCTGCCGAGAACACCGAGAACACGCCTTCGGGCAACTGCACCATCGGGGCAAGCCCGCCCCCGCCGGCCACCGCGCGGGTGCCCTTGCGCTCGAACGGATTGTTGCGGCAGGCGTCGAACACCAGGATCGAGGTCCGGGCCTTCTTGTTCTGGAGCCGCTCGACGATACGGTCGGCCAATACGGACGCATCGCGCACCAGCTCTTCCTGGCCTTCCGTCGCCGCCGGCACGTCGGTCGGCAGCAGATAGTTTTGTCCGGCGATCTCGAAACCGTGGCCGGCATAGAAGAAGAAGGCAGTGTCGCCGGGCTCGATTGCCCGGTCGAAGGCGAGCAGCGCTTCGGAGAACTGCTGCCGCGTCTGGTTCTCCGCGACCATCACCGAGAAGCCGAGCTGCTTCAGCGTATCGCCCATGGTGCGGGCATCGTTCACGGCCTTGAGCAGCTTCGGAACGTTCTTGTAGTCGTTGTTGCCGACGACCAGAGCGACGCGCTTTTCGGCATAGGCGGGAGCCGCGAAACCGGTCAGGCCCACCGCAAGGCCAAGGGCGGCCAGTATTCTGAAAAGCCGACGCGTCATCGAAAAAATCCCGTTGCAGAACGGCTTCCTTGCCGGCGCCCTCGAACCCATTGGCAAGCTTCGGCCGCTGTTGTCATAGTCGGTCCAGACATAGCGGCGGTTCAACCGGCCGTGGCGGCCGGTGAATCCCGAAGATTCCCGTAAGCAGCCTGTCATCGCACGACAAGCGCATTGGCGAGCTCGAACCCAAGACATTCAACGACCACGCCCTGGCGCCCCTGCTCGGTGCCCGCTTTCCGCTCTCGGTGAGGCCGCGAGCATCGCCTACGGCATAGCCCCCGGTGATTTCCGGGGCCCAGGCTGCGGAAGCGGGTTAGCGGCGCCCCCGGGCCGGACGGCCGGCCAGCCGGAAAAGCCAATCCGAGCCCGCAATTTGGGCAAAAACCTCAGGGCTTTTAGGGCCTTCCCGCAGTTGCTCCATTGACTTTGGCCGATTCCCGCCTATGTTCCGGGTCGACGCGGCTCAGATCGAAGAGCGATTCCTGAGCCTGGCGCTTTGTTCGCGTGAGTCAGCACCCCCAGCTTCTTTGAGAGCGCGCCGTTTTGGGGTGGAACGCGACAGCCTTATTACCCTCGATTCCGAACGGCGGTTTCGACCAGAGGCTCAATGTCTTTTACCCATCTCGGACTATCCGAAAAAGTCCTCGCCGCAGTGGCGGCCACAGGTTACACCACCCCAACCCCCATTCAGGAACAGGCGATCCCCCACGTCCTTGCGCGCAAGGATGTGCTCGGCATCGCCCAGACCGGCACCGGCAAAACTGCAGCCTTCGTGCTGCCGATGCTCACCATTCTCGAAAAGGGCAGAGCCCGGGCGCGCATGCCGCGGACCCTGATCCTGGAGCCGACCCGCGAGCTCGCGGCGCAGGTCAAGGAGAACTTCGACCGCTACGGCGCCGGCCAGAAGCTCAACGTCGCGCTGCTGATCGGCGGCGTTTCGTTCGGTGACCAGGACGCCAAGCTGACGCGCGGCGTCGACGTGCTGATCGCAACCCCCGGCCGGCTGCTCGACCATACCGAGCGCGGCGGTCTGCTGCTCACCGGCGTCGAACTGCTCGTCATCGACGAAGCCGACCGCATGCTGGACATGGGCTTCATTCCCGATATCGAGCGCGTCTGCAAGCTCGTCCCGTTCACGCGGCAGACTCTGTTCTTCACCGCGACCATGCCGCCGGAAATCCGGCGCATCACCGAGACCTTCCTGCACAATCCGCAGAAGGTGGAAGTTTCCAAGCCCGCCACCACCGCCGTCACAGTCACGCAGTGCCAAGTCCCTGCCGGGCGCGAGGCGCATGAGAAGCGCGAATTGCTGCGACGCCTGCTGCGCGAGGCCAAGGATCTCAAGAACGCGATCATCTTCTGCAATCGCAAGCGCGAAGTCGCCGTCGTTCACAAATCGCTCCAGAAGCACGGCTTCAGCGTCGGCGCCCTGCACGGCGACATGGACCAGTCGGCCCGCACGGCGGCGCTCGAACAGTTCCGCAAGGGCGAGCTGCCGCTGTTGGTGGCCTCCGACGTCGCCGCCCGCGGCCTCGACATCCCTGCGGTCAGCCACGTCTTCAATTTCGACGTCCCCCACCATCCCGACGACTATGTTCACCGCGTCGGCCGCACCGGCCGCGCAGGCCGTACCGGTGTCGCGATTTCGCTCGTGACGCCGCTCGACCAGAAATCGATGGTGGCGATCGAAAAGCTGATCGGCCAGAGCATTCCGCGCGCCGAAGGCGACTTCGAGGTGCATGCCGGCACGTCCGAACAGAGCGAGCGTCCGCGCGAGTCGCGTGGGCGGGAACGCGATCGCTCCCGCGGCGGACGCGGCAAATCGCGTCGCGGCCACGAGCCGCGTGGCGACGCACCACAGCCCACCGAGGCAAGACCCTCGGTCGACGCCAGGCCCTCGTCCGACACAAGGCCTGCGGCCGAAGCGCGGCCCGCGCGCGAGGCACGACCGCCCCGTGAAGCTCGGCCATCATCCGAGCCGCGCGGCGGCTCGCGCCAACAAGCCACTCCATCCCACGTGCCGTCAATCGGCCGTCCCGAGCCGCGCCGCCAGCGCGAAGCCGATTCGGAGCCTGGCGATCACTCGCATCTTCCGGCATTCCTGCTGCGGCCGGTTCGCTCGCCGGCAGGCGCCTGAACGCTCCAGCGAGCGGCCGTTTACCGGCCGTTCACGATCGTCCGTTAGCCTACGAACATAATTTAAGCATTGCAGCGATCGGCGGCGCACCGGTCGTCGTGGGGAATGTTCAGTGGTCAACGTGCTCGATGAACACGAACGCACGATGGCGTTCGCAGAAGTGTCGCTCGGTCAAATCCGCTCGCTCCGGCAAACCGCAATCCCCCGCAATTACGAAATCTGGTACGTCTACGCCACCGGCTACAACGCCCCGCTCAACAAGATCATCAACGAGACGTTGGCGCGCAGCGGCAAGCTGACCGAAGCCGATCTCGAGCAGATCTACGAGACCTATCTCTCCCACATCAAGACCACCGATCGCATCGACAAGGTGGGCGCGCGCGTCATCGGCGAGATCGACGACGTGATGAGGGTGCTGAGCGACGCGCTCGGCATGACCGGCTCCTACGACGCCAGCTTGTCGGGCGCGACCGAGAAATTGTCGTCGGCCAAGAGCCGCGAGCAGATCAAGGCGGTCGTCGAGAGCCTGGTGCGCTCGACCAGCGAGATGCGCGAGACCAACAAGGCGCTGGAAGACCGGCTGACACTATCGAAGAGCGAGATCAGCAATCTCCAGCAGAGCCTCGAGGCAATCCGGGCCGAAAGCCTGACCGATCCGCTCACGGGCCTGGGCAATCGCAAATACTTCGATCGCATGATCGGCATGGCCGTGCAGAGCGCGCTCGCGAGCGGTGAGCCGCTGTCTCTGCTGCTGTTCGACATCGATCACTTCAAGTCGTTCAACGATTCCTATGGCCATCTCACCGGCGACCAGGTGCTGCGCCTGGTCGGCCTGTCCATGAAGCAAACCATCAAGGGCCAGGACGTTACCGCGCGTTATGGCGGCGAGGAGTTCGCCGTTCTGCTGCCCAACACCGCGCTACGCCAAGCCCTCACGGTCGCCGATCACATCCGCCGCGCGGTGATGGCGAAGGAACTGAAGAAGAAATCGACCGGCGAGATCCTCGGTCGCGTCACCATCTCCGTCGGCGTCTCCATGCTCAAGCAGGGCGACGACACCGACGCGCTGATCGAGCGCGCGGATGCCTGCCTCTACGCCGCCAAGCGCAACGGCCGCAATCGCGTGATCTGCGAAGCCGATCCGGAATACGCGATCGAGACGCACAACCGGGTGGCGTGACGTTTCCTGCACAAGCGCATGACCCTCATGGTGAGGAGCCGCAAAGCGGCGTCTCGAACCATGCAGGCCCCGCTCCCACCCACGGCCATCCTTCGAGACGCGCGCAAGAGCGCGCTCCTCAGGATGAGGTCGTCATATGCTGCGACATCCCATTCCTGAAAGTTGGCCTCGGTTCTTGACATTCTCGGGGACGACCGACATCTGGATCTGCGTCGCCACCGTACTGCGCCTGACCACAAGCATGTAGAGGTCCTGTCGCCTTGGCCAACCCACACGATTTTCATGTGCCGCAACCGTCCTACACCAAGGACGAACTGCTGAGATCGAGCGAAGGCGGCTATTTCGGTCCGGACAACGCGCAATTGCCGGCACCGCCCATGCTCATGATGGACCGCATCACAGAGATCAGCCTGGACGGCGGCGAATTCGGCAAGGGTCACATCGTTGGCGAACTGGACATCGTCCCTAGCCACTGGTTCTTCGATTGCCACTTTCGCGGCGACGCCGTGATGCCGGCCTCTCTGGGGCTGGACGCCATGTGGCAGATGATCGGCTATTGGCTCGGCTGGTCGGGCTCGCCGAGCAAGGGCCGCGCCATCGGCGTCGGCGAGGTGGAGTTCACAGGCGAGATCACGCCGGACACGCGATGCGTACGTTATGAGGTCGCTATGCGCCAGGTGAGGCGCGGCAAGCTGGTCCTGGGATTTGCAGACGGCCGCGTGCTTGCCGACGGCGTCTGCGTCTACGTCGCCAAAGATATGAGGGTTGGCCTGACCAAGGCCGTGGACTGAGGTCGCGTAGGTGGGCAAAGGCGCATCGCGCCGTGCCCACCATCTCGCCACACCGGCACCTTAACGGTGGGCACGCTTCGCTTT